>JBGPHC010000003.1:0-274658 GCA_041484195.1 Agriterribacter sp. | reverse complement strand
TTTCCCTTAATAGATCCTGAAATCTAATATTGAGTGATTAGTACTGAAGAGGACGAAGATCCCAAAAGTTTGAGGAGGGATTTAACCAAACACTTCTTTTTCATTCTGCAGGGTCACATGAGAAAGTAATTTCTCAGCTCCTTTTTCTGATCCTATGAGATCCTGCAGGGTTATTTTATCGAGTAGCTGATCAATATTGTATTGAATTATCTGCCACAATGAGCGAACGGAACAGTCAACGGAATTGGTGCATAGGTTGAGAGCGCCAGAATGGGTACCGCAAAATTTTCTGTCAAAAAGCGCTCCTCCCATCGCCTTGAGCATTTCGTTCACATTGATTCTGTCTGCGGGCCTGGCCAGCAGATAACCTCCCTTATGGCCGGGCGTACTGTTGATAAATCCTGCAATCCGCAGCAGCCTGGTGAGTTTGGCGACATAAGGTGTTGACAGGCCTTCTGCTTCACTCAGTTGGGGAATACTCATGCCCTGAGGGTCTTCGCAGCGGGCGATGCGTAGCATGATGCGCAATCCATATTCTTCCTGGGCCGTTATTTTCATAAATTTTCTTATTGAGTTGCTGACTTCAATGGGTCGGCTTTGTATTTTTCAATAAAAAGCTGGCGGAGTTTATTAATCTCTTCTTCTGAATTTTTTTTGCTACTGTCTCTATTATATACGGCAACCAGCTCTGCTGCAATTTCTCCTGCCGATTTGGCTTCAATCTGGTAGCGGTGTAAAATATGGAGCAGCTGGCCATTCTTAAAAACAGCGATATTGGGTGAGGAAGGAGTAAGTCCCTTCAAATATTTTTCCCTGAAATGCGTCACCGCTTCCTTTTCCATTCCCGCAAAAAGGGTCGCCCTGATATCGGGTATCTGCTGGTTTAATAATGACAAGAGGGTGCCGGGTCTTGCAACGCGGGCTGAACATCCGCAAACAGAATTCAGCACAACCAGTACGGTCTTATCGTCGTTTCTGTCTAATACCCTGTCCACGTCATCCGGCGTGAGCATTTGTTCAAAGCCCACACTTGTCAGCTCTTCTCTGTAAGGTGTTACTATGATTTCAGAATAATTGGGACCATCGTTCCCAATCAGACTGTCGATACTTATTCTGGCCATAATATTTTTTTTGATTTAGATAGTTGATCGAAATTTTGATTCAAATAATTTTCAATTGTTACATCATCCCTAATTCCAATTGCGCCGCTTCACTCATCATGGATCTGTCCCAGGGCGGATTCCAGGTAACGGCAACGTGTACCTCTCCAACGCCTTCAATCAATCTCAGTTTCTGATCTACTTCAACGGGAAGTGATTGCGCCGCAGGACAACTGGGTGCCGTCAGCGTCATCACAATTTCCACATTGTTCACCGGCAGGATATTGACCTCATAGACTAAGCCCAGTTCATAGATATTGACCGGTATTTCCGGATCATATATGGTTTGCATACTGGCAATCACCTTTTCTCTTAATGCTTCTTCGTCCATATTCTTATTACTTTACCAATGATTGTTGCAATTTAAAAGCCAGTGCGAAATTCTTCATTTGCTTTACCATTGACAGCAGGCCATTTGAACGGGTTTGCGCAAGGTGACTCGTCATTCCGATTTGCTGAATGAAATCCAGCCTGGCTTCCAGAATCTCATCCGGCGTATGACCCGACAATACGCGGACCAGCATACTGATCAGTCCTTTCACGATCACGGCGTTACTGTCTGCCTTAAAATATACTCTTCCTTCGTGGTACTCGGCCACGAGCCATACTGTAGACTGGCAACCTTTCACTTTGTTCATATCCTTCTTATGCTGGTCATCCAGCACGGGCAATTTTTTTCCCAGATCGATAATGTATTCATATTTATCGTCCCAGGAATCAAAGAGCGAAAATTCTTCCACTATTTCCTTTTCAATATCCTGTATGGATTCTTGGTTGCTCATTGATCAAGCAAGCATTTTTATCACTTTGTGCATACCCAAAACCAATTCGTCAATTTCATCCATTGTATTGTACACGGCAAATGAAGCACGACTGGTGCCCGGAATGCAGAACCAATCCATCAATGGCTGGGTGCAATGGTGCCCTGTTCTTACGGCAATACCACGGTTGTCGAGTAAAATACCAATGTCCTGAGGATGAATTCCGTCAACCACGAATGAAACGACACTGATTTTATCTGTAGCAGTGCCAATGATTCTGAGGCCTGGTATTTTTCCCAACTCCGCAGTGGCGTACGAAACCAGTTTATCCTCGTGTTTTCTAATATTTTCCTTCCCGATATTCTCAATGAATTCCAATGCCGCTTTCAGCGCAATCGTGTCGGCAATATTGGGTGTGCCAGCCTCAAACTTATATGGCAGATCATTATAGATCGTCTTTTCAAAACTCACATCCTTGATCATTTCGCCGCCTCCCTGAAATATGGGCATGGATTCGAGCAGTTGCTTTTTGCCATACAAGACTCCAACGCCCGTTGGGCCATATATTTTATGTCCGGAAAATGCAAAGAAATCACAATCCAATTCCTGAACGTCGATGTCCAAATGCGCGGCGGCCTGTGCCCCATCCAACATCACGATAGCTCCTGCCTGATGTGCTTTGTCAATGACCTTTTTCACAGGGTTCACGGTTCCCAGTGAATTGGATACGTGCACCAAAGAAACAAGCCGGGTTTTGCCACTCAATAATTTTTCATATTCCTCCATGAGCAATTCGCCCTTATCGTTGATGGGAATTACTTTCAATGTGGCGCCTTTTTCTTCGCACAAATGTTGCCAGGGAACAATATTGGAATGATGTTCCATGGCGGAGATAATAATTTCGTCTCCGGCGCTGATATTTTGCCTGCCCCAGGTATAGGAGACCAGGTTGATACCTTCGGTGGTGCCCCGGGTAAAAATGATCTCTTCCCTGGATTCGGCGTTCACGAAATGTTGCACCGCGTCTCGGGTTGCCTCAAAAGCGGCAGTGGCTTCTTCGGCAAGAGTATGTATGCCTCTGTGAATATTGGCGTTGAACCCGGAATAATATTCGGTAAGAGCCTGGATTACAGATATCGGCTTTTGTGTAGTGGCCGCATTGTCAAGATAAACAAGCGGAAATCCTTTGACCTTCCTCTTAAGTATGGGGAAATCCTGCCTGATGGCATCTATATCAATATTTCTTTGGATGGATTCAGTCTTTATCATGATTCATCATATTCCAAACGTTTCGTAATCAGGTGATCAATATAGTCGCGGATGGGTTTTATTTTAATATTCTCCAGAATATCAGCCGCGAATCCATGGAGTAGCAGTGACTGCGCCGTTTTTTCACCAATCCCTCTTGACCTCAGGTAGAATAAGGCTTCTTCATCGAGACTACCTACCGTGCATCCGTGAGAGCATTTCACGTCATCCGCGAATATCTCTAACTGCGGCTTGGTATTCACGGAAGCCTTGTCAGAAAGCAACACGTTTTTATTCGACTGATAAGCATTTGTTTTTTGAGCCTGAGGGCGTACAAAAATTTTTCCGTTGAATACTCCGGTGGCCTGCTCATCCATGATGCCTTTGTACAATTCATTGCTGAAACAATTGGGTTTCACATTGTCAACCGTGGTATGGTTGTCAACATGAGTCTGTCCCTTTATTAAATATAATCCGGACAAATGAGATTCACAATTCTCCGCGTCCAGCACCATGTTGAGGTTATTACGTACAATTCCCCCGTCCAATGAAATGGTTACCGTATGGGTCTGGCTTTTGCCGATCTGGTGGATATGGGTAGTGCTCACCAGGTTGGCATTACTGTTTTCATTCTGAATTTTATAGAATGAGGTTATCGAATCGCGTTCCGCCACAATTTCAGTCACCTCATTGGTAAAGCTTTCAAGTGGTCCAATGGTTGCGAAAGTCTGCACCATTTGCACCTGTGCCGATTCACTCACATGAATCAGATTACGCACCTGGGAATAACTATTGTTGCTCCTGGAATCTGTAATATGATAGAGGTAGATCGGGTATTCAATCGCATGGCCTTTTTTTACGTGGATGAATACGCCCTCGTGCGCGAATGCGGTATTGAGGGCGTTGATGCCATCTTTGAGATAATTGCCGCTATGCCCCAGGTGTTTACTCACAAATTCCCGGTATTCATTCTGTGCGGCCTCTTCGAGAGGCATGATCCGCAATTGATGATCACCCGTGCTGATCCTGGAAAGGGAGGATGAATAGCAGCCATTGACAAACACGATTTCATTGGCCTCCTCATGACCGGGCAGGCGAAGGGCCTTGATTTCCTTTTCAGACAAGGAAGGAACGGCCTGGTCAATGGTGTATTCAAAATCTTTATTGAATAATCCGCTGATGCGGGTATGTTTCCATTCTTCGTGCTTCAGGGTGGGAATACCAAGCCGAGTAAATGCCTCCAATCCTTTATTTCGGATGACGGATAAGGCTGAATCCTTCTTCAGATCCTGCAATTGCTGATGCTTATTGGTGAAATATTTTACCGGGTCCATCATGTCGCGCATTGAGTTCTTAGATTTCTTCCAATTAATAAGATTCTTTCTGGTTATGCTGGTTCAGTTTCACTGGTTGTATTCTTGATAAAATCATATCCTTTTTCTTCCAGTTCCAAAGCCAGTTCCTTGGTACCTGATTTTACAATGCGCCCATTATAAAGCACGTGTACAAAATCGGGTACTATATAATCCAATAATCTTTGATAGTGGGTTACCACCAGTATGCCATTTTCCTTGCTGCGGAATTGGTTGACACCTTGTGCCACTATGCGAAGCGCGTCTATATCGAGGCCCGAGTCGGTTTCATCGAGTATGGCCAGTTTGGGCTGCAACATGATCATCTGGAAAATTTCGTTGCGTTTTTTTTCTCCGCCGGAGAATCCCTCATTCAGGGAGCGGCTGAGCAGTGATTGGTCAATCTGCAATAATTTCATCCTTTCCTTCATGAGCTTAAGAAAACCCAAGGCATCGAGGGGCTCTTCTCCATTGTATTTGCGGATCTCATTCAGTGCTGTCTTGATGAAATTAGTGGTGCTTACACCCGGAATTTCCACCGGGTATTGAAAGGCGAGGAAAAGGCCTTCGCGGGCCCTGTCTTCAGGAGACAATTCCAATAAATTTTTTCCTAAAAAGTCAACCTTTCCACGGGAAACGGTATAGCCTTCCCTGCCAGCCAGCACCGAAGCCAGGGTACTCTTGCCAGATCCATTGGGTCCCATGATAGCGTGTACTTCCCCCGCTTTTATGTTGAGATTGATTCCATTTAAGATTTCTCTTTCTTCAATTCCTGCATGCAAGTTGCGAATGGTCAACATGTCTTATTTTGTTTACGATTAAGTCATTCTATTATCCTACGCTGCCTTCAAGGCTGATGGCCAGCAATTTTTGTGCTTCCACCGCGAATTCCATGGGCAACTGGTTCATCACTTCCTTTGCAAAACCATTGATGATGAGGGCCACTGCAGTCTCCGTATCCAGTCCTCTTTGGTTACAATAGAAGATCTGATCTTCACCAATTTTGGAAGTGGTGGCCTCGTGTTCCACTACGGACTCATTATTCTTGACTTCGATATATGGAAATGTATGCGCGCCGCATTTATCACCCAGCAGCAATGAGTCGCACTGGGAGTGATTGCGGGCATTCTTTGCGTTTTTGCCGATATGCACCAGGCCGCGGTAGCTATTATTGCTGAACCCTGCAGATATGCCTTTCGAAACGATACGGCTGCGGGTATTTTTGCCCAGGTGCAACATCTTCGTTCCGGTATCGGCCTGCTGATAATTATTGGTTACGGCTACAGAATAGAATTCGCCTGTTGAATTATCTCCCTTCAAAATCACACTGGGATATTTCCAGGTGATGGCAGAACCCGTCTCTACCTGCGTCCATGATATTTTTGACCGGTTGCCAGCGCAAATTCCTCTTTTCGTGACAAAATTGTAGATGCCGCCAACGCCATCCTTGCTGCCCGGGTACCAGTTCTGAACAGTAGAGTATTTAATTTGAGCATTATCCAATGCCACCAATTCCACAACGGCGGCGTGCAACTGATTTTCATCCCTCATTGGCGCCGTACAACCTTCCAGGTAACTTACATAGCTGCTTTCTTCTGCAATGATGAGGGTCCTTTCAAATTGCCCGGTATTCTCGGCGTTGATGCGGAAATAAGTGGAGAGTTCCATGGGACAACGAACTCCCTTGGGTATGAAGCAAAATGAACCATCGCTGAATACGGCAGAATTCAGGGCGGCAAAATAATTATCTGTAGCAGGCACAACCGAACCGAGATATTTCTTCACGAGCTCGGGATGTTCCCTTACCGCTTCGCTCATAGAGCAGAAAATAATTCCCAGTTCAGCAAGTTGGCCCTTGAATGATGTGGCGATGGATACACTGTCGATCACAGCATCCACGGCAACACCCGAAAGCCTTTTTTGTTCCTCGAGTGATATACCAAGTTTTTCAAAGGTCTTTTTCAATTCAGGGTCAATCTCATCCAGGCTCTTAAGATTTGCCTTCCGTTTGGGAGCCGAATAATAAATAATATCCTGATAGTCGATAGGCGGATATTTCACATTCGGCCATTTGGGCTCTTCCATTTTCAGCCAATGCTGATATGCTTTTAACCTCCATTCCAGCATCCACAAGGGTTCCTTCTTCCTCGATGAAATGAATTTTATTGTATCTATGTTCAACCCTTTTGGAGCATTGTCGGCGTCAATTTCGGTAACAAAACCATATTTATAGTCCTGCAAAACGGTTTCCTCCAATGTTGTAAGCATCGCATTCATAGTATTCTCTTTTTAGATCGCGGATATCGCGGATTTATATATATCGCAGCTATTTTCTCATTTATACACAAAAGTACAAATTAAAACCTGGAATTGGGTCAAATGCCGCCAAAGAAATCCTGCTATTTTATGATATGGGCGCCAATTTCCGGGCCTGATTCCAGCGCATTTCGCGAATTCCATACAGTATGAGCGGAAAATGAATTCGGGGTGGGCTCCACACGGTCATTTCGAAATGAATATTGTATGTATTAACATTTTAGACAACCTGGAAATTTGCTCAATTTTACCCCGGGCTTTTGAAAAATAGGTTTCGATTTTGGGAAATTCTTGAAATATTCAGTTTTTTGCTTCCGAAATCCAGAAAAAATCCTGCTTAATGAAATTTCTATGGACTTATACGCAGGATTCTGTTCTTAGTCCTGAGTCTGATTCATGGATTTACACCAGGATCTGGCAATCTGCATTTCAATGGCAGGATGATGAGTGGAATTATTTTGGATTTGCCATCCGGATTTTCATAAGGAAATGGGTAAATTGCCGCCCGGCTTTTCATGGACTGCTAGCTCAGTTGGTTCAGAGCATTACCTTGACAGGGTAGGGGTCATTGGTTCGAATCCAATGCAGTCCACGAGTTTACCTTAAGAATCTCCGAATAATAGGCATTTGCCAGGGCCTTATTTTCCCCCGAGATTATTGCCTGCTTTTTTCATGGTCCCTTTTTGGATACTGTAATCTGCAATTCATCTTTAAATTCTCGACCTTTAGCAGGTATTAAACTGTTGATGATATGCACCTGAAACTCCTGATTCATTTCACTGCCACCATCCTTATCGTTAACTCCGCAACCTCACAGCCGGGAGAGACCGGGGGAATTGATATTAATGATAAGCAATGGCCGGCTTATGGGCACGATGCCGGCGGTATGCGATATTCGTCATCCCGACAAATCAACGATCAAAATGTGGAAAAGCTTGGGGTGGCCTGGACTTTTCATAGCGGTGAACTGGCTACTTATGCCGGCACCAATACCAAATCCAAAGCCGCTTTTGAAGCTACTCCCATTATGGTAGGGGGTGTACTGTATTTCAGCACACCATCCTGCAGGGTTTTTGCCATTGATGCGGCGACCGGCAGTGAAAAATGGGTCTACGATCCCAGGGTAAACCTGCATAAGGATTATTCGGAAATCACATCCAGGGGCGTGTCAATCTGGCCTGCTCCGGGCTCGGCGGCAGATGGCAAGTCGGCGCGAAGGATTTTCATAGGAACCATTGACGGAAGACTAATCGCACTGGAAGCGGGAACAGGAAATCCGATTCCCAGTTTCGGCGACCATGGAACCATAGATCTGAAAGCGGGTCTGGGTAGTGATATTAGCGTCACTTCGCCGCCTGCGGTGATTGGGAATACAATTATAATAGGATCTTCTTTAGGCGATAACCAGCGTTATGATTATCCCAGAGGAACCGTCAGGGCTTATGATGCAATAACGGGAAAGCTAAGTTGGAGTTGGGATCCCATTCCACAGGATTCGACGGACGCGGCCTGGAAGAGTTGGGAGGGTCCCAAGGCCCATAAGACAGGAGCCGCCAACGCATGGGCGGTAATTTCGGTTGATCCTGACCGTGACCTCGTATTCATCCCCACTTCATCACCCAGTCCGGATTATTATGGCGGCGAGCGAATTGGCCGGAATCTGTACGCGAACTCAGTCGTTGCCCTCAGGGCCTCCACCGGAAAAATGCAATGGCATTACCAGGTAGTTCACCACGACCTTTGGGATTATGATATCCCCGCCCAGCCCATGCTGATAGATTTTACGCGTAATGGCAGGAGGGTTCCCGCTGTTGCAGTTGGCACCAAGATGGGATTTATATTTATACTGGATCGCCTGACGGGGAAGCCCTTGTTTCCCGTGTCAGAAAGAACCGTGCCTTCTTCAGATGTTGTGGGAGAACAGGCTTCCAAAACCCAACCCATTCCCTCATTACCAGCTCCGCTGGGATTGCAATCGGTTTCTGTAAAAGACGCCTGGGGTCCGAACCCAAAGGCTATGCAGGCAGCTGAACAAAGGATCGTACGTTATATTAATATAGGCGTTTTTACACCACCCAGTTACCAGGGCAGCATGATGACGCCTGGAAATGTGGGTGGCATACATTGGGGCGGTATGTGCTATGATCCGGTAAATGAATTGCTGATCACCAATATTAACCGCTTGGCCGCCATTATTCGAATGCTGCCGAGAGAAAAACTCACCCAATTGGAAAATGAGGAAAAGGAACTCCTAAGAGCTGAGACAGGCATGCAACTCGGGACTCCATACGTAATGAAAAGAGACTATCTTTTTGTCATTGACAGCGGAAAGATGGTGATGCAGACGGTTCCGCCCTGGGGTACCCTGCTTGCGATTGATCTTCAAACGGGTTTGAAAAAATGGGAGGTTCCCCTTGGGTTCATGCTGGATCCTGTGAAATATCCGGGCTCGGAAAAATGGGGATCCATTAACCTCGGAGGTGCTATTTCCACTGCCGGGAACCTGGTATTTGTAGCTGCAACTTTGGATAACCGTCTCAGGGCATTCAATTCCATCACCGGGGATATGCTCTGGGAATATGAACTGCCCGCAGGTGGACAGGCGACCCCGATGACTTATGTCCTCCACGGGAAACAATATGTAGTGATTGCAGCAGGCGGACATGGGAAATTGGGAACCAAACAAGGTGATTCGCTTGTTGCATTTGCACTTCCCTAGCCCCGGATTCTATCCCCATTTGATAAAGATATGGAACTGAACGAGGCTATCAGGCTCCTGCACTATCCTGATATTTTGAAAGAACATCAGACCATCTGGGCCGATCTTGGCTCCGGCTCCGGCTTGTTCACCAGGGCCCTGTCAAATTTTTTAGCGCCCGGATCCAGGATTTATGCCATTGATAAGCATCCAGGCCAGGGGAAAAGAATTGAGGTTGAGAATGGAATTGGAATTGAATCAATAACTGCGGATTTCGTCAGGGACAGCCCCATCCTCGCTCCACTCGATGGAATTCTGATGGCTAATTCCTTACATTATGTAAGCGATAAGAATGGGTTGATAAAGAAATTGAATTCATGGTTTGCCGGAGATCCCAAATTCCTGATCGTTGAATATGATATGGATCAGGGGCCGGCATATTCAAGAGCCATGGTTCCTTACCCAATTAGCTTTAAGAGTCTGAAAATCTTGTTTGAAAAAGCGGGATATCAGTCCATTGAAGAGATTGCATGGGCACCGTCCCTTTACAACAGAGAAGGACTGTATTCGGCATTGATCAAAAAATGAACATTTACTGGACTGTATAAGCTTTGAAAGACAGAATTTATCGATACGGGAACCTGTATGGTTTAGCAAGGCCCGTCGTGGTTTCAATCAGGAGTCATAATTCAATTCTTTTAAGGTGAAGAAATATTTTTTGATGCTATTATTTAAATGATAATTTTGATTTACCCGGTGGAAGAAATACTTGTGTGACCCTAATCTTCGCACCCACCTCCGCCCCATCACTACAGTGCAGAAAATAAACTTACCGACATGGTTAAGGAAAACTATATACCAGCCACCGAGTTTTGTTCAGTCCACAACCTGTGCTATTCTTTTATCAATTCCCTCGGAGAATACCGCCTGGTGGAACCTGTTACAATCGGGGATGACCAATTCATCAAGGCCAGCCAATTGCTGCAACTGCAACATATTTCGAGGTTGCATCACGAACTTGATGTTAATCTCGAGGGAATTTATATTATTACCCATCTTCTGCAAAGAATTAAGACATTGCAGGCTGAGATTGACTTGTATAAAAAAAGGCAGACCCTAAATGCTGCCTTTAGCCAGGTGCAAACCCGGGATTGAGCTGGTTTACAGGTTTAATTTATTTTTTCCTGCCAAACCCCGGAATCAATCTTCTGATCAGGAGTCCGGCACCAAATAAGAGTCCTTTTCGCAGTAAATGCTTATCAATCCCTCTTTTCCCTTCTCCCACCTGGCGCCTTGCGCCCCCTCCAAGAAGATCCGAAGCAATATTTTTTAGTTTCAGTTTTTCTTTCAGGTTTAGCCAGTCATGACTAATATCCCGCTCCAGCCCAAGAATGCCCTTTCTAGCATCTTTTTGGCTTGCATGCAACCTGGATAAATTATTAATCTTCTTCACTAACTGCATCACTTTTAAATAACTGTCTTATTATGGACTGCATGATGGGCACCCTGAGAATTCTCTCACGACCAAACCAAATGATCAAACCCAGCAGCAGGTAAATTCCCGCAACGATCAGAAAACCCCAATAAGTATTGTTTAATTTCTGGCCCAGAAAATAACCGAGTGCAAAACTGGCAAAGAATATGAAAAAAAGAAAGATAACACCCACGATCATTGTCGCAATCAGGTTACTCAGAATTTTGGAACTTTTTTCAGCCAGATTCAATTTTGCGAGGGCTATCTTGGCATCAATATATTCCTTCAGATGGCTGGCCAGGCTTTCAATCCTGGTAAATGTTTCTTCAAACATATTTTAAGATTAATTTCTGAATTGGATCATTGATAGCATATATTATTTCAAGGCTGCTAAATCGCGACCCGCAGCATACTCTATGACAGGAGTTTTCTCTTCATCCAAATCCTTATGAAAGAGTCTTGAATCTTTCCTTGAATTCGTCCGAAGATTGTTTGAGGTTTTCTGCCAATTGTTCTATTTTTTCTTTGCCGGCCTGAATCTTATCCTTGACCTGGTCCAACACCTCTCCGGTTTTTTTATCAATTTTCTTTCTGGTTTCTGACCCTTTATCGGGGGCAAACAGGATACCTACTACGAATCCTGCGACCGCACCTGCCGCGATTGCCGTCATTATTCTTCCTGTGTTGTTCATAAAGACTCATTTTAATTTGAGAAATTAAACTTTACAAATACTAAATTAGTCAGAACCACTGATATTCTGGATGATTTCACTCAAGCAGATCAATGATTATAATTGACGGGGCAAATCCGGAGGGATTCGCTCTCAATAAAAGCGAGTGTGGAGGATCAGTGCTGGTCAGGGAGTTCGCGAAAGATTAGCCCTGGCCGAATCCCGGACCATTTTCTTTTCCTGCTTGCGGAAATATCCCCGAAAGAGGAAATTATGTTTCAGTGCTTCCATATTTTGATTGAAGGCTTCGGTCCCCTTTTCGATATTGGTAAGCGTAGATTGTAATTTCATGACAGACGAAGAATCCTTCAATAAATAGTTCAAGGTCCCCTTCCCACTATTGATTTCCTTTTTGATATCCCTGGCTGTTATATTCAGCATTGCGGCCAGTTCATTGGCGCTGTCTCCGAGGTTATTGATCTTGGCTACCGCCTCATTGAGCTTCATGGAGAATGCACTGTCAACCAATAAAGAGCCCAGGGATCCTTTTCCTTTTTTTACAGAACTTACAATCTGATCCAGGTCATTTACCATGTCATAAGCTTTCGCTGTAGCCAGTCTTATATTGCTCGCAGATCGCCGGAGGTTATCCGGCAGAATACTGTCATCAAGCACACGCCACAAGGCCCTGCTCTGGTTGATATGAATGGCCGTGGACTTGAGTTCATCCGCCACAAAGGCTATTGTACTATTGGTTTTTGAGAGTGTTCTTAGCATTTCCTGGGTATCCACCTGTTTTCCCCTGATGAGAATATCATTTTCCTGAACCAGAGGCGCGGGTTCCCTGGATGGAGAAATATTCACAATCTTGCTCCCCACGAGACCGTCGGTGCCAATTTCTGTCACAGCATTCTTGTGAATATATTTCAACATCTTTTCATCTATGATCATTTCCACTTCGATCAGAGTATCTGAAATAATATTTACTCTTTTTACGGTACCCACCTGGATGCCTGAAAATCTGACATTGTTGCCGGGCATCAGGCCATAGGTATTATCAAATCTTGTCCTGAGCACAAAGGTGGCTCCGAACAGGTTTCTGTTCTTCCCGATCATGTAAAGCAGTATGATCAGAAAAAGCAGCCCTGATGCCACAAAAGTTCCCAGTTTCAGGTTATTTACCGAATTGTTTTTCATTCTTTTCATTTAGAAAAAAAGGGTTGAACTTCTTTGTCTGCACTGCCACTTAGCTCTTCATAAGTTCCGTCTGCATAGCATTTCCCATCAATCAAAATTACGATCCTGTTGGCGGTCCTGCGCACTGTATTCATTTCGTGAGAAATGATCAGTGAAGAGGTATTATATTTTTTTTGGATCTCGACAATCAGATCACTGATCTCCTTTGCCGTTACGGGATCCAGTCCCGAAGTGGGTTCATCATAGAGTATGATTTCCGGCTTAAGAATCAGGGTTCTTGCCAGTGCGATCCTTTTTCTCATACCGCCGGATAATTCCGCCGGCATCATGTCCACCGTATTTTCCAGGCCCACATTGGTCAATGCTTCCATCACCATATTGTTGATTTCATCTTGCTCCACGTTGATCCAACGCCTTCGCAATGGAAATTCAAGGTTCTCCCTGACGGTCATCGAATCATATAAGGCATTACTCTGGAAAAGAAACCCAATTTTTACCCTGATATGATCCAGCTCCTCATCGTCCATCTCCGTGATTTCGCTGCCAAAAACTTCAATAGTCCCGCTGTCGGGCTTGAGAAGGCCAACAATACATTTGATCAATACGGATTTGCCCGAGCCTGATTTTCCCAAAACCACCACGCTTTCTCCCTTACCTAATACAAGGTTGAAATCCTTGAGCACATGATTGCTGCCGAATGAAATATTGAGGTCGCGGATTCGGATCACTGCTGTATCCACTCCCGGTTTCTTAATTCCAGCCTGTTTTATTCCTGTATCCATGGCGTTTTAATTTAGTCCCATCAGATCCGTGATCTGAACCACCACCAGGTCAATGATGAACACCAATACTGAAGATACTACGACGGCAGAATTGGCCGAACGCCCCACCCCTTCTGTTCCTTTGTTTGAATAGTAACCCTTATAGCAACCTATGATCCCCACTGCGAAACCGAAAAAGAAAGTCTTTATGAATGCGGGCAATACATCCCCAAAAGCCAGGTTATCGAATACCTGTGAGAAGAAAAGATCAAAACTGGTGACGCCCTTAATGTTGATGCCTAGCCAGGAACCGTAGAGTGAGATTGCATCTGACAAAAGCACCAGTACCGGTAACATAAACGTGGCAGCCAGGACCCTGGTCACCACCAGGTATTTGAATGGATTAGTTCCTGAAACTTCCATGGCGTCTATTTGTTCAGTCACTTTCATGGATCCAATTTCTGCTCCGATGCTGCTTCCGATCTTACCTGCAAAAATCAGCGCGGTAATGACTGGTCCTATCTCTCTCACAATGGCGATGCCAACCATGGCCGGCAATTGCGATTCCACCCCATATCTCAGCAGTGATGGGCGAAGTTGCAGCGTGAGAACCAGTCCCATGATAAATCCAGTAAGACCTACCAGCGCGAGCGAATTATACCCGATAACATAGCATTGTCTGAAAAACTCAGCGTATTCATTCCTCGGCGTGAATAACTGGCGGAAAAAGCGTCCCGTAAAGCGGGCGATATTACCTGTCTCAAGCAGGAATTGCTGAACAGACTTTGATAACTCCATTCCTAAAATATTTTTATATCCCGAAATAGATTCCATGAAGATACTCAATCCGTAATTTGACTTTGGAATCCGAAATAAGTTTCTCTTTCATAAAAAATCCTCTTTTTCCAAAAAACGATGCTCATTCGGGACAACCTAATCTTCTAACAACCATCACAATTATGTAAAATACCAACGAAATTTACAATATACTTATTTTGGAAGTATTATTCCGGTGTCTAACAGTCATTCAAGACCGCGGAATCTGCATGCAAATCTTCTATTCCCCGGAGCGTGGGGCTGAATTTATATACTGCCTGTTTTCATCAGAAAAAACCCAAATTGATGATTTATTGGATACTTAATTATTTCTTTTTTGGTTTTCATACCTGCCTCATAATCTTTAATGTGTTTGGCTGGATTTTTCATAAAATAAGGAGGTGGAATCTGCTAACGCTGTTGGTAACGGCATTTTCCTGGTTTCTGCTGGGGATATGGTATGGCTGGGGGTATTGCCTGTGTACGGATTGGCATTGGGAGGTGAGAAGACATTTGGGATTTCATGATTCATCCAGGTCGTATATCCATTTCCTGCTCTTGGAAATGACAGGCAAAAATTTCCCCCTGATCTGGTTGAGCATTTGACGGGACTGATCTTTTTTATTTGTCTCTTGCTGAGCCTGGTATTCAATATCAGGGATTGGAAGAAGAAAAGGCAGATGAAGAATGATCCGGGAGGCATTTGAATTGCCCGGGTTCGCCCACGAATCATCAGGAGCAATGACTCCGCTCATCTTTTTCAAAAATCATTGGGATTATATTAGCTAAAATGTTCAGCCATGGAAAAAATATTCGATAATAAAGTCGCCCTTGTAACCGGGGGCAGTTTTGGAATAGGAAAAGCAGCGGCACTGGCATTTGCGGAAAGAGGAGCCCGGGTTGTGGTTGCTGATTGGATAGAAGATAAGACTGACAATACCGTAGAACTGATCAAGAAAGCAGGGGGCTCGGCAATATACGTTAATTGCGATGTTTCAAAGGCGGCGGATGTTAGGGCAGCGGTGGAAACTGCAGTTTCCACATTCGGCAGATTAGATTATGCCTTCAACAATGCAGGCATCGAAGGAGTAGGCGGAAAAACACAGGAATGCACGGAAGAGAATTGGGACAAGACCATATCGATCAACCTCAAAGGAGTCTGGCTTTGCATGAAATATGAGTTGATGCAAATGCAGAAGCAGGGGAAAGGCGCCATTGTGAACAATGCCTCCGTAGCGGGCCTGGTGGGTTTTCCGGGATTGCCAGCCTATGTGGCGAGTAAGCATGGGATTGTTGGTCTCACCAGGACGGCAGCATTGGAAAATGCAAAATTGGGCATCCGCGTCAATGCAGTTTGTCCCGGTGTGATCCATACGGCCATGATTGACCGAATTACAGGGAAAGACAAGTTGGTGGAGAAGCAGTATGAGAGCATGGAACCCATCGGAAGAATGGGGAGGCCTGATGAAGTGGCGGAGGCTGTGGTGTGGCTCTGTTCTGATGCCGCTTCATTTATTACGGGAGAATCCCTGGCCGTTGACGGGGGTTGGGTGGCAGCATAGAAAATGCCCTCAGTTGATCAGGCCTTGAATTCTACTGAGTGAACCTTTCAATTTCCCTCTATCCTCCGGATAAAGGATTTCGCAATATCCCAATCCCATTTTGCGAAGCGTCCTCTTTGCACGACCAGGGTATTGTCATTGGGGTGTTCCAGAAAATAATGGAACACGAATCTTTCCCGCGGATCTTTCCATCCTACGATCTGACCAAACCGCAGGTCATTAAATACTAAGGTGTCATTCCATTTTTCAACACTGTAATAGCCATTGGAAAATCTAATCAGGTGCTGAACGTCTTCGTGGTCGATTATGGGCGTAAGCAGGTTTTTGTTCCTCGGGAAATATTGAAATGAAATCTTCTCTTGCCTGTCAAACACCGAACGGTAGCCGATATTGAATCCAGAATCGTTTTCCGCGACGATAAACCAAAGCCAGGTATTCAAGGGCGTGGGCGTGGTAAAATATCTTGAATGCACTATATGTTGTGCTTCGAACCTTTTCCTGACAGATCCATCGATCAGTGTCTTGTTTACCAGCGCATATAGCATATAGGCAGCGCAGAAAAGAACCCCAAGGCGCCAAATGGTTTTTCTATGACGATTTCTTTTTCTCAAAATGATGAGCGCCAACGCTGCCATGCCGGGCCAGATTGAAAAGAAGGGATCCACTACATAAAGAATATTGAAAGATATCCTGACTGAACTGAATGGTATGAACCAGCCTACTCCATAGCTGTTACATACATCAATCAAAAGATGGGTTAGAATTTGTGCACCGAAAAACAGGCTCCATTTTTTGTATGAAATATTATGAGGCCGGTGCCAGCGCTCCGCAGTCATGGCCAGCACGGGAGTGATGATCAGGGCAAATAAGATTGAATGTGTGAAACCTCGATGTGCCAACAAATTATTCACGGGGTTCATCCAAAATGCGGCTATAAAATCAATGTCGGGGACACTCTGAGCCAATGCGCCCCAGAGCATGGCTTTCCTGCCAAGTTTTTTTCCGGCAAATGCTTCGCCTATGCAGGCACCGAGCGCTATATGTGTCAGGGAATCCACTTTGGATTTGAATTGCTTTAATAAAGATCAGTATTTTAAGGATATTAAGATTGTCGTAAAGGATTCCATCGTGAATGAATGATTTTCATCAGGATGCCTTTATAGCCGATTAATAACCCGATCAGGAATTGGCAGCCTGCGATAAATGTCACATATAGCCGGATATTGGAACGGAGAATATGGTTCATGACCCGGGCATATTGCTTTACCGGGGTGAGGTTGGCATAGTTTAGGTATTCATCCGG
This sequence comes from Agriterribacter sp., assembly GCA_041484195.1. Classification (GTDB taxonomy): domain Bacteria; phylum Bacteroidota; class Bacteroidia; order Chitinophagales; family Chitinophagaceae; genus PSRI01. The sequence continues at coordinate 257,339 of JBGPHC010000003.1, read as the reverse complement.
ATGCAGGATGGCAAGGGAAGCATTGCGCCAGGAGGCAAACAGGAACAGGACGCAGAAAAGAAACCTTGCCAGATTCGATCGGAAAATAAATCCCAACAATAGCAATACTGCAACAAGGTTACTCATGAGCCAGGCAATACGCATTGTTTCTTCACTCATTTGAATGCCATTTGCAGGTAAGGACTATTTGTTGTGCGCTATGAACAGGGGTAGGTTTAGGTTTTGCAGCAACGTATCGGCCATACTTTCCCGAAACCATCTGGATACCGTGCCTCTCCGGTATGCACCCAAAACAACCAGCGCATTTTCTTTTTGTTTTTTCAAGTGAGAAATGATGCCTGACTCAGCGGGTCCTTTCAGCACTGTAAATTTCGATTCGGGAAAATGCAGCTTGAGGAATTCCTTTATCAATTTTTTGTCCGTCTCTAATAGTGGTTGTTCATCCTCCCTTACATGGAGTAGTTCTATTTGAATATCCTTTTGCCTGGAGAATAAATAGTCAAACATCTTGATGGCATACACCGAAGTAGGCCCTCCATCATATAACAGAATGTATTTTTCAATAGGTTTGAATTCGGATGGTACGACCAATACCGGCGACTGGGTTTCAGAGAGCAGATCCCTCATAAACCTGGATGGCGCTGGTTCATTGTAGTGGGTCAGTGTCTCATGAGCGTCTATCACAAGCAAATCGCAATAAATCGTTTCACGCAGGAGTTCGCGAATAGCAATATTCGCGTCTTCCCGGACTGAAAAATCGATTTTTTTATTCCGGCATGCTGTTTGAAAAGTCTTTACCGCATTAGCCCTCGTCTCCGCATCCTTCTCTTCATATGATTTCAATTTTTCGGGTGAGATTCCTTCTTTGTCCACCAGTTCATAAATCTTGTAGCTATGATAGGTGAAGTCTTCAAGGAACACTCCCACCAGATGATCGCTTTCTTTTTTAGCCAGAAGGCTGGCATATTCCATGGTGCTATTGGAAAATTTCAATCCATCAAATGCGGCGACGATTTTTTTCATGTTGATTCTTTAATCGTGGGAAATAAAAAGTGGTCTTGTCATTGTCTTGGTAACCAGTTCGGCATGGCTGGGCCTGAAGAGCCGTGACAAGGAACTCCGCCCATAAGAACCCATGACTGCCATTATATTATCACGTTTGAGCAGATAGGCAAAGATTTCATCTGTTGGATCCCCTTTGAGAGAGACATAAACAGCATTCTGATAATGAACAGCCAGCCATTCATTCAGGCGTCCGACATCTGCGTCAGGTTTGGTTTCTTCTTTCTTAACCTCCAAAACCGTCAGCTTTTTGTTTCCAAATTCGGGGAATAGATAGGAAAAATGTTTGATGGCAGTGGCGGCCGACCTGCTGTAGTCGCATGGGAATATGATTTCTCCAATAATTCCATCGCTTTCGGGGGCAATGATTACAGGACATTCTGATCTGGTTAGGATTTCTTTGACAAAATCAGTCGGCGATGCTTCGGGTTTGTTGGAGAATGAAGTAGTGGCATCTACGATCAGCACATCCGCAAAACGTGTTTCACGAACGATTTCTGTTGCAGGTATTCCATCGGCAACGCGTGAGCCTGTAGGAATACCCCTGTTTTCGCAAGCATCCTTGAAGACATGAATATTTTCAAGCATTGTCTTCTGCCTGGCCTCATTTCCCGGAATATCAGAAGCCACAATAGTTTCAATGTAGGGTTGTCCCAATACAATTTTTCTCGTGGGAGTTTTTTCAAATTCACGTTCTTCCAAAAAAATCCCTATGAGCTTCGAATGAGTGAGCCTCGCCATAAAACAGGCAAAATCAATTGTTCTTAAATTGATCACCCGGCAATCCAGAGCAACCAGAATCTTTATCATATAATTCATTTTCCTAAAGATAGCAAAGACGACAAATAGAACCTATGATGCTGATTAATCCGGGGCCTGATTGCAGTCAATGTTACATCATGGATCCTGCCGGATTACGGAAAGGATTTTATTGTATATTCAACTTATTATTCTTTGCAAAACCATCCTAAACAATTTCATCCAACACAATAAGTTCATTTTATGAAAGGATATTTATTTGCTTTCATTGCCGGCATCTTAGTATTGCCGGCCATCTCCCAGGACAACCCATTGTGGATGCGGTATCCGGCCATTTCACCCGACGGGCAGGCAGTCCTATTCAGTTATAAAGGCGATATTTATAAGGTGGCCTCATCCGGAGGCGAGGCCAGGCCCCTGACCATCAGTGAATCCTACGAATTCGCACCGGTATGGTCGCACGATGGAAAGACCATTGCTTTTGCCTCCGATCGCACCGGCAATTTTGACGTATTCGTTATGCCGGCATCTGGTGGAGAAGCAAGAAGGCTCACTTTTCATTCGGGGAGAGAGATACCAAGCAGTTTCAGCGCGGATGATAAATCGGTTCTTTTTTCGGGCTACCGCCAGGACCTTGTCACGAATGCACAATTTCCAATCGGACTGATGACCGAATTCTACAGCGTTCCTGTTGAGGGAGGCAGGGTAAGCCAGGTGCTTCCGGTGCCGGCGTTTGATGCAACCCTGAATTCAAAAGGCGACAAGCTTATTTATCATGATTTCAAAGGGTATGAAAGCGATTGGCGTAAACATCATACATCTGCGGTTACCCGCGATATCTGGATCTATGATTTTACAAGCAGGAAATATGGCAAACTCACAAGTTTCAATGGAGAAGACCGGAACCCGGTTTTCGACAGCAATGACCAGGATTTCTACTACCTGAGTGAACGTGGCGGATCTTTCAATGTATATAAGAGCTCCCTGGCCGACACCTCACATGCTACCGCACTCACCCATTTCACCAGGCATCCTGTGAGATTTCTAACGCATGCCCGAGACAATACTCTCTGCTTTGGTTTTAATGGAGAACTCTATACCATGAAGCCGGGCGCCGAGCCACAAAAGATCGCGGTCAGGATTGCCCAGGATGGCCGTAACAGCCTTGACAAAATTGTGCCGGTAACGGGGAATGCTACCGAAATGAAACTCTCTCCGAATGGGAAAGAGATCGCCTTTGTATATCGCGGCGAAATCTTTGTAACCAGCGTGGATGGAGGTATCACTAAACGCATTACCAATACGCCCTGGCAGGAACGCAGTGTGAGCTTCAGTCCGGATGGGCGCTCTCTCTTATATGCCGCGGAAAAAGATAATAACTGGAATGTATATACGAGTACCATTACCAGGAAAGAAGAACCTTATTTCTATGTTGCAACTGTTTTAAAGGAAACCCCTGTTGTGGCCACGGCGGCTGAAGAATTTCAACCGGCTTTTTCTCCTGATGGAAAAGAAGTGGCCTACCTCGAAAACAGGACAATCCTGAAAGTGATCAATCTCGCTTCAAAGCAATCACGCGCAATTTTGACGGCCGATAAGAATTATAGCTATTCCGACGGAGATCAATATTATCAATGGTCGCCTGACAGTAAATGGTTCCTGGTAAGTTTTGGTCTTCAGGAAAGGGTAATGGCTCCTGAAGTGGGACTGGTGGCCGCAGACGGAAAATCGCAGGTGGTCAATCTAACCCTAAGTGGCTATGATGATTTCGGTCCCAAATGGGCGATGGGAGGCAAGATGATAATCTGGGGCTCCGACAGGAATGGCACCAGGCAGCAGGCGGGCTATCCCGCGAGCGGCGACGTTTTCGGCATGTTCCTTACAAAAGGTGCTTTTGAAAGGTTTAAGCTGTCCAAGGAAGAGTTCGACCTCTTGAAAGAGCAGGAAGAAAAGCAGAAGAAAGATTCGGCCGACAAGGCAAAGGAGCCAACCAAAAAAGGAGCGCCAAAAAAGGAAGAGGCAAAAGACAGTGCAAAAAAAGATATTGTGATAGATTGGGATCATCTCACAGACCGCAAGCTCAGGATCACCACTCACACCAGCGACGCGCAGGACTGGTTGCTTTCGAAGGACGGAGAAAAATTATTCTACCTCACCAGTTTTGAAAAGGGTTATGATCTGTGGGTAACCGAAATCCGCTCCAAAGAAACAAAATTGTTCAGCAAACTGGGCGCACGGTACGCGGGTATGGAAATGAGTGATGATGGTAAGAATATTTTTGTATTGGCAGAAGGGAAGATACTCAAGATCAATACCGAGAGCGGGAAATCCGAACCGGTAGGCATCAACAGCGAAATGGTTTTAAAGGATTCGGAGGAGAAAGCCTATATATTCGAACATAGCTGGCGACAACTGAAAGAGAAATTCTATGTGGCCGACCTGCAGGGTGTGGATTGGGATTTTTATCATGAGGCGTACAAAAAATTCCTTCCCTACATCAACAATAATTATGATTTCGCGGAGATGCTCAGCGAAATGCTGGGAGAGCTCAATGCCTCTCATACCGGATGCTACTACAATTCTTTCAAGCCAAATATGGATCAGACGGCAGCGCTGGGAATCTTTTATGATTATGCCTACTCAGGTAATGGCTTAAGAATCGCAGAAGTAATTGCAGGCGGACCACTGGATAGATCCGGATCCAAAATAAAACCGGGTGTCTTTCTCGAAAAAATTGACGGACAGGAAATAACCGATTCTGTAGATCAATTCATGTATTTGAATCGGAAAACGGACAAGCTTACCTTGTTGTCGCTCTTTGATCCTGCAACCAAAACGCGTTGGGATGAGACGACCAAACCCATTTCCATTGGAGCGGAAAATGAATTATTGTACAAACGCTGGGTCGAAAACCGCAGAAAAGAAGTGGATCAACTATCGGGCGGGAAGATCGGGTACATACATGTGAGGGCTATGAATGATGAAAGCATGCGCACCGTATTTGAAGAAGCACTGGGAAGGAATATGGGAAAAGAGGCAATTATCATAGATACGCGTTTTAATGGAGGGGGAAATATTCACGAGCAATTGTCGGATTTCCTGAATGGGAAAAAATATTTCGACATCATTCCTCACGGACAGTATGTGGGTTCCGAGCCATATGACAAATGGGTGAAGCCCTCCATCGTGCTGGTGGGAGAATCGAATTATTCAGATGCGCATTTATTCCCGGTGGCTTACAAACTAAAGGGCGTTGGTAAGACGCTTGGTATGCCCGTTCCGGGAACCGGCACTTTTGTGTGGTGGGAGTCGCAGATTGACCAAACCCTGGTGTTCGGAATGCCGATGGGAGGATGGAGATCGCCCGATGGGAAATTCTGCGAGAATAACCAACTGGAACCCGATATCAAAGTGCGCAATGAGCCGGATATATTATCTGCTAACCATGACCAACAGATTGAAGCGGCAGTGAAAGAGCTGTTGAAAAAGAATTGATCCCTGTTGGATCAAATAGAGATTGACCCCTGGTTTGCAGATTGAATAGGTCGCATGAAACCCGGTCAGCGAACCGGTGGCTTTCAAGGAGCATACTTTGACTTCACGCAGGGTAAGTCCCCACAAAAAGATCCTTCACGGTTTTCAACATTTCCGGAAACAACATAATTATCCGGATGCTTGTCATTCTACACCTGGTGGCCCTGCTGTTAAGTTTTTTCATTTTTAAGGGAAATAAAATCTTTTTCATTCTGTCAGAGGCCTTCATTCTTCTATCGGCCGCACTGGCATGGAATCTATTTAATGAACTGATTTTACCGCTCAATACCCTGATGAGCGGGCTGGACGCGATCAAGGAAAGAGATTTTAACGTGAAATTTCGAAGCACCGGAAAATATGAAGTGGATCAATTGGTGACTGTGTACAATCAAATGATGGACGAATTGAGGACAGAAAGGACCAGACAGGAGCAGCAGCATTTTTTCCTGGAAATGCTAATCAATACTTCTCCCACCGGAATCATCATTTTGGATTTCGACGACAAAATCCAGTTGGTGAATCCAACGGCATTGCAAATATTGGGCATCTGTGAAAAGCCAATCACAGGCCTTGAAATTTCCGAATTCTCCCATCCCATCCTGCAGGAAATAAAGACGCTGCCTTCGGGTGAATCCAGAACCATTTCATTGCAGGGAGTCACTACCTATAAATTACAGAAATCGCAGTTTATTGACCGGGGGTTTCCGAGGCGATTTGTGATGATTGAGGAACTGACAGCGGAAATATTGGAAGCCGAAAAAAAGGCCTATGGAAAAGTGATATGGATGATGGCCCATGAAGTGAACAACACCATCGGGCCTGTCAATTCCATACTACAACTGGCTTTGAAGTCAGGGCGGATCTGGGAGCAGGTGCAGGATGCACCTTTGAAGAACGCGCTGGAAATTGCCGTAGAGCGGAATCAGAACCTGAATGTGTTCATGAAGAATTTTGCCGAACTGGTCAAATTACCCGAGCCCGCAAAAAGGGAGCTTGATCTTTTCAAATTGGTTCAAAATATTGCAAATCTTATGGGGCCAAGAGCCCGTGAGAAAAAAATTGAGATCCAATGCCAGCCGGTTGGAGCGCGATTTCAGGTATTTGCAGACGAACAGCAGATGGAACAGGCGCTGATCAATATCGTCAAAAATTCCATTGAAGCAATAGGAGAATCAGGACAAATCATATTGGCGGCAGATCCAGTGAGGAGACTATTGACCATTGAGGATACAGGAGAAGGTTTGCCATTGGAATCCGGCGGACAGATTTTCTCACCTTTTTTCAGCACCAGGAAAGATGGTCAGGGTATTGGTCTGACCCTGGTGAGGGAGATCCTGATCAAACATGGCTTTGAGTTTTCACTCCTCACCATCCGGGAGAGAGAAACCGTATTCACGATTAAATTTTGAAGGGGTCGCATAAAATCCTGAAAATATTTTCTTTGCCAGCTTGCCTGTAGATTGCAGGATGGTAAGGCGCAAGATTCTCATATCAGTTAAAAAATTCGCGCTGCGAACATAAAAAGCATCCCACTGGTATCGCCTGAAGATATTCTCATAGTCCATTGCCGGTCCGTGAAAGCCCTTGATCTGGGCCATACCCGTGATCCCCGGTTTTACCAGATTACGGAATTTATAACCAGGCACCATCGAAGCAAAATAGCTGCAATCGGCCGGCATGTGGGGCCTGGGACCGATAAAGCTCATGGAACCTGCGAGCACATTTATGAATTGCGGGAGTTCATCCAAATTGGTATCGCGCAAGAATCTGCCTAACCTTGTTATGCGGGAATCATTTTCTTCGGCCTGCACCTTGTCTGATTCCGCGTTGAGGATCATGGACCGCAACTTATAACAATTGAAACTCTGCCCGCCACGGCCCACCCTTTTTTGAATGAAGAAAACAGGTCCGCGGGAGGTTAATTTAATAGCTATTGCGAGCAGGGGAATAAGCCAACTAAGCACAAAAACAATGAAAACAATTGCGATCAATACATCCATCGCCCTCTTTACGAAAAAATAGCCGGTTTTTCCAACCACGAAGGCTTGTAATTTATTTTCATTTTGCGCAACAACAGCCATTTCCCAGTCCGGGGTGCTTCGGCGGGGTTCCATATTGATTCTTGCCATATACGAATTACTTCCAAAATTGAGCCAGTTTGAGTTAAGCAACCTTTTGTAAAAAATCGCAGTATTACTAAGGGATGATACGGGTCAAATATCAAACAGTTGCCCGGTAATTGGATTTCTCCGGTCCATCATATCCCGGAATAAAACCAAAGACTCATTTTTTAAAAATAAAACGCGCTATCCATTGAAGCTGGAAAATAGTATATTGAAAGTGCTGGTATATTTCGACATGTTTCAATATCCCGTTACTTATGAGGAGATTAAATTCTTCATCGAACTAAGAACCAGCGACTTCGAGCTCAGCTCCACGCTGAACCAGATGCTGCGGGATGGCCAGATTTTCAGGGTAAACGAATTTTATTCCCTTCAAAATAATTATGCGCTTGCCGAGAGAAGGATAAAGGGGAACCAGCACGCGGGCCATCTGTTACAAAGGGCCTATAAGATATCGGAATTCCTGTTCCTCTTTCCTTTTGTAAGAGGCATTGGCATTTCAGGCTCTCTTTCTAAAAATTTTGCGGATCCCAACGCGGACATCGATTTTTTTCTGATCACGAAATCCAACAGACTATGGATTTCAAGGACTTTTTTGCATTTATTTAAGAAACTGACTTTCCTGGTGAAAAAGCAACACTGGTTTTGCATGAATTATTTTGTGGATGAAGACGCCATGCTGATTGAAGAAAAGAATGTATTTACCGCCATGGAATTGATTACCCTGTTACCGGCCTGTGGCAATGGAAGCCTGGGAAAATTCTTCAGCGCCAATGATTGGGCCAGGGAATATTACCCCAACTATCGGTACAGGAATTTCTCGGCTAATAAAACGATGCATAATCCCTGGTATAAAAAAATGATTGAATGGTTGTTTGATAATTGGCTGGGAGACCGGCTCGACGATTATTTTTTCCGCCTCACATCAAAGCGCTGGAAAAAGAAGGAAGAGGAAATGCGATTGAATATAAAAGGCAATCGAATGGGCATCAGGACCGGGAAACATTTTTCAAAGCCCAATCCAAACCATTTCCAGGAAAAAATATTGATGCTTTATTATAGCAAGCTCCACGAATTCGATATTGGCGAGCAGGTAGGCGTTTCCTGAATGTCAATCCTTCCTGCGGAAAGAAATGATATAGTAATCACCTATGAATTTCCAGGGCCATTTTTCCTTCAGACCATCCTCCCTGGCTTTTAAGAAGTCATAGAGGCGGGGATATTTCTGATCGAATCCCTGTATGTACGATGGGGGAACGCAGGTGCACAATCCTTCCAGGCTCAGCAATTCAAAATCGCGTTTCAAGCGGTTTATAATAAACGAAGGCTGATAATACCAGCACTTAAAATATTGACCTTCCACCCGCGCTTTTGCGCCACCGCTACTGAATATCCGCCTGAATGCAACCCTGAATTTCCCTTTGAAAATTAGCAAACCCTCCCAAAGGCAGAATTTCGGAAGTACCACGAGAGTCACGATCCCTCCCGGTTTCAGCAGGGAATTGAATGAATCCAGCACGGTGCCGAGTTGATCGGTACAATTCAGGCCCGCGAAATTGGAGAAGATCAGGTCATAGGGCCCTCTGAATTTCAGTTCACCTAAACCTGTGAAAGAGCATAGTTCCTGGGAGACTTTCGCCGACAGGTTTTTTCGCATCAGTTTTTGCCTGAGTATTTCCTGCATACCCGGGGATATATCGGTCGCGTGTACCCTATGACCCTTTGCCGCAAAAAAGATAGCGTCTTCGCCGGTTCCCGCATTGAGTTCCAGGATGGAAGCGGCGGGATCCAGCCATCGCAGCACATGGTCCCTCACTCTCTTTCTTTTGTAACGGATGATTTCGTCGGTGCCATAGATTTCATCAAAATGAGACGCCTGCTTCGTAAAAGCCGATGCGGCTTCCCTTTCGTTTGAAGTGTTAACCTCATCGCTCATAGGGAGGGCGATTTTTCGAGTTGCTGTAATTTTTGCAAGGCCAGAAAACTGGCTGGGATATAGTAGACGGCCGAGGCTGCCTTTTTAAGTTTTTGCACGGTGATGGAACCCGGGTGGGTGAAGATTCTTTTTATGGAAGCCAGGGCCAGGTGCATCCGGTATGATTTGTGTACATAGCGATGCAATTGTTTATAGAAAGCGGGCTGATAAGTATTCCTGAACATCAATTGCAATTCATCGGAATCCGTCCAGTTGGCCTTGTTCACCAGGTCTGATTTCACCTTTTCATAAAAAAGGGTTCCGGGCAATGGATAGGATACGGATATACCGATTTCATGCGGCAGGAGTTCATTGATCATGCCGATCGTTTTCCGGATATCTTCACGGGTTTCACCCAGGTAGCCAAACTGGATGAAGAAAGAGGGTTTGATACCGTTCTTCTTCAGCAGCTCTGTGGCCGTATATATCTGTTCAATGGTAGTGCCCTTGTCCATGGCATCCAGGATTTTTTGCGAGCCACTCTCGGCGCCCATCCAAATATTGTCGCAGCCTGCCCTCGCCAGCGCCTTGACATAATTTTCCTGGAGAAGCAGGTCGGCTCTCGCCTGGATCTTGAACCTGAATTTGAGCCCTTGTTTTTCCGCAAGGTCCGCGAATTCATTAACCCAGCCGGGCTTTAATCCAAAAATATCATCGCAGAACCAAATATGGTCGAAATTGAATTTTTCTTTCAGCATCAGCAGTTCACTGATTACGTTTTGGGGTGAGCGTGAGTTGTAACGGTTACCATATATGGGTTTGGCGCACCAGTTGCATTTGAATGGACATCCCCTGGTCGTGGCCATATTCATTGAAAAATAGCCTGTATGTGTGATCCAGGAACGGCGGTAAGGTTCCATATCCACAAGGTCCCATGCAGGAAATGGCAGGGAATCGAGGTCTCTGATCACGGCCCTTCTGGCGGTCTTCACCAGATTTTCCTGGTCCCGGAATGCAAGCCCCTGGATATCCGAAAAATCATTTCCTCCTTTTTCAATCCTGTTCACCAGTTCCATCAGTGTTGATTCGCCTTCCCCGATGATTACGAAATCGGCACCTTGCAGCAGGTATTGTTCATAATGGTCTGTTGAGTCCGAACTACTGACGATCACCCTGCAACCCTTTTCCCTGGCAAGCTGGATCATGCGGAATGCGGCCTCGCGCATATTGGTAAGGCACATTTTGGTGAGATAATTGAACCCATCATCGTAAATGATAAATAGGTCGGGATTCTGCTTTTCGATGGTGGCCTCAATTTCATCCGGGCTGCTGCAGAACATGGTGTCAAATAATGACACTTCATAGCCTTGCTCCCTCATTAAGGATGCAGCATACAAAGTCCCAAGAGGAGCATAGGGTTGCCCTGTTTCCCATTGCTTTGGATCGAATTTCAAAAAATAGGAATGCGTGAATAAGATATGCGCCATGATTCGTTGAAATTAGTGCACTATCCCCTAATACGATCCCGATGACCCGGGGGTTGCGTAAACCTGGGGCGGTTATTTTCCTTTATGGATGCTGTATACACGGTAACCATAAAGATTATTTTCGAGTTCATAATCCTTGGATACCAGGCTGTCAACAAATTCCCGCACATCGGCCTGCACTTCTGCCTGGTAGTTGGCAGATGCCGGAACCAATACCATGGCTGGTTCCTGCCTGCGAACCTCGCTGAAAAACCTTTCTTTGGCCATTTTGGTTTGTGTGGCATTGAAATAAATGCTGGGTGAGATTCTTTCTGAATATGCCTGAACTATGGCGCCGAATCCCGCCACCAGCACCTTCTCATCGGGAGCAGTATGGGCTTTGACCCAAAAGCCCATTTCTTTTTTGGCATAGTCATTGGGGATAAAGGCGGTGCTTCGGACCAAAGTTGGGAGCAACAATTTCTTGAGATTGACAAGGGGCTCCAGCAATTTTGGAAAGAAACTGATCCAAAGGATGATCATCACCGGCTTTGCGGGTACTTTGTACTCATCAATCAGGTAAGTGATGGAGATCGCGCTCATCAGTGACATGGAGGGCAATAGATTTTTGAAATGCGCCCTTGCGTAGATTCCAATAATATTGAGGCCGATGAATTCACAAATAAACCAGATGCCTGGAAGCGATGATTTCTTTTTGATTAGGAAATAGGCCAACACCCCTGGAAGGAATAGTAAGAGTTCCGAATAAAAGAAACCAGTGACCAGTCCTTCGAGTCGCCACAGAGGAGAATGGTCTGTTGCGCTGCCTGCACCGAAATTGTCCAGGAAAGCATACCTGATGAATTCATTCAGGGAAATTCCAGAAAGTAGGACCAGGACTGCCAAGAGCAGACATCCCGTGAGAAGGCCTAGGCAAAAACTGAAAATTTGTTTTTTCCCACCCTGCTTCAGGGACCAGAGGAGAATGGCAACCATCCCAAATCCTGCTGATAGCCTGAAACCAAGTCCTATGGCACTTATCAGGCCGCTCAGGAAATAGTCCCTTTGAATTTTGGCAGATAAAAAAAGATAGAAGGCCAGGATAATGAATGTAATGGCATAGGTCTCTGTCAGTGAAACCAATTTCCCGTCGGTGCTGCGCCAGAGTAAGGAAAGCCCATATAATACGATCGTGATCATTCCGGCCCGGCGGCCAGCCAACTTCAGTGCCACCAGGTAGAGATAGTAAATGCCAACTGATTGTATAACGGTACCCAATAAGCGAGGAAACCAGTAATTGACACCGAAGAGCCAGTCGGAAAATCCAAATATGGCGAAGATCAAAGGAGATTTATTATCAACTCCACCCGAATAGGGCGTTAGACCGTGCCTGAACCAGTCTCTCCCGATATAATGCCACATAGCTTCATCAAAGGAAAGGGCAAATCCGTCAGTGAGCAGCGTGATCAGCAATTGAAGAAAGCCTACTATCAAAATGATATGTATGGGCTTCCATACAAAGCTGCGGGGCATGGGGTTTGCGGCGGTCATGCAGGTAAAGGTAGTAGTAGTGGGTAAAAAATTTCAGGAAATCCGTTCACGAACCCGCTGCCGGATTCATTCCCGGAGGCAGATTTAAATAACAAACACATTTGGCGCAAATCTCATTCTTGTGAATGTCAAGCGATTTTCTGAAAGACAGGGCAGACCTGCTGTTCAGGATCCTATCCAGCGACTCCTCATGAATATTGCCCAGGGCTTCATGAAAAAAACATGGCCTCACGGTGCCGTCGGCTTCAATGACTGTGGACACCCAGGGAGCATTGCATTTCTTATATGGAAAAGGATTCATTCCGTAGAAAGCGGCATAATAGTCATGGATCTTCTGCAATTTTTCCGCGGATTCTGATATAAAATGATCCTGACCCCCGCTCTTATATTTCAGGATCAATTTGTGGATGATATCATTTAGTTCCGAAAGCTCGTCACGGCTCAGCAGAATTTCATGTTGCCTGGGTTCCGTCCATGCCATTTCGCGATTGAACGCATGGCTGCTCACATCCGCCGGCAAAAAACTCACCTGGTCCAGCCCCATTTCGCGGGCACTTTCAATGATTGCCGGCCAATTCCTGAAATTCAGTCGGTGTATGACCGTCCTGCCGCTGATCCTGAATGAAGGATTCATTGACTTGAGTTCCACCACTCCCTCCTTCAGCTTACTAAACGCACCGGGAATATTTCTGATCCTGTCATGAGTTGCCTGGTCTCCATCTAATGAAACAATCACCTGGTTTACCCACTGCAGGATGCGTTCAACATTCCTTTTAAGAGTGAGGCCGGTGGACAATACGGTTATCTTGATTCTTTCTTTTTTCAGGATTTCGCAAAAGCGGAAAAAATTTGGGTTGAGCAAGGCTTCACCTCCCGACATCACGACTTCCCGGGTACCGAATTTTCTCAAGGATTGCAGCAGGCCAGTAATATCCTCCTCCCTGAGTTGTTTCAGATTCTTATTGTCTTTCCAAATATCGCACATCACACACTGGCAATTGCAGGCGCTGTGAGGCATGAGGATCACGATGGGCAGGGCCCTGATCCTGTCTGTCTGCAAGGTCCTGTATCGTTGGTAGGTATGTATTAATGATTGACTGAGCATGAATTTTATTGTTCGGGATTATTGATCCTGATCCACGGAAAAGGATGCCTGATTCTGAGTCTTTGCATCCTTGACGACGGATCATAAATCATTTTACACGAATACTCTTCCAGTTCTTCCAGTGCATGATGAAAATAGCGTTCGGCCATTTGGGGCAGGCCCATTTCACTGTAGTATTCCCTGGTTCTCTTTCTCGCCGCTTCCAATGCTGCCGACTCATAAAAATGACTGTCGATGATATGAATTTCACCATGCCTTGCCAGTCTCCTGAGAGCGGGCGTCATTACTTCATGCAGAGTGGGGAAATATTGTATGGATGCTGCAAGAACAATCACGTCGAATTGTTTCCCCGTTAATAAATTTTCTCGGATATCGCCCTCTATGAATTTGAGATTGCCGAATCCTGAGAAAACCCGGGAAGCCTGTTCCAATTCCACTTGATTGATATCAGAACCCCATACTTCGCTCTCCCTGATTCCTGACAATTGATGACTCAGCCATCCATTGCCACAGCCAATTTCAAGGATTGCCATTTTCCTATTCTGACTTGCGAGAAAAGAAATAAGAGATTGACTGGATTTTTTCCTGATTTTCCATTCGCGGTAATGGGGATGGTAGGATTCAATACCCGGCAGCCGCAGCAATTCATCGTCAGAATAAATCCTTTGTTCCCGGAGTCTTGCAGCGAGGTAAAGGCTTTCAAATTGACTACCGTCATCCTCTGCCGTTACAGCCTCTCTACTCTTATTGATATCTGGAAAAATGGGATACATGAGGCGACTCGATTTTGAAAATGAAATTTGTTTCCAGCAGGTTTTGTTGAGACAGCACGCAATTGCAGAGGAATCCATGCCGGCTTGCCAGTGTCAGGATCATTTCCAGATCGCATCCATCGCAAAGCACCATCAGCACTGTTGAATTGCCATGGATATAGTCGCCCAGATCATTGAAGAGTTGTTCAAAATATTCCCCGTTCTCACCGCAAAACCAGGCATAGTCAGCCATGGATTGAGGCGTTTTTTTGTAATACGGCGGATTGATGGCGATGATGTCGAAACTTTGTCTTGGAATATTCCTGAATAGGTCTGACCGGATGATATTCAATTCCACTTCATTTTGGAGGCGGTTAATTTCCAAACACCTGATGGCTGCAGGGTTGATATCAGTGGCGGTTACCCTGGCGCCTTGCTTGGCGGCAGACACCGATATGAGCCCACTTCCCGCACCCAATTCAAGCAATGACTTACCCTGAATTGCAAGCTTCCCGATTTGCCTCCACAACATTTTAGTGCTCGTGAAAAAGCCCGGATGAAATACTCCGGGAGTAACTGAAATCTTTACACCTCTGTACAGATATACCCTGCTTTTTGTAAGATATTTTTCCAGCAATGGCCGGTAGGTGCGAGACACAATATATTTGAATGCGGTTCTCAAATTAATAGAATGTTTAAAAGCCTTCAATCTCGGGCTGGCGGTATTTCCACCATACCTGTAAGGCCTTCAGTTCATAAGGCTTCCAGTAGATCCCTGTCTTATACCTAATGGCCGCCATCGTGCGCATGAGGGTTCTCTTAATGGTATTCAGGCGTATATCCGATACCGTTGGGTAATACGCGTTAAGCACCGTTTCAAAATCTTTGATCTTATCGATCATTTCCGGACTGAGCCAGGGGGTAAGCGGATTTTTTCGCAAATCGAACTGGTCCCATTGGGGCCCGATCCAGTCTTCCAGTTTTTCAGGGAAGCGGAATCCACTTTCCATCACTTTGTCATACATTTCCGAACCTTCGGTGGGCACGGGGGTGTAGACGTAAATGATAATTTCGGTACGGGGATTGATGACCTTGATTTCTTTGATAAATGCGATGTCCTGGTCAATCTGTTTCATTACCTGTTCTGGCGTATCGGCGGGGGTACCCAGCACAAAGGAATATTCGGGTATGATGTCAAAACGGGCCATCCGGGCGGCAAAAGCCCGGATCTGCGCGCTACTCTGAGTTCCGCCTTTGTCCATTTTCCGGAGAATTTCGTCATTCCCCGTTTCCGCGCCGAAAAAGATCATCCGGCAGCCGGATTCTCTCATGATCTGTAGCGATTCATCAGAATATTTGTCAATGGTGTCAATCCTGCCTTCTCCCCACCATACGATATTTTCTTTTTGAATCATCCTTGCAAATTCGACTGTGCGCTTTTCAGAGACAAAAAAATTGTTATCGTGGAATTCGATCGCGTTCCCTCCAAAATGGTATTTAAGGAATTTGATATCCTGGTATATATGAGCAGCAGATTTACCTCTCCATCTCGCGTTATATATGGGCACCACAGCGCAAAAGGAACAAGTGAAAGGGCAACCGACGCTGGAATGATAGGCAATGGTTCTGCTTCCCAGGTAGGTCTTGCCGAGATAGCGCTTCAGCGGATAGATTTGATCCAGCTTTTTGTATGGCAGAGGAGTCAATTCATCCTGGTTGTATAATTCGTCCTTTTTAGTCTTGATGATCTCTCCATCCCGGCGATAGATCAGGTTGCTGATCATTTCATAAGGCTGATGGTTTTCGAGGGCGGTTATGAGAGCCGGGAAGCATTTATCGCCGGGTCCGTTCACGATAAAATCCACCCATCCCGATTCCAAAACAACTCGAAATTGGTTGGAAGGGAAATATCCGCCCCAAATCATGATTGTTTGAGGAAATTCTGCTTTGATTTGTTTGGCAAAAGGGATGGCCTGCTTCAGTTGGGGCCCGGGCATTACACTGAAGCCCACATATTTGTATTCGCCTGTACTCAAATAGCTCTTGATTTTTTGCCAGGGATCAAGTTCCCGGTTACCATCTACAATTGCCCAGTCGTACAATCCATCAATGGAGGCGGCAACGGTCAGAACTGAATTGGGAATACGCGGTTTGTACCTCGCACTTCGCGGATTGAACAGAAGGACTTTATTCATTAGAATATTTT
The DNA here is from genome assembly GCA_041484195.1 of Agriterribacter sp. Lineage (GTDB taxonomy): Bacteria > Bacteroidota > Bacteroidia > Chitinophagales > Chitinophagaceae > PSRI01. The sequence continues at coordinate 240,866 of JBGPHC010000003.1, read as the reverse complement.
GATTGATCCCCATCAAAACGCCGGCCGCGTTTTGAAGCCTGTTTATTGCTATTTTTAGGCGTATGGTAAAATACGAGGATATTAAACAAAAGGATGCCTTTCATTTATCTCATGGCAGCGATCGCTTCATAAAAGCCCTGCTGTGGGTTCTCTATTTCATTGCGGTACTAATAGTAGCCGTTCATGCTTTCAGGAAGCCGGAATATAATTGGGACATGCTTCCTTATATGGCGCTGACCCTGAAAATTGAACATCAGGATGTGGATTTGGTCCACAAAGAAACCTACCGGATCGCGAAGGAAAACATGTCCTCCGGGGCCTATGCTATGCTGGTGGATAGCTCGATTCCCTATCGTAAGAAAATGTACGAAAATCCATCAGAATTTTATAAACAACTTCCATTTTATTCTGTCAAGCCACTCTATATCGGCCTGATTTACCTCGCCTACAAATCCGGGATTCCGCTGCCTGCCGCCACTGTATTTCCTTCGGCATTATGCTTTCTGCTGATCAGCTTCCTGCTTCTCTACTGCCTTCAACTATACCTGCAACAGTATTATGCAATTATTTTCAGTTTCCTGATCATGATTACGGCGCCCATGCTCCATATGGCCGGAATTTCAACTCCCGATGGAGTCTCGGCCTTCATAATGCTTTCAGCCATGTATTTTGTGGTTGTAAAACCGCGGCTTTGGCCATTGGTAGCATTGCTTCTGCTTTCGATATTCACGAGGCTGGATAATGTGATCACCTGCATTGCCATTGTCAGCCTGCTGGCCTTTTCCCGAAAGTCAATCTTGCCAATAAAGCGAAGGCAATATGTGATAATCTTGTTACTGCTATTACTCAGCTATGTGGTTGTGGCCATGTCGGCAAGCGCATACGGATGGAGCCTGTTTTACTATACTCATTTTTTCAGATACCTGAACCTGGAGCACGAATACCATGCCGGCTTTTCCCTGAAGGAATACTTGCAGGTGCTATACTCTCATGTTATCGCGGGTTTATACTATTCTAATATGGTGGTATGCCTGATCCTGATTGGATTGATTTCCCTTCGTAAACCGGGGGCGAAAATAAGCGACTGGAGTTTCGAGCAGCTATTTGCCTGCTGCATACTGGGTGTGATCGCGGTAAGGACCATCCTGTACCCGGATATATCGGACAGATTTTATATTCCTTATTATCTCATCATTTACATCCTATTTATTAGAAGATACGCCAGCATGTTCGCATTAACTACTGCTAAAAACTGATGGATCTCCCATTATGCAACTGGGTAGGAAGATCCTCTTTTTTGTTGATGGAGATAAAGCAGGAAATGTATGTGAAAAAGAGATCCCTTCGATTCCTTTACCATCACTGTATTGGCAGCCTGGCCCCAAAGCAGCATATGGCTTCCCAGGTTGATCGTTTTGGTGATGTTAATTTCACTATAATTTTCAGCCCATTCCGGTAGATAAAACCCGAAACTTTCAGTTTCAAAAGTTTTAAATGGGAGGTCCTGCAAAGAGCGCGGATTGGCACTATGATGCTTTCCCAGTTGGTAAATAATGTCTTTTTGCTCATAGGAAATTCCGGATACAACCATCTTCCTGGTTTCAATAATTTTTTGTAGCGCAACATTTGAATGACGCAGTCCGAATAAATGGCGGTTGGAACCTTCTATATTACCCAGCAAATCCATTGGGAAGAGATTGAAATAATCTTCCTGCCTGAAAGATATCAGGTTCACCTTTCTGGGATAACTATATGCCGACGCAAGAGATTTGAATCTTGCAAAACTGTAGTCCGGTTTTTTGAAACGGGTTAAGTATAAGTTCAATCCTTTCATCCGTTTACCAGGCAGGATCTGGCTTCTGATTAGCCTTAACAAAAACAGAGTTCCATCTTTCTCTTCAATCTTATCCAGGAAGCCAAGTTCCATGCAAGCTAGTATGATTGGCTTTTTATTATGATTGCCTGGTTCAGGCGACTCTCTGAAATATATGCTGTATCTATTTTCTTTGTCAAGGATGGCTCTATGTCCGGGATCATGAATCCAGACACCGATTACCATGGGATCCAGTGACAGGATCCAATGAATCTTTGAAATATCGAGTGCCAGTGCCCCCGTTTCCAAATAAACCCTTTCATCAATCTTATCCGGGATCCTTACAGTAATGTATTCATTGGGATTTCCCCACAATATTTTCCTTATAAATTTTATCATTTCCTGATCAGGTCAATCAAAATAAAGCCCGATCCGCTAATGGATTCGGAATAACAAAAATCAAAATAAGTTGAAGAGGCTTTCCTGATCTTATTCATAGTATGAAGGTAAACGGTCTGTTCATATCCTTTAAATTGAACTTTCAAGTTGATCGTGCGGCGATTGAAGAGGGATTTCAAGTATGCTGCCGGGTGGCGCCGAGACAATGTTTGCCAGCGATTATCCAGCATGAGCGCCATCAGGTGGGCTCCTGGTTTTAGCACCCTTGCCATGGCGGCAAACAAGGATTGAATATCGGCGATATTGTTGATGACCGCGAAATTGGAGAGTATGGCATCTACCTGCTGCGAAAAGGGGAGTTGCTGATGCCATCTTGTAAAATCCGTCTTCTCCTGTTCCAGGAAATTGATATGAAGGCTGTGCAACAGATCGGTATTTCGCTTAATCGCCATTTGCCGCATTCCGGCCGATGGCTCACAAAAAAAGATCTCATACTGAAAGCCCACAAGCCAATCCAGGTCAAGTCCCGTGCCTCCGCCGAAATCCAGTACCAGTCCGGATTTTGTGGTGTCATGAAATTTTCCTGCAACTTTGCTCCTCACAATGCTGTTGGTATCTTCTGCATTCAATATGGCATTGTATTGACCTGCTATTTCATTGTAAAATGAGATATTCTGTTCGGTGGTGGCCGATATATTTTCTTTGGATTGCCCCGTCATGAGTAAATGAGTGAAATTATGCAAAATATCAGCCTCCAAATTAAATTGGCAGACGTACAGACTCATAAAATGGATGAACGGACGCAAATCATTTTATTTGTGTTTTCAGGATCGCTGACTAAAAATCAAATTGACCGATGAATATCCAGGCAAAGCCATGGAAAAGGCCTGAGGCGCCCAAAATGATCTTGGCAATCCGATTGCAAGCCATGGGCGACCTGATTATCACTTTACCCTACCTGAATCACCTTAAGCATCTGCTTCTTCCAGGGGCTGAACTTGACCTGCTCACGCGACGGGAGGTGGAGGAGATTCCAATGAGCATAAATTTATTCAACCGGGTATATTCAATAGGCGGAGGGAGAAGCACAGCCAAACAATTTCTGCATGCCGCTGCCTTATTGCCCGCCATTTGGATGCGGCATTATGATGTGGTTATTGACCTTCAGAATAATGAGGTCAGCAGGTGGATAAGGAAGATGTTGATTCCCGAAGCATGGTCAGAATTCGACCGTTTTTCTCCACTGGCTGCGGGTGAACGCACGAGGCAAAGCATTGAAGCGGCCGGACTCGGATCATCGCTCGCAAACTATTCCTTCAATATAAAGGATGCAGATGCTTCATGGCATCTTCTCAGGAATAATGGATGGGATACCAGTTCTGAACTGGTGGTTTTGAACCCTGCCGGCGCCTTCAGTTCCAGGAATTGGCCCCTGGAAAACTATGCTGTATTTTCAAACCTGTGGCTGAGGCAATTCCCCAAAACGCAGTTTCTGATAATGGGCGTAGACCGGATTGCAGCGAAGGCTGGGTTTCTCGAGGAACAACTTGGAGTCAAGGTCATCAACCTGGTGAACCGCACTACTATGGCAGAAGCATTCGCGTTGGTGCAACAAGCAAAATTGGTGCTGTCTGAAGATTCGGGTTTGATGCATGCAGCATGGGTTTCGGGTATCCCTACCCTCGCCATGTTTGGATCCACCCGCAGCGATTGGAGTGCACCCCTGGGGAATCACACCCTTTTGTTGGATTCTTCAGATCTGGAATGTGGCAATTGCATGCTTGAAACCTGCAAGTTCGGCGATGTGCATTGCCTTACAAGGTATAGCCCTGAATTCATTTTTGAAAAAGCCCTGACATTAATAAAAAGGCTCTAACAGTTTTAATTCAGATAGGCTATAGACCAAATAAATTCATGACGGATTTCGCGCTTTCACTCATAAGAAAAGGAACAGACCTTGAATATTTCGTTTCGGGATCATCCAGGATTTCCTGCGCTTTTTTCCACATTTCTTCCTCTGAATTAACAATATGCCAATGCCTGATCCATCCGGCGATGGGGCGCCTGAAACTGATTACATGTGCGCCGGCATACAAGGCTTCGATGCAAACTGCCCCAAAACCTTCATAGGACGAAGGGTGTAGAAAGATTTTCGCTCTTTGCATCAATTTCATCAATTCCTTGTGCTGCACTACTCCGGGCATTGAAATTTGATCCTGCAGATTCAGTTTATGGATCAGGGCCCTTAAAGCAGGTTCTTCGGGTCCTTTGCCACAAATCATGGTCTTAATGCCGGGTCGCAGCCTGGTCAATTCAGACACAACCTTAATGAGCACCGAAAATTGTTTGAGCGGAATCAGGGAACCTGCTCCCAAAATGTCAATATCTCTTTCAGTATTATTGATTTCGAACTGCTGGGGATCGATTCCGATCGGGATCACATGCATGGGTCGTATCCTGTGATTCCTGAAAAATTCTTTTTGAAGGAAATCTGACATGGCTATCAAATCCTCCGGTTTGGGACGCATCAAACGAATATAGGGATTCTCTTTTTTGGCTTCCTGCCCCGAAATCCAGCAATACTGTTTAATGTGATGAATCCTTCCAAACCATTTCCCAATCAATGCGCAATCCGTCGCCCAGAAACTGAAAATGCCGACCAGGTTTTTTTCTTTTTTCAGTGATCGGAGCTGTTTCCAAATCCGAAACCAGAGGCGTAATCTTAGCATTTTTTCTTTGCCATGTCCGTCAAAAGGAATAACGCTGATGCCATTCCACAGGTAAGGCCGGGAAGAAAACGGGTAATGAAAACTGAGGATGATGATTTGAATATCGGGGTAAAGATCTTGTATAGATTTAACAAAGGATTGTTGGGTGGGCAGGCAGGTGCTGTCTTCTTCATCTTTCGGAAAGCCCGGCGTGAGTATGATTAAGACTGGGTTTTCAGGTTTCATGTAACGAAACGATTTTGTTGCAGAAAGACAGACTCTTCGCGCGATGGGTAATCAATATCACCATTTTGCCGGTCTCGCGTAAACGCATCAGGTGATCCAATATAGCCTGCTCCGATGATTCATCCAATTCATTAAATGGTTCATCTAAGATGATACAGTCTGCATTCTTATACAAAGCCCTTGCCAGAGCTATTCGCTGCCTTTGTCCCCCGCTGATATTTTTCCCGTTTTCTGTAATCATCTTCTGCAATCCTTCCTCTTGGGTCCCGAATACATCCTGGAGTCCGGCATAAGCCATGGCCTGCTCCAGCCTGCTTTCATTTGGTTCGGTCTCATCCAGAATGATATTTTGCAGTATGGAACCACGCATGAGAAAGGGTTGCTGCTTAACGTAGGCGATATTTTTCCAATAAGCCCGCCTCGCTCTGATGTCGGTAGCCACACCATTGATCAAAATATCACCCTTGGCAGGAGACAGAAAGCCCAATAACAAATTGATAACAGTGGTCTTTCCTTTTCCGGAATAACCGGAGATGCCGAGGAAGTCCCCAGCCTGCAGATGAAAATTGAGTTGGTCGATTACCAGTTTCTGGTGGTAGGTAAATGAAAGATCACTGAACATGATCGACTCTATATGCTCAGAAACCAACACTTCCCCGTAGGTCAGGGTCCTGGGTTTTTCCTCGATGAGATCATCAATGGTGTATTCATAGGTCCTGACCTGACCCCAGATATTGAGGATCTTCACTATTCCGGGAATGATCTTATAAGCTGCTGCCATGAATGCGCCGATGGTGATGAAGCCCGAGGCTGCTGAATTTCCCGTCATCTTATTGACCACTATGAGAATAAAAAGTCCAAATACCGCGAACACCTCAATCAGTCTTGATGGAATGCCCTGCGTGATCTGCACTTCCGCGAGGTATTGGTTGAGCGACTGCTGCTGCTCCACATATCTTTGGGTGAAGAAGCTGTTCTTGTGATAAATATTGCTTTCCACGAATCCCGACAGGGCCTCCTGCAGGTATTGCAAAGTTTTTTCACTGCTGATCTTGACATTCGCCCTTACTACGCGCAGCCTCTTCCTGGTGAGATAGGCCATGACAGCCACTGCCGGCAAAAGGATCAGCAAAAGCAGGAGGAACAGATGCGCGTTGAAAAGCAGAATGGCCACGATGGCGAGGAGAATTAGGATCCCTTCAGTGGCGATCTGCTGGATCCCGGCGAGCACATAATGACAGAATTCGATTGGTTGTTGTGAAACCTTTCTTATATGAACGGAGGAATCAACTTCCACATAGTCTGTAAAGCGGCCATCCAGGAATCCTGAGAGATTGGCTTCCGAAATACGGGAGGCGACCTGGTACACGAAACGGTACTGTGCCCGGTTATTGAGATAAGCGACAAAATTCTTTACTATAAAAAATAGCAGGAAATACAAGATCAGGAAAACAGAGTCAGGATTCTTCAGGCCGGAAGGCAAATAAGAAAGTAAGCCCGGTGTTATGCCCCCTGTATAAAAACTAATGATATAAAGCAGCGCCGCTAATGATCCGATATCAGCAATGCCGATGATTAAAGAGAACAGGATAAGGAAAAGCATTTTTTGTTTCTCACTGTGAGTAAGAATCGTAAAAATGTTTTGTAGTATTCGCTTCAATGGATCTCCCGCTAATTGGTTTACGCGGTAATTTAAGACTTAGTTCTGGTTTAAGAAAATAGAGTCAATGGCCCGATCCATTCCGGATGCCTGAATCTTGAAATTCACCGTCAGGTATTATATCACCGCTCAGGTAAATTATCACCAGTCTGGCAAGAAATCATCAGTTATGCAAATTTTGCACTGTGAACCTCTATGAAGAGAAATAAATTACACAGAGATGCACAGAGAAATCACAGAGATATACTGAGGAAAGCTATCTGTACCTCCGTGACCCTCCGTGTAACAAGCAATAATTGCAGTGGGTTGCACAGCGCAATACAGTGCCAGTCACAAAAATGTAAAAAAGACGGTATAAAATTGCGACGAAAACAAAAGTTATGGGCAAGTTTTTCTATATTGCTGATTCACCAGCCATGAATATTATTGCCTTTTTTTCATTCACCTATTGACTGGAATGCAGGCCAGTGACATACTGCGGCTGATGGGCCATTCAGATTCCGGATTTGATATTTTTAAGATCACGGAATTGATATACTCGGAAATAAATTGATTCAAATGCCTGGTAAAAAGATTTTCAGTTCTTATTTTATGATCATGGTAGGGCTGTTGGCAGCGCAGGTTGCCAAGGCCGGTGACAGTAGTTTTCACAAAACTCCCGATGGTATTCTCGTTTATCCTTCCCTGGAAGGTTCAGGAAATGCAAGGCAGGTCCAATTAAAAGTGATATCGCCGGAGATCATCAGGGTTATTGCCACGCCTGAAAATGAGATTGTACTGGTGCCAAGCCTCATGAGGGTCGAAACGCCGGCACAGCAGGTTTCCTGGAAGATTGTGCAAACCAACCCTTCGTCTGTAACGCTTTCAACCTCATCCATATCGGCCACCGTGGATCTGACCACAGGTGCCGTTTCATTCGCAGATGCTGCAGGAAAACCCATCCTGCAAGAAAGAAAGTATGGGGGACTGCATTTTGTACCCTCAGTATCGGATGGATCTGCTTCCTGGAAGATCAGGCGGACTTTCGAGGCCAGCGGAGACGAAGCCTATTATGGACTGGGTCAGCACCAGGATGATATTTTCAATTATAAAGGCCAACAGGTGAAATTATTTCAAAACAATACCGAAGTGGCTGTTCCATTCCTGATATCCAGTAAGAATTATGGCCTCTTATGGGATAATAACTCCGTCACCTATGTGGGAGATGTGCGGCCATATCGGCCTCTTTCTGCATTGAGATTGTTCTCAAAGGAAGGAGATCGCGGTTGGCTAACGACATCCTACAGTAATGACAGGAAAAATCCTGCAAAGGTTGACCTGGTGAAGGCGGAGTCTGATATTAATTATGAGTGGCTGGGCGATACCAGACGACATCTTCCCAGGGAATTCAAACCTTCAAGCGGATTGGTTCGTTGGGAAGGTTCCATCGCATCGGAAATGACCGGTATACACAAATTGCGTTTTACATATGCAGGCTATGTGAAGGTCTGGATTAATGGCGATTTGATGCTTGACCGTTGGAGGCAGGCATGGAATCCCGGCTCAGCAATATTGAATATCCAAATGGATTCAGGCAAGAAAATTCCCATCAAAATCGAGTGGATGCCTGATGGAGGCGAATCTTACCTGTCTTTGAAATATCTGGAACCCATTCCGGCAACGGATCAGAACAGCTATAGTTTCCTGTCGGAATCCGGAAAACTGCTTGACTATTATTTTATTCATGGAAATAACCTGGATGGAGTGATCGCCGGCTATCGGCAACTTACGGGGAAAGCGACTATAGTTCCCCGTTGGGCCATGGGATTCTGGCAAAGCCGCGAGCGATATAAGACCCAGGACGAAATCCTGAATACCATGGCTGAGTTCAGGAAAAGAAGGATACCGATTGACAATATTGTATTGGATTGGAATTACTGGAAGCAGGATCAATGGGGCAGCCAGGAATTTGATGCGAGCCGCTTTCCCAATCCGGACAGTATGATCAAAGTCCTGCATGAAAAATACAAAGCACAGTTTATGATCTCCGTATGGCCCAAATTCTATGAGGGGATCGCGACCTATAAAAACTTTGACGAAAAAGGCTGGTTATACAAGCGAAATATTGCCAACCGCCAAAGAGATTGGATCGCCCAGGGATATGTCTCCACTTTCTATGACGCCTTTAACAGAGACGCCAGAAACGGATTCTGGGACCTGATCAATGAAAAATTATTTAAGAAGGGAATTGACGCCTGGTGGATGGATGCCAGCGAACCCGATATCTTATCGAATGTTGACCCCGAAGCTCGAAAGGAATTGATGACCCCCACCGCTCTGGGTCCCGCTGCGCAATGGCTCAATGCTTACCCATTAGAAAACGCCCGCGGTATTTATGAAGGACAGCGAAGCACTAACTCTGGGCAAAGAGTATTTCTCTTAACGCGATCGGGCTTTGCCGGTTCGCAAAGGTATGCAGCCGCAATTTGGAGCGGCGATATTGCATCCAGGTGGGCCGACATGAAATCCCAGATCTCCGCCGGCATTAATTTCTCTATGTCGGGTATTCCATATTGGACCATGGATATCGGAGGGTTTGCGGTGGAAAAACGTTTTGAAAATGCGCAGGGCAAGGATTTGGAAGAATGGAGAGAACAAATGACAAGGTGGTATCAATTCGGCGCATTCTGCCCATTGTTCAGAGTTCATGGGCAATATCCTTACCGTGAAATATTCAACACAGCTCCTGATAATCACCCTGCTTATCAAAGCATGCTTTACTACGACAAGCTGCGCTACAGGCTGATGCCCTATATCTATACCCTGGCCGGCATGACTTATCAGAATGATTATACCATCATGCGCGCGCTGGTGATGGATTTCCCACAGGATGCAGCCGTAAATAATATTGGTGACCAGTATATGTTCGGACCTTCGATCCTGGTGAACCCGGTATATCAATTCGAAGCACGTAACAGAAACCTATACCTGCCAGCAGGACAGGGCTGGTATGATTTCTATTCAGGGAAATTTGAAGAAGGGGGACGCCATATTCCCGCCGATGCACCTTATGAAAGAATGCCTCTATACATCAGGGAAGGTTCGATCATTCCTTTCGGGCCCGAATTGCAATACAGTGCCGAGAAGCCTGCCGACCCGATTACCCTTTTCATCTACACGGGTAAAGACGCATCGTTCAGCCTTTATGAAGATGAAAATACCAATTATAATTACGAAAAAGGAGCATTCAGCAGGATTCCGATCAGTTACCATGAATCGACACATGAATTAGTCATTGGCAAAAGAGAGGGATTATTCAAAGGGATGTTGAAGACAAGGTCGTTCAGGATAGTATGGATCACGAAAGGCAAACCCGCTGAATTGAAACCGGACCAGAAAGCCGATGCTGAAATTAAATACAAAGGGAATGGCGTAGTATTAAAAATGAGGCAATAGTGTTGGCACAACTCACTATTTAGATGAGTCAAAATTAATCATAATAAGTGGTCGTGGCAGGGACTGGATTGAAAGCAGGAATCGGCATCTATCTTTTCAAAAATGAACACTGAATTATGATGAACAATTATAAGAGGCTTATCTGCCAATACATATCCGCTAATATTCTTGTGATATGCCTGATGGGGGCTCTGGGAATGATGTATTCCTGCAAGAAGACTCCTGCGGGTAATGGAAACGGCAACAACCAGCCACCTCCCGGGTCCATCACTCCCCCACATGAAAATCCCAGGGCGGCGAGTATTGGGTTTTACCTGGACGATTGGGTCGCCAAAAACTTTGTGAAGCCCGATTACACTACGAGTGCCAAGCCTTCTGTTACATCGGTAACCATCACTATGGACGCGAGCGACATAACTACCAGGGTTTCGAAATATTTGTTTGGAAATAATTCCAATCCATACATGACGCAGATGGTTACCGAACCTGTTTTGATCAACCATATTACGAATCTGGCGCCACATGTGATCCGCTTTCCAGGCGGCAATATCAGCAGTGTATATTTTTGGAATGCGCCAAAAGACGGTCCTCCCGCCGACGCTGCCCTCACTTTATACGATTCCGATGGAAACCCCGTCCCAGCCTCTTATTGGTATGGAAAAAACACGGAGAACTGGACTCTATCGGTCGACAATTATTACGCGATGCTGCAGCAAACCGGAAGTACGGGCATCATTACTATCAACTATGGCTATGCGCGGTATGGAACGGGGCCAAAACCCGCCGAAGCGGCAGCACACCTGGCCGCGGACTGGGTTCGCTATGACAAAGGGCGAACAAAGTTCTGGGAAATTGGAAATGAAAGCGATGGTCCCTGGCAGGCGGGATTCAAGATTGACCTCGTCAAGAATCAGGATGGCCAGCCTGAAACCATTTCGGGAGAAGTATATGGGAATCATTTTAAAATATTTGCCGATTCTATGCGAAAAGCAGCCCAGGAAATTGGCGCCGATATTAAGATCGGGGCACAATTGATCCAGGTTGACGCGTCCAATTCCTGGAATGTACCCGACAGAACCTGGAACAGCGGCTTGTTTGCGAAGGCCGGGGATTACCCGGATTTTTATATTGTGCATGATTATTTCACGCCATACAATGAAAATTCCACAGCCGATGTCATCTCTAAGACGGCAAGCGCGGAAACGAAATCGATCATGGATTGGATGAAAACAACCACGCAGCTTGGCGGCGTTTCAATGAAACCCATCGCGCTGACTGAATGGAATATTTTTGCAGTTGGCTCCAGACAAATGGTGTCCAATGTGGCCGGCATGCATGCAGTGATGGTGCTGGGTGAATTGCTAAAGAATCAATTTGGGATGGCCAGCCGCTGGGATCTGGCCAATGCCTGGGACAATGGCAACGATCATGGTATGTTTAGCCAGGGCGATGAACCTGGCAATTCAACCAAATGGAATCCGAGGCCTGCATTCTATCACATGTACTATTTCCAAAAATATTTTGGCGACAAAATGGTCTCTTCATCTATTAGCGGGGCCACAGATATTTTGAGCTATACTTCCACTTATTCTTCCGGTGAAGCGGGACTCGTACTCGTAAATATGGGCTCCAGCGACAAGAATATCAATATTGATATCAAAAATTTCATTCCCGGCGATATGTATTATTGGTACACGCTGACTGGTGGTAGCGACAATGGAGAATTCTCCGGAAAAACATTTGTGAATGGGAACGGTCCGACCCTTCCATCGGGCGGGCCTTCCAATTATCAGTCCATTAAGGCGCAGGCTGCCGCTACTAAAGGAGGTATTACCGTGACAATTCCTGCGAGGGCCGTACTCTATATGGTGGTGGAGAATAAGAAATAACCAACCGCCCAAGCCTTGGATTGATTGCATCTCTCATATCAAATGCATAGATAAATAAAATGAAACTTAACCGCTTAATTTTTGCCCTGGTTCTTGCATCCTTTGCTTCGCTTGGCTTGCAGGCACAAACCAGGACGGTCCAAAATTTCGGAAAGGACTGGAAATTCAATTTAGGAGAAGTCGATGGAGCCTCAGCGAATAGCTTTAATGATGCATCATGGAGGCAGCTCAATCTCCCACATGACTGGAGTATTGAACTGCCATTTGACAAGGAGAGTCCCACCGGTACCGGCGGCGGAGCATTGAGAGGCGGCATTGGCTGGTACAGAAAAGCATTTACAATTCCCGTCTCAGAAAAAGACAGGAAGATTTTCATTGATTTTGATGGCGTGTATATGAACAGTGAGGTATGGATCAATGGACATTCTCTCGGCATTCGCCCCAATGGGTATATTTCTTTCAGGTATGACCTGACACCTTATCTCAAATATGGGAATGAGAAAAATATCATGGCGGTAAGGGTGGACAATTCGAAACAACCCAATTCACGCTGGTATAGCGGTTCCGGCATATATCGCAATGTGTGGCTCACTAAGGTGAATCCTGTTTTTGTGGATCATTGGGGAACCTATGTCTCTACTCCAGAAGTGAGTGAAAGTTCGGCCGACATCGCCGTTCAAACCAAAATAAAAAATTCTTCCGAGAGCCCTGTATCAATTGAAGTGAAGACAACCATTTATGATGCTTCTTCCAGGGCGGTCGCTTCGGTGGAAGGGCCCATACAGTTGGAACCCGGCCAGGTAAAAGAGGAAGCCTGGCAATTGAAGGTGAATGATCCTGTGCTATGGTCTACCGGTAATCCCTACCTGTATAAAGTCATTACACGCGTGAGCGTGGGAGGAAAGCTCTTGGATGAGTATAGCACCAATTTAGGAATCAGGTATTTCAATTTTGATGTGGAGAAGGGATTTTCTTTGAACGGGAAATCCATGAAAATTATCGGCGTTTGTGATCATCATGATCTTGGCTGCCTGGGCGCCGCCATCAACCGAAGGGCATTGGAACGACAATTCCAAATTCTGAAGGGGATGGGTATCAATGGAATTCGTACCTCCCATAACCCTCCTGCGCCGGAATTGTTGGATCTGGCGGATGAGATGGGATTCATAGTCATGGACGAGGCCTTCGATATGTGGAAGAAAGCAAAAAACCGGTATGACTATCACCTGTACTGGGACGAATGGCATGCAAAGGATCTTACCGACCAGGTGTTGAGAGACAGGAATCATCCTTCAGTATTTATTTGGAGCATCGGGAATGAAATTCCTGAACAATGGGCCGGAAAAGACGGCAAAGACAGTTCAGGAACCGTAATTGCGAAGGAATTGGCAGGGATTATCAGGTCGCTGGATATTTACCGGCCAATCACTTCCGCCATGAATAATCCCTATCCTGAAAATGCGATCTACAGATCCGGCGTGTTGGACCTGGTGGGGTTCAATTATCATCACGAAGAGTACAAGAATTTTCAGAATAAATTCCCAGGGAAAAAATTCATCGGCACCGAAACGGTCTCTGCGATAAATACAAGGAGTCACTATGATATGCCTTCAGACAGCATTCGTCGCTGGCCGGCGCGCTGGGATAAGCCCGTTGAGAATGCCAATGCCGATCTTACCTGTTCCGCTTACGACAATTGCTCTGTACCCTGGGGCTCCACACAAGAAGAGACTTTGAAAGAATTATTGAAATATGATTTTGCAAGCGGCATGTTCATCTGGACCGGCTTTGATTATCTGGGTGAACCAACTCCATATCCCTGGCCGGCAAGGAGTTCCTATTTTGGAATCGTTGACCTGGCGGGATTTCCAAAGGATTCTTATTATTTATACCAAAGCCTGTTTACCGATAAGCCGGTACTGCATATTTTTCCGCATTGGAATTGGAAGAAGGGGCAAGCGGTGGATGTATGGGCCTACTACAATCAGGCAGATGAAGTGGAACTATTCCTGAATGGGAAATCATTGGGCATAAAGAAAAAGGAAGGCGATCAATTGCATGTAATGTGGAGGGTCACTTACCAGCCAGGGACCCTGAAAGCAGTATCGAGAAAGAATGGTAAAATATTTCTGACCAAAGTAATCCATACTGCTGCCAAAGCCGCGAAAATCATTTTGAGCCCTGACAGGAGTACGATCAAATCGGGTGGCGATGACCTTTCTTTTGTAACAGTAAAGATCGTTGACGCTGCCGGAAACCTTATTCCGGATGCTGGCAATGACGTTAAATTCACCGTGACCGGAGCAGGTTCCATTGCCGCAGTGGACAATGGAAGTGAAACCAGCATGGAGTCTTTCCGGACAGATCATCGTAAGGCATTCAACGGGCTCTGCCTGGCCGTCATCAGGTCAAAGGAAAAACCTGGAACCGTGCAATTGAAAGCAACCTCGGATGGATTAACTTCGGCAAGCATTACCATTACAACAAGATAATTTTAATACCAGTCAGGATTATGATATACACTGCAGCTTCAGACAGATATGAATCCATGAAATATAATCGTTGCGGGCGAAGCGGAATAAGATTGCCCGCCATTTCATTGGGGCTCTGGCATAATTTCGGTTCGGTGGATGTGTTTGATAATGGAAGAAATATCGTGCGGCGGGCATTTGACAGGGGCATCACGCATTTTGACCTGGCGAATAATTATGGACCAGAACCCGGTTCGGCGGAAGAAAATTTCGGAAATATTTTGAAGAAGGATTTCCCTGGAACGCTGCGGGATGAATTGATCATTTCCACCAAAGCCGGCTACCTTATGTGGCCCGGCCCATACGGAGAATGGGGCTCCCGGAAATACCTTATTTCGAGCCTGGACCAGAGCCTGAAACGGCTTCAACTCGAATATGTGGATATTTTTTATTCTCATCGGCCCGATCCCGATACCCCACTCGAAGAAACCATGATGGCATTGGATGTGGCTGTGCGTCAGGGTAAGGCATTGTATGTGGGCATTTCAAATTATCAGGCGGCAGAGGCCGAAAAAGCCATTGAAATTCTGCGTTCATTGGGAACTCCCTGCCTGATTCATCAGCCAAAATATTCCATGTTTGAAAGATGGGTGGAAAATGGACTGCTGGCAGTATTGGAAAAGAAGGGAGTGGGTTGCATCGCCTTTTCACCATTAGCACAGGGGCTTTTGACAGACCGCTATCTCAAAGGCATACCCGAAAATTCACGAGCCGGTAAGCCTCATGGTTTCCTCAAGGCTTCCGAAATAACTGCCGAAAAAATTGAAAAGATTTCAAAACTGAACGCGATCGCCCAAAAAAGAAAACAGAGCCTGGCCCAAATGGCGCTGGCCTGGTTGTTGAAAGATAAACGCATCACTTCGGTCCTGATCGGCGCCAGTTCTGTGCAACAGTTGGATAATAATATTGACGCCCTAAAGAATCCCGAATTCAGCGGATCGGAACTGGATGCTATTGAGGCGATACTCAGGAGCTAATGCCGCAAAATTTGGGACGCCAGGCACAGCATTGATTGTTCTACAGGATCACCTCATCACAGGCGATTCGCAAAACCATTCGGATTTGAATTCAAAACCCATTCAGGAGTAACAAACACTTTCATAACGGATTTGATATTTCTATCATAGTAAATGAATCAGGGCTTATGCTGCCAACTTTGTATTTTGAAAATCTACAGGAGGAGGAAGGGATATGAATCAGGAAAATCTGCGACTGGAAGAAACTAAATCCGGCCAAAAAAATTGGAAGAAGTGGGGACCTTATGTCTCCAACCGGCAATGGGGTACAATCAGGGAAGACTATAGTCCCAACGGGGACGCCTGGAATTATACTACCCACGATATGGCTCGCAGTAAGGCCTGGCGCTGGGGAGAAGAAGGGATCGCGGGCATTAGCGATGAGAATCAATTCATCTGTTTCTCGCTGGCCCTGTGGAATAAAAAAGATCCCATCCTGAAAGAAATATTCTTTGGGCTTACAAATGAGCAGGGCAATCACGGAGAGGATGTCAAGGAATTGTACTATTATCTCGACAACACACCCACACATTCCTATATGAAGATGCTCTACAAGTATCCACAACAGGAATATCCTTATGCATGGTTAGTGGAAGAAAACGCGAAGCGTAGCCGCCTTGATCCGGAATTTGAAATCGTTGATACAGGGATCTTTGATGAGGATAAATATTTTGATGTATTTATAGAATACGCCAAGGCCGATGCCGAAGACCTGCTCATAAGAATCACAGTAGAAAACCGGGGGGCTGAAGATGCTTCCTTGAATATTCTTCCTTCTATTTGGGCGCGTAACACCTGGAGCTGGGGCTATAGCGACTATCGTCCTTCCCTGATCTCATCTAATGTCGGGGATATTAATATTTCCCACAAGGATTTAGGCGATTCTGTGCTGCATCTCGATAAGAAGGCGCCGTTGTTGTTCTGTGAGAATGAGAACAACCTGGAAAGACTATATAAATGCAGTAACAAGAATGCCAGCGCCAAGGATGGCATCAACGACTTCATTGTTAGTGGTCAGGCAGAGGCGTTGAATGAAAATCCACAAGGCACCAGGGCGGCTGTGAACTATGATCAGTTGATTAAAGCGGGAGGATCATTTACTATCAGGTTAAGGCTGGAACCCAATAATAATAACCGCCCTTTCGAAGACTTCGACCGGTTGTTTGCCTTGAGAATTCAAGAGGCTGATTCTTTTTACGCAGACCTGCAAAAGGAAATGCAGTCGGCCGATGAAAAACTGATACAACGCCAGGCATTTGCAGGTATGCTATGGAGTAAGCAATTTTATTATTATGAAGTGGACCTGTGGCTGCATGGAGATCCAGACCAGCCGGCGCCACCCGCAGATAGGAAGAAGGGAAGGAATCATGAATGGAAACACCTGAGGAACCGGCAGGTTATTTCCATGCCCGACAAGTGGGAATACCCCTGGTACGCTGCCTGGGATCTCGCTTTTCATTGCATTCCTTTTTCAATGATCGATCCTGAATTCGCCAAAGATCAATTGCTGCTGCTTACGCATGAAAGGTATATGCATCCAAACGGGCAATTACCGGCCTATGAGTGGAATTTCAGTGATGCCAATCCGCCGGTACATGCCTGGGCCGCATGGAGAGTATATAAAATTGACCAACTCCACAACAATGGCAAGCCCGATCTGCCATTCCTGGAAACGATATTTCATAAATTGATGCTGAACTTCACGTGGTGGGTGAACCGAAAAGATGCACAAGGCAATAATATTTTCGAGGGAGGCTTTCTGGGACTGGACAATATTGGGGTTCTGAACCGGAGCGCCATACTCCCCGAAGGTATGATTATCGAGCAGGCTGATGGAACCAGTTGGATGGCCATGTATGCTATCAACCTCACCCGCATCGCTCTTGAGCTGGCACAATACAATCCTGTATATGAAGACATGGCCACTAAATTTTTCGAACACTTCCTCTATATTTCCGAAGCCATCAATACTATGGGAGAAGGAGGGACCGGCCTCTGGGATGAAGAAGACCAATTCTTTTATGATATACTTCGTCTGCCCAATGACGATACCATCAAGCTGAAAGTGCGTTCACTGGTCGGAGCCATTCCGCTATTCGCAGTTGAAATAGTTGAAGACGAGTTGTTGCAGCAGATAAAGGATCTGCCGGAAAGAATGGATTGGATTCTCAGAAACAGACCTGGCCTCGCCGGGCAAGTCTCCCGCTGGCATCAGAAGAATGAGGATAAGAGACATTTATTGTCACTGTTGAGGAGTTTTAGAATGACCCGAATTCTGAAAAGGCTGCTGGATGAAAGTGAATTTCTCTCCGACTATGGAATCAGGGCCATATCCAAATATCACCTGGAACATCCTTATCATTTAGAGATTGATGGGCAAATCGAAACGGTTAAATACACGCCTGGTGAATCGGATTCTGGTTTATTTGGAGGAAATTCCAATTGGAGAGGCCCCATTTGGATGCCATTGAATTTTCTGATCATTGAAAGCCTGCAACGATATCATTTATACTATGGAAACGAATTCAAAGTGGAATGCCCAACCGGGTCGGGAAAATATCTAAATCTAAATGAAGTGGCTGATGAAATTACCAGGCGACTGAACAGGATTTTTTTAAAAGATGATCAGGGCCGCAGGCCGGTATTCGGTAACGTTGAGAAATTCCAGAAGGATCCCCATTTTAGAGATTATATCCTTTTCCATGAATATTTTCATGGCGATTTGGGTACGGGTTTGGGTTCTTCACATCAGACCGGATGGGCAGGGTTGATTGCAAGATTGCTACAGCCCAGGAAGGATCCTCTGGCAGAAGATGGAAATGCGGGGCGGCCATAGACCAGCATATTTGAGTTTAGCAAGTCGGCATATCTTTGCAAAATCTGAAATTTTATAATAATGAGATTTATTTTCGAAATGCTCAGGACCATCGTGATCGGAGTCCCGATGGCTGCCATTTTTTCTATCGCAAACGGTCAGACTGCATTTGATCCTCCAAAAGATTTGCCGCCCATAAAGTTGCAAATGACGGATGGAACCGTATTTGAGAAATCGGCAATAAAGCATGACAAACCGCTCTTGATAATATATTTTTCTCCCGAATGTGAGCACTGCCAGGAACTGACTAAAGAGCTTATAAAGAATATGTCTGCGTTCAGGGATATCCATATTTTAATGATCAGCTTTGTGCCTTATGGTTCCATAAAAAGTTTCGAGGAGCAATACCACCTCAAGGCATACCCTAATATCAAGATCGGAACCGAAGGTCTCGCGTTTACAGTGAAGAATTACCTCAAGCTGCAGCGAACGCCATTTGTAGGTCTATATAACAGACAGGGAATGCTGGTGAAGGCTTACGACAATAACCCTCCTTTCGATGAACTGATCAGGCTTGTGAAGAAAACCCAAAAACAAGCCCCTGGCGCGGCTCCCAAAAAGAAATGACAACTGCTGACTGTTGTTTACATCCTGCAAACCGTGATCTTTGAACCAGGATCGGTAATTTTGCAGGTACAATCCATAAACAAATTTGGCTGATGCTTAAGCCGGTATTGGTAGTAAAATTGGGAACGGCCGTCATTACAGACCAGCATGGAAATATTAACAGCGGCATTGTAAAGAAGGTAGCGGCGGATATAGCAACTCTCAACAGGAGCCATAATATCGTGCTGGTATCCAGCGGGGCGGTAGCCAGCGGAAAGGCTTTTTTCAAGTCCTACAAGGGAGCACTGATTGAACGAAAGGCCGCTGCTGCCGTCGGCAATCCGATCCTGATACAACTTTACAGGAAATATTTTGTAAAATATGGCCTCACAGTAGCTCAGGCATTGTGTGAAAGACAGCATTTCTCCAACCGGCAGCAGTTCCTGCAACTCAAGGAAACCTTTGGTGAATTCTGGAGGAATGATATCCTTCCCGTGGTAAACGAGAATGACCTTGTGAGTAATGTTGAATTGAAGTTTTCCGATAACGATGAGCTTGCCGCCCTGATCGCTATCGGTTTTGATGCGGCCACCTGGGTAATATGCACTTCTGTGGGCGGATTGCTGGACCATTCAAATAAAGTGATCTCAACTGTGAACAAGATTGATGATACCATCATGAGTTTTGTGAAAGCCGGAAAATCTCATTCAGGTTTGGGAGGGATGGTCTCCAAGCTTACATTCGCCAAACTGGCTACATCTTTAGGAATTAAGGTAGTCATTTGTGGACTGGAAGGTAAGGATCCGATTTCTGGAGCGATTTCAGGAGCAAAAGGAACCGTCTTCATTCCCCAGGCTTCGGATCTCAAATCCAGGCAAAAATGGTTGGCCAGCGGATCTATCACAATCGGTAGCCTGCACGTTGATAAAGGCGCTGCCAAGGCATTACTTGCCAGGAAAAGCTTATTGACAATTGGAATTAATGAAGTAATGGGGAATTTTACCAGCGGGGAAGTCATTCAGATCATTGATGAAGAAGGAAAAATATTGGGTGTGGCCAAATCAAAACTAAACGCTTCGGAAATCAGGGCGCAACTGCGTCAGAAAAATAAGATTGCGGCGCATGCGGATGATATTGTAATTTTTTAAACAAATCGGAATGAAAACGGTCCGCTCATTAATTATAAAGACTTACAAGGCATCGGAGGCTTTGAGAAAGGTCCCTGACCGGCAGATCGTTCTGACTTTAGAAAGACTTGCAGACGCACTGGAATCAGGTTCCAATGATATTTTAAGAGCCAACAAAAAAGACCTCGCGAAAAAGGAAAAGGATGATCCCAGGAATGACCGGTTAATTCTGAATGAAGAAAGGATCGCGTCCATCGCCGAAAGCATCCGCCAGGTAAGCCGACTCCCTAACCCATCAGGAAAAATTCTGGCGAAACGTGTGCTAAATAATGGAATTGAATTGGAGAAACGTTCGGTCCCACTGGGCGTTGTTGCCGCCATTTATGAATCCAGGCCCAATGTTACATTTGACATAGCGGCTTTGTGTTTGAGAAGCATGAATGCCTGCCTGCTTAAGGGAAGCATCGACGCGGAAAATACTAACAGGGCTGCACTCTCCATCATCAGAAAAGTGTTGCAGGAGCATGGGCTTCCCCCGGACTGCATTACACTCCTGCCTTCCGGCAGGGAAACGGTAAAGGAACTAATTAATGCCACCAAATATGTGGATGTGATCATTCCCCGTGGTTCGGATAGCCTCATCCGTTATGTAAGAAAAAACAGCCTGGTTCCGGTAATCGAAACGGGCGCGGGGGTTTGTCATGTTTATGTGCAAGAGCAAGCATCCATGGAAAAGGCATTGAACATTGTAGTGAATGCCAAAGTCTCCAGGCCTTCGGTCTGCAATGCGATGGATACGGTGCTGGTGGACCGAAAGATTGCCCCCGAATTCCTGCAAAGGCTGCAAGAACTGTTCGGTCCTTATGAAGTTGAAATGTTCGCGGAAAAAAGCGCTTATTCTATACTGAAGGGCTATCCTTATCTCAAAAAGGCAAAGCCGGCTGATTTTGGGAGGGAATTTCTCAGTCTCAAGTGTGCGGTCAAACTCGTAAGCAATATTGATGAAGCGCTTAGCCATATCCGGGAATACTCTACCAAACATTCGGAAGCAATCGTTTCTGAAAACAGGGAGGCCTGCGAGCGGTTTTTGAATGAGGTGGATGCGGCCACAGTGTACATGAATGCCTCCACCCGCTTCACCGACGGGGCAGAATTCGGGCTGGGAGCCGAAATAGGCATTTCAACCCAGAAACTGCACGCACGTGGTCCCTTCGCACTGGAGAAACTGGTTACTGAAAAATGGATTTTGAGAGGAGAGGGGCAGATCAGGAAATAGCCGGAAACCCGTAGTAGCCCAATCGGAAATGGAACTATTTTATAAGTATTATCTACATAGGATTAGCATGAATGAAGCCATCATAAACAAATTTTACACTGCATTTCAAAAACTGGATTACAGAACTATGCTGGAATGTTATAGTGAGGATCCTGTCTTTAATGATCCTGTATTTGGAATTCTCGAGGGAAAAGAAGTTGGTGCCATGTGGGAAATGCTATGTAAGAACGCGAAGGATTTTTCGCTCACATTCTCCAATATTCAGTTGCTGGACGAGGAATATGCCACCTGCCAATGGAGGGCTGCTTATCGTTTTTCCAGGACAGGCAGAAGGGTGGTAAATTCCATCAAGGCCCATATGAGGATCCAGGATGGGAAAATCACCGAACACACCGACCAATTTGATATTTGGAAATGGAGCAGGCAGGCAATGGGTCTGCCGGGTCTGCTGCTGGGATGGACGGGTTTCTTTAAGAACAGCATACGCCGGAACGCCAGGAGAAACCTGGAAAAATTTATCAACTCCCGGCAGTTTGCCTGATGAATGCAAAAGCACCGGGGAATACACTCAGGGCATTTTGCACTAACTTAGTATTCTAAATAATTAAAGTGAAAACAATAATTATTACCGGCGCCGATGGCCACCTGGGCACTGCTACCGTGAGGAAATTCCTCGCAGAAGGATATCGGGTAGTCGCGGTGGATAAATCGGGGTCCAATTTGGAAATCACGCGTACCAAGGGCGAATTTGAATTGCATGCATTGGACCTTTCTAATGAAGATGCCAGTGAAAAATTTGTAAATGATATTATCAGCAGACACGGAACCATTGAAGGTGGGCTGATGCTGGTGGGCGGATTTGCCATGGGAGGAATTGAAACTACCACCGGGGCAGATTTGAAGAAAATGTATTCATTGAATTTTGAGACGGCCTATTTTCTAGCCAGGCCTCTGTTTCGGCACATGATCCAAAAAGGATATGGACGACTCGTATTCATTGGCGCCCGCCCTGCAATCAAGCCCTCACAGGGGAAAGGCACTATCGCGTATGCGCTGTCAAAATCACTTCTATTCAACCTGGCGGATATTCTGAATGCCCAGGCAAAGGAGAAAAATGTAGTGGCTTCGGTGGTAGTGCCCAGTACAATCGACACCGAACTCAACCGGAAAAGCATGCCCGAAGCGGATCCCGGCAATTGGGTGAAGGCAGAACAGATAGCAGAGGTCCTGGAATTTATTTGTAGCGAAAAGGGATTACCACTTAGAGAACCGGTATATAAAGTGTACAATAACGGGTAACACCAGATTACAGGTGATTATAATTCGGTGCGCTGTTTCGGGATTGCCGGGCAGCTTAAAATATAATTTAAGGCTCGATAATTTTTGCCAGTCCGAATGATCGCTTTCCCTTAAATCACTTGCAGTCCATTCCTTAATTATTGCTGAAGCCCGGAAATTAATTAACTTGGCGAAACCAATAAGCGCAGGCAGGAAGGATGGAACATGCCCACTCACACCAACATCATCATCACAAGACTGATCTCTCTCATCTGAACAAGGCCTTCGTGATTGGGATAATACTCAACCTGGCTTTTGTTGTGATTGAAGTGATAACCGGACTTATCGTTCACTCTCTTTCGTTGCTTTCGGATGCAGGTCATAATCTGGCCGACGTGGGTTCCCTGGCTTTATCACTACTCGCATTCCGTCTTCTTAAAGTGAAATCCAATGATCAGTTCACTTACGGTTACAGGAAGACATCCATACTGGTGGCCCTCTTCAATGCCGCAGTGCTCCTGGTTTCCATTGGCGCCATTGCCTACGAGGCCATCCACCGGTTTCTGAATCCTGAACCAGTACCGGGACCGACAATCGCGTTAGTAGCGGCAATCGGGATAATCGTCAACGGAGCTACCGCATTATTTTTTCTCAGGGATAAAGACAGGGATCTGAATATCAGGAGCGCATACCTGCACCTCCTCTCCGACGCGATGGTATCGGTAGGTCTGGTGGTTGGAGGCATAATAATCTACTATACCCACTGGTATTGGATCGACAGCGGACTGAGCATACTCATTGCCCTGATCATTGTCATGAGTACCTGGTCTCTGCTGAAAGAGAGTCTGCGCTTGTCGCTGGATGCAGTCCCGCGTGAAATACAGGTGGATGATATTAAGAAGCTGGCATTACAGATGCCTGGTGTTAAGGATTTTTATCATATTCATATCTGGGCCATTTCGACTACCGAAAACGCCCTAACCGCGCACATGGTGCTCGGGAAGAACCTGAGTCCGGACGAAGAGCAGTCCATCAAGAACCATTTGAGGCATGAACTCGAACACAAGAATATTCATCATGTGACTTTAGAGACGGAGCGGGAAGGTGAAAAACCTGGAGACATCGACTGTTGATCTGGGAATAATCCTAAATTGTATTCGGCATTCCGATCCTGCGGCAAATAGAAAATCAATGTGAGGAATCAATCCTTTGTTTTTATGAATTGCTTTTTTGACAAACAAAGCAATCTGATCAATAATTTTCATCATGCAAATCAGGGAACTCACACTTAAGACATCTGTCATCAGGGAATTATATGATTTTTACGGAGGTATATTGAATTTTGAAATAGATGAACCTTCCGAAAAGAACAAACTCATCATCAATGCCGGGAATTCAGTACTGATTTTTGAAACCTGCGCGGGTGATGTCAAACCATTATATCACTTTGCTTTCAACATACCTTCCAACAAGATCGAAGAGGCCCGGGAATGGCTAAAAGGAAGGGTTGAGCTCATCTGGCTTCCTGATTACGAAAGTCATGTAGCGGATTTTTCAGGCTGGCATGCCAAATCTCTCTATTTTTTAGATCCCGCGGGGAATATTGTGGAATTCATTTCGAGATTCGACCTGAATGATATGGGGAGGACTCCATTTTCTGAATTGCAGATCCGAAATATCAGCGAGTTGGGAGTTGTCTTCCCTAAATCTGCTTACAGAGAAGGAGTTGAAGAACTTTTGGCCCACCATGGCATGTCATGGTTCAATAAACAGGAGCCACAAGAACATTTTTGCGCTTTGGGTGATGACCAGGGCCTGTTCATAGTGGTGCCTGAATCCCGCTCCTGGTATCCGACGACGGACTGCCCTGCAAGCCTGTCACCTCTTAAAGTAAAATACCTTGTCGGTGGCAAATTGTTTTCATTCCAGCAATGAGTCTGAAAATCCAAATAGACTGAGATCGAAGTCCGGCTTTTTGCCCTCCAGAATATCGCTTAGTATTTCACCGAAAGCACTCGCGAATTTGAATCCATGCCCTGAACAAATGCTGGCGATCAAAACTTGTTCATGAAGATGATGAGGGGAGATATAAAAGTGGAGGTTGGGCGTATTGGTGTACATGCAGACCGAGGTTGACAGCAGTTGTCCTTCCGCGTCGGGAATCCATCGCCTGATCAGGGCCTTCATGGATTCGATTTCTTTCCTGCCAGCGACCCTGTCAATAGTATCTGGATGGGCCGGCTCGCCGTCATAATGCTTCGCGAACTTGATACCTGAGCCCAGGTCGGGGAACCCATAGAAGATCCGGTCATGATCATAAGACCAGATGAAGATGGGAAAATTTTCAGGTTGAAAGAACCGGGTATTTGATTTGGCTCCAAACCAGTATAGCACCTGACGTTCTACCTTAAGCGAAATTTGGAGACCTGCCAATAGCTGGCCCAGCCATGCTCCCGCGGTGAGCAGGAGGCGATCCGCATGGTATTTCCCAAGGGAACTGTTTACGGTGATACTACCATTGGAAGCCTCCCAATCCGTAACAGTCTCATTGAAATGAAACATCGCTCCATGTTTCGAAGCGATCCGCAGGTTGGCTTCTATGCATTTTTCAGGAAACAGTATTCCCGCTCTCGGTTCCCAAATTCCGATATCATCGGAATCAGGATGAAAGGCTGGGAATCGCTTGCGAATCTGCCCGCTATCCAGTATCTCATGAGGCAGGTGATGCATTTCGGCACTGAGAACCGCTCCTTTCTGTAACTGACTTTCCCCGGGACCAATAATCAGACCTCCGGTTCTCAGGTATAATGATTCACCGGAATCTCTTTCCAATTTTTCCCAATTCTCATAAGCTTTCTGAATGATGGGGACATATTTTGGATTTTCATAATAAGCCTCTCTAATAATACGGGTCTGGCCATGCGAAGACCCAAGATTGTGAGGAGGTTCGAAGCGATCGAAGCAAAGAACCTTCCGGCCTCTCCGGGATAGTTCTGCCGCAGTGGCGCTACCCATTGCACCGGTGCCAACTATAATTACGTCGTATGTAGATTTCATATAGGATTGAAGATAAAAAGAAAGAGCTCTTACATAAGGTAAATTAAGAATTAAGCATTACAAGCTGTCCTGGGAGTAAAAATTCCTGCCGAATTCTTTTAAATAAATGAGTTCAGATATCCCATTCATTTTGCTTGCAAAAAAAAAGGACTTTCCATATATTGATTACCTTATTGTCTTCAACCCAAAACCTTTCCATCATGAAAAATGCTGCGTTAACCACCATGTTGATGTTTATTATGGCATCAGTCTCCTCGCAAACGAGTTTTCAAAAAGGCTATATCGTCCATAAAAATAATGACTCCATCCCTGGCCTCATAAAATCAATTCCTTACCCTGAAATGACCCATCATATCTTTTTTAAGGCTGGTGATGGAGCATCTGAACAGCAATTGACAGCCGGGGATATTCACTCCTTCGGATTTGAAAACGGGATCCGCTTTGATGCCATTCAATTCACAGACGCGATGGATAGTAATAGAGTGAAGAATGAATTCGGAAAATTAATTTTGAAAGGATATTATGACCTTTATGTAATTCACAGTGAAAGCAAAAATTTTTATTTTCTAAGAAACAAAGCGGACTCGGGCTATTTCCTTTTCGACGACTATTACGAGGCACTTTATGCAAAAGCCATTACAGGAAATTTCAGGGGCGTTCTGGATTTCGTCGCGAGAGATTGTGAAAAGCTGCGGGGACAAATCTCCAGGCTGCGCTATTCTGAAAGTGCTCTTGCCAATTTTGTCAATAATTTGAATGAATGTCTCGCTCCTGGTACTTCGGAAATTAGTTTACATAAATCGAAACCGCATGCTGGGCTTGGGATTTTTGCAGGTGGAATGGTGTGGGGAGCAGGCAAGCCTCAATTTACAGGGCAGATTTATTTTAGACTTGTATCTCCTCAAAACAACAAAAGATTTTCCTTGAATATCGGCATTTCGTATATGGAATACAACTGGCGGAAATTCTATACTGATTTTAACTTTGGCGGAAAAATCACGGAAAATGAAAAGGCGCAGTATGAAAGCATTCCGTTATTTTTCCAGTATAACTTCGCCAGAGGCGTCGTGCAGCCCATTATAATTGGCGGATTGTCAGCAGGGAAATACAAGGACGTTATCACACGCAGTATCAAAAATACTTTCGGCGAAACGATAACCAGTGTCAACAAGCTTGATAAATTTCAGATTTCATTCCTCGCCGCATTTGGCGTAGAAATTCGCATATTAAAACAACTGTATTTTCGGGCAGAAATGAGGCATGATGTATTTGTGCAGAGGCCCAATTTAGGACTTTCCCTGGCTTTTTAGCTACTCTAAACGCATAGGATTCACTTATTCTTGAGGGATTAAGTCCGCCGCTTCTGAAAATGAATCTTGCCGACTGCATAAAATTCAGCATCTAATTTGCCGTTTTGTATTAACTTTCATAAGCTGGTAAGGTCAGGTAGTGCAGGCAGAATAATTGTGGAACTATGCAAAAGAGACTCATCTATTTTTTCGTATTCAATGGCTTCTCGGATTGGGAAATTTCCTATGTCATGCCCGAATTGAATAAGAGCCCTTTATACGAGATCAAAACATTCTCCTTGGATGGCCAGCCCGTGTATTCAATGGGTGGTTTGAAGATTCTTCCTGATATGGCAATTGCCGATGTTGACGTCGAAAATCTTGCCATGCTGGTCTTACCCGGCGGAGACGCCTGGGAAGAAGAGAAATTAAGAGAGGTAGTACCCCTGGTAGAAAAGGTTCATCAATTGAATATCCCCATTGCGGCAATTTGCGGAGCCACCATATTGCTGGCCGAAATGGGCCTCCTGAACCAGATTGAACACACCAGCAACGCTAAAGAATATCTGAAAGCGATCGTTCCGGGATACAAGGGTGCGATATATTACCTGGATCAGCGGTCGGTGAAGGACAAGAATATCATAACAGCCAGCGGAATCGCTCCCATTGAGTTTGCAAGTGAAATTTTCAGGGAATTGAATTTATATGAAGAGGCGGCGATTGAAAAATGGTTTCAGCTTTTTAGGAATGGAGTTTGGATAGAGTAATATTGTTTATAAGGATATCAAATGGCCGGATCTTGCCCGCTCCGGATTAAAGAAATTGCTTTCATCAATATAAATCATAAGCCATGTCGGGGAAAATGCAGGGAGTCATTCCCTTGATTGCATATGAGGACGGGATTGCGGCCCTGGATTGGCTGGCGAATGCTTTTGGATTCAAAGAAACGACCCGGCTGGTGGAACCCGATGGCCAGCTTTCACATGCCGAGATGGAAACAGGTGAAGGCATCATCATGCTCGGCACTCCTTCTCCTGCTTATGAATCCCCCAAACACCACAGAAAGCATTGCGAAGCTGCCCGAAACTGGTCAAAAGTTCCCTGGGTCATTGACGGTGTGCTGGTATATGTTGACAATGTTGACGAGCATTTTGAAAGAGCGAAAAAAGCCGGCGCCAATATCTTAAGTGGACCTGAAGAGGGATATCCGGGACGCAGGTACCGCGCTGAAGACCTGGAAGGCCACCGCTGGATGTTTATGCAGCGCGGCTAAATACAATTCAACTCAAAACCCAACCTGCAAATTCTTATTATTTTTTCTGCCTTTAATCGGCCAGGGAGTTCACAATTTTTTTTTGGGGCGATTTTAAACCATACTTATACGATATGCTCCTCGGGATGACATACCAGTATGGCGTCAATTTATTGCTCTATATTTGTCGCTTGTACAGGCTACTGCAATACCACTCGCCTGGCTTAGTGAGAGAATTTTTCTATTACCCACGAGGCCACCAGAAAGCATAAGGGCATAACGAGGAATCTGCACGAAATGCAAAATGCCCTTCTAAATCAAAATCAGGTAATCCGCTCATGAACTTCATCACTATTTTGGGAATGTCGGCTGCGATTTGCACCACTGCATCATTTCTGCCACAGGCTCTTAAGACTATTCGAACACGTAATACGAAAGGGATCTCACTTTATATGTACGCTCTTTTTGCTTTTGGTACCCTGCTTTGGTTTGTCTATGGGATCCTGTCGCAGAATATTCCCATCGTCGCGGCCAACGGCATCACCCTGGTCTTTTCATTGATAATACTGGCGTACAAGATCAGGTATAAATAGCCCGCCGGCTGAATTGAAGAGATTTCAGGAACTTTATTTCAAATCGCTCACGGCTATTTGAAAAGGCAATAAATTATTATCCATTGTCTTCGAATCCCGGGTAAAGTGTCATTCCTCCATCCACGAACAGAGTCGCTCCATTTACGTAATCGCTCTCGTCACTTGCCAGCCATGCGGCTGCTTTTCCAATATCAGATACGTCACCGATTCTTTTGTAAGGGATCAGTTTCATCAGGCTTTGTAAGGCCTCCGGTGTCTCCCATGCCGCATGATTGAGAGGCGTTTTGATGGCGCCCGGAGCAATGCTGTTGACCCTCACTTTTTTGCCCGCGAATTCCTGGGCTATCGTTTTCATCATCATCATGATGCCTCCCTTGCTGGCGGCATAGTTGGCATGACCCGACCAGGGAATGACTTCATGTACGCTGCTCATGCAGATTATTTTGCCGGCGGCTATGGATCGCTCGGGCTGCACTCCGCGGCGCAGGAATTCTTTAATGGCTTCTCTCGCACAAAGAAATTGTCCATTCAGGTTTACCGCCAGCACCTGGTTCCAGGCCTCCAGACTCATGCTGGTGAAGGGCGCATCTTTTTGAATACCCGCATTGTTAATGAGAATGTCAACCGTTCCCCATTGCGCCACCGTATCGGCAAACATCTTTTCAACCTCAGGCTCCTTGCTAACATCACACTGATAACTCTGCGCATTTCCGCCTGCCGCCTTAATTTCGTTCACAATTGCCTCCGCGGCATCTTTTGTGACGGCGAAGGGATAGTTCACGATTACAGTCGCACCCGCTTTGGCCAGTTCCAATGCGGTGCCTGCCCCAATGCCGCTGCTGGCTCCTGTAACTATAGCAACCTGATTCTGTAATTTTTTTTCCATCGCCCCTGTTTACATAAATATAAGAAACCAGAGAATGATCCTACAACCGGATTCTATTATTTTAGCAATTCTATAGGGTAATCCTGAAAAGTCTGATGAACCCGGCATTCACTGGGAATCTATCAATTCTTCGGGAATGAAATACAATCATCCCCAGACTTTGTTTTCTGGTGATTTGATAAAACAATACCATCCGTCACCAAATGAGTTCTGCTACAAATGATTCCAAAACCAGCTGGCTGGGATAGAAGAAGATGACAGTAATTACAATTTGCTGATCCATTTGTTGTACCATAACTGGAAGATGAGCACATGCCAGAGTTTCTGATAAGTAACTTTTTTACCGCTCAGGTACTCATTTCTCAACTGAATGATGGGGCCCGGATTGAAGATTCCGGATGCCTTCAGGGTTCTTTCATTTAGGAAATAATTCAATTGCTCCTGCAAATCATCTTTGAACCAAACCATGAGCGGTGCTATGAATGGCCGCTTGGGCCTTTCCATCAATTCGTGTGGAATATATTTATGAACGATCTGTTTGAGCAGGTATTTGTTTACGCCATCCCTGATCTTCATAGATGAAGGCAATTGTGCCACAAATTCTATCACCCTGTGGTCAAGCATGGGTTCCCTTCCCTCCAATCCTACAGACATGGTAGCCCTGTCAACCTTCACCAGGTTATTGTCCACCAGGAAAGTCTTGTAGTCAATTGCCAAAAGACGATTTACAACTCCGTCATGTGAAGCCAGTTTGGCTCCATCTTCAAAAAAAGTGTGATAGCGGTCGAATGGTTTCCCAAGGAATGACTCCACCTGGCTTTCGGTAATATACTGACTGATATATTTTATCGCGGTCACTGGGTCGTGATTCTTCCAGATGAGTTTCATTTTCTCATATCGGGTGCTGAAATTATATTTTGAATTGAAATAAGGAATATTTTCAGGGTTCACGAGGGACATGGCTCCACTCAGCATGGTTTGAATAGCCACAGGAATCTGCCCGGTGAATTTCTGTGCCTGGTTGAATTTATTATAGCCACCAAATATCTCATCTCCACCATCGGCGCTCAGCGCCACCTTAACCTGCTTACGTGCCAGCTTGCTGACTAACACGGTAGGAACGGTGGAATTATCGGCGAAGGGCTCATCATAAATTTCCGGCAATAGCGGTAATACATCCGCGGCTTCCTTGGCGGTGAGGTACCATTCCGTATGGTCGGTGCCCAGGTACTCCGCAATTTTTTTCGCCTCCGGGGCTTCATTGAATTCATTTTCGTGAAAGCCGATAGTGAAAGTCTTTAGTTTTTCACTCCGTCCTGTCTGCAATAATGCCGCAACACTGGAACTATCATAACCTCCGCTCAGGAATATGCCTACGGGTACATCGGCAACCATGCGGTATTCATATGCATTTTTTAGGAGTTTATCAGTATGCTCAATGGCTTCAGCGTCTGAAATTTCAAGTACGGGTTTATTGTAGTAGTCAAATACATCCCAGTACTTGCTGATTTCCTGGTTCTTCGTTTTTAGGTCGATGGAAAGAATATGGCCAGGCAGGAGTTTATATGTATGATGGAAAACAGTATGTGGCGCTGGAATATAGCTATACTGTAGAAAAAGGGCAACGCTGTTTATATCAATATCCTTCCTGAAAGAAGGGTGCTGATATAGAGCCTTAAGCTCCGAACCAAAGAGGAGTATTTCATTGGTGTTGTAATAATACAATGGCTTTACACCGGCCCTGTCTCTGACGAGATAGATTTTCTCCTGCCGTTTGTCGTAGAAAGCGATCGCAAACATGCCGACGAATTTCTGCAATACATCCCAGCCCCAGCAATGATAGCCTTTGAGAATCACTTCGGTGTCGGACCAGGATTGAAACTGGTATCCCTTTTCTTCCAGCTCTTTTCTGATCTCTTTGAAATTGTAAATTTCTCCGTTATAATTCACAATGAGGTCTCCAAAATGCATCGGTTGATGACCCAATGGAGAAAGGTCCAGGATTGACAGGCGTCTCTGGCCAAATCCAATGAGGGCCGTCGGCGAATCATAGATTTCATAGCCGGTATCATCGGGACCACGATGCACAAGGGCATCTGTCATATTCTTAAGCGTTGACAGGCTACTGTTTTTTCTATAATCTATAAAGCCGGTAATACCACACATAGTTTTTAATTAAAAGTGATTGCTGGATTAAAATGCCAGATGATGGCCTTCCAGAATGATTTCAGGTGTGCTTTTTGTCCTTTTATGAAAAAAGTCAGGGTGTTCTTTGGTATGGTAAACAACGTAAAATACAACATGAATACCGCAAGGCCGGGCATGGGCACATTTCGCCTCATGAATAAGATCCTGTTGCGGGTTTGATAAAATGTTTTTAAGGGGCTGAATTTCCCCGTGGTCATCGACTCTTTATGATAAATGAGTGACTTGGGCTGGTAATAGACCTTGAATTTTTTTCTCTTGATCTGTTCGCACCAGTCAAATTCCTCATAGTACAGGAAAAATTCAGCCGGCATGAGGCCCACTTCCTCGATGACCTTGCGCGACACCATCATCCCGCCACCATGTGCATAACTGGTTACACTAACCGTATTATATTGTCCTCTGTCTTCTTCCCTGCATCCGATCATTCCATTTCTGCCGGTAAACACATTCACCGGCTCGTATCCTGCATATTCGATGGTGCCCTTTTGATAATAGTAGTGAAATTTGGGACTGACGACTCCCGCGTCGGGATAGAGTTGAAAAATTTCCAGCAATCCTTCTATGAGCCCCGGAGTGAATTCCGTGTCATTGTTGACTATGAAAATATATTCACCTGCCGCGGCTTCAATTCCTTTATTATTCCCTCCTGAAAAACCAAGATTTTCCTTATTTCGAATAACCTTCACGGCAGGATATATTTCCCTAAACGCGGCACTGGAATCTTCCCCGGAAGCATTGTCTACAACGATCACCTCCACTGGGGAATAGCCATTTTGAGTATTGACGGACCTGAGGAAATCACAGGTTATTTCCGTCGTGTTCCAGTTGAGTGTGACTATAGATACAAGGGGATTCCTCGCATTCATAAGGGTTTATCTATTTTACGGTCTCAGAGTCTTCCAAACAGGGATCACAATCCCGGTTCCCGACTGCATTTCCAAGGCCCATTCGGAACTCTTTGAAATCCAATACATTGCGCTGGATATGAACCTGATCTGGTTTACAAATTTATCTAATTTGTCTAAGATTATTTCATTAATAAAGGCAGTCTGTTTCTGGCTGAAGTAAAAGGGCTCTCTATTTCAGCTACTGATGAACTTTCACAGGCCTCTTCTACTGTCATTGACATACGCTCACAAGGTCTGTGCTTTGCACATTTTACCGGTATTCAACAGCTCTGGAAAGATTTTATTGTGATGAAATTTATGAATGATAGAGCTTGGTACTAATGAAAGAATCCGGCAACTGGTTGATATGGGATAGCGGAATAATTCGAAGCCTGATCGTTTGTTTGAGAAAGTTGGAATTGTGATGGCAAGGTTCACTTCAGGAGGAGTGAGGAAGGAAAGAAAATTAAAATAATTTTGCGGTCATAATTCTATTGCATGAGGTTATGGCGGCAAATATCCGAATATCTCTTCATCAGGAAAAGAGATCCGAATGAACCACGCACGCAGTGGGTGAAATACATGCACGGAATCAATCGCATTTCTATTTTCCTTTTCCTCTTTGCATTAATCGTCATGATGATACGTTTTGCAAAAACTTGCTGATGGCATTTGCTGCGTTGGCTGAAGCATGACCGCCCTGGCTTAGAATATTTTTAAGGGTGGCATAGTCGGATTTCATCTCGTTGATCCGGGACTGGTCGTGCAGGATGAGATCCAGTTCTCTTTTTAGATTTTCCACTGTCAGTTCATGCTGAATCAGTTCCTTCACTACGGGTTTATCCATGATCAGGTTCACGAGGGAAATATATTTGATCCTGATGATACGTTTCGCAATTTCATAAGAGAGCCAGTTCCCTTTGTAACATACCACTTCAGGAATTCCAAACAGTGCGGTTTCAAGTGTTGCGGTACCCGAAGTCACCAGGGCCGCTTTCGCATTCACTAGAAGGTCATAGGTCTTGCCGCTCACGCTTTTCACATTGGGATAATCTTTTGACAATTGATCATAGAATGCATCTTCAAGACCCGGAGCCCTGGCTATCACGAAATCGTAGGAAGGGAAATGGGCGCTTACTTTAAGCATGATGGGAAGTTTGGCCAGGATTTCCTGTCTGCGGCTGCCGGGTAATAATGCCACGATATTAGCCGGAGATTTTCCATTGCCAGACCCCGACCTGGATTTGAATTCCTCCAGTTCCTCCACCAGGGGATGGCCCACGTATTCCACTTCATAATTCCATTTATGATAGAAGGCTTTTTCAAAGGGGAGGATCACGAGCATTTTATCTACGCTTTGTTTGATGATCTGTACCCTGACTTCTTTCCAGGCCCAGACCTGTGGAGAAATATAATAAATGACCTTGATGTTTTTTTCTTTGGCCCAGGTCGCGATCTTGAGATTGAATCCGGGGTAGTCAATCAATATCAGCGCATCGGGTTTAAACTGCAGGATATCCTCCTTGCAAAACCTGAGATTGCGCATGATGGTTCGGAGATTCAGGATCACTTCGGCGAAACCCATGAATGCGAGATCACGGTAATGCTTCACCAATTCTCCTCCGGCAGCCTGCATCAGGTCGCCACCCCAGCAACGGATGATCGCCTCCGGATCTGATTTTTTCAGTTCCCGGATGAGGTTTGATCCGTGAAGGTCTCCTGATGCTTCCCCTGCTATGATATAATATCGCATGAAGGCTTTTAGATATTATGAAAAATTTCGCGCTTCGCGTCCAAATCGTAGAAGCAGGCGCGAACGAGCAAAGATAAGCGGCAATACATATTTAGAAGTTGGAAATAACCGTCAGGTTCAGACGGAATTTCGCGGGGATTCAAATTGGAATGAGACGATGGCGCCCGGAGCGTTTTGGGAAATGCACATTTGCTTAAGCCGTTGATCTGAGCGAAACAGTCAACAGGCGCCTGCCTGACGGTAGGCAGGCGACGCAAGAGGCGATGAATAGAATTCCTGCAACCCGGCAACAAAAAATCTAATCTAGAAATTTGAACAATAGGGCTCCGATAGCAATGATGAGAGTAACAGAGAAGATTCCCTTAGCGGTCTTGTCGCGGTGCGAATTGATATATAAAGTGAAGAGCAGTATATTCAGAAAAAGGCAGGGGATACTAATGGCAGTGACCATTTGTTTGTTGGTGCGAAGCGCATAATACATGTCGCCCACGCTATAGAGCGGGTAGAACTTCAGCATATAATAAATCAGCAGACTCAGAAAGGGGGCGAGCAAACCCAGGATGAAGCCCAGCCTGAGTGCGTCTTGTTTGAACCAGTTAAACATTGTTATACGAAGGTATTTTTGAGTTTTTCTTTCAAAACGTAATTCGTGAGATCAAATTGCACGGGCACCACACTCACATAATTATTGGCAAGCGCCCATACATCCGTGTCTTTTCCTTTATCAAAATTCACAAAAGCTCCTGTGAGCCAAAAATATTTTCGGCCATTAGGGTCTTTTCTCTCGTCGAAGTCTTCCTCGTATTTGGCATAGGCCTGGCGGCAGACTTTGATTCCATTGATCAGGCTGGCATCCACTGCAGGGATATTGACGTTGAGACAAAGATGTTTGTCGGACTTCCGTCCCAGTAATTTCTGGACGATCTGTCTCGCGTATTTCTGGGCGCCTTCAAAATTGGCCTCCATGCTGTAGTCCAGCAATGAAAATCCCACGGAGGGTATGCTTTCAATGGAGGCTTCGATGGCCGCGCTCATAGTACCAGAGTAGATGACATTGATGGAATGGTTGGGTCCATGGTTGATGCCGCTGAGGCAGATATCGGGTTTACGGCGCAGAATCTTGTCAACTGCAAGTTTCACGCAATCGACAGGGGTGCCGCTGCAGCTCCAGGCCTCCACATTGTCCATCACCTTTGCCGCATAAAGCCTTAGCGGGTAGCCGATAGTGATAGCATGACCCATGCCTGACTGGGGTTTATCGGGCGCCACCACCACTACTTTTCCGAGGTCCTTAACGGCTTCCACAAGGCTCCGGATACCAGGTGCGCTTACGCCATCGTCGTTTGTGATCAGTATGATTGGTTTGTCTTTCGTTTTTTTGGCCATGGGCTTAAAGGTTCAATCCCTGGTCAAAAATCATCATTATTTGTTTGTTACCCAAATCCGGATTTGGCGCCATTGAATATTTTTCAAAAAAAATTTTGATGCGACTAAATGAATTAGTAACTTGCTACTAAATTAGTTAGTATGGCACAGTCATTTGCCGGTTTAAACCTGAAATACCTTCGCAAGCTGCGCGGCTGGACACAGGAAGAGTTCGCCAGTAAGCTAAACATCAAGCGTTCCCTGGTAGGCGCTTACGAGGAAGAAAGAGCGGAACCCCGCATTGAAGTCATGGAGAAGTTGAGTGATATGTTCCGAATATCGCTCGATGATCTGCTGCGAAAGGACCTGAGCGAAGTGAAGGGAAGCTATCTTGCGCGAAGAAGGCAACAGAAGATGTTTTCGGAAAACAACCTGATCCATTTTGTGCCCGTAAAGGCTGCCGCGGGTTATCTGGCGGGATATGCGGATACGGAATTCATTGATGAGTTGAATACTTTCACCTTACCCATGCTTGCGGGTGGCAATTACCGTGCTTTTGAGATCGTGGGAGACAGTATGCTACCTACACCCAGCGGCTCCATTATTGTAGGAGAGAAGGTGGATGGTTTGGATGAGGCCAAGAATAATCAGGCTTATATCGTGGTGTCGAGGAACGAAGGAATTGTATATAAGCGCCTGGAAAAAAATGGGAGGAATAAGAGCAAGATCACGCTTGTGAGCGACAACCCCTCCTACAAACCTTACCTGGTGAATGCGGAAGATGTGTTGGAACTCTGGCTGGCGCAGATGGTGATAAGCAAGGTATCGAGCCAGCATCGCTGGGATGTGAACCAATTGGCTTCGCTTGTGAATAATCTGCAGGAGCAGGTGAGCGTGTTGAAGAGGAAATACAATTGACGTGGATTTCCACAAATGTGTAAATATGTTTCCATGAATTTGGCGGTAAAACCATAATATTGCCTAACCGCTTTTTTTTATGGGAATAAAATTACTTCCGTCCAATATTCGAGAGAAATACGAAGTGCATGAATGGAAACATGCATCTGCGATTTTGAAAATTGATTTCCCTGATGAATGGCAAGATATAATTGAATTACTAAGCGAATTTAGGCTTTGCAAAAGCTGGATTGCTGAGGGTGGGGGCAGAAAATCAAAAGTATCTTCTGCAATAGATCAGTTTTTATATCTGAAAGAATGGCGCGAAAAAGAATTTGCGACCTCAGTGAAAGTGGATGAAAATGTTATGGACTCGCCAACTCACAAGGTGGATTGCTTCAAAAACAGGGTGGCTTTAGAAATCGAATGGAATAATAAGGATCCATTCTTTGATAGGGACTTGAATAATTTTAGATTGCTTTTCGACTTAAGAGCAATAAGTGCTGGCATAATCATAACCAGAAGCGATCATTTGCAGGAAATTTTTGATGAAATTGGGAGAGGATCGTCGTATGGTTCTTCTACTACACATATGTCAAAACTGCTTCCTCGTATCGAGGGAGGAAGTGGTGGTGGTTGTCCTTTATTAGTATTCGGAATTTCAAAACTTCTCTACAATGCAAATTGCTAAATCCAAAGTTCGGCCAAACGTTGCTGAGGATTTTATTAGTTGTGCTCCCCGGAAGGAATATGGGACGATTTTAGCGGACCCGCCTTGGAGATTCAATAATCGCACGGGAAAAGTTGCTCCTGAACATAAAAGATTGAACAGATATGATACTTTGTCGCTGGATGAAATAATGGAGATTCCGGTTTCGAAAATTGTTGGAGAGAATAGTCATTTGTATTTATGGGTTCCTAATGCCTTGCTGCCAGAAGGTCTTAAAGTAATGAAAGCGTGGGGATTTCAATACAAATCAAATTTGGTTTGGCACAAGATTAGAAAAGATGGAGGGCCCGATGGCCGAGGTGTCGGATTTTATTTTAGGAATACTACGGAAATAATCCTTTTTGGCATCAGAGGCAAGATGAGAACATTGCAGCCGGGCAGAAGCCAGGTTAATATTATCAAGACTCAGAAGCAAGAGCATTCCAGAAAGCCAGATGAATTGTACAATATTATCGAAAAGTGCAGTTCCGGCCCTTTCCTCGAAATATTCGCACGCGGCAAGAGGCCAGGCTGGGACGTATTTGGAAATCAATCTGAAGAATACCTTATTGAATGGGATACTTATAAGAATAATAGCCTGGTAAAAAAAACAGGCAAGCCTGAAATACTGGAATTAAATCATAAACAGTCATTCGCTTCTTTAAAGAAAGCAAAATAGACTTAGTTCTGGACATGTCTTCTCAGCCCAGTTCTAAATGCAATTCCTCATTCCAGCCTATCAAAAAGTGACAGTATTAAACTTTATAAGCAGTTCGCTCATAAAGAATCGATCCATGAGCTGGAAGTAAATAGTTTCGGTCCGTGATGACACAGACCGTTACGGAGGAAACGATCTAAAACGGAGAACCAAACAAATTCGGAGATATAATTATCACAACTGAAATATTTCCCTTGCCGCGCGAAATGTATTACAATGCGCTTCTACAATGACTTTGATATCGGCCGAATACCCGCCTCCCATCGCCACTGCCACAGGTGTTTTATAATTTTTACAAAAATGAAATACCATTTCATCCCTCTGCCTGCAACCCTGCATGGAGATCTTTAGTTTTCCATATTTATCAGTCTCCAGAATATCAACGCCGGAAAGAAAAAAAACAATATCAGGTCTTAGTGATTGGAATAGGTGGAGTAGATTTTTTTCGAGAGTAGAAAGATACCCGGCATCTCCCATGCCATCGGGTAAGGGTATATCCAGGTCTGATTTTTCTTTATGGAAGGGAAAATTGTGCGCGCCATGCATGCTGAAGGTGAAGACACGGGTCTCTTTTTCAAAAATCTTTGCCGTGCCATTGCCCTGGTGTACATCGAGATCAATGATCAAGATCTGCGTATCTGGATTTTTATGCAGTAAATAATTGGCGGCAATGGCAAAATCATTCAGGAGGCAAAAACCTTCTCCCCTGTCCGCATAGGCATGATGGGTGCCGCCGGCGACATTGAGCGCCACCCCACAGCTCATGGCCTGATTGCAACAGTCTATCGTGCCTTGCGCGATCATGATCTCGCGTAGGGTAAGCTGTGGTGAATGGGGAAAACCAATCTTTCTTTGTTCTGAGGCACTGAGTGTCTGATTTCTTAATTTGTCGAGGTAGGCCCGATCGTGAGTCCACAATAGTATCTCATCGGGACACGGTCCGGGAGCGAAAATATTTTCAGTACCGATACTGCCTTCATACAAAAGCTGTTCGGGAATCAATTCATATTTGATCATGGGAAAACGATGACCCTCGGGGAGTGGATGGGCATAAACAGGGTCGTATGAAATGTAAATGGACAAGAAAAAATAAATTAGAATGGCATCAGCGCGTCTTCCACAATGGCGAATACATCGTCTTCTTCATCGGGTTCGATCAATATGAATCCCGTAAATAAACTGAATGCGGGCAGCGTGCAAAAAGATTTTGAAAAATGAAAGCAGGGGAAACTCAGGGCCTGTTTACCCATTCCTCTGATACCGATGCCGGGATGGATATGACCTGAAAAAGTAAATGGAGTAATTTCTTTGGAGCCGGTCTTAAAATCCGAGTTGCCCAACTGAAGGTCATGGCGGAAAGAAAAATTGCCGATCCGCATTTCTTCGGGGTATAGGGTAATATTGCAGTCCACATACCATTCCTCATCCAGAATATCATGATTCCCTTTTACCAGGTGGAAAGGTAATTGACTGAAATCATGTCTCCATTTCTTGAATAGGTTCAATTCCTTATTCGATTCGCTATGGAACATATCCCCCACAATAATGAGCTGCAGGGGTTTGAAAAATTGAATCAGGGCAACCAGACGCTGGAGGTCCTGCTTGAAGACAGTCTGGGGAACTGCGATTCCGGATTTCCTGAAGTGGCCGGTCTTGCCAAAATGTAGGTCTGAAATGATCAGGGCCTGCTCCTCTTCCCAGAACAGACAACGCTCATGGGATAACCAGAATGTATGTCCCGATAACTGATATTTATAAGGTGGATTCAAAGAGTGATGAGATTAGTCTGCAAATCTAAGCCAGGAAGGCGGAACTTGGGTGAAAGAATCCCTGGCAAAGAATTATTTGGCGTTCATCTTTTGCAATACCATCCTGGCAGGGACTATACATGAGCACCTTCGCAAGGACCGGTTTGGAGCCTACGGCGATTCTTTATTTTTATGAGTCTGTCAATACTTGTCTGAAGGCGGAAGATTATTTTTTTGTATGATGGATTGGCGGATATCATTTGACCAGTCGACCAGTAATTTTATTTGCTGGTCAGACAAGCTGGCTTCTTTATGGACCCAGGTATAACTGTTCAGCGGCATATCCTTCTCTTTTACTTTTTCAGCCGTTTCCTTCATTATATGAGCCGCTTTCTCTGGTGGATAGGACGCGAATTCAGAAAAATCCAGATCATGCTTCCCATCGTTTATGTGGTTTTGCATCCACCAGCCCACGGGTTGGATATTAGTGTACCAGGGATAAGCAGTGTTATTGCTGTGGCAGTCATTACAAGCTACACTAAGGAGATGTTGCAAACTGTCGGGCACAGTGTACAGCTTGCTGATATCATTAGCTGAGATCGTGCTGGAAATATTGCGGGAAGGCCTTATGAATTGTATCAGGACCAGCACCAGCACCAATCCGTATAATATTTTTCTGCGCATACAAATATATTTGAAGCAATTTAGGAAACTTAGTGATTCAATATATTGACATTGACAAATATCATCATAATTCAGTCAAACTGCCTTTCCGCCAATAAAATCATCTCGGGTTTACCCACATCAATCAGGATATCACCCGAGTGGTCATAGGCCAGGATGGATTGCTTCCTTGCGAGTCGCAGGTATAGGTCCACAAGAGGGAATTTGCCTTGTTCTTCTATCAGAGGGAAAATACGAGGATCTATGATCTGTATCCCGCTGAATGCCTTTGGAAAATAGATTTCGGAATGGATAGAGATTTTTTCCTGGTTGTTTATGCTATTTTGCCAACCGCATAATTGCCCTCCATCATTGAACAGAAAATTGCGGGATGAGGACCTGTTGGTAACGGCCAGGGATACCACAGGATCATGCAGTTCATGAAAATTTTTGAAGGCTTGGATATTGAGATTTGTCAGAATGTCCACGTTCATCACCAGGAAGGGTAGGCCATCATTGAAGAACCAGGAAGCCCTTTTCAGCCCACCTCCAGTTTCCAGGAGTTCTTCTGTTTCGCGGGAGATTACGATTTTGCAGCCGAAATTGTCATTGGCTTCAAGGAAACCGACTATCTGTCCGGCAAAATGATGCACATTTATTATAATTTCTGTGATCCCGGCTGATTTCAGGTAATCTATATTCCTTTGCAGCAGTGATTTATTATTCACTTGGGCGAGCGCCTTGGGGTGGTGATCGGTAAAGGGTTTAAGCCTGGTGCCCATTCCCGCGGCAAATAACATGGCCCTCATAGCTATTTATTTATCCAATTTTTTGCTTCCTGTTCCAGGTGATACACTTCAGGTTGCAGTCCGAATTTTTCTTTTAAGTGCTGGGCGAGGCTCTGTGCTGCGAACACGCTTCTGTGCTGGCCGCCTGTGCAACCGAAATTCACGGCCAGGTTTTCAAATCCTCTCTTGATATAGTCTTCCACTGAAATATCCACGATGCCATATACGTGCTGCAGGAAGGCGGGCATTTCACTTTGCTGCATCAGGAAATCCTGCACTTGTTTGTCGAGCCCCGTGAGATTCTTGAATTCTTCATATCTGCCCGGATTGTGCAGTCCCCTGCAATCAAACACAAATCCGCCCCCGTTGCCATTTTCATCCGGAGGCAAAGCCCTGCGATAGGAAAAGCTGCTGATCCGGACCTTTAATTTGCAATCAGCGCTGGCCCTGGTGGTTTCAAATTTTTGAATGAGGCTGTCTTCAACGATCAGGTTCAACAACTTTTGAAGCTCGGGAAGGCGGATGGGGATGCGTTTATTTTGGAGAAACCAGCCCAGTTGCCGTAAAGCATAGGGAATGCTGGAAATGAAATGCGCTTTTCTTTCAAACAGACCTCTGAATCCGTAGGCTCCCAGCGTTTGCAGCATCCTGATCAATACAAAACCATCGTAGCTGTCGAGAAAATCTTTTTTGGAGAGTGAATTGCCCAGGAGCTTGTTAACCCGCTCAAAATAATAGTCCACCAGTTCATCCTTCCATTCGTAAGGCAGCGCGGCGCGAGCCTGCCAAAGCATGGATGCCACATCGTAGTGCAAGGCTCCCTGCATGCCACCCTGGAAGTCTATAAAATAAACCTGCCCATCCTTTACCATGATATTCCTGCTCTGGCAATCGCGGTGCATGAAATAGCGGGATTCTTCCTGCATGAGATAACTGCTGAGTAATTCAAAATCGTTCAACAGCAGGTTCTTGTCATATGGGAGGTCGAGGGCCCTTACGAAATAATACAGGAAGTAAAGCAAATCGGAATAAATCGCCTGCTTGTCGAATGAACGGGTGGCGATACAATTTGTATAATCCAGTTGCTGACCTCCTTCCACCTGGAGCCTGGCCAATTGGTTAAAGGTTTCCCGATACAATCCTTTTACGTAGTCATTATAGCCATGTTGCTGAATGAGATCAAACAATGAAATATCTCCCAGGTCGCTCTGTATGTATCTTCTTTTTTGTCGGTCCACGAAAAGAATCTCCGGAACCGCCAATTGCTTTGAATGGAAATGCTTGGCAAACTCTATAAAGGCATTGTTTTCGGCAATATTATTGGGATTATTGGTGACGATATAAGATCCGCTTCCTGCAATTACCCGCAGGTATTGCCGGTTACTCCCCGCCTGTTTCAATATGGTCACCTCAACCGCTGGTTCATTTCTCCAGGTTTCGAAAAAATCTTTGATCTCGGCAATGAGGTCAGACATAGTCACGATTTAGTGGGTAAAGATAAGAACTGCGAAAGAACTCAAGGCCGGTCATTAGCTCCTGGCCCTCACCGGCTCATTCAATTGCTGCTGCATTCTTTTTACCCTGTCTTCCAGCTTTTCGGAAGAGAGATTTTCCCGCATGCTGTCCACTTTCAAGGGAAAACAGAATGGGGTGAGGGTTCGGGGAAATTTAATGATGATCCTGGATTCCTGCACACGTCTCAGCATCTGGCGCAACCGCAATTCCTCCATTTGTTGATCCAGCACTTCGCGGTAAGCCTGCCTGAGCAGGAGATTGTTGGCTTCGTATTCGCTAAAAACTTTGAAAAGCAGGGAAGCGGAGGACTGTAAGTGCCGGGCCTTCTTATATTCGCCGGGGAAGCCCTGGAAAATAAGGCCTCCAATTACGGCGATATCCCTGAATTTTCGTTTAGCCATTTCAGTTGAATTGACGCTTCTCTGGATATCTTCCAGCAAATTATCGGGACTGAATAATTC
Organism: Agriterribacter sp.; assembly: GCA_041484195.1. GTDB lineage: Bacteria > Bacteroidota > Bacteroidia > Chitinophagales > Chitinophagaceae > PSRI01. The sequence continues at coordinate 197,278 of JBGPHC010000003.1, read as the reverse complement.
ATAGACATTGCTATCGTCCACGGGTATAGGTTGATCACTGAGCAGTTCAAAGCCATAATCATTCATGGCAAAGGAAAAGGTGATAGGGGTGATCTTACTGATGCGGTACGCGAGGATTGCCGCCATGGCCTCATGAACCAGCCTGCCTTCAAAGGGATAAACGAAGAGATGGAATCCATCACCGGTCTCAATTTGTTCTATCAGCAACTCATCGGCCCGCGGAACATGGGATAGCCTCGCCTGCAATTGAAATAGTGGTTGCAGTACTTCCAGTTCAGGATCCATGTGGTTTCTGACCGCAGGATTCGGGATCAAAGACTCAGTTTCAAAAGCAGCGCCCTCAAACTTCGTAGGTGCGATGGCATAGGTTTCATTGAATTTTTCCCGAAGCTTCTTGCCAAGGTTTGCCGACAGGGGCATCCTGCCTCCCTGCCAGCTCGGTACCCGGGATTTCTTGGAATTGGATTTCTTCACCAACACCGTCATGTCTTTGATAGCAACCAGCTCCAGGTTTCTACCTGCAAGCGTAAATACATCACCCTGTTCCAGCCTGGAGATAAACCATTCTTCAATGACACCAATATAACCGCCCGAAAAGAATTTTACTTTCATCATGGATTCACTTACAATGGTGCCAATATGCATTCGATGCCTCATGGCTATCCTGCGGTTGGTAATTCGGTACAAGCCATCAATCAGTTCTACTTTTCTGAATTCATCGTATTGTTGAAGTGCCGAGCCTCCTGCAGTGACAAAATTCAGGATCTCCAGCCATTCTTCTTCGGTCATCTCGCTAAAGCAATAAGTGGACTTCAGTTCGGGGTACAGCTCTTCGGGTCTGAACCCATCCGATATGGCCAGGGTGCAGATGTATTGAATGAGAACATCGAAACAAAGTAACATCGGTTCGCGGCTTTCAATGAATGACTCCGCAATCGCCTCCTTAAGTGCCGCGGCCTCAACCAGCTCCAGGGAATGCGTGGGCAAAAAATAGATCTTGCTTACGGATTCAGGCTGATGACCGCTTCTGCCCGCCCTTTGCAGGAATCTTGCCACTCCTTTCGGCGATCCAACCTGTATAACGGTCTCGACTGGCCGAAAATCAACACCCAGGTCAAGGCTCGCGGTGCATACCACGGCCTTCAGCTTGCCGGCATGCAGCGCCTCTTCGACCCAGATTCGCAGGTCCTGCTCAATGCTGCCATGGTGCAGCGCGATGGCGCCCGCGAGGTCTGGTGACTCCTGGAGAAGGGCCTGGTACCAGGTTTCGCTCATGCCCCTGGTATTGATGAATATTAAAGTGGTACTGCTCTGTTGGATGATGGGGATCACTTTGTGAATCAGTTTGAGGCCCAGGTGTCCCGACCAGGGATAGTTTTCAATCTCATCGGGAATAATGGACTCCACTTCGGTCCTCTTGTTCAGCCTGGCCCTGACAATGATCCCTTCGCCCGAGACTGCTGACAATAGAACTTCCCTTGCCTGATCGAGATTGCCGATAGTTGCCGAAATGCCCCAAACCTGTTTCCTTGCTTCACCGATCTTCACCAGTCGGGATATGGCCAACTCAACCTGCACGCCTCGTTTGCTCCCCAACAATTCATGCCACTCGTCCACGGCGATCATTTTCAAGGTGGAAAATATTTCGGCATAACCTTTTTGGGCAAGAAGCAAATGAAGACTCTCAGGAGTGATAATAAGAACTTCCGGCATCCGCCTTTTTTGTTTTTGGCGTTCGCTGGTTTCCGTGTCGCCATTGCGGATTCCCACTTCCCAGTCCATGTTCAATTCCTCAATCACTTCTTTCATGGCCCTTCCCACATCTTTTGCCAATGCCCGCAGAGGAGTGATCCAAAGCAGTTGCAATCCGTTTTTTGATTTCGCCTGATATGCGGTGGGATGATGATTGATGAAATCTATCAGGGCTCCGAGGAATACGGAGAATGTCTTGCCGCAGCCGGTTGGCGCGTTCACGAGGCCGCTTTCCCCGTCGAGGATATGCTGCCAGCTTTCTTCCTGGAATGCAAAGGGCCGGAGTCCTTTGGCACGCATCCACCCGTCAATAATCCCATAGCCTATGGTTTCGTTTACTCGCAATGGCATCTATAATGTTTTCAGGTATTCGATGATGGATCTTCTTTCACCATCACTCAGGTGATCGCCAAAATAATGACCAATATTATTGTAACCGGGGAGATGGGTATTGTAGACGTTTTTGTCTCCGCCCTTTGATAATGCCTGGTATTTCCAGCCCAGTTTATCATAGTCGTATTCCGTTTTGTCAAAATTTCTGGTCCAGTATTCAGGGCGCAATTTTGAATTCAAGACCGCTTCAATTGTGGGCACAGATCCGTTGTGGAAATAAGGAGCGGTGATCCAAACTCCGTCCAGTGGCGGTGCAATATATCCATTAAAGGGCACCAGTTTTGCCGGATGGGCACCTTTGGAAAACCAACTTTGGTTGAACCATGAAACCAGGTCGGAATACTGGTAATTGCTTCTGTTCAGCATGGAGTCCGTGCCAATGGTCGATTGCGGTATGAGCAGGTTAGGGTAGCTTCCATTTTCTCCATAAGTGCCATGACATTGGCTGCAGGTTCCATTGAACAGAACGCGGCCTTCTTCGGCCAGGGAGCTGTCGATGGGATAAGGATAAACGGGTGGCTGAATGCTGTAAATATAACTCAATACGTCATCCATGTGCTGATCCACCCTGTTTGCCTGCAGGGTATCACTGACCGTTAGTAAGGTGCTTCCCATGAGAAATCTTCCAAAATCACCCCTGCCGAATCCATTGTAAAACATGGCATTTTTTTTCTTGAGCATCCACCAGGCTGGCACATCCGTAGGAATGACTCCTTCAGGAATATCGAAAGAAGGTTCATCCTGCCACTTGAGGGTGGTGGAGTCTCTGTGCGCGATCAAAAGAATAGCCAAGCGGTCGGCAGGATTCACGCCACGAACATCGGTAAATAGTTTATCTCCGATGGTCAGGCCGACATTGATAAACTCCTTCGCCGCCTCATATTTCTTCTTATGCAATTTCAAATAGGTAAGGCCAATCCTTTCGAAAACTTTGGAATTCAATTTCTGATCCTTCGTAAAATCGCCTGTAGAATTGCCGAGACCAAGGATCAATTGCCCATTGAATGACTGAGCATGACATTGCAGACAATTGGGAACAACAATATTCTCACCATTGGGAGCTTTCACCAAATTGAAATCGTAGCGCAGGTCTGCATTCAAACTATCACGCTCCAGGAAATTATTTGCTGCTTTACCAAAAGCTAACCTGTAGAGGCTGAGAGGGAGTCCGCTGTTGACATAGTCGCCTGTGATAATATATTGCAAACCTTCCTTCGCATCTCCGGTCCTTTGGGGTGAAGGGGGAACCGGAACGGGTTTTTCACCCGGATGAAATGCAATGCTAAATGCAAGACTGCCGGCCAGCAACACCACTATGAAAAACCATTTCTTCATTCGGCAATTTCCATAAAATTAACGCAATTGCATTTACTATACAATCAGAACCCGGAGTATATGTTCTAAGCCAGCCGATCCTCTGATTTATCAGGCATGGACAAATGAGAAGGCCGTGCAAAACCGCAATTTTCCTTTCGAAGTAAATGCTCTTCTAATACTGAAATATTACTCTAATTGACGCGTAACAACATTCCGTTGATCCTCTTTACCATATAGACCCGCTTATTCTCATAATAATCGGGGGTCGTGCTGGTCTTGCTCCAGAATATGGGTTTGAATTCAAATTCTGTGAGTAGTCGGAAACTCCGGTCATTAAGATTGGATAATAGGCTGCTGTCATATTTTGCAAGGAGCCTCGAAAAATAATATGTCACTTCATAACCCTTATATGCCATATCAGTTGGCCTGCTGAAAGTCATTTTGCCATAGGTCTTTGTGAATTGGGTGCTCCATGCATCCTGACCAGGGTTGAAGAATGAGCTGGAATAGATGAGTGGGAGGTTCTTATATTCAGGTTTGAGAATTTCCTTGATATTATCCCAGGTAGGCATGCCCACCAGCGTTAACTGGTAGTTGTTGAGAAGGGTAACGCTTTCCTCGCAGAGGGTCTTACCAAAGTTTTCGTCAAGGCTTCCGCAAATGATGATATTCTCACGCAGACTGTCCAGGTATGGCGAGAGGTCATTACCTGTAAATTCATCGTTGAGTGTTACTGTTTGATAGTTCATCAAATTGCCGGAGGGGGTGGTGTTTAAAGACTTGAAAACATCAGTTACCCTGTCATCCTGCACATTGTTCCTCCTCACCAGTATCATGTTATGGGTGCTGAGATTGCGTAATACAAAATTATAAATAGTTTGAAGATGTGTGTTCAATTTTGAATTGACTATTACTACATAGGGATTGCCCGTGAGGCCTCCGTCGTTTGGATATGTGGCGGATATGAATGGAATATTTTTTTGTTTGGCTACTGAAGCCAACTGAAGGTACTCGATCCCACTGACGGATCCGATGATGAGTTGAACGCTGTCAAATCCTTCTTCATGAACCACCTTACTGATATTTCCTTCGGAACCCCTGGTATCAAAGACCTGTATGTCAAAGCGGAGTCCGTCTTTTTCAAGAGAGTCCAGAGCGCAATGGACTCCCTGGTAAAATTCCAGACCAGGAGATATATATCTTGGAAGGGTTTTGTCGAACCGATAGGCTCCTGTGGCGTCGAAGGCTGAGTCCAGATATAGAGGTACAAAAATGGCGATCCTGTGCATTTTGGTGGAGTCTTCCTGGGCAAACGAATGGTTTGCTATCAGGGAAATTACCATTGAAAGGACCAGACTTGCCTTCTTCATAGTGTATGCGTTTGTATTGAGACGGGCTATTCCCACTCAATGGTTGCAGGTGGTTTGCTGCTGATATCGTACACAACCCTGTTTATCCCCCGCACCCTATTGATAATTTCACTCGAAATATGTGCCAGGAATTCGTAGGGCAGATGGGCCCAGTCCGCCGTCATGCCGTCAACCGAGGTCACGGCGCGCAGTGCGACGGTGAATTCATAAGTTCTCTCATCGCCCATAACGCCCACGCTCTTAATTGGCAGCAATATGGCTCCGGCCTGCCACACTTTATCATAAAGGCCAAAGGATTTGAGACTTTCCACATATATCGCATCGGCTTCCTGGAGCATCCGCACTTTCTCTTCTGTGACTTCACCAAGAATCCTGATAGCAAGTCCTGGACCGGGGAATGGATGCCTTGAAATCATCGTGGCGGGAATGCCGAGTTCAAGCCCCACTTTTCTCACTTCATCTTTGAACAGGTATCGGAGTGGTTCCACCAATTCCATTTTCATTTTGTCGGGTAGTCCTCCAACGTTATGGTGGGATTTTATCGTAACGGACGGTCCATGAACGGAAACACTTTCAATAACATCGGGATAAATTGTTCCCTGTCCCAGTAATTCAATTCCCTTGAGTTTTCTTGATTCTTCGTCAAATATTTCAATAAAGGTCTTGCCAATGATCTTCCTCTTTTCTTCAGGATTTACTTTTCCGGCCAGCCTGGTGTAGAAATGTTCTTTCGCGTCAACGCCCTTTACATTCAGACCTATTTGAGCATAGGTATCCAGCACCTGCTGATATTCATTCTTTCTTAAGACACCGTTGTCCACAAAAATTCCAAAAAGATTTTCACCAATTGCTCTGTGAATGAGGGTAGCCGCTACCGTTGAGTCGACACCACCGCTAAGCGCCATGATCACTTTCCGGTTACCGATCTGCTTCTTAAGTGTATTGATAGTATCCTGGATAAAATGTCTGGAGGTCCAATCCTGAATACAGCCGCAAACACTCACCAAAAAATTGCTTATGATCTTCTTTCCGAATTCGGAATGATACACTTCAGGATGAAACTGGAGACCGTAAATAATGTTAGTGCCACTTCCGTTTTTTCTGAATGCGGCCACTGGAATGGAATCCGTTGTGCCCAGCAATTCAAAATCGGGCGGGGTCTCGAGAATGGTATCACCATGACTCATCCATACCTGCGAATGGGCTGGTACTCCTTTCCACATCACGTCTTCTTTTTTCACTGTAAGAATAGCCCTGCCAAATTCTCTTCTCTCAGATTTTTCTACGCGGCCACCATAACACTTGGCCGTGAGTTGAGCTCCATAACAAATTCCCAACACCGGCCTCTGTTTGCTGATGGCCTGTATGTCCACCTTTGGCGCATTTTCATCATTCACCGAAAAAGGGGAGCCCGAAAGGATGACACCTTTCAATTCCGGAACAAATTCAATGGGTTTATTAAAAGGAGCAATTTCGCAGTACACATTCGCTTCTCGCACAGCCCTGGCAATCAATTGGGTATATTGGGAACCAAAATCGAGGATCAGGATCTTTTCTGTCATGGTGCCGCAAAGTTAGCAATTGGAAGGGAATTGGGAGCTCAGAGTTTGGAAGGCACGTGGGCATGGATCCTCCTTAATCACCGGGAATGAACGCAGGGTTATATCAATAGGGAAGAGGGACATGAGAAGCGCAAGAACGGCACGGCCCAAATGAGAAAGGAAGATGGTGGATTCTTTTTTTAAAGAAATGTAACGGGCGGTTTGCCATTGTAGTTTAATTTTTCAATTTTTGTCTCATAAATCTATCGGCATGAAAAAAATGATATTGCTTTTCTGTGCTTTTGTCACCATCACGTCCTGCTATTACCGTTCTGTAAGAGGCAATGGTAATATGCAAACGCAATCCAGGAATATAGGTCAGTTTTCCGGCGTGAGCCTTTTGGGATCCATGAATATTGTATTGCAAAAGGGGGATAAAAATGAAGTGGAGGTAAGCGCCGAAGAAAATATTTTACCTTATGTGGAGACTTACGTGGAAAATGACAAACTGATTGTAAAATTTCGGGACAATGTTAACGTCACCACACATGAGGATGTCGTAGTTAAGGTCACAACTCCAAGAATCCGTGAAATTGTACTGTTGGGTTCGGGCGATATTCAAAGCGAGTCCAAATTCACGAGTGACGACCGGGTGAAGATTGACCAAACGGGTTCGGGGAATGTGAAGTTGGATCTCAATGCGCCCGCAGTGGAAGTGAGTATCAAGGGCTCAGGCGATGTGGATCTCCAGGGTGAAACAAAGGAAGCCAAATTTGAATCCATGGGAAGCGGCAATGTCAACGCGGGTGCTCTGAAATCAGAATCTACTGATGCTCATATTCTTGGCAGTGGCGATATTCACGCTTTTGCGAGCATAAAGCTGAATGCCAATATCATGGGTAGCGGAAATGTCACGTATAAAGGTGGAGGAGCGGTGACTCAACACGTCATGGGTAGCGGAGAAGTGCGTAAGGACGAAGAATAACACATTTCACGGATGCCGGATAAGTGTCCGGATTCCAAAACACGCTTATACTTTACCTAAATCAGGGTAGCCTGAAGGGCACGCTGAGTTCATATAGATAATCAATCTTGCGATTGTGAGAGATTGCAGGTGCCCAATGTCTGACAGATTTTATCAGGCGAATCACCTCTTCTGAAAATAATGGATTCGGCGTATTGATGATATTGATGTTTTTCAGTTTTCCTTCTTTGTTGACCAGGAATTCAAGGTTTACGATTCCTTCTATTCTTTGATTCATGGCTGCAGGAGGATAATATAGATTGGCCATCAGATAATCCTCAAAACTGCCTTCCACACTGTCTGCTGTAGGATGAGGCCGGGTTACCAGGGCGCAGGTAAAACCAGTGGCTTTGCCGGTTGAATCATAGCAGGTAAGGTCGGCCAATTTCCCTTCGCGATACATTTCACGGGTGGCGATATTCCCATTGGAATGAAACCATTGCCAGAGGCCGGTATTCAGGTCATTGAGATAGCTGCCTTCCGATTCCAGCGTCCCATCATTGTACCATGACTTCCATTTACCGGTCTTGCGGCCTCTGTCAAACTCACATGAATCTTTTACCTGGCCATTGTCATACCACTCAACATAGATGCCGTCAGGCACGGCGAATAACTTTTGATTATTGGCGCTGGCTATATTGGTAAACCTGGTGATGGCAAGGTCCATAGGTAGGTCGGGCAAAGAGTATCCTGATCCGGAATAGATAATCTTATATTGAAGATTGCCATTTGGGTGGTAGCCTCTCCATTCCCCAAAACAGCGATTGCTCCTCACCATTCCGGAATCGGCGATCGTGCCATTATTATTCCATCTACTGAAATAACCATTGATCCTGTTCTCAAGATATTCCGTTGTCAGAATAGCCGTACCATTTTCATTGTATATTGAGAATTCGCCATCGCGGGTGTACAATGACTTATCCTTGTAAGAGGCTCTCATCATTACATTTCCCTTGTCATACAGCACTGTGGCTATATAATGGTCAGCCTTTTTGGTAACCATGGCCTGAAAAATAGCACCTTTTTTATCAGTCGCCATCAGGTTCTCGTCCAAATACCTTTTCAAAGTATCCTGGGCCAATGCTGACCCCATCACCGTCAGGGAAAGAATTAGTAATAATGCTTTCATTTGTTAAATATAATTCAAAGCAGGCTAATGAAAGAAATTGTAAAAGTGAAGATTTAATTAAACCTGCGGGCCCAGTATTTGCAGACAGAGTATTGCCAGTTACCCAAATCCTCTGAAGGGGGAATAAGATTTTTTATTTTCGACTCTTTTTTCAATATTGCGCTGTTCAAAGGAGTATTGGCTCTTATGATATATGAAAGTAACCGGATTCACATTTATAAGGAATGCTATCATTTATGACTACCCGGTTGTGGAGGCCATCAGGTCAATTTTGCCCCTATGCGATGAAGTGGTAGTGGCTGTTGGCCGCTCTGATGACGCAACCCTGGAGCTTGTGCAGCAGATAGATCCCGAAAAAATCAGGATCATTCCAACTATATGGGATGATAGTCTTCGTGAGGGTGGAAGGGTGCTTGCTTTGGAAACCGACAAGGCTTTCGGCTCCATTTCAAAGGATACAGACTGGGCATTCTATATCCAGGGCGATGAACTGGTCCATGAAAAATATCTGCATAATATTTACGAAGGGATGAAGAAATGGAAGGATCACACAGAAGTTGACGGCTTGTTGTTCAACTACCTGCATTTCTATGGTTCTTACGATTATGTGGCCGGCTCACCTCGCTGGTACAGCAAGGAAATAAGAGTGATCCGAAACAATCCTTCAATTTATTCATACAGGGACGCACAGGGTTTTCGAAAAGGAAATAATGAAAAATTGCGGGTGAAACCCATTGACGCCTGGATTTATCACTATGGATGGGTGAAATATCCGAAAGCCATGCAGCGCAAGCAGGAGAACTTTTCCAAACTTTGGCACGATGATGCCTGGGCCGGGAAGAACCTGGCGAAGGCTGAAGAATTTGATTATACCAATATCGACTATCTCCTGCCTTTCAAGGGCACACATCCCAAATGGATCCAGGAGAGAATCAGCCAAAAGAACTGGAAATTCGACTATGATATTTCACGGAACAGATTGCCCCTCCGTTACAAAGCGAAACTGTTCCTGCGAAAATATATGGGAATGGATTTCGATTACAGGAATTATGTGATCATTTAATTCCTGGCCAATTCAATCCATTCCCCTTTGTCAGGCATCAGTGAATCACTCTGTAAACCGGATACCGGAGATGGTCAGGTTCATAATAGGGTGAATTCCTGAAAATAAAATCGAGTTGTGCCCTGCCATTTTTTGCAAAAGCTGAATCTGCTGCCTTGAGATTCGCGAGTTTAGCCTGGAGTTCGGGGTGGTTCCTCAGGTATTCTTCCGCTGTTTCCTCAAATACATAATCACTATAACCCTCTTTCTGCCCGAGTATGGCGTCGAAAAAATTCCAGGCAAAAAATGAATCCCCGCCCTGTGGTTCCAGCACTTCCGTCAAATAGCGATTCGCTGCCTGGTTCATGGGTATAAAATAGTCTCCCTTTCTAAAGGACATTTCTCGAGTTTCAATTTTGGTCTTCACCGCGCTGTTGATATGATGTCCCTCATAGGCACGGGACAAACTCTTGTAGTCATCAATGTGGTAGATTTCCACTTCCACAGTGGTATCTTTCGAAAAAGGAATCATATTCACACGATTGGCTTTCAGGATCTCAATCACATTCCCCCAACCTTGCGGAATGATATAGGCAACAGGCTTGCTGATGATGATTCCGGGCTTATATTCATTATAAAATTTCACATTCTTCTCAAAGGGACGGCTCCTGTCGTAATATAATCGGGGTTGGCCAGAAATATCACTGGGTTTATGTTCCGCGGCAAAACCCTTGAATTGAATTTCTTTGTACTTATCACGGTCCGGTTCCCAGCTGATTGGGAATTCATTTTGCGATTTCACCAGAGATTTTGTCTGATCCCTGATTGTATGGATTGCCACAGCATTCTCATGTGTGAAACGAATAAAACATTCCATGAGCGTATAAGTGGCTCTGACTCGTTGCGCAAACGGCTTCAGCATATGGGTCTCGGGCATGAAGGCCAATGTTCCCCATAACGCTGCATAGCCACTGGAATAGCGGGGACTGTCGAAGAATTCCGGCCAACCCGATTCAGGAGTATCTCCAAATGCATTCACATATGGCACGAGATCATATCCTTTTTCTTTCATCAGGGAATAAATGGCAGGCTCCAGGGTCTTATTCAAATAGGTTCCAAGCGGGCCGCCAAGTTTATTATGCTGCGAACTCAGCAGGCTGATTATATGCTGGTAGTCGGCTCCATCACTCACGTGGTTGTCAATTAATATATCTGGATCCAGGAGATGAAAAATGTCGGCAAATGAACGGGCTTCCTTGGAATCATTCTTGATGAAATCGCGATTCAGGTCGAGATTCTGTGAATTCCCTCTGAAGCCAAATTCTTCCGGGCCATTCTGATCCACACGGTAATTGGCACTCCGATTCAGGCATCCGCCAATATTATAGACAGGGATGATTGCCAGGACAACATTTTGCGGCAATGAGATTTTTCCTGTGGCTATATCTCTTGCCAATAACATACTGGCATCAATTCCATCGGGCTCTCCGGGATGAATGCCATTATTGATGAGCAAAATGCTTTTTTGTTTCTTGTGCAAGGAAGCAATATTGAAATCCCTGTCACCTGAAACCAGCGCCAGGTGCAGGGGATAGCCGGCGTCAGTTGGCCCCATGGTAAACAGTTTCACTTTGTCTGAAGCCAGATCTAATTTTTTCCACCATGTAATGATACCGGCGTAATCAGGAGTCTGTTTGCCTCCTGATTGTTCGAAGACGGTGCTGATATTTTGGGCAGGGACTGTGGCTGAATTGCAAAGCAATAGGAAGATCAGGAAATTCCTCATGAGTTGAAATTGAGGAGTAAAAATAATGAAAGGAACACTGATTACACGGATTACGCGGATCACGCGGATAGAATTTTGGGTTGCTCAAGAATCTCGCGGCCCCGTTGGGTAATATTGTTCCCTGATGAATGACTGCAATCTAGATTAGAATAGGTGGGAAATCAAGTAGTACACACTGTTCCTATTGGTTTTGCCCTGTCAAAAAAATAATGTAACATTAAGTGTATGAATTTTACCATTACAGAAGGCTTGTTCATCATAGTGATATTCCAATTGCTTTTCATCAGCATTTTCCTCTTTACATATGAAAAGGGCAAAAGGATCAGTAATATTCTGCTGGGAACTTTTTTTCTGTCGATTAGCTTAAATCTTCTTGACAGTTTCCTGGGCCTTAGGAAACTGTATCTGTACAACACCTTGTGGGTAGCATGGGGAAGTTGTCTTCCACTCCTATTCGGTCCGCTGCTATACTTGTATGCAGAATCCATATTGTATAGGGATTTTAAAATGTTACCCGGTAAATGGATCCATTTCCTTCCTTTTGTCTTGTTATTTGCTTTTACGGAAGGCGTTTATATGCTGCAATCCCAACAGACCCGGCTTTCATTGATAGAGAATATGGTGCAGAGAAAAATTCCAATTTATGTTTATTGGGCATCCGCCATCATCTTCCTTCAGTATTTCTTGTATATAGCGGCTTCTCTTCGCCTGATCAGACGTTACAGGAAGATTGCCGGTGACAGGTTCTCGGATCAGAACCGGCACAATATATCATGGCTCAGCTCCACCATCATTTTTTTTACGCTGTGCATGGTGTTGGCGGTTCTGAATGGTTTTATCGGGCTCACACCTCTTGCTCAATATTATTACCTCTTGCTCACCCTGATCGTCCTTGGCATTTTTATATTTATCATCAGGGTGCTCCTGAAGGCTCTCAGAAAGCCAGAGATTTTTGCATTGTTGGAAGAAGATCAGAACAGTCAGAGATCAGAGATATCCAAATCCCGGTCGCGATACCAGGGCTCCACTTTGAAGGATGAGGATAAAAAGAGGATCCTGGATCAGATTGTTGACTACATGAAAAATAAGAAACCATACCTGGAACCTGAACTTACCCTGGAACAACTGGCCGCGGATTTGTCCTTAAAGCCTAAAATCCTCTCCCAGATGATCAATGAATCCCTGAACCAAAACTTTTTTGATTTTATAAACAGGTACAGGATTGAAGATGCCAGGAAATTATTGACTAATCCGGCCGACAAAAAAATAACAGTCCTGGAAGTATTGTACGAAGTGGGCTTCAATTCAAAATCTTCTTTCAACACCCTCTTTAAAAAGCACACCGGCTTAACACCCAGCGAATTCAAAAGAAAACACCTCTCCTGAAAAAGGATCGAATTTCGATCATGTTAAAGCCGATCGGCCTTGATCAGTCAGACTTCCATTCTTCGGTTTACAAATCATTAAATTGAAAGCCACTATTGACTGCTGTCCAAGTGAATATATCTGTCACGGAATTGGCATGAAATTTAGAAACCAAAAAAGCATCCGCCAACTGGCGGATGCTTTCGTATAATTTCAGAAAAACTTATGAATTATGCTGTGGCATTGACTTTCTTTGTGAGCTTGCTCTTCAGATTGGCGGCCTTATTCTTATGAATGATGCCACGCTTCGCCAACTTGTCGATCATGCTCACCACCTGCGGCAGCTCTTTGGCCGCTCCGTTCTTATCTGTCAAGGCTTTCAGGTCGCGGATGGCGTTACGGGAAGTCTTGCCGGCAAGACGATTCCTTTCTCTGCGCTTGGTAGCCTGACGGACATCTTTTTTCGTAGCTTTATGATTGGCCATGCTTCAAAATTTAGGATGGCAAAGGTAGCTCTGACAGCCTGAAAATCCAAATATTTTCTTCCTTTATGGGGTTTGGGGTCAGAAACGAGGAAAATACCTTCCGGGTAGCTGAAAAATCCAGGGTCAGGAACCCGAAAAACAGCAATATGAATTGATTAATTTTTCCTGCCAGTCAATCAAATAACCGCCTGTTTTCACCTTTCTTTTGAGGCAAATTTTCGGCAAAATCATGTAGGTTTGTGTCCCGTTTGAGTTGTCGCCAAGCAAGTTCACTCATTGTGGACGAAGTCATTTTAAGTCTAATCAATCATGAAAGATTTTTCGTATATCACTAATTCACACCCTGCTTATATTGAGAGTTTATACCAGGACTATATAAAAGACCCGAACAGTATCGATCCCGAGCTCAGGAAGTTTTTTGATGGATTTGATTTTGCTGTTTCTCAGGCAAAAGCCGGATCCAACGGTTCTCCAACTGCCGGAACGGTCGCCACCACCTCAGTCTCCGGTACGGTTGACTGGAAGAAGGAACTGGGCGCATATCGAATGATACTGGGCTATCGCAATAAGGGGCATTTGGTGGCCGATACCAATCCCATCCGACCCCGAAAGGACCGGGGAGCCAACCTGGACTTGTCATTTTTCGGATTCACGGAAGAAGACCTCGATAAGAATTTCTATGCTGGCAACCTCATTGGCCTGGGTACCACTTCCCTGAGAAATATCCTGGACCATCTCAAAAAATGGTACGCCGGTCACGTAGGAATCGAATTTAAATATATCAGCAATCAGAAAAAAGTGGACTGGCTGACAAGGGAAATGGAATCTAATTTTCTGAAACCACTGCCCCTCGAAAAGAAAGAGAGGATATTGGAGAAGCTTAACCAGGGTGTGATGTTTGAAAAATTTCTGCATACAAAGTATGTAGGACAAAAAAGATTTTCCCTGGAAGGAGGAGAAACTACCATTCCCGCGCTGGATGCCATCATCAATACATCGGGTGATCTCGGGGTGCAGGAAGTGGTGATCGGTATGGCACACAGAGGCCGCCTGAATGTTTTGGCTAATATCATAGGTAAGACCTATGGTCAGATCTTCAGTGAATTTGAAGGCACTGCCAAACTTGATCAGACCATGGGCAGCGGGGATGTAAAATATCATATGGGATTTGGAAGTGAGGTGCAAACGGCTGGTAATAAGACCATGCATCTGAAACTGATGCCCAACCCATCACACCTTGAAGCAGTGGATCCTGTAGTAGTTGGATTCGCGAGGGCTAAGGCAGATGTGTTGTATGAAAGTGATTTCGATAAGATTCTTCCCATCCTGATCCACGGTGACGCATCTATTGCAGGCCAGGGAATCGTGTATGAAGTTTTGCAGATGTGTAACCTGGAAGGATTTTACACGGGTGGGACGATGCATTTTGTAATAAATAATCAGATTGGATTCACAACCGATTTTGAAGATGCCAGGAGTTCCGACTATTGTACTTCGCTCGCCGCCATCATACAAGCCCCGGTACTACATGTGAATGGGGATGATGCCGAGGCCGTTGTAAAATGCGCAGAGATGGCAACCCGCTATCGGCAGGAATTCAATTCTGATGTTTTTATCGATATGGTATGCTATCGTCGTCATGGCCACAATGAAGGAGATGATCCAAAATTCACACAGCCGAAGCTATACGCGATCATTGATAAACATCCCAATCCGCGCGAAGTATATGTAAATTATCTCATGGAGCATGGTGATCCGGAAGCACAGAGCCTGGCGAAAGAAATGGAAAAGAAGTTTTGGGCCGACCTGCAGGAACGTTTGGATGAAGTAAAACAAAATCCGCTTCCATATCATTACCAGCCTCCGGAATTGTTATGGAAAAGCCTGCGAAGAGCCAACGCGGAGGATTTTGACAAATCCCCGGAAACAGCCATTACGGAAGAGCAGTTCAGGAAAATTTTCAATTCCATTATGAGTTGGCCCGCAGATTTCAAACCGCTGCGGAAAATTGAAAAAATACTGCAGGACAAGATCAGGTTGTTTAATGAAGAAGGCAAGGCCGATTGGGCCACCGGTGAACTCATGGCCTATGGCAGCCTGCTATTGGATGGACACGATGTACGCATGAGCGGACAGGATGTCTGCCGGGGAACTTTTTCCCATCGTCACGCGGTGCTGAGAGATGAATCTACCGACAAAGCATATAATCGATTAGGCAATATAGAGGGAGCTAAGGGTTTATTCAGGATCTACAATTCTTTGTTGAGCGAATACGGCGTCCTGGGTTTTGAATATGGATATGCATTGTCCAACCCCGGCGGATTGGTGTTATGGGAGGCACAGTTTGGTGACTTCGGCAACGGAGCACAAACAATCATTGACCAATTCATTGCAGCCGGAGAACAAAAATGGAATCGTATGAATGGAGTAGTGATGCTACTGCCACATGGATACGAAGGCCAGGGACCCGAACACAGCTCCGGAAGAATGGAAAGATTCCTTCAAATGTGCGCTGAATTGAATATGGTTGTGACCAATATTACAACGGCGGCCAATTTTTTCCACGGATTGAGAAGGCAGTTGGCCTGGCCATTCCGCAAGCCCCTCATCAATTTTTCACCCAAGGCAAATCTGCGGCATTCGGGCAGTTATTCATCTTTGAGTGATTTCACAAAAGGAGCCTTCGCTGAATTGATAGATGATCCATCCGTTGAAAACGGTACCGCTGTAAAGAAAGTGCTTTTCTGCAGCGGCAAGATATATTTTGACCTTGTTGAGAAAAAGCAGAAAGAGAATCGCAAAGATGTGGCCCTCATACGCCTGGAACAATTGTATCCATTACCTTACAAACAATTGTCGAAATTGTATGCTAAGTACAATAAGGCCATCTGGTATTGGGTGCAGGAGGAACCATTAAATATGGGTGCCGCTTCATTCTTGCAGATGAACCTGAATAATTCCCTGCGGCAGGCAGGTTTGAAGGAAATCAATTATGGTGTCATCAGCCGGGAGGGCAGCGCCGCCACCGCAACAGGATTCAATAAGATTCATCAGCAGGAGCAGGCTGAAATAATTGATACAGCTTTTAGCATCTGAGGCCGCATGACTTAAAAATGCTTGCTCGACGGTTTCGAATACCCGATGCAAAGAACATTATATAAAAGGGCATTATGATTGATATAAAAGTTCCAACAGTAGGAGAATCTATTAGCGAAGTGACTCTGTTAAAATGGGCGAAGCCCGACGGATCTTATGTAGAAAGAGATGAAGTGGTGGCAGAATTGGAAAGTGAAAAAGCGACATTTGAAGTGAATGCCGAAAAAGCCGGCGTTCTGAAAACGCAAGCCAAGGAAGGTGATGTACTTAAGATCGGAGATTTGTTGGCTTCCATAGATGAAAGTGCTCCCAAGCCCGAAATAAAACTAAGCGCACAGCCTGCGGTGGCCGCGGAGCAACCGCCAACTGCGAAGAAAGTAGAAGCAAGACCTGTGGTGACAGAGGCCACTGCAAAGACAGAACCCGGCAGCGTAAAAACATCTCCAGTGGCCGCGGCCATCATCGCCGACAAAGGAGTGGACCCCAAATCCATTTCACCCAGCGGCTATAATGGCAGAATACTAAAGGAAGACGTGATTGCGGCCCTCAGCCACCCGGGCACGGCTCCTGGAATAACTGCGTTTAGCCGCAATGAAAGAAGAGAAAAAATGAGCCAACTGCGGAAGACCATTTCACGCAGGCTCGTAGAAGCAAAGAATACCACGGCCATGCTCACCACTTTCAATGAAGCGGATTTGAGCAATATCATGGCCATCCGCACTAAATACAAGGACAAGTTCAAAGAAATTCACGGGGTAGGCCTGGGATTCATGAGTTTCTTCGCGAAAGCTTGCTGCTATGCATTGCAGGACTGGCCATCGGTGAATGCCTATCTGGATGGAGAAAACCTGGTCTATCATGACTATGTTGATATTTCAATAGCAGTATCCACACCACGCGGTCTGACCGTTCCCGTTATCCGCAATGTGGAAAGCCTTCGCATGTCTGACATTGAGTTGAAAGTTATAGAGCTTGCCAATAAGGCCCGTGACAATAAATTATCCCTCGAAGAATTGCAGGGCGGCACTTTTACCATTACTAACGGTGGAGTATTCGGTTCACTCATGAGCACGCCAATTATAAATCCTCCCCAGTCAGCCATTTTGGGGATGCATAAGATCCAGGAACGACCAATAGCAGTCAATGGGCAGGTGATTGTAAAACCAATGATGTATCTTGCTTTGAGTTATGACCACCGGGTCATAGACGGGCGTGAGTCTGTGAGTTTCCTGGTGCGGATAAAGGAATTGCTGGAAAATCCGGAGCTGCTATTGTTCGGTAAGGATCCTGTAAAAGCCTTACTGGAACTTTGAAATGGCAATCATTTTCGTCTGAAGTCAACCATAATAGCCCTAATAATCTAACAACTCATGTTGAAAAACATTATTTGTATCTGCACGCTGTCATGCCTTATTTTTTGTTCCTGCCAGAAAGAATTGAGTTTTGAAGACAATACTAACGGTAACCCGGGGGGTGGTAATACCGGGGGCAACTCCAATGGTGACCTATTGGTTAAAACAGTTGCCGAATCCAGTTCCGGTACAGTCACCACAGACTTTGAATATGATCCTTCAAAGAGGCTGATCAGTATGACTGTCACGGGTACTCGCCAGGGAGTTGATCTGGGCAGTGTCGTGAACATTCGCAGGAATACCTCGGGCAACATTACCCAGATCGTGCAAAAAAGCGCCCTATTGGCCCAAAGCGGGCTTGACAGCACGGCGACTGATGTTTATTACGATGCGGCATCATCCAGGTATGCCTACAGTATTAGTCAGTTGAGCATGTTTGGAATTTCCATTATTGACAGTATGCCTTTTATCTATGATGCTTCAGGCAAGGTGATCGCACTGGAAGACTGGCTGACCAATGCTGGTTCAGGCCCAGCGGTGCAGGTTGTTTCCAAATTTGAATATGAGTATGGGGCCAACGGGAATATTACTTCGATGAGCGCTTTTACATTGGACCCCAATACTAATAGCCTGCAAAAAATTGCTACCTACGTTCGTGGATTCGATGACAAACCCAATCCGCTGCACCTGATGAATGAAGCATTCGTGCTCGGGAATCCTGACTATTATTCCACCAACAATGTCATCACTTATCAGATAAATGACCTGACAAGCGGAACCAGCATAGTCACCCTCAATACCAGTTACACCTATAATTCTTCCAACAAACCGGCAACAGGCGTGAGCACCCAGAATCCCGGGAATATTGTATCCAATCTAACGCTGAATTATAAATAGGGAATACATTCGATAAATGAGGTCTACATTTCAAGCTTCGCTTTGTTCTGCAGCCCGGTACATGCCTGTTTTGTATCTTGTGCATTCATGAAATATTTTTCTCACCTTGCATCGGCCGCCAGGCTTATCAACTTGTATAAGGGTGAGATTCCTTTCCATCATTTCATAAGGAATTATTTCAGGGAACACGGAAAATTCGGTTCGAGTGACCGTAGGAATATTGGTCAGCTTTGTTATTCCTATTTCCGCTTGGGCAGGGCTCTTGCCGGACTTCCCACCGAAGAGAGAATCTTGCTCGGCCTCCTTTTATGTTCAACGGCCTCGAATGAACTTTTGGAAAACCTGAAACCGGAATGGAATCAACTGGCTGCTAAGACCCTGGAAGAAAAGTTTGGTTTCCTGGCCATTGATCTCCATGAATTTGCGGCGATATTTCCATTCCCGCATGAACTGAGTGCGGGTATAGATGCCCGTGAATTCGCAATTTCTCACCTGATCCAACCTGATCTTTTTATCAGGGTAAGACCCGGCAGAGAAAATCAGGTGAGAGAAAAACTCCTAAATGCCGGTGTGAAATTTACTGTTCATTCTGATTTCTGTTATGCGCTCCCCAATTCCACAGCGATTGACAAGTTGATTTCACTGGACAAGGAAGCAGTGGTCCAGGATTTCAGTTCCCAGCTCACCGGAGAGTTTTTGTTTCAACTCAGGGATTTGTGGAAGGGGAGCAAAGCCAGGGTCTGGGATGCCTGCAGTGGAAGCGGCGGTAAATCTATTATGGCTTATGATATTTTAGAGAGCATGGATCTGGATGTTTCGGACCTGAGGCCTGCCATTCTGAAAAATTTGAAAAAACGCTTTGCTATTGCGGGTATCAGGAATTATCATTCATTCGTTGCTGACCTTTCCACTGATTCTTCGCGAAAGTCCGAACCATTTCAACAATCAAATCCTGCCAGGGGAAAATCAGGTAAAGGCCCATACGACCTCGTAATCGTCGATGCTCCCTGCAGTGGTTCTGGCACCTGGGGGAGAACGCCTGAACAATTATCCTTTTTCAGGGAGGAACAAATTTATTCCTATCATTCCTTACAAAAAAAGATTGTGTCGAATGTCATTCCAAAGATCAGGAAAGATGGATTCCTTCTGTATATTACCTGCTCTGTCTATAGAATGGAAAATGAATCCATGGTGGATTTTCTCACTCATGAATATGGCATGCAAGTCCAAAAATCTGAACTGATCTTAGGTTACAGGAAGAAAGCGGACACTATGTTCGCTGCAATTTTCTCTACTTGAGGATTTTGATGGTCCTTTTGGTCTTGGCATCAGAATATTTCAGCAGGTAAACACCGGCGGGAAGTGATTGCAACTGGCTGAAAGAAATAAAATACAACTGATCTGTCTCCGTGTCCTGCGTCTTCATGGTCAACTGTCTCCCTCCGGCGTCATACAAAACCAGTGTGGCCTTACCCGTAACCTGACCCTTCAACAAGACCGTGAATGCATTGGTGAAAGGAATCGGATAGGTCTTGAGCCAGTCGTTTGCCAGCACATTATTGGCATTTCTAATGACTCTCTTGGCCACGAGGAGATCATAAGCTACACGCATATTGGGGATACCATATCCAATCCTGTCGTCAGGACTGGCGTATTGGCTGGAACTTTTTTGAACGGCATCGAGAATCTCCATATTGCTGAAATCGGGAAAAGCCTGCCACAAACAGGTGACGAGTCCGGCCAGGTTGGGATTTGAAAAAGAAGTTCCACTGCCAGAGGCGGGGTTACCACTGGCTCCTGCGATTACTGTACCCCAACCCACGGAAGCCACATTGGGTTTAATTCTTCCATCATAACTTGGGCCATAGCTTGAAAATGTAGCGATTTGTCCGCTGCTGTTCACGGCCCCAACGGCCAGCACACTGTCACCATCGGCCGGAGCAATAATATAATGCCAGGCTGTATTTCCGGAATTGCCCGCGCTATTGGTGACAATCATTCCCTTTTGAACCGCTAAATCCGCACCCCTGGTGACGATGGTATTTTTACCATTCAAATCTGCATAAGTATGGTTGAATCCGGGATTGTCGAATTCCGAATACCCTAATGAAGAAGTGATCAGGTCCACACCGAGGCTATCAGCGACTTCTGCCGCCGCTACCCAGTTTTGTTCTTCCACAGGATACTCAGTAGCCACATCCTCAGTTCGAAACAAATAAAAATTCGCCTTGGGGCAAGTGCCAACCAGTGATCCGGGAACATTCGAGGCAATGATGGAAAAGCAATACATGCCATGGATATTATCTTCCGTTACACTCGATTCGTTCATTACAAAGTCCCAGGTGCCCAGCACCCTGTTTTGAAGCCTCACACTGTCTAATGCGGGATTGGTATCATAGTGAAAAAAGCCGCCGTCGAGGATGGCAATTGTCATCCCTTCACCCCGGAACCCATTGTTGTGAAGGTATTCCCCTTCATGGATATGTATCTGCGGATACATATTACCGTAATTAAAGAAATCATTGGTCCCCTGACCGCCTTTTGTTCCGGTGATGCCAGTGACCTGTTCATTGAATTTGTCACGATTACTCACTGCATTGGCCGCCACCCGGGGAGCGATGCCAGTTATGAATTTTACGAAGGGAAATGATTGAATTTTGGCGAGTGCCGCGGCGTCTGTTGATTGGATCAATACCTGGTTGAGCCATTTGGATTTATTGAGTATGGAAACTGTTCCTGAAGCCGCAATACTGTCGAGGTAAGCAGGCACTATCGGAAGATCGGTACTATCCAGGGCGATATTCTGCCTCGTTCTCCTGGCTATGGATTTCCCGGATAGAAAAGCCGACGGGTTATTGAGATTATACGGGTTGTTGTTTTTGTCTTTCAGCACCACAACATACTTCGAGAATTGGGATCTTGCAGATATCGCGAAAACCAAAATGCAAACAAGGACCAAAACTTTTTTCATGAGAAACTGGTTTTTCCGGGAACAATACAGGGATATCGTTTTTTTTAAAAGATTTAATTGTGATCTATGATACTCAATCTGATTCCATAGCCGCTTTTTTCTGCTTGCTTGCCGGGTGTCGCAGGCTGGTATTCCCAATGAAGGAAATCTTTGAACGACATTCCGATACCCTTGCCATAGATTTCAATGCCATAATTGCGCTCGCTGTACAGCGTATCAATGTCGGGATAACCAACAATTTCATCGCGCTGATTGATGGTCACCGAGCTGTCGATTGTGATACCATTGACGGCATAAGGCTGATTGACATTCGCATAAGTATAATCCCAATCATCAAGATAGCGGTAGTCCCATTTTGGGTCATCAGATATGATGCTGATATAGGCATTTCCTTTCCAGTTAAAGGCTTCGGTAATGGGATCGCTTAATTTAATATAGCGGAAATTATCGTCCACCACTTCCACAGAATGATCCAGTGGAGTTACCATATAGGAAGCCAGGTCAGACCAGGGATTCTGGCCCGCAGAGTCCCTGATCATTCTTCGGATTCGAAAACTTATCCTGCCGCTGTTATCTGTGATCTGGGCGTCCACAATATCTTTTAGCTGGTAGCTGTGAACTTCTTCTCTTGTCCCGAAATCCAGATAAACCGTCGAATCCAATTGATAGGTGATATACTTGCCCACCGCCATTGGATAATAATCATGCACTGTGGCAAGATTCAGCTTTTCAGATTTTTTGCAGGAATGGATGAGCAAAAAAACAAAGCCCAGAAGACCTATAGTTATCCAATTTTTTAGCATGGTTGTGCAGGCAATAGGAATACGGCTTCCAAACCTCTGAGAGTTGGGTGATTGCATCTTACTTATCATATTTCTATAAACAAAAACCGGAAAGCCAGGGCCCTCCGGTTGCTAACGAATCAGAATATTTTTTATTGCTAATAATAGCTTAATAATTAAGGAACTAGGCGATGATTACCCAAACAACCTCGCCAGGCTTGGCCTTCGCGTAATCTGGAAATATTCGCCGCCTTAAAGTCCAGGGATTCCCAAATCCCAAACCAAATATAGCCGATAATCAATTCCTGAGTATCACCCCTCCTCCGATCACATCGTCGCCTTCATAGAACACGGCACTCTGGCCAGGCGCTATCCCCTTGGCTGATTCATAAAACCGAACCTTCAAGCCGCCATCCTGATTATACAGATTGGCCAGACCGCCCTTGTCCTTATATCTTATTTTCACCACGGCTTCCATCCCGTCACTGATCCCATCATATTTTATCCAGTTGAGCTTGCTCACAACCATTTCATCACGATTCAGATCCAGTTCTTCGCCCAGGACAACGGTATTGGTTTCAGGATCGATCCTTGTGACAAATACAGGTCTGCCCAACGCAATGTCGAGACCCTTTCTTTGCCCAACAGTGTAGAATGGATATCCTTTATGTTTGCCCAGGATCTTACCTGACTTATCAATGAAATTCCCACCATCCACATTTTGTTCGAGTCCTTCCACCCTCCGCTTAAGAAATCCTCTGTAGTCATTGTCCGGAACAAAGCATATTTCGTAGCTCTCGCTTTTTTTGGCAAGTTCAGCATATCCATAGTCCATGGCCATCTGCCTGATTTCCGGTTTGCGGAAATTTCCCAGGGGCAATATTGTTCGGGACAGAAGGTCCTGCTGCAGTCCCCATAGAACATAGCTTTGATCCTTTAGGTCATCGACCCCTTTGCTGATCACATAGCGTCCATTATCGTGCTGATGGATTTTCCCATAGTGACCCGTGGCAATATAATCGCAACCCAGGGCATCAGCTCTTTTCAGGAGCGCCCTCCATTTGATATGAGTATTGCACATAACGCAGGGATTGGGCGTGCGGCCTGCCATGTATTCTTCTACGAAATTATCAATTACAAAATCCCCGAATTCTTCGCGGATATCCAATACAAAATGTGGAAATCCATGTTCGACAGCCGCCATTCTAGCGTCGTTAAATGAATCCAGATTGCAGCAGCCGGTTTCTTTCTTGCTGCTTCCCGCGCTGGCATAATCCCAGGTTTTCATGGTGATGCCTACCACTTCATAGCCCTCATCATGCAGCATGAGAGCCGTCACGGTACTGTCAATACCGCCGCTCATGGCAACCAGCACTTTTCCTTTACGGCTCATGGTTTTAAATTAAGGATGCAAATTTACGGAAAAGCAGCGATAAGACGGATATTGCTATGCTAGCACCTGCAGCGAATGGGCAACATATCCCGACCATAAGGAGCAATATTCATAGAATTAATTTGGATACAGGAGCTGACTCATGGAAATCAGAATATTAAAATACATATATCTTTAAACTTCATCCTAAATTTTCATAATAATGAGTAATTCCAGGCGATTTCAGTGCGGACTAGTAATCGGATTTTCACTTTTGATGGCCCTGTCCTGCAAAGTGCAGCAGTCGGGCGTTGCAATTTATAATCAGTATTCACTCTCCC
This sequence comes from Agriterribacter sp., assembly GCA_041484195.1. GTDB lineage: Bacteria > Bacteroidota > Bacteroidia > Chitinophagales > Chitinophagaceae > PSRI01. Next base: position 173,263 of record JBGPHC010000003.1, on the reverse strand, counting down.
AATTAGGACCGGCCTGGGGAGCGCTCTGGCATCAAAAAGGGTCGGAATATAAGGCGCTGTGTTTTCAGGCATATAACTTGGGTAGGATGAGGTTGGATATTTTGTTGAATCAGTCTTACAACAAACCCACCGCCATTGTGACCGACATTGATGAAACGATCCTGGACAATAGTCCTTATACGGTTCACCAGTCATTGCGGAACCTCGGTTATTCAGATTCTTCCTGGATGAAATGGACCTCAATGACGGCTTGTGATACAATTCCTGGCGCCCTCTCATTTCTGAGGTATGCAAAAAGCAGGGGGGTCAGCATTTTTTACATAACTAACAGGATGGAGAAGGAAAGGGAATCAACCCTGAAGAATTTGCAGAAATGGAATTTCCCTGATGCTAGTGATGGGCATTTGCTATTGAAGAATGAAAGCTCCGGTAAGGAATCCAGGAGGCAGATTGTTATGCAAACCCACGAAATCTTATTATTATTCGGCGACAACCTGAGTGATTTCAGTGCCGTTTTTGATAAGAAGCCCTATACCGAAAGGAATGTGCAGGTTGAAAATGATGCCACAATGTTTGGGTCGAGGTTTATTGTATTGCCGAACGCCATGTACGGCGATTGGGAGGGAGCTTTGTATGGATTCGACCACAGATTGAATACGGAACAAAAAGACAGCATCATTAAAAAGACACTGAAACAATATTGAGGGAATAAGCGAAATGATAATTGGAAAAGCTAATCCTGAATTTCGTTGGAATTGGATCCGCCATTCCAGATTGGAAGGGGTGAGATACCAGCTTTGGTATTCCATGGCGGCTTCGTTGCGTCGCAATCAGTTCATCGTCCCGATTCATGCGCATGCATCAATCATTCTTTCCTGGAGACATGAACCAAACCAGCACAAAAAAGTTGAATGGAAAGTCGCAAGGATGTTTCAAAATGAACCGGACTCCGGAATCCTGATCTCCCCGCACAGGTTAGTGTCTCCACTAACCTGCACCAATTTGCATCCTGATCTAATAAAACTATTTCGGGAAATGCGAAACCGGTAGCGGAGAACAATTATTCATTTTGCAGAGCTGCTATCTTTTAAATAATCTCTTGTCAAATTCAAAAACTTCTGTTTTTATAATTTTCACCTGAGAATTTAATTTGTGTTTTGGGTTTATCAAATAATTAAAGTCACCTGGCACAACTGCCGACGGCACTTTCATGACCAGATATTTTCCATTTGCTATAAAATCATCTCCAATTAATTGTGTGGCATGTGGATGGGGGAATGTATTCCAATCCGCGGGAAATGCTGCAGGATCGGGTTCAAGAATATCGATGCCGTCAGGAAATTCAATCGTAACAATCCAATAATTTGCCGGAATAATTCCTAGAGGACTATGCACGGCAATCTCGGTGGTGCACAAGGCCCGCGATTCGCTTGTATATAGTATTGCTATGCCTTTACTATTCCAGCGGCCCCCCGAAATTTCAGCTCCTTTGCCTGAAAGACCGGCCTTATATTTTTCCGAACTAAGCCTATACACTTTCATGCCAGGACCCCGTGTTCAATTCGAGTCAATTCATCTTTCAATAAGCCTATCCCAAAACTATTATCCAGTAATTCTTTGGGCTTGATTCCGCCGAGGGCAAGATTCTGAGTTTCCAGCCAGGAATCAAATTTTCCCTTAATTCCAAAGACTTCAATACCCAAATTGTACAAAAGCGATACCTGAAGAATCTTTTCTGAATATATCGGATCAAATGTCTTTTGTTCTCTCTTATATCTTTGCATTGTTCTCTCCGACATATTTAGAAACCCTGACCATTCACCTAAACTGAAAGGAGTTTTCTTGGCAATGCTCCAGAAGATTCTGAATGTAAATCCATGTCTCACCGCCTGAATGAAGAAAATTACATTCTTGTCATCGATTGAATTGTAAGAAGTCTTTCTGTCTGTAATGTCTATAGCCTTAGCCATATCTTTAAATTTGTACAACAAAGCTAAGGAAATATGTCGGATTTTTTTTGACAAATGTCAAATTATATTGTACTGATAACCAATTCTTAATGTAATTGTGTCAGATAAGTAATCCCAAAATAGAACGAAGTTTTAGGAAAATATGCCTAACATTCTATTATTGAACCGAATAGGATTGTTATGTATCTGCTTTACTGCGGAATGGTATAAAAGAAAAAGAGAGTAACAGCCTTAGCCATTACTCCTTTTTTAGAAAACTAATCGAGCCCTATACCTCCTCATTAATAGACATTTAATGGTTCCGGGGCTTTGTCAGGCATCAGAATCTGTTTTTCTTATAGTCCCCTATCAATTCCATTTCACCGTCTGATATCCTGAGCCGCTTCCAACTTTTATTGTCTTCGAGCAATACCAGGTAAATTGTTTTGTCAAAGAGTTCTAGTTCCTCTACCTGGCTTATACTATAATCATAGTAGCAGCTCCTCACCTGGGCCCTGACATCTTTTGGCATGGTTGATTCATGCCTTTCCCGGAGAAGATACTGCCAGCTCCCTCTGGTATCATAGGCGACTTTTGTCTTTTCGCCGTCGATATCAAAATGCGCGATATAACCATCTTCCACTTCCACCCAACTCACATGCTTCACATCCGGATAGGATTTTTTGAAATCCCTTATGGCTCTGATGCTAACGGGACCGGTTTTTTTTGCACCTGCAAATTCTGTTTTTAGATTCCTGTCCGGCCTCCCTGAATTTGCCTGGGTATTGAGAGTTAACATTTTTGCTGCATCCTTATCTTGTGCAGACACATAGTCTGCCATCGCAAAGACGGAAAGACATCCGCCGGCAACGGCCCATAATAACTTTTTCATTGCTTAGCATTTTAGAATGAAGAAATAGAATACCCTATCACCTGTAAAATGTGATTTACGTTATCATTGTGATGATCACTAATGGGGAGGCTAACCGCTGGACAGTATCCTGGAATTCCAAAATACTTTTATGGGGTCAATAGACAGGAGAATGTTTGAAACGACATTCTTCGTATAAAAGTAAACCGGAATTGGAAGAATGTTGCGTGGTTTTATTTTACTAATAAAAGTTTAACAAATCCATCCCACTGAAATTATCTAGTCGATGCATCAAGAAAACTTTGATCCGGTAAGGGTTCGGCTAAATATGAAATAGTGAAATCAAGGAATTCAAATTGGACTAGTTCAAGAATAAAAAGAGAGTAACAGCCATAGCTATTACTCTTTTTTTGTGAACTAACAGAACCTTATACCTCCTCATTGAAAAAGTTTGGAATTATTTTATTCGATTCGGCAGATATGATCAGGCTAGCTTTTTTTTGCGTCAACCAGTGTTTGCATTTCGCCATCGCATACCCTGATGAGTTTGCGGCTGGACTGGTCTTCCACATGAACCAGGTAGATCGTCTTGTCGATCATTTCAATTTCTTCCACCTGCCTGATGTTCGAGTCGAAATTTGTTTTCTTGACCATGGCTCTTACATCCGTGGGCAGTTGTTGTTCGCCGTAGTAGCGAATGGTGTGTTGCCATATGCCTTTCTTGTTATAGGCCACCGCGGTTTTGATGTCTGCCTGGGTGAAACTTGCTATGAATCCATCGGAAGCCACGGTCCAACGCTCATCGCTTGCTGATTTAAAACTCTTCTTGAAATCCTTAATAGCCCTGCTGTGTGCGTCAACAGCATAAGGGGTGGAGGGATTTTCAAGTTTGCCTGCATTGCCTGCGGAAAGATTTGCACTTAGATATTTCACACCTTCGAGCGTCACATCATTGGTGTTTTGAGCATGTAGGAAGCTTACAAATGCCAGGGCCAGAGCTGAGCCGGCTAGTTTGGCGAGGATTGACTTTTTCATGATTGTATTTTTTTTGAGTTTTTATTTTTTGCTTCGTTTGCTAAATCAAAAATACTCCGACCTCTAAGCCTTTGCGAGGGCTAATGAGCATTTTGCAGATACTGACAGTAATTGGTCGGGATAGGAGAGCCGGGGGAAACAATTTTTAGAACTTTTGTGGATTGCAGATTCAGAATGGCATGAGAAATTGAAAAACAGAAGGAGGAGGGGCGAATTCAGGAATGGATGATAAGATCCGCGTCATTGGAGTTCAGTGGAGCCTTTCAAATTATCTTTCGGCCAATTTACTTTGATAGTGGCCGGCAATGCATGAGCATTAAGCCCGGAGTATTTAGAAATACTTTAATAGTGCCTCTTTCCTACTTCGTGAAACGTTTACAGTACTACCATCTGTCATCACGAGGTAGCCTCCTTCCCCGCGCACGTATTTGGTAACCTCGTTCAGGTTGACCATATAAGAATGGTGTACTCGCAGAAATGCGGAAAAGGACTCAAGCTGTTCTTCCATTTCTTTAAGCGTACGGCAGGCAGTGATCTTCTTTTTACTCTTTAGAAAGAGGTGGGTATAATTATCGTCGGCTTCGCAACGCACCAATTCGTTGGCGGGGATCAATTCGAATCCTTCAGCCGTAGGTACTGCGATCTTGGTAAAGCCAGGCTCCTTGTGCTGGATCTGATCCATCAGCATCTGAAATTGTTCAACCGTAGGTGGATGACTTAGCACCTGGATTTTGTGGACTGCTGCTACTAGTTCTTTCGGATCAATTGGTTTTAGTAAATAATCCAAAGCGCTGAAGCGGATGGCCTTAATGGCATATTGATCATAACTGGTTGTGAATATTACTGAGAATGGGATCTGTGCGAATTGTTCAAGCAATTCAAAGCCATTCATTGAGGGCATTTCAATATCCAGAAAAACAAGATCCGGTTTAAACTTTTCAATCGCTTCAAGACCCTTTTTTGCGGACATGCATTGTTGCTGAACCTGGACTTCCGGGCAAAAATCCGTCAGGAGGATATTCAATGTGTCCAGGCAATGGACTTCATCGTCAATGAGGATTGCTTTAATCATATAGCAAAGGAATTTTTATAACTACTTCGGTTCCGGCGGCATTGCCGTCAGGCCCAATCAGGTCATTAATGGCTACTGCTGACTCATTTGAATCTGATTGTTGAATCATAGCGATCCTGTCGGCCGTAATTCTCAGCCCCATTGACTTATGTCGGTTTGCGGATTTACTCGCCAATGCGGCAGATTTTCTTCTCCCGATTCCATCGTCAGCAATTCTGAAAAACAGGAATTCCTTTTCCTGGCTCACCTCAATATCCAATTGCCCCTTTGTTTCTTTATGCATCAGCCCATGCCATATTGCATTTTCCGCATAGGGTTGGATCATCAACGGAGGAACTTTCAAAGCTGAAATGTCCAGATCCTTTTGGACCGAAATTTTATATGAGAAACGATGATCAAATCGTACAGCTTCCAGGTGCAGGTATAATTCAAGAGATTCCAATTCACTCTCGAGCGATATCAGTGATTCTTGGGAATTCTGCAGGATCATGCGGACAAGCTTTGAGAATTTAGTGAGGTACTCGGAAGCTTGCGCCCTATCGTTTTGCAATATGAATCGATTGATGGAGTTCAGGGAGTTGAAAATAAAATGTGGATTCATTTGCGCACGCAGGGCCTGCATTTCGAGTTCTATTGCATCTTGTTGTAATGCAGTTTGCTTTTTTTCATTTTCCAGTTTCTCAATTTGTAATTCGTTTTCTGCTAATTTACGGTGGTATGCTTCATTTCTGTGTTTGAGTATTATATTGCTGACAATGATAATCCCCATAAGCAACAAAACAATTATACCCCCTATGAGAATGTTTTTGATTAAGGCTTGCTTTTGCAACTGAACCTGCTGCACTTCTTTCTCCTTGTTCAGCAATTCTATCTTTTGATCAAAATTATAACCAACAAGTTTTGCAGCTACCTGCGCTGAAGTGATTGAATCTTTAATAGCTACATATTTCATGTGGTAAAAAAGTGCGCTGTCTTTTTGTTGCCAATGATCATAAATGGAATAAAGAATTTCGTAACTGTTCATAACCATTTGCCTTGCACCTTTTTGCTTTGCAATAGCCAGTGCTTCATTTGCATATCGATAGGCGGAGTCATTATTTTGTAATGCGAGATGTATTTTTGCAATATCGACTAATACCCGCATTACCTGGTTGACGTCATTATCTTGCCTGTTATAATTTAAGCTATTTAATAAATTTGACAACGCCTTATCATATTCATTTTGCCAAAAATAGTATTCACCCACGCTTGCTAAATGAAACCGGAGCTTCCTTTGATTGGCGGTATCAACAACAACAAGGCTATAATAATATTTTGCGGAATCAAATTGTTTATTGATGGCAAATGCACTAGCTAATGCCTGATAGTTGGGTTTGATTAGTTGAAATCCTTGCTGATAATACTTTAAAGCAGTAGGAAAATCGTCGATACTCAAATACAGATCGCCGATTAGTTGTAATTCCCAGGCCTTCCATGTCGTATTATTATCCCTCAATAATAACTGATGCAAATCCAGCAGTTTTTCAAATGCTTTTTTGTAATCGCCCCTTTCCATATAAACACGAGCTGAGGTAATAACCGAGTAAAAAACATACATTGAATCGCCTGCCTTTTTACTTAAATCAAAGCTGGTATCATAATTACTTATCGCCGCCTCAAAATTACTTTGTGAATGTAATGCCAAACCCAACCTCCAATAAGTTTCATTCAGTCTTTCTTTATTTGCTGTTTTTTTATATAAAGCGATGGCTTCACGGCTTAATTTTTCTGTTTCTGGATAATCATCATATTTCTCGAATGCTAGTTCTGCTTTCATCGACACAGCTTTTGCTATGCCATGGATATAACCTATTTTTTTTGCTTCTTCAAGCGCTTCAAAGATGAATATTTCGGCAGTATCTATTTGAGCCCTGCTACGTTCTTCGCTAAAGCAGTCTGGAGGGCCTTTGTATGTTTCACTTAATGCGTTCAGACAATCTATTCTTGCAGAATCTTTCAGGGCGGGCAATGCTTTTTTCAGACTGTCAATCTGTTTTCTTTGTGCAAAACAGGCAACACAGAAGAAAATTTGGGTGATAAAAATTAATATTTGCTTTGGGACTGACATTGTTTTTTAATCAATAAGTTGAAGGAATTTTAATTATTACCTCAGTGCCTGCCGCGCTGCCATCCGGATTTACCATATCAATTATCTTAACAGGGGAATCCATTCCGTTTGAATTTTGCATTATGGCAATCCTGTCGGCCGTGATCCTGAGCCCCATGGATTTATGAAGGGTGGCAGATTTTGTGGACAATGCGGCAGATTGTTTTCGCCCAATCCCATTATCTCCTATTTTTATTACAAGATGCCCGCCTTCCTGGGATAACTCGATATCAAGCTGCCCTTTTTCCTCTTTTTGCATCAGGCCATGCCAGATGGCATTTTCGGCATAAGGCTGAATGATCAGCGGAGGCACTTTCAATGCTGAAACATCAAGGTCCCTGGCAATCGAAATCTTATAGGCAAAGCGATAATCGAAACGAAGTGCTTCCAATTCAAGATATAGCTCGAGGGATTCCAGTTCGCTATCCAGTGAAATCAAAGCAGACTGAGAGTTTTGAAGAATAAGTCGCACGAGTCTTGAAAATTTGGTAAGATATTCAGATGCCTGTACCCTGTTGTTTTGAAGAATAAAACGGTTGATGGAATTAAGTGAATTAAAAATAAAGTGAGGGTTCATTTGAGCGCGCAGGGCTTGCATTTCGAGTTCAGTGGCTTGTTGTTGTAGCGATGCTTTTGTCATATCATTCTCGATCTGTTTTAAATCCAATTCGTGCTCCAGGCGTAGTTTTTCATTTTTGCGTTTGAGGGCGATGATCCGGAAGACAATAGCAGCCAGAAGGAACAAAATCAATATTCCAGCGATGAAAATATTTTTCAAAAGGGACGCCTTTTGAAGGTTAGCCTCCTGAATTTCTTTTTCCTTATTCAACAATTCGATTCTCTGTTCATAACTATAAGATGCAAGTCTTCCTTTTATTTGATCGGACAAGATCAAATCTCTCATGGTAATGTATTGCCTGTAATAAAAATAAGCACTGTCAGTACGATGCCTGTGATCGTAAATGGAATAGAGAATATTGTATCCATCCATCATGAATTCTCTTCCACCTGTTTGGCTTGCTAATTTCAAACCGGCAGTTGCATAATGGAGAGCCGAGTCATCATTTTGAGTTGCTGAATAATTTTTGGCAATGTCTAACAAGGCCCGCATTTCCAGGAGACGTTCGTTCGACTTTGTGATGTAAGGTAATGCCCTTAGCGCGTGCTTCAGTGCTTTATCATACTGTTTCTGAAGAGAAAAAAATTCACTAAGGCTGATTTGGAGCCTTGCATCCATGCGTTTAGCAGTATCAAGAAAACTATAATAATAACTTGCCGAGTCGTATTGTTGATTGAGACTGTATAATTCGGCAAACCCGTAATAATCAAATGTAGATCTTGAATTAACTCTTAAGTGTGCCATCTTATAATAGGATAAGGCGGTACTGTAATCTTCAATCCTTCTATACAATTCCCCTAATCGTTCCAAATGAACTACTATCCAAAAATCATTATTTAGCTTCAATATCAACTGAAGAGCCTCCTTAAATAGAGGGAAGGCTTTTTCGTAATTGCCACGCTCCATATAAGATGAACCAATTTGTTCAAGAGATAGAAACATTCTGATTTCATCCCCTGCTTTCTTACTGGATTCATAACTTTTTTCAAGGTACAGGATCGATTCATCGAATAAACCTTGATTATAAAGCACGTAGCCCAATGCCAAATAAGTACCGCCAATAGTAGTCTTATTGGAACTGCGTTCATACCACTTCAATGATTCACGGCAGAGTTTCTCCGCCGCCGCTAAATTGCGCTGACGTAATTCCAAAATTGCTTTATTATTTTCCGCCTCTGCTATGCCATGTGCATAATTTAATTTAAATGATTCTTTTAAAGCCGGATCTACATATTGTTTAAAAGAGTCGTTCAGTATCCAATAATAGGAACGGAATAGCGAATTGATGCAATCTATTTTGGCATAATCACGTAGGGAAGGAAGTATTTTTTGCAAGCTGTCAATTCTTTGTCTATTTGAATTTTGATTTTGGCCAATACAGGCTGCACTTAAAATGAACTGGGCATAGAGAATTAGTATATGTTTTAAGATTGACATGTCAATTTGTTCAGCCTGATTTTGCCTAGTTTATTTCCTTAGTCTGCACAAAGGTTCTATGATCATATTTTTATTTCGGGACAGGTTTGCACACAATTCCTATTTTGATTCCGTCAGTCTCATATGGCATAAATGTATTCTTATTCTACAACTGACATGGTAATAATGACTTCAGTACCCGCCGCACTGCCATCAGCATTTACCAGGTCATTGATAATTACGGGTGATTCACTGCCAATTGCAGAACTTAGATTCTGTTCTGCCGCTTTATAATCAGCTCTTGTTAAATAGCCATAGCCAATGGTCAGGTACGCGTCTGCTACACCTGTGTTAAATTGAATATCCTTTGCCTTATTGAGTGCCTGGTAAGCATGGAAGAGAGCAGAGTCAGTATTTTTTCCCGGATAAACAGCTCCTAACAAATTGAGACAATTGACAAGTCCGGTATCTTTTGCTGTATAAAATGCTTTTTTCAGGCTGTCTATTTGGGATGGCTGCCCAACTACGAAAGCAGGAAGGAAGCATAGCAATATGGCAGATACTTTATTCATTACAAGCACTTTCCAACCTTAAATTGAGATATGGCTGATTGGAGTCATTTTAAGCCCACCTGTTACCGTGAATGAGTTATTTAAAGTTAAACAAAACACAGGTCCTTTTATAGTGAGCTTCTTTTTGTTCAAATCTAATGGAATGCAACTGCAGATGACATCGGGAATAAGCAATCGGTAAGGGGGAAGGGCATTTAGCCGGTTTGGCTAAGCGGTTGGAAAGAACCTTCCGAGTCACTGGAAGTCTTTGCCCGGCCGGAAGGCTCTTAATTCTTAATTGATTAATCGGCATTTCGTCAAGCAGGAGCATCATTTCAGGTAAACTATTTAACGGAAGGGATTTTGTAATTTTAATTTGCGCATGAGATTCCTGGATACCATAAGGAAATACAAACTGCATCACCTGATCTTCTGGTCCATTTTGTTTGGGAGCTGGTATTTTTTCCGGTACCAGGACTTCCCCTCCAAATCAATTGCTTTGAAAGAAGTGACCGTGAAGGTTGCCGTATTGGCCAGCCTGGTGTATATGACTAACTATTGGCTGATTCCCCAATTCCTTTATAAAAAGAAATATCTGGCTTTTTCCTGCTTATATGTCCTGCTGATATTTTTGTTTGGCTGGCTCAAGGTTTTTATAAACAGCAGGTTGCTGGAGCCATTTTATAATATGTCGCTGTTTGATGATTTCAAGGGCAGGATTTACGACAATATCATTCCATTATTCCTCCTGGTAAGTACTGGAGCCGCCGCCAAAATACTTTTTGACTATATGCTTACGCAGCGCAGGCTGACTGAAATATCCAGGGAGAAGGCGGAAACTGAATTGAAATTCCTAAAGTCTCAGATCAATCCGCATTTTCTCTTCAATTCTCTGAATTCTATTTATTTCCTGATCGACAAACAAAATACTTCCGCCCGCCAGACACTATTGCAGTTTTCAGACTTGTTGCGCTATCAATTATATGATTGCAATAACGACCGTATCCCAATTGAAAAAGAACTGGCCTATTTGAAGGACTATATCAGGCTCCAGCAAATCAGGAAGGAGAATAATTACCAGGTTGATCTGGATTGGGGGGATGGTTTGAGCGGCTTTTCAATCGTTCCTTTGCTGCTGGTTCCATTCGTGGAGAATGCTTTCAAACATATCTCACACCATACCCGTCAAATGAATACTATTGATGTGAGAGCTAGCAGGGAAAATGGTTTCTTTAATTTTAGCGTGGTCAATACCAAGGAGAACGGGGCAATCTCCAATGAGCCTGATCTTGGAGGTATCGGACTGGCCAATGTGAAAAGAAGGCTGGAATTATTGTATCCCGATCAGCATAAATTGACGATTGAGGATGCCAATGGTGTATTTGAGATCAACCTGAAACTTCAACTTTCATGATCCTGAATTGCGTAATCATAGACGATGAACCATTGGCCCGGAAGGGACTCAAAGAATATATTCAGGAAATAGATTTTCTGCGACTGGCAGGAGACTTCGATAGCCCCTTGAAGGCCATGGATATCATGACCAGTCAACAGGTGGATCTTTTGTTTCTTGACATTCAAATGCCCAAAATTACGGGTATTGAATTCCTGAAATCCCTGGCACAACCGCCGTTGGTCATTTGCACAACTGCTTATTCTGAATATGCCATTGAAGGATTTGAACTGAATGTACTTGACTATCTGTTAAAACCCATTTCATTCGACCGTTTCCTGAAAGCTGCCATGAAAGCAAAATCACGTCTAGAGCAGCTGGGTAAACCGGTGACGACCCCTGCTCAGGCTCCTGAACCTTCATATTTTTTTGTAAAGACAGATAACAGGCATGTGAAGCTTTTTCATAATGACGTCTTATTTGTTGAAGCGTTGCAGAATTATATAGCGATCCATACGCAGGATAATAAGATACTTGTTTATGTGACTCTGGGGGGTATTGAAAAACAATTGCCCGCGGACCAATTCATCAAAGTGCACAAATCCTTTATCGTTTCGATACAAAAGATTAACGCCGTAGAGGGTAATGAGATCATCATAGGACGGCATCGGATACCGATCAGCCGGGATTTGAAAGGAGAAATAATGAGCAGAGTGGTGGAGAGCAAATTGCTGAAAAGATAAAGGCCCCGCAAAGAAAGGGACCTTTCTAGTATCAATGAAAAAGGATGCAACCCGATTTATTGTTTCACATATTGTGCTTCTGCCTGCAGCTTGATTTCATCACCGAGCATGATTCCGCCGGTTTCAGACACTGCATCCCATTTGAGGCCAAAATCTTTACGATTGATTTTGCCGGACACGGAAAATCCTGTTCTGACATTTCCCCATGGGTCGTTCACTACACCAGATGATTCTACCTGGAGTTTAACGGGCCTGGTAATATCACGGATCGTCAAATTGCCATCCATCTCATATTCACCCTCACTCTTCCTGGCGAGTCCCTTTGCTTCGAACTTCAATTCCGGGAATTTTTCCGCATTAAAAAAATCATCGCTTTTCAGGTGGCCGTCTCTCTGATCATTGCCCGTGGTGATGGAATCAATTTTTGCTGTAAATGTCAGCTTACCATTTTCGAAATCTTCATTTTCGGTTTCCAATTCTGAATTGAATTCTGTGAAAGACCCACTCACATTGGATATCATGAGATGCCTTGCTTTGAAAACAATCTCGCTGTGAGTCGTATCAATGATCCATTTTGTTGTTGCCATTGTTGATTATGTTTTGTTTTTGGTTTTAATAATTTGAGCGATTCCGTAAATAGCTCAGTCTCTCAGGCGTATGATATTTACGGTAATCAGGTATCGAGTGGTTGTCTGGATACAAATTCACCCAGTTTTTTCCTGCTTCTCATATTGAATTCTCTCTGCCTGAGATTTTCAGGTAAACCATTCGAGTCCCCAGGATATCCTGCCGCAATGACCACTACAGGTTGCAGGTCTTCCGGAATATTCAGGTTTTTTCTCAGCAGGTTATGGTCGAAGCCCCCCATCATATGGGTATATAATCCCATTTCGGTGGCTTGCAGGCTCAATGCGAAATTGGCCATGCCTGTATCATGTAAGGCGCTGCCATTATGACTACCATTATCCAAAAATGTTTTTCTGGCAAGGCTCACAATGAGCAGGGGTGCTTTTAATGCCCATACGCGGTTACCCGGCATAAGGGTTTCACCGATTAAATGATAAAATCCTTCATCCTCCCTGGTGGCGTAGATATATTGCCAGGGCTGTTCGTTCATGGTGCTGGGAGCCCATCGGGCTGCTTCAAACAAGGCTTTTATTTTTTCTTGCTCAACGGGTTGATCCGAGAATGCCCTGATACTTCTGCGGTCCTTTATCGCGTCCAGGATTTCAAAATCTTTTATGGTCCCTATATTCATCTATTTCAATTTTATTTTATTGAGTCCAGTTTCATGGGTACTTCAATCAAAAGCAATTCTGCATCGCTATTCGCGGCAATGCTTAATTTTTCGCTTCCTGTTATGCCCAGGCCATCTCTCTTGTTCAGTACCTGACCATTTATGCTGATGGATCCTTCAATTATGAAAGCATACACACCATTTCCGGATTTCCGCAGGGAATATTCAGTCTCTTTCCCTTTTTCCAGGTCAGCGAGCGAGAACCACGCATCCTGGTTAATCCAAATGACGGAATCTTTAGTATCCGGTGACACTACAGTCTGGATTTTATTCAATCTGTCTTCTTTGGGAAATTTCTTCTGTTCGTAGCGAGGTTCTATATTTTGAGACTTAGGGAATACCCATATCTGAAGGAAATTGACATTGTCTTCCTGGGAGGCGTTATACTCACTGTGACTAATGCCGGATCCCGCGCTCATGATCTGTACTTCTCCGGTCCGAATGATCTCACTCCTGCCCGTGGAGTCTTTATGTGCCAGTGAACCCGACAGGGGTATGGAAACAATTTCCATATTGTCATGAGGGTGCGTGCCAAAGCCCATTCCCGGTGAAACAATATCGTCATTCAATACCCGGAGGGCACCGAAATGAACTCTTTCGGGGTCATAGTATCCGGCAAAGCTGAAACTATGATGAGAATCGAGCCAGCCATGGTTTGCATGGCCTCTGGTTGAGCTCTTGTAGTTGATATATTCAGGCATAAACAAGTTTTTATTGGTGAAATAATCTAATCGAATGATTTGATGTTTAAACATTAGTTCAATAAATATGCCATATCGTTCTGCTGCCAGAATGTCTGTTAATATGTTGCCATTAGTTTTTCATATAAATATTTAACTTGCTCTATCACCAGTAAAGCTAAATACTATGATTAAGATGCAAGTAATTGGAAACCTTGGCAAAGACTGTGTCACGAATACTGTAAATGGTAAGAATGTCATCAATTTTAGTGTGGCACATAAGGAGAAATTCAAAGATTCTTCTGGTCAGCCAAAGGAGAAAACTATCTGGGTGGATTGCGCCTATTGGACTGATAAGGTGGGTATTGTTCCGTATCTAAAAAAGGGGACCCAGGTATATGCAGAAGGGAGTCCTGAAGTGAGGAGTTTCCTCAGAAATGACGGAACGCCAGGCGCCTCTCTTACTATGAGGGTTTCGAATATTCAGTTGCTGGGTAGTGGGAGCAGGCCTGAAAGCACGGGCAGCAATACGCCTTCACTCGCTGAAACGCAAGGAGGCATCCAGTCTGCACCAGCGGATTTTTCCGAACCCATTGACGACCTTCCATTTTAATAGCTTACCTTTTTCCGAAAGCCAATATTTCTTCGAGCGCCGACCATTGTAATTGCAGACAACTTATGGAAATTTTGTTTTGGAAACTCAAGGGCGAATACTCATTTACTCAGATTTACAATTGTCGGGAGACCTTCATTAATTCCTGAATACGACCGCGGCACTGTAAATCTGCGCAGCCGCGTCTTCCTTATAAGACATCATCCCTCAATTTTTTAGGATGAAAACTTTATCTTGAGCCTAAATCAAGTTTCGCATGCCTGCCAAGAAAGTTCCAATCCTGGTCGCAATTTTCCAACTTTTCTTTTCTCTTGCAGGATTTGCAAAATTTGAAAAAATCCATACGGATGTGTTGGTGGTAGGAGGTGGTACAAGTGGAGTGGCAGCAGGGATTCAAAGCGCCCGGCTGGGAGTGAGGACCCTGATCGTGGAACAGACGGGCTGGCTGGGAGGAATGTTGACTGCCGGAGGAGTGAGTTGTACAGACGGAAACAATCTTCTGCGTAGCGGAATCTGGCAAGAATTCAGACAACACCTGTACGAGCACTATGGCACCCACGATCTCGCAAGCGGATGGGTAAGCGAAACCTGTTTTGAGCCATTGGTTGGGGATAGCATTTTTAAAGCCATGGTTGCAGCCGAAAAAAAGTTGTCGGTTCAATATGGATGGTTTTTCGACAAAGTATTGAAATCAGCCGATACCGTAACGGGCGTATTATTTGTAAACCTCTGGGATGATTCACTGGAAGTGAAAGCAAAGATCGTTGTCGATGCCACGGAATTGGGTGACGTATTTGCAGATGCCGGCGCCGCTTATGACCTGGGCATGGAAGACAAAGCTTACTCAAAGGAATCCATGGCCCCAGGTAAGAACCCCATTATCCAGGACCTAACCTGGGTGGCTATTTTGAAGGATTTTGGAACGGACACTGCAAAGAAATACAAACCCCTGAACTACGACTCCACACAGTACTATTGTAGTTGCACCGATGCTCCCTGTCCCGATGGTAAATCCTACAATGCAAGCGCCAGGAAGATGCTTGATTATGGAAAATTACCCGACAGCCTTTATATGATCAACTGGCCTGCGCATGGAAATGATTATTACCTGAACGCAGTTGAGGAAAAACCCATTGAAAGGCTGAAGCTTTACCAGCGCGCTAAAGATCAAACCCTGGGTTTTGTATATTTTCTCGAGACTGAATTGGGCTTCTATAACCTGGGCCTGATGGACAATTATTTTCCAACTACAGACAGACTGGCGCTGATACCCTATAACCGGGAAGGAAGAAGGGTAAGAGGTCTGGCAAGATTGAATGTAAATCATTTGATCAATCCTTACAGCCAGAAAGAAAAATTATACAGAACCGGAATAGCAGTGGGTGATTACCCGGTTGATCACCACCATGACGCCAATAGCTTTTCTCCAAAAATAAGTTTCCCCCGGGTCAATTCATTTAATATTCCGTTGGGAGCGCTCATTCCTGAAAGAACTGATGGACTCGTGGTTTCGGAAAAAGGTATTTCTGTCTCCAATATAGCGAATGGAGCCACCCGATTGCAACCATGTGTATTGCTGACTGGCCAGGCTGCCGGAGCATTGGCCGCACTAAGTGTGAAGAAAAAGAAACAACCGCGACAAGCCAATATCCGCGAGATTCAACAATTATTGCTGGAGTCAAAATGCATACTCATGCCTTTTGTGGATGTGCATCCGGAGGATCCCAATTTCATAGCGATCCAAAGAGTGAGTTTGGCAGGTATTCTGAAAGGAATACCTAAACCAGGAGATTGGGAAAACCGGACCTATTTTTATCCTGACAGCCTGATCCGTGTCAGGGAATGGGGAAGAGCCATGAAAGAATACGATCGGCAATTTCCTTCAGATAAATTAACCGATACCGGATATCTTACGATCAAAGAAACCTTCAAAACGCTTTTAGTGTATTTCAAGGCTTCCGGGGATAGCCTCCTGAATGTAAAAGCTAACAATATCATCGCAGAACTCGGTGATAATTCAGTCATCGGTCGCCGCTGGGAATCATTTTATTTCCTTAATAACTACAGGCCTAACCGCAATATCACGAGAAGGGAGCTGGCCGTTTTGATATATTATTTACGGCTTGCCAGCAATAAGGACTGGACAATGGACTGGAAGGGAAATTTTTTACGCAGCCGGCAATCTTACAAAAGAAAAATAAATTAAGAAATGATTGGCGACCTTTTGGAAGAAGGGATTCATAGCGCCATTTTTTGATCTGGCCTGGTGGACGTTACTCCCAATTCATTGAACATGTTCAATACTCAATGATTGAAATTTGATCCGAATCTGGTTTCATTCCTTCCGGTTGAATTTCAGGTTCTACATTTCAGTATTTTGCATCCTATATGGAAAAGGTCTTCAGCTACGAACAGTTGCACGAATTCTCGAGAAAGGTATTTTTGCGCATAGGCTGTACCGAAAGTCATGCGGCAATCGCGGCAGGCTCCCTCCTGAGCGCCGATTTGCGAGGGATAGATTCACATGGCATAGCTCGTTTGAGCGGTTATGTCAGGTTATGGGAAGTCAAGCGGGTGAATCCAAGTCCGGCCATCAGAATTATTCATGAAACCCCTTCCACTGGCGTGGTGGACGGCGACAGCGGTCTGGGATTGGTAGTAGCTCCGTTTGCCATGCAGGTAGCCATTGAAAAGGCCCGGCAGGTGGGCAGCGGCTGGGTAAGCGTGAAAAATTCCAATCATTTCGGTATCGCGGGGCACCATGCTATGATGGCTCTGGAGCATGACATGATCGGCATGGCCATGACTAATGCCAGTGCGCTGGTGGCGCCAACCTTTTCCATTGAAAGGATGTTGGGCACGAATCCTATCTGTGTGGCCGTACCCGCGGGTGAAGAGCCGGCTTTTGTAGCGGACTTCGCAACTACTACCGCAGCGAATGGTAAACTGGAAATATTGCAACGCAAAAATTTGCAGGCTCCGGAAGGCTGGATCCATGACAGGAATGGGAATATCTCAACTGATCCTAATGAATTGAAGAAGGGCGGGGCATTGCTGCCTTTGGGAGGGGACCGTGAACATGGGAGTCATAAAGGCTATGCACTAGGAGCAATTGTGGATATTTTTTCTGCCCTGCTGAGCGGCGCCAACTATGGACCCTGGGTGCCACCATTTCCCGCATATGTTCCAATACCCGAAGGCATGCCAGGCGAAGGGATTGGACATTTCTTAGGAGCAATGAGAGTGGATGCATTCAGGCCAGCCGAAGAATTCAAACAAAATATGGATCGCTGGATCAAAAGGTTTAGATCTGCGAAACCGGCTCCGGATCATGAAAAGGTTTTGATACCAGGTGATCCTGAAAGAGAAGCTGAGGCCGAAAGGAAGATTAATGGCATTCCGGTGATCTTCTCTGTTGTGGAAGACTTGAAGCTATTGGGCGAAAAATTAGGCGTGGAGCCTCCTGTAGCAGGAATTCTTTAGAAGGATTTTTGTTTTATCCTTACTTCTCAAATATTTTTGCCAGCCATTCAATAACATTAAATCTCCCAGTTAGGGAGCCGGAGACATTTTATGAAAGTCATGAAGTTCGGAGGTACATCCTTAGGAAAACCCGAGAGGATGCAACAGGTTGCTCAACTGATCACCAGGGACAAGGAACCAAAGATTGTTGTATTGAGCGCCATCAGTGGAACAACGAATACCCTGGTAGCCATCGGAGAATTACTTGCCAAGGGCAGCAGGCAGGAAGCCAAGCAAAAAATCGATGAACTGGAAGCTTATTACCAGTCATTCCTAGCCTCACTCCTGAAAAAGGAAGAGACCTATAAAAAAGGGAAGGACATTATTGCCGAGCATTTTGAGTTCCTGAATATCATTCTAAGGATATCCTTCAATGAGGCCCTGAATAAAGATATTCTGGCACAGGGAGAATTAATGAGCACCAAGATGTTCAGCGTTTACCTGGAAGAGCGGGGGATAGCGCATGTATTATTGCCGGCTCTTGACTTCATGCAGATCAGCGCGCATGATGAACCTCAGTTGGACGTGATCAGGACCAGGCTCACAAGGATACTGGAACACCACAGGAATGAGGGTCTTTTCATCACGCAGGGATATATTTGCCGGAACGCTAAAGGAGAAGTTGACAATCTAAAAAGGGGCGGAAGCGATTACACGGCATCGTTAGTTGCCGCAGCGGTTAGGGCCAGTGTATGTGAAATATGGACTGATATCGATGGCATGCATAACAATGATCCGCGGGTGGTAAAAAAGACCGTGCCAGTGGAACAATTGAGTTTTGATGAAGCGGCGGAACTTGCTTATTTCGGAGCCAAGATCCTTCACCCCACCTGTATCTGGCCGGCGCAGCAGGAAAAAGTTCCGGTCAAATTATTAAACACCATGCAGCCCGATGCCGCCGGCACGGTGATCATGCAGGATGCCGGTTCCGTGGGCGTTAAAGCAGTTGCCGCCAAGGATGGGATCATCGCTATAAAGATCAAGAGCAGCCGGATGCTCCTCGCCTACGGATTCCTGAGAAAGATTTTTGAAGTTTTTGAGAAATACCGTACGCCGATTGATATGATCACCACGTCCGAAGTGGCGGTATCGCTCACGATTGATAATCCTGCTAATCTGCCACAAATATTGAAGGAACTGGAACCCTTCGGAACAATTGAAACCGACCGTGATCAAACCATCGTTTCCATTGTAGGCAATGAGATCACCCAAACCCCGGGAATCCTGAGCAAGCTGTTTGAATCGCTACGGTCCATACCTGTGCGCATGGTGAGTTATGGTGGCAGTCCTCACAATGTTTCCATATTGGTTCCGGCAGGATACAAAACGAAGACCCTTCAACTCCTCAATAAGGGCTTATTTGGTCTGGAATAGTTCTTCGGAAATAATAATGCCGGATTGTTTACACCCGGCATTATCATTTATCCTATGTTGTTAGCTCAATCAGATCACCAGCATGGCATCTCCATAACTGAAGAAGCGGTATTTATCTTTGATCGCCTTTTTATAGGCTTCCATAGCCAGGTCATAACCCGCGAAGGCGCAAACCATGATCAAGAGACTTGTTTTGGGCAAGTGAAAATTAGTCACCAGGGAATCGGCAATGGAGAAATTATAAGGGGGATGGATAAAAGTATTGGTCCAGCCTTCGGATGGTTTCAACAATTTTTCGGCAGTAAAAGATGATTCGAGAGCCCGCATGGTGGTGGTGCCAACCGAGCAAATTCGATGTCCTTCCAACTTGGCTTTATTTACTATGGTGCAAGCTGTTTCTTCGATGCGGTAGTACTCTGCGTCCATTTTGTGTTTGCTGAGGTCTTCAACTTCAATAGGCCTGAAAGTACCCAGACCCGTGTGCAAAGTGATTTCTGCAAAACGGATTCCTTTAATTTCAAGCCTTTTAATCAATTCAATGCTGAAATGCAGACCTGCAGTTGGAGCCGCTACCGCACCTTCATGCTTCGCATATACCGTTTGGTAACGCTCCCTGTCCTCTTCATCGGGTTTACGCTTGATATATTTTGGTAGGGGCGTCTCTCCCAGGTTAGCCAAAGCCTGCTTGAATTCTTCATCAGTTCCGTCAAATAGAAATCTTATGGTTCTTCCCCTTGAGGTTGTATTGTCAATTACTTCCGCGACGAGGTCTTCCGTATCACCAAAATATAATTTGTTGCCGACCCTGATCTTTCTGGCAGGATCCACGATCACATCCCAAAGGCGGTTCAGCTTGTTGAGTTCACGGAGCAGGAAAACCTCAATCTTTGCACCAGTCTTTTCCTTGCGGCCATACATCCTGGCCGGGAAGACTTTGGTATTATTTACTACGAATACGTCTTTGTCATCGAAATACTCCAATATATCTCTGAAATGCTTATTCTCCATCTGGCCCGTTTGCCGGTGAACTACCATCATTCGGGCATCTTCTCTTTTCTTGGCGGGGTGTTGTGCGATTAGATTTAAGGGCAGGTCGAAACGGAACTGTGATAATTTCATGTGTATAGAATTGTTTTTCAGATTAAGCCACATGAAACTCACCGGGGCAGATGGCCGCAGGATGGATTCGCTGACACTTCAAACCTGATCTTACGGCACCAGGTTTCATGTGTGCCTTAATAATTTAGCGTGCAAAGGTATGCAAAAAATCATTTCAACAAAGATTTTGAGGAAGACGTCCCATTTCAGGATCCTCGATTGGCCTTAGTACAACGTTCAATTACCCGTAAAGCCTTTCGGCATTGAATCGATGAGTTTTTGGGTGTATTCCCGCACTGGATGATGGTAAACTTCCCCCGCGGGTCCAATCTCTTCGATCTTACCCTTATTCATTACCATGATCCGGTCGCTGATATAATGCACCACAGCCAGATCATGTGATATAAAGACCGTCGTAAATCCAAATTCCTTCTTCAGATCGTTGAGAAGGTTCAGTACCTGTGCCTGCACACTAACGTCCAGCGCCGAAACCGATTCATCGCAAACAATAAATGAAGGATTAAGTGCCAGTGCCCTGGCAATGCAGATTCTCTGCCTTTGACCGCCACTGAATTCGTGCGGGTACCTGTTATAATGCCCCGATTCGAGATTTACCTTCTCAAGCAATTCAATCACTTTCTCTTTGCTATGTTTTTCCGTATCCTGGATTCCGTGCACCCTGAGCGGTTCCATTATCGCTTTTCCTATACTCATCCTTGGATTCAAAGAGGAATAAGGATCCTGGAATATAATCTGCATCTCTTTCCTGAGTTTCCGCATTTCAGTATCCGGAATGCTTATTAGATCCCTGCCCTCAAAAAGTATGCTTCCGGCTGTAGGGGTGAGCAGCCGCAACAATGTCCTGCCCAGAGTGGTTTTGCCGCAACCCGATTCACCAACGAGCCCGAGGGTCTCCCCTGAATAAACATCAAAGCTCAAATCATCCACGGCTTTCACATAGTTCAATACTCTTCCAAGAATATTTTTTTTAGCCGGAAACCAGACCTTCAGATTCCTCACTTCCAACATTTGAGTTCCGCGAATTTCGGGGGCAGTTTGATGGTCGCCTCCCGCAAAAGTTTCAACCATTGCAGGCAGGTCCCGCGCTCCGGTCTTTTTCCCGGTTGGCCTGGCATTCCTGTCCGTTTCTGAAAGCTCCTCTGGAATAAAATCGCCTACTACCGGCAACCTTTTGTCCTTGCCATATAGAACAGGCCGGCAGGCAAGCAGAGCTCTGGTATAAGGATGCCTGGGTTGGGTGAATATTTCGGCTGTGCCTGACTGTTCTACTATCTTACCCCGGTACATTACCAGCACTCTGTCGGCTATTTCGCCTACCAGGCCGAGGTCATGGGTGATGAAAATGACCGCCATATTGTTTTCGCGCTGCAGGTCGCGGATAAGGTGCAAGATCGTTTTCTGTACTGTAACATCCAGCGCGGTAGTGGGCTCATCTGCAATCAGCAACACTGGTTCGCAACTCATGGCCATCGCGATCATCACTCTTTGTCTCTGACCTCCGCTGAGCTGGTGGGGATAGCGGTTATAAACCTGGGAAGGCTCCGGAAGCCCGACTTTATGAAAAAGTTCGATTGCTTTTTGTTTGGCTGCTTTGCCTGTTATTGATTGGTGCGCCAGGATTGCCTCCTTCACCTGAGCGCCACAACTGAGCACCGGGTTAAGCGAGGTCATGGGCTCCTGGAAGATCATGGAAATCTTGTTTCCGCGCAATGTTCGAATGCCTGAAGGCCCCAGTTCCAGCAGATTGAGCGGAGCTCCGCCCTGTTCTGAGAAAAAAATTTCGCCACTACCGTATTTCGCGGGAGGGCTCTGCAACAATTGCAATAAGGATAATGCGGTAACCGATTTCCCCGAACCGGATTCTCCAACAATCGCCACCAGTTCGCCACGGTTCACCGAAAAGGAAATATGATCGACAGCTGGAATTGTTTCATGATCGCCGCGAAATTCAATCCGCAAATCTTCTATCCTAAGCAGGGGGTAATTCATTTTTTCTATTTGCTCAATCTTGCAGCTAATCTTTCACGTGAGCAGGCATTCCTGATCGAAACGATCTCCTGGCAATTCAGGTTCCTGGCAGGTCTTACCTTATAGGGTCCATTTCCTTGTCCAATTCAAAATCTCAAATGCCTGACCGTTAATCCATTATTGATAAGTTGTTTGAGAGAATCGATTCCGATCCGGATATGATTTTCTACAAAGTTCTCAGTTACTTTTTTGTCGCTCTCTTCTGTCTTCACTCCCTCCGGTATCATGGGCTGGTCGCTCACCAGCAGCAGAGCCCCTGTGGGGATCTTGTTGAAGAACCCAACTGAAAGAATTGTGGCGGTTTCCATATCTATTGCATAAGCCCTTATCTTCTGCAGATAATTCCTGAAGTCCTCATCATGTTCCCAAATCCTCCGGTTGGTGGTGTACACGGTACCCGTCCAATAGTCAACTCCATAGTCCCGGATGGTGGTGGATATGGCTTTTTGGAGGGCAAATGCCGGTAATGCGGGTACTTCGGGAGGAAAATAATCATTGGATGTCCCTTCTCCGCGAATAGCCGCAATGGGGAGTATGAGATCACCGAGTTTATTTCTTTTTTTTAGGCCTCCGCATTTCCCGAGAAACAATACTGCCTCAGGCTCTATGGCTGTGAGCAAATCCATGATGGTGGCTGCTGTAGGGCTGCCCATTCCAAAATTTATGATTGTTATTCCTTCGGCGGTAGCACATTCCATCGCCTTGTTTTTTCCTACCACCTCTACTTTGTTCCATTCAGCGAAGAGCTGCACATAATTACTGAAATTGGTGAGCAGTATGTATTTCCCAAAATTTTCGAGTTTTTCTCCGGTGTAGCGGGGTAGCCAATTCTGTACGATTTCTTCTTTTGTTGTCATGTTAGCTTTATTTGCAAGTCTGTTAAATCCGAAATTCTCATTCACCGCCTAATTCAAACCGGCTTTTTGTGGAACTCATTCCAACCGGCATCATCTGTAATTTCAATATTTTCGGGGCGATTTAGGCGATGGGTTGAAAATCATATTGGCTAATTTAGCAAATTCGGAGCAAGCATGATCAAAATCGAATACCCACTTTATAATTTCAGGATCAAGACCTCGGGCGGAAAGGAATTGATTTTTGACTCTGTTCGAAAGCAATGGGTGGCTCTTACACCGGAAGAATGGGTGAGACAAAACTTTTTGCAATACCTGATGCTGGTGAAAAATTATAGCGCCAGCCTCATGGCCGTGGAAAAGGAGATCCACCTCGGATCACTAATCAAGAGATGCGATATTGTAGTCTATACGAAAGAAGCAAAACCATTGCTGATCGTAGAATGCAAGGCTATGAATGTGGATCTGACTACAGAAGTGTTGGATCAAATACTCCGTTATAATATCTCCTTGCCAGTTCGGTACCTCATCATTACAAACGGCAGCTATTGCCTGGGGTATGAGCGGGGCGCCAATTCCCTGGAGCTACTGAGAGAGATCCCCGCGGCCACTACATGAATTATTTCCATATCATGACAATTTCATGACCCTGTATTTTTCCTTTTGTTAAAAATCATTTGTTGGGCCAATATTTCGGTTCCGGTGTTGCGGGGCCGGGACTTCTGTCTTATATTTGTATCATACTAGAAGAATTCATGACGAAGCCCTCATTAAATAAATCTTGTTGTTGTTGCTGTTGTTGTAAACCGCAAGGCACAGGTATGGGGGTGGACAATATCCCTGTGTAACAGGAAAAGAGTATACTTATAATTATAAGAATCTTAATTCAACTCCACCAACAGTGGGGTTTTTTTTATTTTAATACAATGTCATCAACAATACAATGTCATCAACCGTAACGATAACTAAGAATGACTTGCTACTTAAACGAGTGGAAACTGCCGGCAAACTGGTAGGGAAAACCGGACTGAGGCAATTCAGGAATTTGGTGCCCGGCGACAAGGTGAAAATTTTTGCTAAGATGGAGTGGCAACAATTGAGTGCAAGTGTCAAAGCCAGGGCTGCATACCAGATCATCCATGACGCAGTATTGCATGGAAGGCTGGATGAGTATAAAATTCTGCTGGACGCCACCAGCGGCAACACCGGTATAGCATATGCTGCAATTGGCGAGAAGACCGGAATTAAAGTGGCCTTATGCCTACCTGAAAATGCTTCGAATGAAAGAAAGGAAATTCTGAAGTCTCTTGGAGCTGAAATCATTTACACTTCCCGTTTCGAAGGTACCGACGGGGCACAAAATGAAGCCAGGGAATTGGAACGTATTCATCCCGATAAATATTTTTATGCCGATCAATACCGGAACAATAATAATTGGAAGGCCCATTATTTCAACACGGCGGTGGAGATATATGAGCAGGTTCCCGGGATCACGCATTTTGTGGCAGGGTTGGGAACCACGGGAACTTTTGTGGGTACCGGCAGAAGACTAAGAGAGTTAAATCCCGATATACGCCTGATTTCACTCCAACCCGATTCTGCATTGCATGGATTAGAGGGATGTAAACACCTGGAGACCGCACTGGTGCCCAAAATTTATGATCCCAACCTTGCTGATGAGAATCATGAACTGAGTACTGAAGAATCTTACGAGATGATCCGGAGAATTTACCGGGATGAGGGCTTGCTACTGAGTCCTTCTTCGGCAGCTAATCTTGTAGGCGCCGCAAAAATTGCCGCGGGATTGGAAGATGGAAATGTGGTAACAATTCTGCCGGACAATGCGGATAAATACGGTGATCTGATCAGGAAAATTTTATGACGGATTCAATTTTGATTCATGAACTGCATTCAATAATAAAAAAATCCAAGCTATATGTTAATAATCGACCAGGAAGCCAGGCAATTCATGATCAGGGATGCCGAACAGACTTTCCCAAATGAATGCTGCGGTTTTATGTTTGGCAGGGAGGAGGGGGCAGACAGATATGTTACCACCGCCAGGCCGGTGGAAAATGCCAGAGAAGGAGATAAGAGGAAAAGATTTGAAATTTCTTCGATTGATTATATGCATGCGGAACAATACGCCGAGCAGAAAAACCTTTCCCTCCTGGGGATTTACCATTCGCATCCCAACCATCCTGCAATTGCATCGGAAACCGATCGCCTCGCAGCGCAGCCATTTTTCTCCTATGTGATCATTTCCGTGCGGAATGCGGTTTTCGCGGAATTGAGGTCCTGGAGGCTGAATAATGACCAGCAATTTGAAAAAGAACCCGTGGCACATGGAATTATTTCTCAATCTTAATAAAATCAGAAAATGAAAGGTTGGCCGGGAAAGCCCCGGTTAAATCGATATTCAATTCAAACATAAAAAAAATCAAACTTACATGGCAACAGTTATTATCCCGACTCCACTCAGGAAGTTTACAGGCAATACATCAAAATTGGAAATCAAGGCGGCCAATATCAGGCAGACCGTAGATGAGCTGACGATTAACTTTCCCGACCTCAAGAAACATTTATTGGATGAGCAGGGGAATATCAGGAATTTCATAAACATATTTGTGGGTAATGACGATATCAGGGACCTGCAAAAGGAAAATACACTTGTACGTGAAGACAGCGTGATCAGTATTATTCCGGCCATTGCCGGCGGAACTGCATAGTCGGAATTGTATTCAATAAGGCTGCAGGACCAGGATGGCTGGGGCAGCTTTGAACAGGAGCCATTTTTTTATTTATTATTTTGTATTGATTTAAAATTCAGATATGAGTTATAAGGACATAAAATTTTCAATTGAAGAATTAGCCCGCTATGACAGGCATATTATTATTCCCGATTTTGGAATTGAAGGGCAGCAAAAATTAAAGGCCGCCAAAGTGCTGGTGGTTGGATCAGGTGGTCTGGGAAGTCCGGCCCTGCTATATCTGGCCGCTGCGGGCGTTGGAACGATTGGCATTATTGATTTTGACGTAGTGGATGATAGCAATCTTCAACGCCAGGTATTGTTTGGGGTAGATGAGATCGGGCAGCCAAAAGTGGAAGCCGCCAAACGCAGAATCACCGCACTCAATCCGCACATTAATGTCAGACTCTACAATGAGAAACTGACTTCTCAAAACGCCTTGGAGATATTGAAGAATTATGATGTTGTTGCGGATGGCACAGACAATTTTCCCACGCGCTATCTCGTAAATGATGCCAGCGTTTTATTGGGGATACCCAATGTTTATGCTTCAATCTTTCAATTTGAAGGTCAGGTGTCTGTATTCAATTACCGGGATGCAGATGGCAGGCTGGGACCTAATTACAGGGATCTTTACCCTACGCCCCCACCACCCGGATTGGTGCCCAGTTGTGCAGAAGGAGGCGTTCTGGGTGTATTGCCGGGAATCATCGGCAGTTTGCAGACCCTGGAAGTGATAAAGATAATTACAGGAGTGGGTGAGACCCTGAGTGGTCGTTTCTTCACCTTCGACGCGCTCAGTTTTCAAACGAGGATATTTAATATAAGACGCAATCCCGAAAACCCAATCAATGGTGACCATCCGACCATCAATTCTTTGATCGACTATGAAGAATTTTGTGGCCTCAGGAAACCGCCCGACAGGCTGTTGAAAGAAATTTCGGCTAAAGAGCTGTATGACTGGCAGGTGAAAGGCGAGCCTTTTCAACTTATTGACGTGAGAGAGCCTCATGAATACGAGATTGTGAATCTTGGCGCCGAACTCATTCCGCTCGCTTCCATCAGGGAAAATATTGATAAAATCGACAAAGACATAAAAGTGGTTTTCCATTGCAAAATGGGAGGCAGGAGCGCGAAGGCAATCCGAGAACTGGAAGATCAATTCGGATTGGAAAATTTATATAACCTGCGTGGCGGGATACTGGCATATATAGACGAAGTGAAACCAGAGTTGACGCGCTATTGAGCACGGGGTTTCAGCATCGTCAACCCATCAGACATTCTTTGTTGAAAAAAATTCTTCCCTCTTGAATACAAAGCAACTTAAAAAATTGCGGGCATGAAATTTCAGATATGAATTAATCAGGAACCTGATCGAATCTTAATTTCTGGTTTGGTAAAATAGAAAAACGGCTATCCGAAATTGGATAGCCGTTTCTTATTGCAGGATATCCTTTGATTTGAGGTATCATGCATTTAATTAGTTCTATGCTGTTCTCAAATAAGTATTGTCATGGCCCAGGTTGGCATCCTTGTTATTCCTGAATCCCGACCTGATACGGCTAAGACTTTCTTTTGTGATACCCAGGAAAGATGCCAGGTAAGTCAGTGGGATACGCTGCAGAGCCTCAGGCTGTTTTTGGGTAAAATAGTGGTAACGATCTGCGGCTTCCATGAACCTGGTCGCAAACAGGTTTTCCTGCATCTCAACTATGAAAATACTCATGATCGTGCGATGCAGTTTTTCAATGGCCTGGTAATGATGACTCAGGTTGATGAATTCATTGTATGGTAACACTCCAATAACAGAGTCTTCCAGAATGTGCATGGTTTCTCTTGCCGGCATGTTCAACAGGATGCTGTGCAGGGAAGAGATGATATGGTTATCATACCCCAGCCAGGTTGTATGCTCCTTTTGGGACGTTTTATGAAATAACCGGTATGAGCCTTTTACGATCACAAACAGGTCTCCGCAGAACTCATCCTGTACGAATACATGATCATTCTTACGGTATTCCTTAAGTGTGATGATGCTTTCCAGAGCTTGTTGGCTCGCTTCGTCCAACGGCGCATATTGCTGGCAGATGGAAATGACCCTATCCATTTTGATGGGTTCGCTTGGTAAAGTTTTTTTCACGGGGTGTAGAAATTAAGGTTCGATAGAATACTTTTTATCATACATTAAACGGGGAAGCAGTTTGATTATTATGGTTTCAAACTCATTTTGTTGGTAACAATAGCCGGTTATCGTCGGGCACGCTGAGTCTCAGGTTGATCTATTTGTTCACTACCCCCGAAAAGGGTTTAACATATGCCAATTAGCTCTAAAGTTTGTGAGCCCATTAAACTGCCACAAGTAAGTTTGCTATCCGTAATATTGGGGTTTTTACGAGTTTGGAATATTCAATTAATGTGGATAAACTAGCCTGTTTTCGGGAACAATACAATTCCCTACCGGGTCGGCTAGCCGTTGATGAGTTTGAAGGGTGATTTCTGTGCCCTGGTGAATCCAAATTATCATTTGCTGTACCAGTTAAAGGCATGCTGCCGCTAAAATCGTGTAACTTGAGTATGGTTTGCCTTGGAATAATTTCAAGACAAATCCTTCCATTTTTCCAGCAAGAGATTTCCGGCTTCAGGTAAATTCTTTCCAAAAGCCAGGATGCCCTCTTCGTGTCCTGCCATGGCAAATATCTGGTATGTCTGGATGGAGGGATCTTTCATCATCTTGTAGATTTCGCGTGCCATGGCCGTGGTTCCGTATTCAATATTCTCGCCTGTGGAAGGCAAAGAGCGTAACAGGCCTTTCCAAAGCTTATAATGGTGAACGTGCAGCACAGCATTTACGTTTGCATCTGATTCATACATTATGGCATGTGTCAGCGATTCAGATGAGGCTCTGATCGGGCCAGTAGTAGTCAGGGAATTCTTGTCCAGATCATAGTCCGTCACGAGTGTATAGTGTTCCGGCGACAAGTGTTCAATTTTTCCGGTAGTGGAACCGGTAATAATGAATTGATTTCCCTGAAACCTCACACTCAAATTGCCATAACCAATGCCTTCCTGGTTAACTCCCACCAGCCCTGCTTTGTAGAGTATATCACGCCATTCATTCAATTCCCACAACCATCCCGGATCGGGAGGGGCAGCTTTTATCCATTCACAATTGAATTTTATAATCCCTTCATCCTGCATGTGCTTTATTTTTTATCTGGGAACATTTTTGAGATATCTTCTTCCCGGGCCATGCAAATGCCCCTTTCAGTGATCAGTCCACTGATTAGTCTGGCTGGCGTAACGTCGAAACCATAGTTGGAAGCAGGACTATCTGCCGGTGTTACCAAAACTTTCTTTAGCACTCCTTCGTGTAAACCTGTAACATATTTAACTTCTTCTTCGCCACGTTCTTCGATCTCGATTTCATTCAGCCCATAGCTGATTTTCCAGTCAAAGCTTGAGGAAGGCAGGGCCACAAAAAAGGGAATATTATTGTCAAAAGCAGCGAGGGCCTTGAGATAAGTGCCAATCTTATTCGCCGCATCGCCCGAGCGGGTTACGCGGTCGGCACCCGTGATCACCATATCAACCATGCCATGCTGCATCAGGTGCCCCCCGGCGTTATCGGTAATGACTGTATGAGGGATTCCCTGGTTCAGAAGCTCCCAGGCTGTGAGACCCGCGCCCTGGTTCCGGGGCCTGGTTTCGTCTACCCATACATGAAGCCTGATGCCTCGCTCGGCTGCAGCATAAATTGGCGCTGTCGCGGAGCCGAAATCAACAAATGCCAGCCACCCCGCATTGCAATGGGTCAAAATATTTACCGTGGATCCTCCTTTTTTCCGGGCGATTTCTTCGATGATCTTCAGACCGTGCAAACCAATTTGCCGGCAGTATTCCACGTCTTCCGACATAATGCTGATTGCCGTTTCTTTTGCCAGCTTTATTTTTTCAGGAATAGAATTTACACCCGCCATAGCAATCAGTTGCCGATTCACGGCCCATCCGGGGTTCACGGCTGTTGGCCTCGCATTTTTGAGGAGGGATGCCGATGCGATCAGGTGCTCATCAAATGAAGGAGCAGCCGATGCTTCCATGGCGGCAAGCCACATTCCCCAGGCTGCCGTGGCTCCGATTAGCCCCGCCCCACGAACATGCATTTCTTTGATGGCCCTGACAACTTCTTCAACCGAATGCAGCTCTTCAACCTGAAATTGATGAGGCAGGAAACGCTGGTCGATAATATTTATATGTCCAGTGGCCTCATCGAGCCAGATCGTCCAATAATTTTTTCCCGCAACTTTCATAAAATTCTTTCGAAGATTCTTTAAAAAAGCCCATAAATACATTTACTGATCAGTATTTCATTCGATTAAAAACCTGTAAATCGGTTATTGCATCCAAGTCCCTTTTTCTGTACCGCCAGGACATTTTCCCGTATGCTATAGGAATTCTGCTGCTGGCACAAATAATAATTCCAATTGGGAAAAATCAGCATGCTGTATTTGAACCTGATCGTACTCAAAGCTCATCCTGCAATTGGTAAAGATAGAAGCTTCACTACAAATTCCGCAATGGCGATTGAAGAAGTCAGCCCCTTCAAACCGGAATAAAAAAACCGTCTGCAATAACAGACGGCACGAGATTTATTGCTGGTTAATCCCAAAAAGGACTTATGGGAATATTCCCAGTTCGGCATAGCTGGTGCCCACTTTATTAATGGCCACCACATAAGCGGCTGTCCGCATATCGGGAATGCTCGGGTTGGCTTTCCAGCATTCCATGATTTCCCGGGTGGCACCGATCATTGTTTCTTCGAGGCCGCTGTACACCAGGTCTGCTTCATCTGGACCATGCATGATCATTTCTCTTTCTTTGCCGGCCACTTTCTTGGTTGTGAGTAATTCTATCTGTTTCAGGATACTTGCATTGAGGTTTTCAGTGAATCGTTTTTCCATACGGCCATACCTCACATGGCTAAGGTTTTTCAGCCATTCAAAATAACTAACGGTGACTCCGCCTGCGTTCAGGTACATATCAGGCACTACGAGGATACCTTTGTTGATGAATATTTCGTCAGCTTCGGGCGTAAGCGGGCCATTGGCCGCTTCTCCAATGATTTTGGCTTTTATCCGGGGAGCGTTTTCGCCATTTATCACGTTTTCAAGGGCTGCCGGGATCAGGATATCACAGTCCATTTCAAGGGCCTCGGCAGACTTTGCAATATTTGTTGCACCGGGGAAATTGAGTATCGACCCGGTGGCTTTCCTATGTTGCAGTACTTCCTCTTCATTGAGCCCGTTCGGGTTACTGATGGCTCCTTCGTACTCGGCCAGAGCAATGATTTTCGCGCCTCCTTCCCGGAAGAATTTTGCGGCATGATAGCCCACATTTCCCATTCCCTGCACGATCACTCTCTTGCCTTCAATACCCAGGCTAAGTCCCAGTTTTTTCATCACATCTTCAATATGTGTGACCTCCCTGATTCCGTAATAAACACCCAGCCCGGTCGCTTCGCGCCTGCCTCTAACACCTCCCTGAGTTACTGGCTTGCCTGTTACACATCCCAGGGCGTCAATTTCACCTGGCTTCATGCTGGTATAGGTATCCAGAATCCATGACATTTCCTTTTCACCGGTTCCATAATCGGGTGCGGGTACATCGGTGCCTGGTCCGATGAAATTTTTCTTGATCAATTCATGGGTATAGCGTCGGGTTATTTTTTCCAGTTCGTAAGTAGTATATTTTTTTGGGTCAATATTGATTCCTCCTTTGGCGCCTCCAAACGGAACGTTCACGATGGCGCATTTGTAGGTCATGAGTGCCGCCAATGCCATGACCTCATCAAGGTTAACGGTAGTGGAAAACCGAATGCCTCCCTTGCAAGGTGTCTTATGGTGTGAATGTTGCACCCGGTATGCCTTTATCACTTCAATCTTGTCTCCGATCTTAACAGGGAAATGCATTCTGTAAACAGAATTACATTGCTTGATTTGTTCCAGCAGACCTGGGTCCCAGTTAGTATACTTAGCCGCTTTGTCAAAGCTTTTCACTACTGCGTCGAAAAAGCTATATTCCTGTTGTGCCGCCATTTTAGTAAAGATTTAGTTTCTCAATATGGTCAATCGTTTTGTGAGAGTTTCAGGGTCACCTCTTTCTTTTAGTTCAGAGGACAGGGAATGAACCATAACATCAGGTGGGTATCCGGTACTCACCTGTCTTTCTTTTCGAGTCTCTTCAATCTTCTGTCAATGCTGAAGAGATACAACAAGAGCCCGAGTAAGATGATTACCAGGACTACGACCACTACATAAATCTTGCCATTGCTCCTCATGGTATCAGCCATATCCACGGGTTTGTATTCGTCAGAGTTTTGAGCAAAGCCGTTCCATGCTGTCATCAGTAATAGCGGTAGCATGATTAATTTCCTGAAAAAAGGCTTAAACATGTAATAAATTTTTGTCTTCAATTTTACGAATCCTGATATTAATTGAGCTTATCCAGAATCCAAGCAGTATCCAACCGGGAATGGCAATCAACCACATCACCAAAGCCATGGGCGCATCCATATTCCTGGGGTCGGCAACCGGGTTGCCTGTGCCGCCGGGGTGGAGTGATTCGGTGAGCCTGGGAATAATCCAGATCGTAGGAAATAACATCGCAAAGGCGAAAATATTGTACACTGCGCCTACTCTTGCACGTTTATCAAGGTCTGGCATTGAATTTCTCAGAACGAAATAGGCGGCGTAGATGAGTAAGGCGATGGCCGCACCCACCTGTTTGATATCATTGCTCCACGGTTGTCCCCAGGTATATGTGGCCCATATAGAACCGGTGACCAGTCCCAGTAAGCCAAAAACGAGACCCGTCCTGGCAAATTCTTTGGCGTAAATGTCGTAGATCAGTTTCTGATTCCTCAGGTATTTGATTGAGAAAATGACCGAGCAAATGAACAGTGCCATCATACAAAACCACATGGGCACATGAAAGAAGGAATTGCGAATAGTTTCGTTGAGTATCTTTTTTCGTGGCACCTGCATGAGCATGCCGCCAGTCGTGATGAAAAGCAGCATTAGTGTGCAAAGTATTTTCCACCAGGATTTTTTCATATCTGGAATTTGCAGATGTATCATGTATCCGGCATTGAGCAGATGTTACGGAAGCTTTACCGGTAGAAATTGCGGGGCAAACCTACGCCAATTTGATGAATGAACAAAAGGATGGAGAATCTGTGCCTGCCTCACCCATTTTTTTTTGACTCTTTTTCAGCCCTCCTCTAAACGATGGCATTCCTTGCCAGGCCTGACTTTCATCATCGGCGGTGGGCCAATCATTCAGAGAATCCAATACTCATACGGATTCATTACGAGAATGGAAGCCTGGAAATACTTAATCCTTCCAGAGAAATGGGAATAATATAATGGCCAGGACCACCACCAGGATATCCAGACCTGTAAGCAGGAACACCATATCAGAAAAAGCGCCCTCTTTGAATATTTCGCCAAAGCCGGCTTTTGAAATCCGCATCAACAGCATTAATTGGGGTATGATGATCGGGAATCCCATGATGGCCATAAGTGCTGCCTGCTGCTGGGCCCTGGCGGATATGGCGGCAAGCATGGTGAAAACGAAACTCAGACTGACGGCGCCCAGGCATACAATACCAACAAATTTCCAGAAATTGATCAAAGGGTTTCCCAATAAGAGTTGGAATAATATGAGGCTCAACAAACTCATCACCAGCATGACCAGCATATTGTAGATGAGTTTTGCAATAATAAATTGCACAGGCCCGGCAATTGAATAAAAATAGAGCATTCTTCCGCGGCTCTCCTGCAAAAAACTTTTGGCCACTGCGTTCACACAAATAAAAAGTTGTATCATCCAGAAAAGGCCATTCCATATCGTGCTTTCCGGTTGCTGCATTGCCAGATAAAGAACGAAAATGGTGGATGCTACATATAAGAGTACTCCGTAAAAAGTGTACTGTTGCCTGAGTTCAAGCAACAGATCCTTCCTGAATAGCGCTACTATATGTTTCAATGATTTCAAAGCAGCCAGTTGAAAATTTCCGCAAAAATATATTCAAAATCCGGGAAGCCCTGGAATTGTTTTGCCCGTTTCAGTCCCTAAATATGGGGTTTCCGCGATCCTCGCCTACAGTGGATTCAGATTCCTTTTTCCATTCCAATATAAAAGCAGTTTCTACACCTGGGTTCATAAATATCCTTTTCTCCCAACACCAATTGCCCGTCATGGGACGTCTTTCTGAAAGAATAATTGGCAATATTGCCGCAGCACACGCATATAGCATGCAGTTTGGTGATATAGTCTGCAATGGCCAGCAGATTGGGCATTGGTCCGAAAGGCTTGCCCATATAATCCATGTCTAGCCCGGCCACAATTACGCGGATGCCTCTCAGCGCCAATTGTTCGCATACATATGTGATCTGGTCGTCGAAGAACTGCGCTTCGTCTATCCCCACCACATCCACGTCCTGGGCCAGGAGCAGGATGGTCTGAGAATTTTCTACCGGCGTTGAGGGTGTTGCGTTTTCGTCATGCGAAACAATCTGCTCCTCAGCATACCTTTTATCCACGGCTGGCTTGAAGATTTCCACTTTCAGATTTGCGATCCTTACTCTCTTTAATCTCCTTAACAATTCCTCTGTTTTGCCGCTGAACATGGAGCCGCAGATCACTTCAATCCATCCTTTTTTCTCACCCCTGATATGTGGTTCGATGAACATTTTTAAGTATTTTTTATGGCAAGGTGTTTGTAACTTTATCGCGGCTTCGCGGCCACATTTCATTTTCTTCAGGGTTCATCCTATTAAAAACGGTCTCAAAAGTACCATATTCAAATGGAACGTATCGGTCTTTTAATCAGCAAACTACAGGAACTCCATCAGCAAAATGCCGCTCCTGACCAGATTCTCTGTGTTTTACAAATGCTGCAGGCAGAACTGACGCAGCTCATGAACTCAAAGGTTTTAAAGACAGAAAAGAAAATGGTTTCTGTTTTTATGCCAGCGGGTGCTTTTCAATCTTCAGTTGAAGCGTTGTCAACCTCCCCAGAAACTCCGACCGAAATAATTGGGATTGCGGAAAGGTCAATCGCCGAAGAAATTGAGTCCATACAAAGGGAGGCTGCACTTAAAGAAAAGGCAAGAGAGACCCTGAGTCTGCAGCAGCAAATCAGGTTCAATGTACTGGAAGAAGTTCCAACTTTGGCTCACCAATCCAGGGTCAAGGAACTTAACGAAGTGATGGGAGAAACGCGTGCCTCATTGAATGATAAGTTAAATGATTCCCGAGCAGAATTGGCAGACAGGCTTCAGGACCAGCCGGTCAAAGACATAAAGAAAGCAATTGGCGTAAACGACCGGTTTACCTTTATCATGGAACTATTTCGCGGCGATGAAGCCATGTACGAGCGATCGCTCAAGACCATCAACCATTTCATGATTTTTCCGGAGGCGGAATTCTGGATTCAGCGGGAACTGAAGCTGAAGCTGGGTTGGAATGTGGATCATCCCGCCGTACAACTCTTCGATCAGATCGTGAGAAGGCGATTCCTTTGAATATATTCCAGAATAATTTCCGTGGCCCCCGCCTTTGAATAAACGTAATTCCTGGCGGCATTCCCTGATTTGATCAATTCATCCTGATGGCTCCAGAGCATCTCCAGCACGGATTCCAGTTGCAGCGCGTTCTCAATGCTTATGGCCCCACCTGAATCCAATAATTCAATTGCTTCGAAGAATTTGTCATAAACAGGTCCGAATATGACCGGTTTACCAAACACTGCGGCTTCAAGAACATTGTGAACGCCATCATCTCCGAACCCGCCACCTAAGTAAGCAATGTCAGCATATCTGTATAGTCTGGCCAGCATTCCGATATTATCAATGATCAGTAGGTTTTTTCCCTCTTGCACGCTGCCTCCTTCATTTTCAAATTCAGAATAAACCAGGGACGAAGGGAATTCTTTCTTCAGATTGAGGACAGTATCCTGGTCCACTTCATGCGGCGCAATGATGAACCGGATTTCCGGATGCGATTTTACATAATGGGTCAGTTCCTCTTCATCTTCAGTCCAGGTACTCCCTGCCACCAGCACCCGATGGCCGCGGCAAAATTTTTCGACAAGAGGAATGGGTTCGAATTTTTCGGCTATTTCTATTACCCTGTCGAAACGGGTGTCTCCGCTCACAGTCACTTTGTCCGAAATGCCTATAGAATTCAGTAATAATCGTGATTCTTCATTTTGCACAAAGAAATGAGTGAAGCAGCCAAGAATTTCTCTCCAGGAGCCTCCGTAGCGCTTAAAAAATAGCTGGTTTTTCCTGAAGATGCCGGAAACAAGCAAGACAGGAATTCTTTTTTGCTGTAGCCTGAGCAAATAATGGAACCAGTATTCATATTTCACCCAGAGCACCAGGTTGGGCTGAATGATTTCGATAAACTGTTCCGCATTTGAAGGA
The DNA here is from genome assembly GCA_041484195.1 of Agriterribacter sp. Classification (GTDB taxonomy): domain Bacteria; phylum Bacteroidota; class Bacteroidia; order Chitinophagales; family Chitinophagaceae; genus PSRI01. The sequence goes on along the minus strand of JBGPHC010000003.1, from coordinate 136,747 downwards.
GTATCCAGGGGCAGGTAGAAAATATGGTTCGCCCCGCTGTAATTCTTTCTGACTTCATATCCGGACGGGGAAAAGAATGTGAGCATTATGACTGCATCAGGATAATCAATCCGGATCTTCTCCAGCAGGGGTCTTCCCTGTTCAAATTCACCCAGAGATGCACAGTGCATCCAAATCGTTTGGGTATGGCCTGGAGGGATTTCTTTCTTTTCACCAGTCGCCAGGGTTCCATCATGTTTTCTGTCGTCTGCAACTGCTATAGGAGTTTTTTGGAACTCTTGCCGAATGTTCTCCAAAATATTTTTTCGCCCCTTAACCCATAATCTGGCTTTGGGATTCCAGAGCGAAGCCAGTCCCAGCGCCAGTTTGTAGAGTATTATGAATAGATTGTAGAGTAAACTACCCACTTTATGGTATAATTATTTGACTTGCAAAACTAATATCAATTGCCGACCCTGTACATATTTTATTATTTTTGCACCCGTTCAAAATAATGTGATGCGTACAATTCAAATGGTTGATCTGAAGCAGCAGTACCTGCATATTAAGCCCGAAGTAGATGCGGCTATACACGAAGTATTGGATAGTTGTGCTTTCATCAATGGAAAGCCGGTGCAGGATTTTGCCCGGGATCTTGCACAGTATCTCGGCACGAAGCATGTGATCCCCTGTGCCAATGGTACCGACGCATTGCAGATTTCACTGATGGCATTGGGTCTGCAACCAGGCGATGAGGTCATTACTCCTTCATTTACTTATGTGGCCACCACGGAAGTAGTCGCCCTGTTGAAGCTGAAGCCTGTTTTTGTGGAAGTGGATCCCCGGACCTTTTGTATTGATCCGGATGCCATAGCAAAGGCCATCACGCCAAGAACCAAAGCCATTGTTCCCGTGCATCTTTATGGGCAGTCGGCGGCCATGGAAGCCATCATGGAAATAGCGAGGAAGCACAACCTTCCGGTGGTTGAAGATAACGCACAGGCCATTGGCTGCAATTATATATTTGGGGATGGCAGCAGGAAGAAAACGGGAACCATCGGGACCATCGGCTGTACATCTTTTTTCCCCTCCAAGAATCTGGGTGCGTATGGCGACGCAGGGGCAATATTCACAGATGATGATGCGTTAGCTGAGCAATTGAAAATGATCGCCAATCACGGCCAAAGTGCCAGGTATTATCACGACCTGGTAGGTTGCAATTCGAGGTTGGATACGATCCAGGCGGCAGTACTGAGGATAAAGCTCAGAAAGCTGGATGAATACGCGGCGGCCCGGCAAAAAGCCGCTGATTATTATGATAGGGCTTTTGCAGGTCATTCGAAAATAACCACGCCTATTACAGCGTCATACTGCAACCATGTTTTTCATCAATACACGCTTATCTTGAATGAGGTTGACAGGAATGGATTGAATGAATTTCTCGCGAAGAAACAAGTGCCCTCCATGATCTATTACCCGGTTCCCGCCCATCGCCAGAAAATGTTCAGCACATTCGGCGGGATGGTATATCAGCTATCGGTAACCGATTGGCTGTCGGAGCGGGTGATCTCGCTTCCGATGCATACAGAACTGGATGAAGAGCAACTGAAATATATCACAACCCAAGTTTTGGAATTCGTTAATCATTAAACCTAAACCAGATGAAAATTGCAGTTGTTGGAACCGGATATGTAGGCCTGGTAACCGGAACCTGTTTTGCTGAAACAGGTAACGATGTGACCTGCGTGGATATTGACCGGAAGAAAGTGGAGAAATTGTCGAATGGAGAAATCACCATTTATGAACCGGGTCTGGAGAAATTGTTTGTGCGGAACCTGAAAGAAGGCAGACTGCGATTCACAACCAGCCTGGAAGAAGGAATTAAGGACGCGCTTATTATTTTCCTCGCCCTGCCAACTCCTCCCGGTGAGGACGGTTCGGCCGATCTCAAATATATTCTGGGTGTCGCGGATGACCTTGGGAAGATCCTTCAGGATTATAAAGTGATTGTTGACAAGAGCACGGTGCCTGTGGGTACTGCCGAAAAGGTGAGGACCATGATCGCAAAAAATTATAAGGGGGAATTTGACGTTGTGTCAAATCCGGAATTCCTTCGGGAAGGGGTAGCCGTGGAAGATTTCATGAAACCCGACCGCGTAGTGGTGGGCGCCGTTTCTGAAAGGGCCAAAAAGGTGATGAGTGATCTCTACAGCCCCTTTGTAAGACAGGGCAATCCCATTATTTTCATGGATGAGCGCTCTGCTGAGCTTACGAAATATGCCGCCAATTCATTCCTGGCCACCAAGATATCCTTTATGAATGAGATCGCTCAGCTCTGTGAGCGGATCGGCGCCGATGTGGACATGGTGCGCAGGGGAATTGGAAGCGATGACCGGATCGGGAAGCGGTTTTTATTTCCAGGCATTGGCTATGGAGGCAGTTGTTTTCCGAAGGATGTACAAGCCCTGTTGAGAAGCTCCAAAGAGGCGGAATATGATTTCCGGATATTGGATGCCGTAATGGAAGTGAATGAAAAACAGAAATTACACCTGCTACCCAAGATCAGGAAATATTTCAATAACCAGCTCAAAGGAAAAAAAATTGCACTCTGGGGCCTCGCCTTCAAGCCCAATACAGACGATATCCGTGAAGCGCCTTCTTTGTACATCATTGATGCCCTGTTGAAGGAAGGCGCGGTTGTTTGCGCCTATGATCCGGAAGCCATGAACAACATAAAACAGGTAGTGGGAGATAAGATCCAGTATGCGGAAAATCAGTATGAGTGCCTGAAAGGTGCGGATGCATTGGTGATTGCCACTGAGTGGAATGAATTCAGGACCCCCGACTTTCTTAAGATTGTGAGCAATCTCAAGACCAAGGTCATTTTTGACGGACGTAATTTGTTTGATGTGGCCGCTATTCGTGACTTGGGATTCTATTATGAGAGCATCGGCCGCGCTCCCGCAATCCCCAACCAATAATGATGACAAGTAAAAGAGTATTGATAACTGGCGCCGCCGGCTTTCTGGGTTCTCACTTATGCGACCGGTTTATCAGGGAAGGTTACAGAGTTATTGGCATGGATAACCTGATCACTGGAGATTTGAATAATATCGGGCATCTGTTCAAGCTGGAGCAATTTGAATTCTATCATTACGATGTTTCCAAATTCATTCATGTTCCCGGCCCCCTGGATTATATTTTACATTTTGCCTCTCCCGCCAGTCCCATTGATTATTTGAAGATTCCTATCCAGACACTCAAGGTCAGTTCCCTGGGTACCCATAATTGTCTGGGACTCGCAAAGGCTAAAAACGCGAGAATTCTGGTAGCTTCCACTTCTGAAGTGTATGGCGATCCGCAAGTGCACCCCCAAACAGAGGACTACTGGGGTAATGTTAACCCTGTGGGCCCTCGCGGTGTTTATGATGAAGCCAAGCGATTCCAGGAAGCGATTACCATGGCCTACCATACTTTTCATGGACTCGAGACAAGAATTGTACGCATATTCAATACCTACGGCCCACGTATGCGACTCAACGATGGAAGGGCTCTGCCGGCCTTTATTGGCCAGGCATTGAGAGGTGAAGACCTGACCGTATTCGGCGACGGATCACAAACACGTTCCTTCTGTTTTGTGGATGACCTGGTGGAAGGAATCTATCGCCTGTTGCTGAGCGATTACCCCAATCCGGTGAATATCGGTAACCCGGATGAAATATCTTTGAAGGAATTCGCGGAAGAAATCATAAATCTTACTGGTACCCATCAGAAAATTGTATATAGGCCATTGCCGGTGGATGACCCCAGGCAGCGACAACCGGATATTACCAGGGCCATACAATTACTGGGATGGCGGCCAACGGTAAGCCGTGCAGAAGGACTGAAGATCACCTATGACTACTTCAAATCGCTCCCCAGGGAAGAACTCCATAAACAACCCAAGGAATTTAAAAGTCTGATGTAATATGCTAATATACCAGGACCTGATTGATAAGAAAACCAAACTCGCCGTTATAGGGTTGGGATATGTTGGACTACCCATTGCACTTGAATTTGCTAAGAAAATTTCTGTGATCGGGTTTGATATCAATGCAAAACGGGTGGAGATGATGAAAAAGGGGATTGACCCAAGCAATGAATTGGTAACGGAAGATTTTGAGGGATGTGACATAGAATTTACGGATTCACTTGAGGTGCTCAGCCAGGCAAAATTCTTTATCGTGGCGGTGCCAACTCCAGTTGACGAGCATAATGTGCCTGACCTGAAACCGGTGCTGAAAGCTTCTGAAACCATTGGCAAAGTGATCAAGAAAGGTGACTATGTGGTATATGAATCCACCGTCTATCCCGGATGTACTGAAGAAGATTGTTTGCCTGTAATTGAGAATTTGAGTGGTCTAAAGTTAAGTTCTGATTTTAAATTGGGTTATTCTCCGGAAAGGATCAACCCGGGCGACAAGGAACATACTCTTGCCAGGATCATTAAGGTGATTTCAGGCAGCGACGAGATGGCCCTGGAGGAGATCGCCAGGACTTATGAAGTAGTGGTAAAAGCGGGCGTACACAAAGCTTCTTCCATTAAAGTTGCGGAAGCAGCAAAGATCATTGAAAATACGCAGCGCGATCTGAATATAGCCTTGATGAACGAGTTGTCTATCATTTTCGAAATGATGGGCATCAACACCTATGAGGTGCTGGAAGCTGCCGGCACAAAATGGAATTTTCTTAAATTTCAACCCGGCCTCGTGGGTGGCCACTGCATTGGCGTGGACCCTTATTACCTGACCTATAAGTCCAGCGAATTGGGCTACGAATCCAGGGTGATCCTGGCCGGGCGGGTGATCAATGACGAAATGCCCTTGTATATTGCCAAGAAAATCGTGCAGCATATCATCAGGCATGCCAAAGAAGCGATGGGTGCGAGAGTATTGGTGATGGGCGCCACTTTTAAAGAAAATGTGAGTGATATCCGTAACTCCAAAGTGATTGACATGGTAAGAGAGCTCAGGGCGTTTTCATTGAATGTGGATATTGTAGATCCCCATGCCGAAAGCAAGGAACTCCAGCACGAATACGGCTTTCCACTGGCTCCGGTAGCCGGTAAGAATTATGATGCCATCGTGCTGGCCGTGCCGCACAGCGAATACAAAAACCTGTCTGAAGACTACCTGCTCGGAATCACCAATCCCAATGCTATTTTTGCTGACCTCAAAGGTCTTTACCGGAATAAATTTAGGAACCTGAAATATTGGAGCTTATAATGTCGGAATATTCAAAGAAAATATTGATAACAGGCGGCGCCGGTTTCATTGGCTCACATGTGGTGCGACTATTTCTTACAAAGTATCCGGAATACCTCATCCTGAATCTGGATGCGCTCACCTATGCAGGCAACCTTGAAAACCTGAAGGATGTCGATCATTTACCCAATTATCGTTTTGAACATGGCGATATAGTGGATGAGAAAACAGTGGATTCCATATTTGCCTCTTATAAAATTGACCATGTAATTCACCTGGCTGCAGAGAGTCATGTGGATCGTTCTATAATGGACCCACTTTCATTCGTTAAAACAAATGTGCTCGGTACCTCGGTACTGCTGAATGCTGCCAAAAATTCCTGGAAGGGCCACCCGGAAGAAAAATTATTTTATCATGTGTCCACGGATGAAGTGTATGGGACCCTGGGGAAGACCGGATATTTTACTGAAGAAACGGCTTATGACCCCCGCTCTCCGTACTCTGCTTCCAAGGCGGCTTCCGACCACTTTGTGATGGCTTACCATCATACCTACCATCTTCCGGTAATCGTTTCCAATTGCTCAAATAATTACGGATCCCATCATTTCCCGGAAAAATTGATTCCGCTGATGATCAATAATATCCTCAATAAAAAACCACTTCCTGTCTATGGTAAGGGCGAAAATGTCAGGGATTGGTTATGGGTTGATGATCATGCCAGGGCCATTGACCTGATTTTTCACAAAGGGACGCCAGGCCAGAAATATAATATCGGGGGCTTTAACGAATGGAAAAATATTGATCTCGTAAAATTGCTTTGCAAAATTATGGATAAGAAACTGGGTAGGACAGAAGGCGAATCAGAAAACTTGATTACGTGCGTGAAGGACCGGCCAGGCCACGATTTAAGATATGCTATCGACGCCAGCAAGTTAAACGGGGAACTGGGGTGGAAGCCTTCGCTCAGTTTTGAAGAAGGCCTGGAGAAGACGGTGGACTGGTATCTCCAAAATCAGGAATGGGTTCAGCATGTGACTTCAGGCGAATACCAGAAATTTTATAATGAGCAATATTCAAAAAGATGATCGCCGGAAAGAATGCAATGCTCCAGGTGAATTTTGAGTCCTGATTTGATATCCATCATTGCTGGTAGAGAAATTTGTCCTGTACTTTATTATTTCATTTCATAATCGCGTTATAAGGATGCCATTTATCCAGACAGAGTTTCCGGGGCTAATGATATTTGAGCCCATCGTATTTGAAGACCAGCGTGGATTTTTTTTTGAGAGTTACAATGAAAAGATCTTCGCCGCCGCCGGATTGAATCACAATTGGGTTCAGGATAATCAGTCCAAATCCTACTATGGTGTGATAAGGGGATTACACTATCAACTCCATCCACAGGCCCAGGCTAAATTGGTAAGAGTGTTGGAAGGGAGTATCTGGGATGTTGCCGTGGATATTCGAAAGGGATCGCCTACATATGCAAAAGTGTTTGGTATTGAATTGTCTGACATTAATAAACTCCAGTTACTGATACCAAATGGATTTGCGCATGGTTTTTCAGTATTGAGCGAAACCGCATCAGTCTTTTATAAATGCGACAATTTATATAGCAGGGAATGTGAAGGAAGTATCATTTACAACGACCCGGTTTTGCAGATAGACTGGAAGATTCCCCAGGAAAAGCTGATTTTGTCTGAAAAAGATAAAAAACATCCGGGTTTTGTTGATGCGAGAAATAATTTTGAATTTGAAGGATAATTCCCTGATATGTCCAGGACCAAGATTCTTGTTACGGGGGCCAACGGTCAGCTGGCCAGTGAGCTGAGATTGCTTGAATCGGCTTACCCCGGATTCCATTTTATGTTTCAGTCGAAGCAGGACCTGCCCATTAATGATTATGAAAGGATGCTTCGATTTTTCAAAACAAATCATCCGGCATTCTGCATTAATTGCGCTGCATATACTGCTGTTGACAGGGCCGAAGCCGAAAAGGAGCAGGCTTACCTGGTAAATGCTGAAGCGGTGGGTAAACTCGCCGAAATTTGCCGTGGGGAACAATGCAAATTCCTGCATATCTCCACCGATTATGTCTTCGATGGAAAATCTTCAGTTCCTTATACGGAAAATGATCCCGTTGATCCTGTAAATGTATATGGCGCGTCCAAACTGGAGGGTGAAAGACTGGCTATGAAGCTCAACAAAGAATCTGTCATAATCCGCAGTTCCTGGCTTTATTCTTCATTAGGCAACAATTTTGTAAAGACCATGATCGGCCTTATGCAGAAAAAAGCTGAAATAAATGTGGTCTATGATCAGACAGGCTCACCCACCTATGCGGCTGACCTCGCGGGTGCCATCATGCATATCATCGAATTTAAGGAATGGATTCCGGGGATTTATCACTATAGCAATGCCGGCAACACAAGCTGGTATGGTTTTGCCACGGCCATCAGGGATCTGATTGGCAGTAATTGTAAGATTAATGCCATTCCCGGTTCGCAATATCCGACGGCGGCAAAGAGACCCTCATATTCCTTGCTGGATACGGGACTCATAAAAGTGAGATTTGGTCTATCGATCCCCAATTGGGAAAAAAGCCTGGAACGGTGCCTGAAGAAGATAATGGGCCCTAAGGGTTAATCCTTCCTTAAAGCCGGGGGCTCCTGAATCCTTATTTAATAGCAGTGATTTCTGTTTTTCCTGATTTGCTTTCAGTCTTCACGATTCCGAAACCCAGTGCAAACCATTCGGTGCCTTCAATATTGAGAGGAATTCCAATTGGGCCGGTCTTTATCACGAGTTTACTATGGTATGTGATCCTGAAGCATTCCCAGGTGCCTGCGGGAGTCGTAATGGTTTCTTTTCCTTCCACCTTTCTATCGTCAATGGTCATACTAAGTGTTTGCTGGATGCCGCTTTTATTGATCTCTATGGTGAAGGCTCCATTTTTGAGTTGATCCCCCGGTTTCATATTGGATGGATATTCGAGATAAACATTTTTAGAACTGGCCTCCGCTTTATTAAATTGTTCAGCCTGCTGTTGCGGAATGAAGATTTTCATATCAATCATCATTACACCCCCCGAGCATTTGATGGTATTGCCGGCTCTGGTAATGGATTTCCCTTTTTTATCAAACATTTCCGATTCAACGGTGGCCGAAGTTGTGCCCCCGGAATTGGCTACATTGGAAACCGTATAAACCTGTTTGCCCGAAACGTCTCCTTTTCTGTTATAGATGGTCATCTCCACCGTTTTGTTGTTTTGCAGGTAGTAATAATTCCTGCAATCCTGGGCAGATAAGAAACCTGTCGCCAGCAGTAAAACAAAACCGGTAAGCCACTTTTTCATAGCAGTTGAAGTTAATTGGGCAGTAAGTTAGAAATTATTTACTGCCTGAACAATTCTACAATGAAATGAATTCAGTTGGGACGTTTTTATGTTGATATGAGTCAACTATCGGTCATAGCTATCCTAGAAATGACATGGCTTGGCCACATCATTTTGCAGAAACTACATTCTATCATTCTGTTTGCATTCACTAGGATTCTGCCTACTCTTCCAATCCTTTATCTTTCCGAATTAAGCCATGGCAGAATTATTTGTGAAAACAGTAGATTCCAAATATGTTGTAACTTTAAAAGGCTGACCGATTTTTCATCAAAAGCAAAAAAATCTTACATGAAAGCTGTATGGACAGGTTGGATTGGGTTTGGCCTGGTGAATATCCCTGTAAAATTATATAGTGCCGTTCGGGATAGCGAACTGGATTTTGATTTCCTGGATAAGAAGGACCATTCCAGGGTCAGGTATATGCGTGTAAATGAAAAAACCGGGAAAGAAGTTGCATGGGGCAATATTGCGAGGGGTTTTAAATTAAAAAATAAGTGGGTTGTTCTTGATGAAACCGACTTCGAAAAAGCCAGTCCCAAACAAACCAAGGCGATTGAGATCTCGGATTTTGTGGAGGAAGAGGAAATTGACAGCCTTTATTATGAAATGCCTTATTACTTGGAACCTGAAACTTCGGGCGCCAAAGCATATGTGCTGCTTAGGGAAGCATTAAAAAAAACCGGTAAGGTGGCCGTGGCCAGTTATGTTATGCGCACCAGGCAAAGTCTTGCCGTAATCAAACCAATGGATCAAATGCTGGTTTTGGTAAGGATCAGGTTCAGGGAAGAAATAAGAGACCATAGTGATCTAAAGATTCCGGCCAGGGCCGATATTAAACCGGCTGAATTAAAAATGGCCGTGGCCCTCATTAACCAGTACAGTCAACCTTTCAATATCGACTCCTATAAGGATACTTATTCCGCTCATTTGTTGAAACTGATCAAGGCAAAATCCAAAGGAATAAAAACTCCTGAACCAGCATTGCGAGTGGTTCACAGCAAGAATAGGGACCTCATGGATCAATTGAAGGCCAGCCTGAATCATGGCAAGAGAAAAAAAGCTTCCTAATGAGTCTTTCAAGCTACAATAAGAAAAGAAATTTTTCTGCTACGCCTGAACCTGCACCGTCAGTAGGAAAGGATAGCGGGAAGAAATTAATATTTGTGGTACAAAGGCATAAGGCAACCAGCCTTCACTATGATTTCAGGCTGGAATTGCATGGAGTCCTTAAGAGCTGGGCAGTACCCAAAGGACCATCAATGAACCCTTCAGACAAGCGGCTGGCAATGATGGTTGAAGACCATCCACTGGATTATGCCAACTTCAAGGGCGTGATACCTGAGGGGAATTATGGAGCCGGCATCGTTGAAATCTGGGATCATGGATGGTACGACCCTGCGGACGAAAATTCTACTAAAAAGGATCCTGAAAAGACATTGGAGCAGGAAATCAGGAATGGCTCTTTGAAATTCGTTCTGCATGGGAAAAAGTTAAAAGGAGAATTTGCGTTGGTGCGAATGAAAACTGCCCAGCCTAACGCCTGGCTGCTCATTAAACACCATGATCGCTTTGCTACAGATGAAGCTTATAACAGCGAGGAAATGACATTGCCCGGTTCTCCTATCAACAAAGCTCTCCACAAAAAATGAGTGCAACCATTCAAATTCGCAAACCCGGGAAGGGCCGCTTCGGGGAGAAGAAATTTACTCATTTCATGAAGCCTATGCTGGCAAAACTCATTGATGAACCATTTGACGATAAGGATTGGGTTTTTGAAATCAAGTGGGATGGATACAGGGGCATCGCCGAGATTCATGGGAACTCCATAAGATTTTATTCACGCAATGGCTTGTCATTGGCGGAACGTTATCCCCCCATTTCGGAAAGCCTCTTGAAAATGAATCGCCGTGCCATTCTGGACGGGGAAATAGTTGTTTTAGACAAGAACAATCGGTCAGATTTTCAAAAATTGCAGCAATACGAAATCAACCCTGATCTGCCTCTTTACTATTATGTTTTTGATCTGTTGGAACTTGATGGGAAAAATATTGAACATCTTCCGTTGCTTGACAGGAAGATTTTATTAAAGAAACTGATTCCCGGTCGTGGGAACATTGTTTATTGTGATCATGTGGTTGGCAAAGGCAGGGCCTTTTTTAATGAGCTTGTAAAACAGGATTTGGAAGGTATGATAGCCAAGAGGTCGGCTAGTGAGTATCAGCCTGGAAAGAGAACTGGTGAATGGCTTAAGATCAAGAATCATAAGAGTCAGGAAGCGGTAATTGCCGGGTACACCGCTCCCAAGGGAGAACGCAAGTATTTTGGATCATTGATATTGGGAACCTACAAGAATAATTCGCTTGAGTATGTGGGCCACGCAGGCACGGGCTTTACTGAATCAGGATTAAAGGCTTTATATGAACAGATGCAACCTTATATAAGCCCCAAACCGGCATTTGCGCATCCGATAAAAACCAATGGCTCACCAACCTGGCTGAAACCCGTTCTGGTGGCAAATGTCAAATACAGTGAACTTACCGAAAACGGCCAAATGAGGCATCCTGTATTCCTTGGCCTAAGAACAGACAAGAGAGCCAAAGAAGTAAAAACTGAAATACCAAAATCATGGAAGCAAAGAAAGGCGGGGCGCCAAAAAAAACTTCCTCCGAAAAAGAAATAGAAGTTGATGGCCATTTGGTACTACTCACGCACCAGGATAAAATTTACTGGCCAAAAGAAAAAATCACCAAGGGCGATGTACTTGAATACTATAATAGTATTTATAATTTCATCATACCCTATTTCAAAGATCGTCCTCAATCCCTGCGCAGGAATCCCAATGGCATTCTGGATCAGGGTTTTTTTCACAAAGATGCCGGCGATACAGCGCCAGACTGGGTTAGAACTAAAAAAATTTATTCCGAGTCAGCAAAAAAAGAAATTGATTATATCATTTGCAATGACAAGGCCACGCTTTTCTACCTCAATAATCTTGGCTGCATTGAATTTAATCCCTGGAATTCGAGGTTAAGCCACCCTGATAACCCTGATTATCTCGTGATTGATATTGACCCTTCTGAAGAAAATTCATTCGACCAGGTTATTGAAGTGGCCCTTACGGTGAATGAAGTGCTGAAGAAAGGAGGCATAAAGGGCTATTGCAAAACGTCAGGTGCTACAGGATTGCACGTATATATCCCTTTGGGTGCACAATATGATTATGTTGATGTGAGGTATTATGCGGAATTGATTGGCAGATTGGTTAACGAATCATTGCCATCCATTACTACCATGGAACGACCATTGGAAAAGAGGAAGGGGAGAATATATATTGACTATCTTCAAAACAAGAAAGGCCAGACATTGGCCAGCGTGTATAGTTTGCGCCCCATGCCCGGTGCTCCGGCATCCGCAGCTTTGGAGTGGAAGGAGGTAAAAAAAGGATTACATCCTACCATGTTCACCATTCATTCCCTACCAAAAAGACTATTGAAAAAAGGAGACCTGTTCAATCCTGTTTTGGGCAAAGGAATGGATTTGAGAAAATGGCTGGGCAGGCCCGCATGATTTAATCTGAATAAAATTACCGGCACCGGAAATCATTAATGCGATCAGCCGGATTTACCGGGATGAGGAAGGCGCCAAATCAGCAGTGCAAAGAAGAATAATATCAGTGACCCATTAAACAGTGACCATGAAAAAAATCTGTTTTTTATTTTTTATTTCGATTGGTTTGAATGGTTGCAGACTCATTGGTCGCATATTTGAAGCGGGGTTCTGGACAGGGGTCATATTCTTTTCTGCTGTCATCTTGCTCCTGATTTTGATCGCACGGAGGATTGATAAAAAAAAATAGGGCCATGGGGCCCTGAGAATTTCAAATAGGTACGAATACAAATCAGGTTGTGCTGCTGAGTAATTTCAATTGCAGGAAAGCATACATGATTCCGTTCAATTGGTATCGAATCACTTTTCGCACGCCCTCCATGAGATAGGGTTCATTCAAAATCTCTCTGTATGCTGTAATCATATTTTTCTCACTTTCCCTGCAAAAAAATAATACTTCCTTTTCCGTATTTGGTGATCCGATATCTAAAACCGGATAGATTTTTTCGTCTGGAAAATGTTCGAGTGGTATGTCCCCGTCCAGTGACTGAATCTGGGATGATAATTCGCAAGCATATTGATTGCTCTCCTGCGCCAGGCTAATAACAGTGCGCTTGAATTCCTTGTCGCTGATGGTCTCTGCTATATGTTCGTATTTTCGTTTCTCATCTCTCAATAAATTAAGAAGACGGGTAAGTTTTTCAACTATGAAAGGTGGCGGTTTATAGAAGGTGGATTTTATCATGGCAAGCGGTTTAATATTACAAAACTATGCATAAAGAATTTTAAGATTGCATAAAAGAAATCAATTGTTATTAAGTTTTTTTTCACGGACTTTATTTCTTCCCCGAATGAAGGAGGGCTCTATGCTCAATGCTTCCAGGTTTAGCAGTCCGGTGGTTCCTAAAGCCAAAGGATCGGGATTGATGGGAACATCCAGAACTGCGGCAGAACTGGTTCCTGAGGCAATGGAGGCTGAAAAGCCGCCAGCGGCTATTTTATCATCCGGAACGGAAATCTCGCGAACTGGCGGATAAGAGCGGGAAAGATCAATTCGATCTTCTGCCAGCATTGACAGGCAGGCGATGGCAGTTCCTTCAGGATGGGAAGGTAGGAGGAAACACTTAATTGATGAGCGTATTGGTATCAGGATGCATGCCGACACTGCTTTTGGTCGGGCTGGAAGAAAGCCGACCCGCATAAAGGATTAGTCCTCTGATTTCGGCATTGGCTGTTTTCCTTTTCGTTTGATCCGCAATTTCCTTATAAGCGGGCTGGGAGCAACCGGTGTGATATCATCTCCCAGCAGAATGCCCCAGGGCTTCAAGCCTTCAACCCTGTCGAATATGACTTTCAGAATAGCGACTCCCGGAATGGCCAGGAACATGCCTGAAAATCCGCACAAAGCTCCTCCGATCAATACGGCTACAATGGTCATCAGCGCATTGAGCTTCACTTTTGAGCCCACAATTTTGGGCATTAGAAAATTATTGTCGATCAACTGAACAATTCCGAGTACGACGGCTACCCAGATGACGTCAGAAAATTGAGCGGAATTTGTAACCGTCACGAGCATGCAAAAAATTACCGCAACCAAACCACCGATATAAGGAATGAGGTTGAGCAGGGCCGCCAAAACTCCGAGGAAAATGGCATATTGGATACCCAGGATTATGAAGCCCAGGGAATTCAGGGCTGCTACGGCCGCCGTTTCGAACAAGAGTCCCACCATATAGCTTTGGATGATGGATCTTGATTCTTTCAATACTTCCTTCACTTTGGCTTCGTGGTGAACCTGGAACAAGGCCACCAGAAATCTTTTGATCATGTCGCGGTAGTAAAGCATCAGAAATGTGTAAATCGGCAACAATACGATGAGCATGATAGATTGTGTGACAGAAAGGAAAGTCTCGCTAATATAGCCCGGAGTGGAGTCTTTCATTTTAGCGGTAGCATTCTGGAGCAGTTCTTTTTGCTCCCGCAGGGTTATGTTAAATTGACTGCGTACCCATTTCTGCAAAGTGACATAATGTTCCTGCAAATGCTGTTTGATCGAGGGTATGTCATTTGCAAAATTCATCATTTGCACAGACAGGAAATATACAAGGGAAGCCAGAAAGATGATTGCAAACGTGAGCACGATAAAAATAGCGAGAACCCTGGGGAATCTCTTTTTTTCAAGGAAATTCACCGATGGTAACAGCAAAATTGCCAATAAGATCGAAAAGGCGAATGGTATAATGATATCCTGCCCCAGATAAATGATTATTCCTGCCAGGGAGAGCCCGAGCAGACTCAGGCTGGCTTTCTTGTAAAAAGGTGTTGTTTCGTTACCTGCAGTCATAAGCCGTAATTTTAAGTGACTCCCAATTTTGAAAGTGGCAGTTAAAAATAACAAAGTTCAGAGACGCAGGGATGAATTTAAATCCTATTCAGGCTGAATCCTTTTCGGAGGGAATATCACATTTCTACCGTTATCACCGAATCTTTGGCCCCAAGTTTTTTAAGGGTTTCCTGCATGGCTGTTACCATTGGGTCGGGTCCGCAGATATAGAATTGGCGTGAGAAATCCGGGATGCGGGAACGCAGATAGGCTCCATCAATGATGCCGTAGTCATATTCCGAAGTCTTTTCATCAGTAAACGTATTGACAAAATTATTCCCCAGGATTCTTCGGAATTCTTCCTGCAGGATTATATCCGCTTTGGTCCTATTGGAGAAGATCAGTTGGTTTTTCCCCACTTTCCCATCTTTATACAATTGCCTCAGAATTGCGATAAAAGGTGTGACTCCCGCACCGCCGGCAATAAATGTGCCTTCTCCCTTGTATTGAATGGCGCCCCATACATCGTGGATAATCAGTTCATCACCCGGATTCAATTTGTCCAGATGATTGGTTACACCATCATGGTCTCTATAGCTCTTGATGGTGAATTCCAGATGGTCCCATTCATTCAGGCTGGTGAAGGTAAAGGGCCTTCTCTCCTCTTTCCATCTGGGTAAGTTTATGGCTAGTTCTGTGGCTTGTCCGGGTATGAAAGTATATCCGGTGGGCTTGGTCACTCTGTATTGTTTCACGTTATGTGTGACAGGATTTATCGACAGGACTTTCACAATATGTTCTTCCATGAAAATTATTTTGAGTACAATTTACGAATTATCGGATGGATAAAAGTTCAGACATTGAATATATGCAGGTGCATAAGATATTTCTTTACCAATAAATTGATTTCTTACTAATCTGTCCTGGTTTTATTTTCAGTCATAAAATGAAATAAAGGGAAACGATCAGAAAAATATCCTGATTGTTTCCCTTTGTTGCCCGATTAGGATTCGAACCCAAACATACAGAACCAGAATCTGTCGTACTACCCTTATACTATCGGGCAAAATGACCAGATGAAAAAAGCCGAAGCTCAACTTCAACTTTCCCGTTGGCCTACGAGGATTCGAACCTCGACAAACAGAACCAAAATCTGTCGTACTACCATTATACTATAGGCCAATTTCCCACAGGGGTGCCTCAAGGGGATGCAAAAATAAAGACTCGCGCTGTTTAATCCAAATTTGGTTGGTGCGAGCTCAGTGAACTTTTACAAGGTAGTATTGTTTCTTTCCTTTCTGGATGAGGATATATTGCTCATGGAGCAAATCTGATTCGGTAATAAGCGTGGAAATTTCATTCACTTTGTGCCTGTTTATGCTCACTCCGCCATTCTGAATCATTTTCCTGGCCTCACCCTTACTCGCAAAACTGCCGGTTTCTGCCAAAAAACTAACCACGTCTATGCCAGTCCTGATTTTATCGAGCGGAAACTCAAATTTCAAAACGCCTTCCATGCCTTCCAGGTCCTTAATGCTTAGGGTTTCAGCGGGGGCGGACTGATTGTTGAATAATCTTTCCGTGGTGGAAACAGCTTTTTCATATTCCTCTTTTCCGTGCACAAATACCGTGAGTTCCTGTGCAAGTCTCTTTTGCAAAGCCCTGACGCTCGCATTGAGCCGGTGCTTAGCGACCAGGCTTTCAATCTCATTCCTGGGGAGGAATGTAAAAATCCTGATCCATTTTTCCGTGTCCTCATCGGATGCATTCAACCAGAATTGATAGAATTGGAACGGAGAAGTCTTTTCAGCGTCAAGCCAGACATTTCCTTTTTCTGTCTTCCCGAATTTCCCTCCATCGGACCGGGTAATAAGTGTGCAGGTGAATGCATAGGCTTCACCACCTGTCTTTCTTCTGATCAGTTCAGTGCCTGTAACGATATTGCCCCATTGATCACTTCCTCCCATCTGGAGTTTACAGTTCTTGTTATTGAATAGCCAGAAATAATCATAGGCCTGCATGAGCTGGTAAGAAAATTCTGTGAAACTGATGCCGGTCTCGCTGTCAATCCGCTTACGCACACTATCCTTTGCCATCATATAGTTCACCGTAATATGCTTGCCCACATCGCGGAGGAAATGGATGAATCTGATATCCCTGAACCAATCGTAATTATTCACCATTTCAGCAGCATTGGGTTTGGAAGGATTGAAATCCAGAAACCTTTCCAATTGTTTTTTCACGGAATCGGCATTCTTCTGAAGCTGATCTTCACTAAGCAGGTTTCTTTCTTCGCTTTTTCCGCTGGGATCACCGATCATGCCGGTGGCTCCGCCTACCAGCGCAATGGGTTTATGTCCCGCTTTTTGCAGGTGGATGAGAAGCAATATTGGCACCAGGCTCCCAATATGGAGACTGTCGGAGGTCGGATCAAAACCAATATATGCTGTAGTCATTTCCCGGTTCAATTGTTCTTCGGTTCCGGGCATGATATCCTGCAGTATGCCCCGCCATTTTAATTCTTCAATTAGCGTCATATTTTCCAGACATTTTGACAAAAATAAACTAGTTGTTAACGCCACCCAAAAAGGGCAATAATTTGAACCAGAAACCGTTACAAACATTTAGATCCTATATGCCTGAAAATCCCCGTCAGTATTCATTTGGTACATTTGTGTCCCAAGGACTTAGAGCTTAACCAATAAATCTCAAATAATTGCTTATCTGAAAATGATCTTGATGAAACGAACCCTCTTGAGTATGGCATTTTTGTGCCTGATTGGAGCTGCTAAACATGGCTATGCCCAGTTCAGGAAGTATTCCAATGAATTCCTGAATATAGGTGCTGGAGCAAGAGGATTGGGTATGGGAGGGGCACAGGTAGCATCTACACAGGATGGAACCGCGGGTTACTGGAATCCTGCCGGTCTGGTTGGAGTAAGAGAACATCCATCACTCAATTTAATGCATGCCGAATATTTTGCGGGGATTGGGAAATACGATTATGGTAGCATTGCCATCCCGTTGAGCGATCAAAAGCGAACGATCGGACTTTCTATCCTGCGATTTGCAGTGGATGATATTCCCAACACTTTATTCCTGGTGGAGCCCGATGGATCCATTAACTACAATAATATCCGGGCATTTTCTTCGGCCGATTATGCGTTCATTTTTTCATACGCGCAATTGCTGAAGAAGACAGAAAATAAGTCTATCAGTTTTGGCGTGAACGCGAAGGTGATCCATCGCGTGGTGGGAAGTTTTGCCAAGGCCTGGGGCTTTGGACTCGACGCTGGTTTTCAGATCCGGGCAAAAAAATGGAGATTCGGCGTTGCAGCGAAAGATATCTCGACTACATTCAATGCCTGGAGTTTCAGTTTCACAGATGAAGAAAAGCAGGCGCTTTACCTCACTAACAATGATATCCCGGTGAAGTCAACCGAGTTGACGGCGCCGAGCCTGATACTGGGTGCGGCTTATGATTTTAAGCTCAACAAAAATCTGAATCTGCTTGCTGAGATTAATCTCAATACAACGTTTGATGGTAAGCGAAATGAAGTGATCAGTACCAACCCTGTGAGCGTGGATCCACGTATAGGGATGGAGCTGGGATACAAGAGCCTGATATTTATAAGAGGTGGAGTGTACAATTTCCAGAAAGCGCTGGCCGATGGAGATACGCTGAATCAGAAGAAGGTTTGGATTTATCAGCCAGGGATAGGCGCTGGATTTAAGTTGAAGCATGTGGCGATCGACTATGCGTTTACGAACCTGGCCAATCAATCGAATCCGTTATATACCCATATTTTTTCTTTGCGATTAGATCTCGTTCGGAAAAAGGAAAACTAATGTTGCGACACAAAACCTTCACGATGAAAAGACTTCTTGTTGCTATACTAATGTTGAGCGGCCTGGCGGTGCATGCCCAGTACAATAATGAATGGATTGATTACAATAAGACCTATTTCAAATTCCCGGTGGGCAAGACCAGACTTTACCGCATCCCGCAAGCATCCCTTCAAACGATTGGATTAGGCAGCACGCCGGTGGAACAATTCCAGTTGTGGAGAAATGGAAAGGAGGTGCCACTATTTACGTCGGTTGTTTCGGGCCCCATGGGCGGAACAGACTATATAGAATTCTGGGGTGTAATGAATGATGGTAAGTCGGACAAGAATTTATACCGCGATCCCGCGTTCCAGCTTTCAGACAAATGGAGTTTGGAAACAGATACAGCAGCTTTCTTTTTGACCGTTAATCCTCTGGGAGGGAATCTGCGCGTAAGCGACGACGTTAATAATGTTGCCGGCAATATATTGGCTCCAGAGACATATTTCATGTACACTTTAGGAATGTATTTCAAGAATAAGATCAACCCCGGTTTTGCGGCGGTGGTGGGTGAATATGTTTATTCATCAAGCTACGACATAGGTGAAGGATATTCCAGCGATGATATTTATCCTTCTGCCCCGAAAACCATAAACCATACGAATCTATATCCTTACACCAGTGGACCGGGGGCGAGTTTCTCCATTGCAGGGTCAGGAAACGCATTGAATTCAAGAACACTAAAAGCAAAGATCAATAACTCAGTATTGGTTGATCAGCAGATGGATTTTTTCAATGATTTGAAATACCAGGTGCCGGTTCCCATGGCATTGATCAATTCTGGAAATGTCAGCGTGGAACTCAGCAATACCTCGGCAAATCCCAACGATAGGCTGGTAGTAGCAAAATATGAGCTCAGCTACCCAAGACTTTTTAATTTTGGAGGGACAACAAATTTTGAATTTGACCTGCCCTCCAGCGCCAGTGGAAATTACCTGGAGATCACCAATTTCAATTACGGAAGCACGGCCCCCGTGCTATATGACCTTACCAATCTAAAGAGATATGCCGGAGATTTGTTAGTTCCCGGTAAGATCAGATTCGCAATTCCGGCATCTATACAGTCACGCCATCTTGTATTGGTAAATGAGGAAGCATCCAACATCAATGTCATCAATTCTTTCAATGTTAGGAATTTTGTCAACTATGCCACCCCGGCAAACCAGGGAGATTATCTTATTATCAGCAACCCCTTGTTATATTCCGGTCCTGATGGAAACCTGGTTGATGCTTACAGATTGTACCGCAGTTCATCTGCTGGTGGAGGATTCAATGCAAAGGTGTACGATATCGACCAATTGGTTGACCAATTTGGACTCGGTATTAAGAAGCATCCTTTATCGATCAAGAATTATCTTCGTTATGCAAGAAATGTGTATGCCACACTGCCGAAATTTGTGCTCATCATAGGTAAGGGTGTCACATATGACTTATATCGCAATAATGAAAGCGACCCCAATTCTGCATTACTTGACCTGGTTCCCACTTTTGGTTTCCCAGGGTCCGACAATTTATTGGCGGCCAATGATGGGGAAACGGTACCAGCTACTCCTATTGGAAGACTGTCTGTTATACGAAGTTCAGAAATTAATCAATATCTGACTAAATTGAAAGAATATGAATCCAACCTGACCAACACACCGCAAACTATAGGTGCTAAGAGTTGGATGAAAAATATAGTTCACGCAATTGGTGGAAGTGATACCTATCTTCAGGCCGTGCTATATGGTTATATGAACGCCTATAAAGCCATTATTGAAGATACCTTGTATGGGGGAAATGTGAGGAGTTTCTCTAAAAATTCCGCTTTTAATGGAGAACAATTGACCAGCGCTGAGTTGCAGTCGCTCTTTGCAGAGGGTATTGGAATTATAACCTATTTTGGACATTCTTCCGCCAGCACATTGGAGTTTAATTTGGATGAACCTTCCCTATATGACAACCCTGGTAAATATCCTCTTTTCTTCGTAAATGGTTGCCTGGCTGGCAATATATTCACCTATGATCCATTTCGATTGACAAATACGCAAGCATTGTCGGAAAAATATGTATTGGCAAACGAAAGGGGAGGAATTGCATTTATTGCCAGCACCCACTTTGGAATTGTGAATTATCTGAACATCTTTATGGATGGAGTATATACGGCAATCTCAAAGACAAAATATGGCAGACCTTTGGGAGAGGTACTGGCGGAATCAGTGCGACAGTTATTGAATCTGACAGGTTCCAATGATTATTATGGACGTTTACTTGCCGAAGAGATGGCTCTTAATGGAGATCCCGCCCTTCAACTTCCGGTACATAGCAATAAGGCGGATTATGCAATTGAAGACCCCCAGGTTAGACTATCTCCCAACCTCATTTCCGTTTCAGATAACAATTTCAGTCTGTTTGTGAAATTCTACAATCTCGGGATGGCGGTTTCGGACTCAATCGTATTAGACATAAAGAGACAGCTTCCAGATGGGTCCATAAATACATTTTTTAGGGAGAAGATCCCCGGTGTAAATTATGTCGATTCAATTCAATTTTCCATCCCGATAAACCCTATTGTTGACAAAGGGGAAAATAAATTCATTGTTACGATTGACGCCGATAACGCTGTCGATGAAATATCTGAATCGAATAATTCAATAACAAAAGATTTTCACATTATCGAAGACGAGATAACGCCAATCTACCCATACAATTATTCAATCATTAACAAAAATAGTATAAACTTTTTTGCTTCGACAGCGAATCCACTCAGCAAAGTGAAAAACTATGTGATGGAAATCGACACTACCGCAGCATTTAATTCTTCCTCCAAGAAAACCATTAATGAAAGTAGCGTTGGCGGTGTAATCGAATTCAAGCCCAATATCAATTTCGATGATAGTACCGTATATTATTGGCGTACGGCCCTGGTGCCATCAGACAATAATTATGTATGGAATACTTCTTCATTTTTGTATCATTCACAGGATAGCGCGGGATTCAATCAATCTCACTATTATCAACATGTGCAAGATCAATTTCAGTCAATTTTGCTGAACTCAGACAGAAGCTTTTATTTTGAGAAGGAATCCCGGATGATTTCTGCGAAGATGGGTTTATACCCTTATTTCAAGGATGCCGACATTACTATCAGCAGGGATCAGGATAGGATCGCAAGCTGGATGTGTGAATTCAATGAGTTACAAATCGTTGTCTTTGACAGCTTAACAGCAAAGCCATGGGTGAATTATAATCCTATCCCCACACAAGGGCGATTTGGTAGCAGACCAATTTGCTTTTTGCCACCCAGTGCATTTTCATTTTTAATGCAGGATTCTTCACAAAGAAGGCATGCAATGCAAATGCTGGATTCAATCCCGGATGGTGATTTTGTGATGATATACTGGACTGGTGTAGCAACTGATCAGTCATTTGTTCTCGCAAACAAAGCATTTGTAAAGGACTGGAAGGCTGACACGGTAAACTTAGGCCCCAATCGCTCCCTTTACCATAAAATGATCAGTCTGGGCCTCACCGACATTGATAGTTTCACGCGCAATGTGCCTTTCTTATTCTTTTTCAAGAAAAACAGGCCTAATTATCCTATTTATCAGCACGTGGGTGCCAAACCCGATGAATATATAAATACGAAATTCTTTCTCGATGAATCTCTTCAACGCGGAGCAGTAGAATCACCATGGTTCGGCCCAGCCATACAATGGAAAGATTTGCACTGGGATGGAAAGAATATTGAACCGGAACCAGACAGCGCGTATATACAAATATATGGTAAGGACCTGTCGGGCAACGAGTCCCTACTAAGTACTATTCAATCTGCACATGATACGTCCATTGGTTTTATCGATGCAAAGCAGTATCCTTATTTGAAATTGAAAATGTATACCAGCGATACTATTCATTGTACGCCCAATCAATTGCTTTTTTGGAGACTAATTGCTGATCTTCCACCCGAAGGAGCCCTGGCGCCCAATATATATTTCATTTCCAAAGACACGCTCGAGGTAGGAGAGAAGCTCCATTTCTCAATTGCATTTAAGAACGTAAGCCCCAAGGCATTTGATAGTATGCAGATTAAGATGATCCTGACAGATCATGCAAATGTTTCACATACGATTTTATTGCCTAAAGGTAAACCGCTGATATCGGGAGATACACTGACTATTGAATATTTTATCGATACCAAAGACTACCCGGGAAACAACACTATTTTCCTTGATGTGAATCCTGATAATAGTCAACCTGAACAATACCATTTTAATAATTTCCTTTATCAAAGCTTCTATGTGAAGCCGGATAATTTTAATCCGTTATTGGACGTGACTTTTGATGGAGTTCATATTCTGAAGGACGATATAGTATCCGCCAAACCTAATATAGTTATTAAGCTGAAAGATGATAGTCGATTCCTCGCCTTGGACGACAGTTCTTTAATGACTGTCCAACTCAGGTATCCCGATGGTACTCTAAGGGCATTCTCTTTTAACAATGATACATTGCGTTTCATCCCTTCTAATCTTGTGGCGGGCGGATCAGATAACACAGCAACCATTGAATTTAATCCTAGACTATTGCAAGACGGTGATTACGAATTAATAGTTACCGGAAAAGACAAGAGTGGCAATAAAGCGGGTAATCTGGAATACAGAACTACATTCAAAGTGATTAATAAGCCAATGATTTCAAACCTGCTTAATTATCCCAATCCATTTACTACGTCAACCGCATTTGTATTTACCGTTACAGGGATAGATGTGCCGCAGAATATTAAGATAGAGATTATGACCATTACCGGGAAAATTGTAAGGGAAATTACGAAGAGCGAATTGGGGCCAATACATGTTGGCCGGAACATAACGGAATTTAAGTGGGATGGAACTGACCAGTACAGTCAAAAGTTGGCAAACGGAGTGTATCTCTATCGTGTTGTTACTAATTTGAATGGGAAATCCCTTGACAAATACAAATCAGCAGACGATAACACTGATCGATATTTCACAAATGGTTACGGAAAGATGTATCTTATGCGGTAGGAAAAGAGAATATTTTGTTTGGAAGAACGCCTGCTCCAAATTCACGAAATAGATTTTAATGTCTTCGATAGTTAAAACCAATGCGTTCCGAATTTTTGCAGGAGTTTATCTAATACTTTTCTTATTTAGTTTCAATAATGGCTTCTTTTGGGATACTACACATCTTTCTGCTGCACAGGCCTGGTGGTATTATGATCATGATTTCAAATACTTTTTTTTACCATCTGAAATTGATAGCGGCCATCCCACTCTGTTTCCGCTTCTATTAGCCTTAGTTTGGAAGGTTTTCGGACCCGGGCTTTTAATAAGCCACTTACTGATGTTGCCTTTTATCGGAATTCTCATAGTGAACCTGATTGAATTCTCAGGCCACTATTTTAAAAATAATAGATTCCGGATAGCGGCCCTTGTTCTTTTGAATCCCATGCTTTTGGGCCATTCCACCCTGGTTAGCCCGGATATATTGCTATTGAGCTTTTTCTTTTTGGCTTTGAATGGCATCATTGGAAATGCGATATGGAAATCCAGTATTGCAATCGCCATCTTGGCATCTCTGAGCATGCGGGGAATGATGTCTTGCGCCGTATTATTTTCCTTTTTTGCATATCTCAGTTTCAAATCACCTCGCTTTTGGATAAAATCGATTCAAATATTCTTACCGGGTTTTTTATTGGCTGTCGGATTTCTCATTTTTCATTTTTTACATACCGGATGGATTGGATATTTCGCAGGCTCTTCATGGGCGGGATCTTTTGACAGAGTTGACTTTAAAGGCTGGTTTAGGAATGTTCTTGTATTTGGATTCAGGATGGCAGATATGGGTAATATTTTCATCTGGATCATTATTGGGGGCGCCATTATTTGGGGATCTGCCGGTAAGATCACATTTACAAAAAAGAACTTTGAATTATTTTTCCTCGTTGTCCTGAGTCTTGTGATATTGGTATTACCACAGTTTTTCTTCAGGCAACTGCTCATGCACCGCTATTTATTGCCTTTCATTATTCTGTCAATTTTCTTCATTTGCTCTTTGGCCGAACGAACTATTGCTATTCTAAAGTTCAAGAAACTCCTGATCTTTACCCTCCTTGGATTATCAACGGGCAATTTTTGGGTTTATCCCGATAAGATTGCAAAAGGTTGGGATTGCACTCTTGCCCACCTGCCTTACTACCATTTGCGCAAAGAGGCTCTGGCTTATATTAAGGAAAGGAATATCCCACTTAATCGGGTGAGCGCCGGTTTCCCCTATAACCTCCCTTCAAAATATATTGATTTGACTGCGGATACTACATCATTTTCCAGGCTCCCTGTTGAGCAGAGCCCTTATGTCTTGTATTCGAACATCTCAAATGATTACACTAATGAACAACTGCGAAATTTTGATAAAGAGTGGGCCGTAATAAAAACGTTTGGTAAATGGCCCGTTAGATTTGTATTATACAAGAATCCTTCAGGGTCTATTAAATAATTTGAACTTCCACAATCCGGATTTATGAAGAAGAAACTGAAATGAGACTCTTAAAACTCCAAAGCCATAGCCCACAGATTGAATGAAGCCAATGCTGGAAGATTCTTTAGTATAGTGAGTAGGGCATGTTATCTCACAGATATTGTGACCATTCATTAGTAGCTGGCATAATATTTCATTGTCAAAAATGAAATCATCACTATTGTTATCAAAGTCAATTTCCCTGATCACATCAATAGCATATGCTCTGAAACCCGTATGGTATTCGCTGAGTTTTTGATTGACCAATATATTCTGGATAAAAGTCAATATTCTGTTTGCAACATATTTATATAGTGGCATTCCTCCCTGCATTGCCCCCTTTCCTAATATCCTTGATCCTAATACTACTTTATAATTGTTATAGGCTATAACACTACACATAGCCGGAATTAAGGATGGAGGATATTGGAAATCAGGATGAAGCATAATAATAATATCCGGGTTCAATTTCATAGATTCGCGATAGCATGTTTTTTGATTGGCTCCATATCCAAGATTTTTGTCATGCTGAATGACATATTGTATCCCCAGTTCTTTTGCCAATATGACTGTATTGTCGGAACTCTTATCATCCACCAATAGTACGTGATCAACGATATCTTTTGGAATTGCCTGGAATGTTTTTATGAGAGTTTGACCGGCGTTATAAGCTGGCAATACAACAACAATTGTTTTATTATTCAGCATACAATCTTTGGAGATTTAGGAACACGCAAGCATGATATCTACATAATAGCATTCGCGATTCAACCAAAAAACAAACTATCATTGGGACTAATAGCATAATAATGCTCACAATATATTAATATTTAAAATGAGTGGGAATGATTGGTCTTTTAATTCTAATGAAATTTTAATATTCTTTCCAGCCAATACTATGGGAACTTATAGCTTATTTTTGGACATCCAAATTTGAAATGGGGAAATTTGAGATCAATTTGAATACAGCTAATCTGCGGCATACTTGATACTTGTTTGCAATTATACCTGGCCCTTGTTTTCTGAGTATGTAAAATTGTTCTATCAGTTATGCAATAATGGCGATTGAAGAAGCCAGCACAATCCGGTTAATATTATTATTGAAGGTGGAACGAAATTTTTAAATGATATTTTGTAGTCTCATAGCCAAGGATAAGCGATTAAGGTGGAAGGAGATTTTGAAGACAGGGAGAAAGCATAGGGGATTGGGCCTTGGACATGGCGCATATCTTTACGTTTTTTCGAAATGCAAAACGGTATGAGTAAACCGGGACTGGTAATTGACAGGGAGACCAATAATATTGGCTTTCTGAGACTATTTGCTGCAGCCTTGGTTTTAGTTAACCATTCTTACGATTTACTTGAAGTTCCCGGACAGGAAATATTGACACGGTTAACCCATGGGAGCATGTCCCTTAGCAAGCTGGGGTTGATAATATTTTTTGTTTCCAGCGGACTGCTGATTACAAAAAGCCTCTACAATTCTCCTACTTTGAAAAATTTCTTGTGGAAACGAATTCTGAGGATCTATCCTGCCTTAATAATTGTTGTGTTTCTTACAGCCCTGGTACTGGGACCCATCGTCACAAAATATCCAATTAGAGAATATTTCGGGAGCAGACAGGTATGGGAATATCTGTTTGGGGCCACATTGGTAAGGCTCCGGTTCTATTTGCCGGGTGTATTTAATCATCATGGAGTCAATGGTTCCCTGTGGACCTTACCTGTGGAATTCAGGCTTTATTTGTTTGCGGCCTTGTTATTTATTTTCGGGGTCCTCAAGAATTATAAGAAATTGATTATTGTCATTCTGCTGTTATGGCTTATTTGGGTTTTTCATTCAAGGCTTGTTCCCGATTCAAAATATGTTTATTGGGGGGGATATGTTACCTGGGGAGCATATTTTTTTACCGGATCCTTGGCATATTTGTGCAAAGATCATCTAAGAGTCTCGCCGTGGGTGGTATTGATTTTATTTGTGCTTTGGTTATTCCTAATGCACAGTCCATATATAGGATTGATGACGGAGCTCTTGTTTTTTTCATATTTGGTCCTTTTCATGAGTTTCAAACTTCCGTTAGTCGCCAAAAGATTTTTCCTTCAAAATGATCTTTCCTATTCACTTTACCTATTTGCGTACCCGATTCAACAATTGATAATCTACAAGGCTTCAGGGCAAATACTCAGTCCTTTTATGTTGACTCTCATTTCTTCTCTCGTTTTAGTGCCTATTTGCTTCGCATCCTGGAATCTTATTGAAAAACCTTGCCTGAAACTAAAGACAAAAATTATTTAGTGTGATTCCAACTCAAAGGCTGAGCATTGGAGATTTAGCTATAGTCATCACCATCTGGCAAATCACTTTTTATCAGGTTGCCATTGAATTGTTGAATTAACCTGGATCAAAGATTCTGTGACTCAAGCTGCATTTTCCGCACTACATATTTCCCTATTATGTCAAATTCCAGGTTAACCAGATCGCCGGTACTAAGATCTTGCATATTGGTATGCTGCAGGGTATAGGGGATCAGAGCCAAGGTAAAAGCATCGGCACCAACATCGAATGCAGTGAGACTGATGCCATCTACACAAATGGATCCTTTTTCAATAATAAGGCTTGCAAAATTCCCAGGGAAGCGGAAACGGTATTGCCAGCTTCCATCAAATGATTTTTTTTCGATGCAGGTTGCCCTGGTATCTACATGGCCTTGCACAAAATGACCATCCAGCCGGTCTGAGGGCTTAAGGCATCTTTCCAGGTTCAGGATCCTTTCTGCAGACCATTCTGCCATAGTGGTCTTTTCCAGGGTCTCTTTAATAGCAGTCACCCGGTGTAAATTGCCGCTTGTTTCTTCCACGGTCAGGCAAACTCCGTTATGGGCCAGGCTTTGGTCAATTTTGAGCTGTTCGCTGATGGAAGATTCGATCCAGTAGGTGATATTGCCACCCCGGGCATGAACCTCCTTCACAAAGCCAATAGTTTCAATGATTCCGGTGAACATATATGCAAATTAACCATCCCCCCCGATTTGGAAAATTCCAATTTGGATTTTGACAATCTTGTAATATCTTTGCGCTCCTTAAAAGCCTTAAAGGAGGTATCATAATTTATGCTGATAATTGATTCCAAAGATTGCGAAAACATAGACAAAGCGCTTAAGAAGTATAAGAAGAAGTTCGAGAAAGCGAAGATCCTGCTGCAATTGCGGGAGCGCCAGTCATTCATCAAGCCCTCCATAAGACGCCGTGGCCAGGTGTTGAAAGCAATCTACAAACAGAATATTGCCAGTGGTAAGATCGAGGTTAAATAAACCCGGTCCCCCCAAATACTTTGTCCGGTAGCCGTAGAGTTTTCATAACTTTATGGCTACCGGCTTTTTATGGTATCCAATTACGAAAAACAACTCAGGTCCTTTCAGGATTACCTCAAATTTGAAAGGCGATATTCTCAGCACACCATCAGGGCTTATCATGATGATCTAAGACAATTTTTTGATTTTTTGCAGTTGCAGTTTGGCAGTCTGCAATTGTCTGAAATCTCGTCTTCCTTGATCCGTTCCTGGCTGGCCGGACTCAAGGAGGAAGCTCTTGTAGCCAAAAGCATTAACAGGAAGATTTCCACACTTAAATCTTTTTTTAAATATCAGTTGAAGACCGGGGCTCTGGAGAACAACCCCATGACCACCGTAATTTCCCCCAAGGCCAGCAAGCGACTCCCCGGTTTTGTGAAGCAAGCAGAGACCAGCACACTCTTTAAATATGTTGAGTTTCCGGATGACTGGGCAGGAAAGACCGAAAGACTAATCCTTCAGATATTATATGGCACGGGAGTGCGCCTCAGCGAACTGATCAATATCAGGGAAAGCCAGGTAGACACGGGCTTGGGAAATTTGAAAGTATTGGGCAAAGGGAATAAGGAGCGGATTATTCCTTTGCAGAGTGATTTGCGGAATGAGATTGCGCACTATATGAAGGAAAAGCGCAATGAATTGGAAAAGCCCGATGAGAAATTCCTGCTGGTTAACCAAAAAGGGAGAAAACTCTATTCAAAATATGTGTACCGGGTGGTCAGAAAATACCTCTCAATGATTACCACAATTGAGAAAAAGAGTCCACATATTTTACGACACAGTTTCGCCACCCATCTTATGAATAATGGGGCCGATCTGAACGCTGTTAAGGAACTGTTGGGACATTCAAGTTTGGCCGCCACCCAGGTATATACGCACAACAGTATAGAAAAGCTGAAAGATGTTTATAAAAAAGCACATCCTAAGGCTTGATTTTTTTTGTGGGGGAAAAAATTATCATTCACACAATAAAATTTTATTTGAAAAATTTCCCTCAAGTTCTTAACTTCAATGGGAACCTCAAAGCCCTGAGTCCCTATGGGTAAAAGCTAAAAGTTCTTTATTTTATTGTTCACCGAATTAAATTGGATTGCCATGAATGTAAACATTCAAACAGTGCATTTTGACGCCGATTCAAAGTTGATCGAGCATGTAACGAGAAAGATTCAAAAGCTTACCAATTTCCATGACAAGATAACGTCGATTGATGTTTACCTGAAATTGGATAACGTAGTGCACCAGATCAAAGACAAGGTAGCAGAGATTAAAGTGCAGATTCCACGACACGAATTTTTTGTGAAAGAGTCCACTAAATCGTTTGAAGAATCATTTGATAATGCGTTAGACTGTATCATCAGTCAGATCAAGCGCAAAAAGGAAAAACAAGCAGCATAATCAGAGGCCCTGCCAACGCGGGGCCTTTTATTTTTATCATTTATACAACTTGATTGTTCGGAAAAATTCCCGCCGTTTTTTGCCTGGCCTTTCCTCTCCAAAAAATTAATTCTCAAAATTTTTGCATTTAAAGATTTCCATTACCTTTGCCTTCCCAAAAAATTGGGTGGATACCGGTAGTTCTTTACAGACTTGTGTTTCAAAATATTTGCCGGAAAAGCCAGGTGATCAGTCAGCTTGCTTTTTGAAAAAATGGCCAATAGCCATGTGAGGGCTTACTACAAAATGCCAGTGTAGCTCAGTTGGCCAGAGCAGCTGATTTGTAATCAGCTGGTCGGGGGTTCGAATCCCTCCACTGGCTCTGCAGATTTCAAGACCCGGGATAGGCCCCGGGTATCATAATTAGGTGATAGATCTTAAATTTCAATGAAGGGCAAGTAGCCAAGTGGCCAACGGCAACAGACTGTAAATCTGTCCTCTTCGGAGTTCGGTGGTTCGAATCCATCCTTGCCCACATCGTCCAATGAGGATCCCGTTCATGGGCCTGATTGCAAATAGTTGAATAGTTCTTATTATATTGGAACTCCTAAACATGCTCTGTTTGTCTTCCGGAATTGCATCAGGCTATAGAGAAATAGAGCCTTAGGTCTTTCAAATTGAATCATAAAATGCGGAAGTAGCTCAGTTGGTAGAGCGACAGCCTTCCAAGCTGTAGGTCGCGGGTTCGAACCTCGTCTTCCGCTCAGGTAGGTCATAAGGTCGAAAAGTCAGAGTCATAGATGATGTTAAATAGTGACTTGAAGGCTCACTGATTCAATGACTTTTTATAAGCCGTTGTAGCTCAGTGGTAGAGCACTTCCTTGGTAAGGAAGAGGTCAAGGGTTCAATTCCCTTTAACGGCTCAGGGAATTCAGCTGAAGAAAAGAAGATTATTACCATATAGCTTTGCAACGGGTATTGATTGCCTGTTGTTTTAGATTAAAACACAATTTTAAAACAGATAACGATGTCAAAAGAGACTTTCAAGAGGGATAAACCCCACGTTAATGTAGGTACCATTGGCCATATTGACCACGGTAAAACCACATTGACTGCTGCCATCACTACCATCCTTGCAAAAAAAGGTATGGCAACGGCTAAAAAATATGATGAAATTGATGCTGCTCCTGAGGAGAAAGAAAGAGGTATTACCATCAATACAGCGCATGTGGAATACCAGACTGCCAATCGTCACTATGCTCACGTTGACTGTCCCGGTCACGCTGACTATGTGAAGAACATGATTACGGGTGCTGCGCAAATGGACGGCGCTATCCTGGTTGTGGCTGCTACAGACGGTCCAATGCCTCAAACTAAAGAACATATCCTTCTGGCACGCCAGGTTGGCGTTCCCAGGATGGTGGTTTTCATGAATAAAGTTGACCTGGTTGATGATCCTGAATTGCTGGAACTCGTAGAGATGGAAATTCGCGAATTGCTCACTTTCTATGGATTTGATGGCGACAATACGCCCATCATCAAAGGTTCTGCCACTGGCGCTCTGGCCGGTGAGGAAAAATGGGTTAAGTCTGTTGAAGAATTGATGGACGCAGTGGATAGCTATATTCCTCTGCCTCCCCGCCCAGTTGATCAACCTTTCCTTATGTCGGTGGAAGACGTGTTCTCCATCACGGGTCGCGGAACAGTTGGTACAGGACGTATTGAAAGAGGCCGCATTAAAGTGGGCGAAGCCGTGGAAATAGTGGGACTAATGGAAAAACCGCTCTCCTCTGTGGTAACCGGTGTGGAGATGTTCCGCAAATTGCTGGATGAAGGTGAAGCCGGAGATAATGCAGGATTGTTGCTACGTGGTATTGAAAAAAACCAGATCCGTCGCGGTATGGTAGTTTGCAAGCCCGGAACCATAACCCCGCATACAGAATTCAATGGTGAAGTGTATGTACTGAGCAAAGAAGAAGGCGGCCGTCATACTCCGTTCTTCCAGAAATATCGTCCTCAGTTCTATTTCCGTACCACTGACGTAACCGGCGAGGTTGAATTGCCCGCAGGAACTGAAATGATCATGCCTGGTGATAATACTTCACTCAAAGTGAAGCTGATCCAGCCGATTGCCATGGAAAAAGGTCTGAAATTCGCCATCCGCGAAGGGGGCCGTACTGTTGGTGCCGGTCAGGTAACTGAAATACTGAAATAAGCTTCTTTACCTGGGTTTTGACTGGGCGAAAAGGCTTTACAAGAGAATAATTTATATCTTTACAACAAGATACTAAAAGCTGTTCCGCCTGCATGTGGGATAGCTTTTGGTTTTCTAACAGGCTTTGTCCTTCGGAAGAAGCAAATGCGCATTGAAAACGATAGATCGAAAAAGTTCTTTACGGGCATAGTTCAAAGGTAGAATAGAGGTCTCCAAAACCTTAGATCAGGGTTCGAATCCTTGTGCCCGTGCTGCTTTTTAGTCATAGTAGTATTTAAATAATCAAAAGGCATGAACAAGATCACTGCATACATCAAAGATTCCTACCGGGAAATGGTTGAAAAAGTGACCTGGCCCACCTGGCCACAATTACAGCAATCTACCATGATCGTATTGGTGGCCACACTGATCATAACCGGTATCGTGTGGGTAATGGACCTGGCAAGTAATTCAGTTTTAAAATTCGTTTATTCCTTATTCAAATGATAATGGAAACTGCAACAAATACACAGGAGACCAAATGGTACGTGCTGCGCGTAGTAAGTGGCAAAGAAAGAAAGGTAAAAGAATACCTCGATAAAGAAATTTCACGCAGCGATTGGGGCAAAGTGATCAAGCAGGTGTTTCTGCCCGTGGAAAAAGTATATAAAGTGCAGAATGGCAAGAAGGTTATGCGGGAAAGGAATTTCTATCCGGGCTATGTAATGATCGAAGTGGAACCTGGTAAATTGAATGATGAAATCATTTCAACCATCAAGAACACTACCAATGTGATCCATTTCCTTGGCAAAGAGAACCCGGTTGCCCTCAGGAAGGTGGAAGTGAATAAAATGCTGGGCAAGGTGGATGAAATGAGCGATGCCGGTGTCACCATGAGTGAGCCGTTCATTATTGGAGAGACTATCAAGATCATTGACGGGCCCTTCAATGACTTTAACGGCGTGATAGAAGAGGTGAATGATGAAAAGAAAAAACTGAAAGTGAATGTGAAGATATTCGGTCGCGCAACACCTGTGGAACTCAATTATATGCAGGTGGAAAAAATATCATAACATTCAGTCTGCTGAATTAACCTGCCCCATCTCCCAAAGGATGGGGCTTTGTTTTGAGAGCCATTGCGATCTATATGGATTCTGAAGGATGTTATATATTTAAGATATGAAAAACGTTTCTATAAAGGATATTGCCAAACAGGCAGGCGTTTCTACCACCACCGTGTCCTTTGTATTAAATGGAAAAGCAGAAGAGAAAAGGATCAGTCCTGACTTAAAGAATAAGATCCTGAAGCTGGCCCAGAAACTGAACTATAAGCCTAATCAGCTCGCAAGGGGGCTGAGAACAGGGAGTACCCAGACAGTGGCGCTGATCGTAGAAGACATATCCAATATATTCTTCGCCAATATATCCAAAGTGATCGAGTATGAACTGGACCGGTTCGGGTACAGATTGATGTATTGCAGCACGGAAAACAATGATAAGAAAGCGGTAGCCATCATGGAAATGTTGCTTCACCGGCAAATCGACGGCTTCATAATCACTCCCACGAGGGGAATCAGGAAAATCCTGGAAGAACTGGCAGCCAACCAGGCCGCCATGGTATTGATTGACCGTTATTTTCCGGATTTGCCCATCAGTTATGTTGCGGTTGACAACTATGCTGGAGCATACCAATCGGTTGAATTCATGATCAACCAGGGGTATTCTAATATCGGCATTGTTACTATCGAATACGAACAAGTGCAGATGGAAAGGCGGTACCAGGGATATGAAGATGCTCTGAGAGCCCACGATATCCCAATAAAGCCTAACCTTATCCAGAAAATTCCATTTGGTTTGCCTGCACCTGATGCTGTGGAAACTATCTCAAATTTCGTCATCCGGGAGCCGGAAATGAATGCCATTTTCTTCACCACCAATTACCTGGGCACCTATGGGATTGAAAGCCTGAAGCGTCTCAGAAGAAATATCCCTTCGGACATGGCAGTGATATGCTTTGATGACAGTGACCTGTTCAGACTAAATTCTCCGTCCATCACTGTCGTGCGTCAGCCTTTTGAAGAAATTGGCCATAACGCGGTGAGAATAATATTGGACCAGCTATTAGAAAAGTCTCGCGAACTGCGGCAGGTTATCCTTACACCCTCATTGATCATCCGGGAATCTGTGATGCAATCGGTTCCTGGCTGAGGTTCCCAGCACTCCGATCACCTTTTTATGAATTGGATAGCGAGCCATTCATTGGGCTGTCAGCTTTCTTATTTATTTCGGGGATCAGGAGTCGAACCTAAAATCGCAACAGGATGATAGGCATATAAAAAGCAGGTCCAACACGATTTTGAATGATACTGTGCACTATGAAAAAACGCGGCATCATTAAAGCCGCGTTTCGGAATAATATCAAAATAGTTTGCAGGATGTAAATAATTACATGCTGAATAATCCACCTCCCGACATATCATTGGACGATGTGTCAGGTACTACAGGAACTGGTGGTGGAGCTACAGGAGCGGGAGCTGGTTTCCTGGCTGCCTTCCTTTTAGGAGCGGCTTTTTTGGCGGCCGGTTTTTTTGCAGCGGCTTTTTTCTTGGGAGCAGCTTTTCTTTTGGGAGCAGCTTTTCTTTTAGGAGCGGCTTTTCTCTTAGGAGCAGCTTTTCTTGCGGGTCTTTTGGCGGCCTTTTTAGCAGCTTTCTTTTTCCTGGGGGCGGCTTTTCTTGCAGCTTTCTTAGTAGCTTTTTTTACGGCTCTCTTAGCGCTTTTCTTTC
The DNA here is from genome assembly GCA_041484195.1 of Agriterribacter sp. Lineage (GTDB taxonomy): Bacteria > Bacteroidota > Bacteroidia > Chitinophagales > Chitinophagaceae > PSRI01. Next base: position 102,091 of record JBGPHC010000003.1, on the reverse strand, counting down.
TGGGAGCAGCTTTCTTTGAGGAGCTTTTTTTCTTTGCTTTGGCCATAGTTGTAGGAGTTTTTATTTGTTTGACGAAGTGAATTTTAGATTCAGAAAATTAGGCAAAATATTTTAATACTAAAATTTCCAATGATTTTTTATTTAAAAAAAACTAAGATTGTGCTGAATTCAATTGAAGCATGAATGCAATTCTCAAGATTCAGTCAGGATGATGGGGATATGGAGGAGAAATACATGCAGATAATTGCGATTCCATCTACCCGAACAGCGGATAAAGGCAAATATCACCTTGATTCAATGCATGCCGCAACATGCTTTTTCCGGAATCAGGAATTTTCATCAGTCATAGGAGCTGGCCGGAGAAATGATATGGACTGGGATGCGTCTTTGTAATGATCCGGGTTATGGAGCTTATTACTATGTTCAGGCTGCCTGGCGCATGGTTTGATATTGAATTCCCATGGATCCAATCATAGATTTTTTTGAAGAATTGTGTAAATACTCATTATTTATAATACCTTTGCAACCCCAAAAGTTCTTTTTCATATCTGGTTCAGTCTGAAGGATCCTCAATGGATACCAGGCTTGATTAGGTGCCTGTTTCCATCACCTGGTGACTGGAAACAGTGAATTTGGGAGTTATCCGCCAATTGGTGGAGACGTTATCACCAAAAAAACAGAAAAAATGGCAAAAGAGATTACCGGTTTCGTAAAGCTACAGGTAAAAGGCGGCCAGGCCAATCCTGCCCCTCCTGTAGGTCCTGCATTAGGTTCCAAGGGTATAAATATCATGGAATTCTGCAAACAATTCAACGCCCGCACGCAGGACAAAGTGGGAAAGGTTCTTCCCGTACTAATCACAGTTTTTTCCGACAAGTCTTTTGAATTCATCATCAAGACTCCTCCCGCATCCGTTCAGTTATTGGAAGCAGCGAAAATTCAAAGCGGCTCCAAAGAGTCGAACCGTGACAAGGTTGGTAAAGTGAACTGGAACCAGGTTGAGGCTATTGCAAAAGATAAAATGCCTGACCTGAATTGTTTTACCCTGGAAAGCGCCATGCGCATGGTCGCCGGTACTGCCCGCAGTATGGGGATTACCGTAGAAGGTAAAGCCCCCTGGGATAATTGATTGTTCACGGTCCGGCACCATCGCGGGACCTCCAAAAAACTGAATGAAAATGGGTATCACTAAAAAGAGAAAAGCTTCAGAAGCTAAAATAGATAAAAGGAAACAGTATTCACTCAAGGAAGCATCCACCCTTGTTAAAGAAGTGAATCTGACCAAATTCGATAGCTCCGTGGACCTTCATATCCGTCTGGGTGTGGACCCCAAAAAAGCCGACCAGGCTATTCGCGGTACTGTAACATTGCCGCATGGAACCGGAAAAACGAAAAAGGTATTGGTGCTTTGTAATCCCGATAAAGAAGCGGAAGCAAAAGCCGCGGGAGCGGATTATGTAGGCCTTGATGAATATATACAAAAGATTGAAGGCGGATGGGTGGATGTGGACGTGATTGTAGCCACGCCTTCTGTTATGCCTAAGATTGGTAAGCTGGGTAAGATTCTCGGTCCCCGAAACCTGATGCCCAATCCAAAGACGGGTACGGTAACTAACGATGTGGCTGCTGCGGTCAATGAAGTAAAAGGTGGTAAGATCGCATTTAAGGTGGATAAGGCCGGGATCATTCATGCCTCCGTAGGCAGGATAAGTTTTGCACCCGAGAAAATTGCGGAGAACAGCCTTGAATTTATCAATGCTATTATCAAAGCTAAACCATCCACTGCAAAAGGAATCTACCTGAAAAGCGTATTCATGGCCAGCACCATGAGCCCTGGTATTACCATTGACACCAAGACATTAATGAACTAAATCGCCGGCATAGCCGAAGTAAAACTTTTTAGTATGACAAAACAAGAAAAAAATGAAGTGATCGAACTGTTGAAAGACAAGTTTGCTCAGTACAATAATTTCTATGTGACAGACACTGAGTCTTTATCAGTCGATCAGGTTACAAAGCTGCGCCGCGCATGTTTCGACAAACAGGTGGAGATGAAAGTAGCCAAGAACACGCTGATCAAAAAGGCGCTGGAATCTTTGGATAATGACAAGTATTCTGGTGTTTACGATTCCCTGCACAAAGTGACCGCTTTGTTGTTTTCAGAGAATCCAAAGAATCCCGCTTTGATCATCAGTTCATTCCGTAAAAATGGCAATCTTGAAGTGCCGGTACTCAAAGCCGCGTTCATCAACGGCGATGTATTCATGGGAGATAAGAATCTGAAGACCCTCACCCAGATCAAGACCAAGAATGAATTGATCGGCGACGTGATCGGATTGCTTCAATCCCCTGCGAAAAGAGTCTTGTCAGCTTTGTTGAACCATGCCGAAAAGCAAGGTGCAACCGCGGCGGAATAAAATCACAAAATTCCCGGCAAGCCCCGGAACTTTGTTTATAATCCTGAATACGGAAGCCAATTGCCAAGGCAAACTGCAATAGGCGACCAATCATAAAACCCAGGCCTGAGGGTCAATAAAGGCAAAATTTTTTTAAACCTTCCGACGGAGGATCCTTTACAGAAGGAGACTATGAAGCCGGAAAAAATTTAAACTCATATGGCAGACGTAAAAGCATTAGCTGAACAATTGGTCGCCCTCACTGTAAAAGAAGTACAGGAACTGGCCGACACACTGAAGACAGATTATGGCATTGAACCCGCAGCCGCAGCAGTAGTAGTATCAGCAGGCGGAGAAGGTGGAGCAGTCGCCAAAGTTGAAGAAAAAACTGCTTTCAATGTAATATTGAAAGGACCCGGAGCCAACAAACTGGCAATCGTGAAAATAGTGAAGGACCTTACGGGACTTGGTCTTAAAGAAGCAAAAGACCTTGTTGACGGAGCTCCCAAGCCAATTAAAGAAGGAGTATCCAAAGCTGAAGCCGACGAACTGGCAACCAAGCTGAAGAATGCTGGCGCAGATGTTGAGATTCAGTAATTTGACCATGAAGAAATAATCCAGGAGCCGGCCGGTTTGGGCCGGCTTTTTAGCTTTATGAATGGGCTAATCCTGACTAAAAAATATATTGAAATGATACCAATATTTCTTACCTTTGCCATCCTTTAAATCATGCCTATTACAGTTTGGCGTTCCATTTTATTGATAAATGATTGATCCTGAATTTCTTCTATTTCTTCAGGGAGATAGAGGAGCAGGTCTTTTTGTGTCGTTGAACAACTAAAAGCGCTTTTACACTTATGTCTTCAACAAAAGTTGCTACAAACAAGAGAATTGATTTCGGAAAAATCAAACATTTAGCTGAAACTCCCGATCTCCTGGAAATTCAAATCCAGTCTTTTAAGGAGTTTTTCCAGTTGGAAACTACTCCCGACAAACGGAATATCGAGGGTCTGTTTAAAGTGTTCAAGGAGAACTTCCCGATCACCGACACCCGGAATATTTTTGTCCTGGAGTTCCTGGATTATTTCATTGATCCGCCACGTTACAGCATTGATGAATGTATGGAACGTGGTCTCACCTATGCGGTTCCGCTGAAAGCTAAACTTCGTTTGAGTTGTAACGATGAGGAGCACGTGGACTTTCAGACAATCGTACAGGATGTATTCCTGGGAAATATCCCTTATATGACTCCGCGAGGCACTTTTGTGATCAATGGGGCCGAGAGAGTGGTAGTTTCCCAGTTGCACCGTTCACCAGGTGTTTTCTTTGGGCAATCCATCCATCCCAATGGCACTAAGATTTACAGCGCCCGCGTCATTCCTTTCAAAGGCGCCTGGATGGAATTTGCCACAGACATCAACAATGTGATGTATGCCTATATCGACCGCAAGAAAAAATTCCCTGTAACAACCCTGTTGCGTTCCATTGGATATGAAACCGACAAGGATATCCTGGAACTGTTTGGCATGGCCGATGAAGTGAAGGCGGATAAGAAAGCATTGTCTCACTATCTCGGAAAGCGTCTGGCTGCCAGGGTTCTAAGAACCTGGGTGGAGGACTTTGTAGATGAGGATACTGGTGAGGTAGTATCTATAGAGCGAAATGAAGTGGTTTTGGAAAGAGATACTGTTCTTGATGAAGAGGCCATCACCCTTATTGCGGGAATGGACACCAAGAGCGTGTTCATACAGAAAGAAGAAGTGAGCGGCGATTATGCCATTATCTACAATACGCTTAACAAAGACTCTGCTAATTCCGAGCTGGAAGCGGTTCAGCATATCTACCGCCAGTTGCGCGGTGCCGATGCTCCCGACAATGAAACGGCCAGAGGCATCATTGACAAATTATTTTTCTCCGACAAACGATATGACCTTGGCGAAGTGGGCCGGTATAAGATCAACCGCAAGCTCAACCTGAATCAGCCACTTGACCAGAAAACGCTGACCAAGGAAGACATCATCGAGATCATCAAATACCTCGTGCGTCTGACCAATGCAAAAGCTGAAATTGATGATATAGATCACCTCAGTAATCGTAGGGTGCGTACCGTTGGAGAACAATTATATGCGCAGTTTGGTGTGGGCCTTGCCCGTATGGCAAGAACCATCCGCGAAAGGATGAATGTGAGGGACAATGAGGTCTTTACACCCGTTGACCTGATCAATGCACGCACACTCTCCTCTGTAATCAACTCATTTTTCGGCACCTCTCAATTGTCGCAGTTCCTCGACCAGACCAATCCTTTGAGTGAGATTACGCACAAACGTCGTATCTCCGCCCTGGGACCCGGTGGCCTGAGTCGTGAACGCGCGGGATTTGAAGTTCGTGACGTACACTATAGCCATTACGGTCGCCTTTGTACAATCGAAACTCCAGAAGGACCGAATATCGGATTGATTTCTACACTTTGCGTACACGCGAAGATCAATGAAATGGGATTCATCGAAACGCCTTACCGGAAAGTGAATAACGGTAAAGTGGATATGAAGAAGCTGGCTTACCTGAGTGCGGAAGAAGAAGATTCTGCCAAAATCGCTCAGGCGAATGCGCCGCTCGATGAAACCGGAAATTTCGTTGAAGAAAAAGTGAAATCACGCCAGACTGGTGATTTCCCTATCCTCGAAAGAACCGAAGTGGAATATATGGACGTTGCGCCCAACCAGATCGTTGGATTGAGTGCTTCGCTGATTCCTTTCCTGGAGCATGATGATGCCAACCGCGCATTGATGGGATCGAACATGCAACGCCAGGCTGTACCGCTGATCGTTCCGGAAGTGCCATTTGTTGGAACAGGGCTCGAAGGCAAAGCAGCCCGCGACGCAAGGATCCAGATACATTCAGAAGGCGACGGAGTGGTGGAATTTGTGGATGCCAATGAGATCCATGTGCGTTATGAAAGGAACGAAAATCAAAAATTGGTGAGTTTCGAAGATGACCTGAGGATTTATAAGCTCACCAAATTCATGAAGACCAATCAGGAAACCTGCATTAACCTGCGTCCTGCTGTTAAGAAGGGCCAGCGGGTTAAGCCGGGAGATTTCCTAACTGAAGGCTATGCAACAAAGGATGGTGAACTTGCATTGGGAAGAAATCTCAAAGTGGCTTTCATGCCCTGGAAAGGATATAATTTCGAAGACGCCATAGTGATCAGTGAAAAAGTGGCTCGCGAAGATCTCTTCACTTCCATTCATATTTCCGAATACGAATTGGAAGTGAGGGACACCAAATTGGGAGAAGAGGAATTGACGCCTGACATTCCCAATGTTTCTGAAGAAGCCACGAAGGACCTTGATCAACACGGTATCATCCGCATTGGCGCCCAGGTGAAAGAAGGGGATATCCTCATCGGTAAGATCACCCCTAAAGGGGAAAGCGATCCCACTCCGGAGGAAAAGTTGCTTCGTGCGATATTCGGCGACAAGGCCGGTGACGCAAAGGATGCTTCGCTCAAGGCTCCCAGCGGAACCGAAGGCGTAGTGATCGGGAAGAAATTATTCCAGCGGGCCAAGAAAGACAAGAACGCCAAAGTGCGCGAGAAAGCCGCCATCGAAAAACTGGAAAAAATCCACGAGCAGAATGAAAAGGAATTGCTCGAGGTATTGATCAGCAAATTGCAGGTCTTATTAAAGGATAAGAGTTCTGCGGGAGTCACCAATAATTTTGGCGAAATGCAGATTGGCAAGAGCGCAAAATTCACTGCGAAGAATCTGGCGACCCTGGATTACCAGAATATTAATCCCCTGGGATGGACCTCCGACCCCAAGATCGACGACCAGATCAATACCCTGCTGCATAATTATAATATTAAGTTCAACGAAGAATTAGGCAGGTATAAGAGAGAGAAATTCAATATTTCCATTGGAGATGAATTGCCCGCGGGCGTGTTGAAATTGGCCAAAGTTTACCTCGCAGTGAAGCGTAAGCTGAAAGTGGGAGATAAGATGGCGGGTCGCCACGGAAATAAAGGCATTGTCGCGAAGATCGTTCGTGCAGAAGACATGCCCTTCCTGGAAGACGGAACGCCGGTTGATATCGTGTTGAATCCGCTGGGTGTACCGAGCCGTATGAACCTGGGCCAGATTTATGAAACCGTATTGGGATGGGCCGCAGAAAAACTCGGGATTAAGTTCTCGACGCCGATTTTCGACGGAGCTACCAAAGAAGAGATAGCGGATTATATTGATAAGGCCGAGTTGCCTTCCTTCGGTCACACTTTCCTGAGCGATGGAGAAACCGGTGAACGCTTCCACCAAAAAGCAACGGTGGGGATCATTTACATGATCAAGCTGCACCACATGGTAGATGACAAGATGCATGCCAGGAGTATCGGACCATACAGCCTCATCACACAACAGCCATTGGGTGGTAAAGCTCAGTTCGGCGGCCAGCGTTTTGGTGAAATGGAGGTTTGGGCGCTTGAAGCCTATGGCGCCTCCAATATTTTGCAGGAATTGCTGACCCTGAAATCGGATGATATTATTGGCCGTGCCAAGACTTATGAAGCGATTGTGAAAGGTGATAATATCCCAAGAGCCGGGATACCCGAGTCCTTCAACGTTCTGGTGCATGAATTGAGGGGATTGGGTCTGGATTTGAAATTCGAATAACCGGGCTATCCGCTAATGCGGCCAGAGCTAAAGTCATTAATAAAAGATTCTTAAACGCCGATGGTTAAACGCTAAAGGCTAAAAGTAAAAAGTTCAGAATATGGCTATTAAAAAAGACAACCGCCCCAGGCCATCCTTCTCCAAGATCACTATCAGCCTTGCCTCACCCGATGCAATACTGGAAAGGTCGTATGGTGAAGTTTTGAAGCCTGAGACTATAAACTACCGGACCTATAAGCCGGAAAGGGACGGATTATTTTGCGAACGAATTTTCGGGCCGGTAAAGGATTATGAATGCGCTTGTGGAAAATACAAGCGTATCCGCTACAAGGGTATTGTTTGCGACCGTTGCGGAGTGGAAGTGACTGAAAAGAAGGTCCGTCGCGAACGTATGGGGCACATCAAACTGGTAGTTCCCGTGGTGCATATCTGGTATTTCAAGAGCCTGCCTAACAAGATAGGATACCTGCTGGGTGTCAGCTCCAAGAAAATGGAGAGCATCGTTTACTATGAAAGATATGTGGTGATACAGCCAGGGGTACGCGAAGACAAGAATCTGAAGATGGGCGACCTGCTCACGGAGGAGGAATACCTGGAAATTCTCGAAAATTTGCCCAAAGACAATCAATACCTGCCTGATGAAGATCCGCAGAAATTCATTGCCAAGATGGGCGCGGAAGCTGTGCATGACATGCTGACCAGGATTGACCTTGACCAATTGAGTTATGACCTGCGTAATGCCGCTGCCACGGAAACTTCCCAGCAACGTAAAGCCGATGCGCTGAAGCGCCTCAGTGTGGTGGAATCATTCCGCGACGCGAATACCAGGATCGAAAACCATCCCGAATGGATGGTCATGCAATATATACCGGTGATACCGCCTGAACTGCGTCCACTGGTTCCTCTGGATGGCGGACGTTTTGCATCATCCGACCTGAATGACCTTTACCGCAGGGTAATCATCAGGAATAACCGTTTGAAGAGATTGCTGGAGATCAAAGCGCCTGAGGTAATCCTGCGTAATGAAAAGCGTATGCTGCAGGAAGCAATCGACTCCTTATTCGACAATTCCAGAAAATCCAATGCCGTTAAGGCGGAAGGTGGCCGCGCTCTGAAGTCCCTCAGCGATGTACTAAAGGGTAAGCAGGGACGTTTCCGCCAGAACCTGCTGGGAAAACGAGTTGACTATTCCGGCCGTTCAGTAATCGTGGTAGGGCCCGAACTCAAATTACATGAGTGTGGCTTGCCGAAGGATATGGCCGCCGAATTGTTCAAGCCATTTATCATCAGAAAATTAATTGAAAGAGGCATAGTCAAGACAGTGAAGAGCGCCAGGAAACTGGTTGATCGCAAGGAAGCCGTGGTTTGGGATATCCTTGAGAATATTCTTAAAGGCCATCCCGTGATGCTGAATCGTGCACCTACGCTTCACCGTTTGTCCATTCAGGCTTTCCAGCCCAAACTGGTGGAAGGCAAGGCGATTCAGTTACATCCCCTGGTATGTTCGGCCTTTAACGCCGACTTCGATGGAGACCAAATGGCCGTACACGTGCCCTTGAGCAGCGCCGCTATACTCGAAGCTCAGTTGCTGATGCTGTCTTCACACAATATCCTCAACCCTCAAAATGGAACTCCCATCACCCTTCCTTCACAGGACATGGTATTGGGACTCTATTATATTACAAAGGGGAAAAAATCCACACCCACAGAAATAGTGAAGGGTGAAGGGAAGGCATTCTACAGCTCAGAAGAAGTGATCATCGCCTACAATGAAGGGCAGATTGATCTTCATGCCCCTATCAGGGTAAGAGCAACCGTGCGTAAAGACAACGGAGAACTGGAAAAGAAATTGATAGAAACCACGGTTGGCCGTGTGATCTTTAATCAATTCGTACCCGTTGAAGTGGGATTTGTGAATGCACTTCTCACCAAGAAATCACTCAGGGAAATAATTGGCGATATTATTAAGATCACCAACGTTCCCAAGACTGCAAAATTCCTTGATGATATTAAGCAATTGGGATTCCGCATGGCATTCCGGGGTGGACTATCATTCAATATCAATGACCTTGTGATCCCCGCCATGAAGGAACAACTGGTGGAATCAGCCGCCGGCGAAGTGCAGGAAGTGTGGGATAACTATAATATGGGTCTTATTACCAATAACGAGCGGTATAACCAGATCATCGACATCTGGTCGCGTGTGGATACCCGTGTTACTGAAACGCTGATTCATGAAATGTCTTCGGACAAGCAGGGTTTCAACTCGGTTTACATGATGCTGGATTCGGGTGCGCGTGGTAGTAAGCAACAGGTAAAACAATTGGCAGGGCTGAGAGGCCTAATGGCAAAACCAAGGAAAAGCGGTTCCTCAGGGTCTGAGATCATTGAAAATCCCATTCTTTCCAATTTCAAGGATGGCTTGAGCGTATTGGAATATTTCATTTCCACACACGGTGCCAGAAAAGGTCTTGCTGATACAGCCCTTAAGACAGCGGATGCTGGTTACCTCACCCGTCGTTTGGTTGACGTGGCACAGGATGTAGTGATCAATGACGAAGACTGCGGAACACTTCGCGGAATTGCCACCAGCGCTCTGAAAGACAATGAAGACATAGTAGAACCCTTATATGACCGTATTCTGGGTCGCACCTCCTTGCATGACGTGTATGATCCTCAATCTGATGATCTGATCGTGAGTGCCGGTGACCTTATTGATGAGGATGTTGCAAGGCGGATCGAGGACAGTGGCATCGAAACGGTGGAAATACGTTCTGTGCTCACCTGCGAGAGTAAGCGCGGAGTTTGCGTAAAATGTTATGGCGTGAACCTGGCAACGGGTTATCTCGCTCAGAAAGGCGACGCCGTCGGTATCATAGCCGCCCAGTCCATTGGTGAGCCCGGAACCCAGTTGACCCTGCGCACCTTCCACGTGGGTGGTGTAGCCGGCTCTGCGGCCGTTGAATCGCAATTGACCGCCAAGTTTGATGGTACTGTGCAATTCGATGGACTGCGTTCTGTAGCCACCGAAAACAATGAAGGCGACAAAGTACAGATTGTAATCGGACGTACGGGAGAATTGCGCATCATGGATGTGAAGAATGACCGGCTGCTGATCACCAATAATATTCCTTATGGCGCAACACTCATGGTGAAAGATGGACAGAAAGTGATTAAAGGCGATGTAATATGTACCTGGGATCCGTTCAACAATGTCATCATTTCCGAGCAGGCGGGTGCGGTTAAGTTTGAAAGTGTGATTGAAGGTATCACCTATAGAGAAGAGGCCGATGAACAAACCGGACACCGTGAGAAGGTGGTGATCGAAACCAAGGACAAGACCAAGATACCTTCTGTGCTGGTAGAAGGCAAAGAACTAAAATCATATAACCTCCCCGTAGGATCGCATATTGGTGTTGAAGAAGGTGAAATGGTCAGAGCTGGGCAGGTCTTGGTAAAGATACCCCGCGTACTTGGAAAGCTTCGTGATATCACGGGTGGTTTGCCTCGTGTTACCGAATTGTTTGAAGCACGTAATCCGGGCAACCCCGCTATCGTTTCTGAAATTGACGGCGTGGTAATGTTTGGAGCCGTTAAGCGCGGGAACCGTGAAATTGTAATTGAGGCAAAGGATGGCGTGGTTAAAAAATACCTGGTGCCGCTCACTCGCCAGATCCTGGTTCAGGACGGTGACTTCGTGAGAGCAGGTACGCCGCTTTCCGATGGCCAAACGGCTCCTGCCGATATTCTGAATATCAAGGGACCATTCGCGGTGCAGGAATATGTGGTGAATGAAATTCAGGAAGTGTATCGTTTACAAGGTGTAAAGATCAATGATAAACATATTGAGGTGATCGTTCGGCAGATGATGAAGAAAGTGGAAATCGTGGAACCGGGGGATACAAAATTCCTGGAAGAAGACCTGGAAGACAGGTTTGAATTCAATGAAGAAAACGATTGGATATTTGACAAGAAAGTGGTGACCGATCCCGGAGAATCGGCCAAATTGAAGGCCGGCCAGATAGTCAGCCTGCGTGAAGTGCGCGAAGAGAATTCCATTCTTCGCAGGAATGACAAGAAATTGGTGGAATTCCGCGACGCTAAACCCGCCACTTCCAAACCCGTGTTGCTGGGGATAACCAAAGCTTCCTTGGGTACGCATAGTTGGATCTCCGCGGCATCATTCCAGGAAACCACGAAAGTACTTAGCTCCGCTGCCATCCAGGGTAAGACCGATGAGATGACGGGATTGAAGGAAAACGTGATCACAGGCCATCCGATCCCGGCTGGTACGGGACTCCGTGAGTTCGACAATATGATCGTAGGCAGCAAGGAAGAATATGAGTTGCTCCAGACTACCCGCGAAGCCATGAGCTTCGATGAAGATGAATAAGGCGGTCATGGACGACGGCAAATCAATAGTCGTTTTATGTGACGACGATATAACAAAAAGGAGTAGAGCGATCTGCTCCTTTTTGTTGGAATTTGGTTGATTTATTTCATCTTACCTACCACGCTAAATGCCAGATCCGGATTGTTCAAGCGGGTTCTGTTAAGTGTTTACTAAAGTTGAAAACAAGCTCCTGAATTCATTCACATAATTATCTAATTTGCAAAAAAGGATTCATGAGAAATTTTACTTCTGTTCTTTCTATCCTTCTGGTTATTGCAGTTGCAATCCTGTTTTACCTGCATTATTCCCATGCCCGGCAGGTAAGCAGCCTCGCTGCGGAATTGCATGCAAATGACACGTCTAAGAATAAATCCATCAGAATTGCCTATGTTGACCTGGACTCCATCGATGCCCAATTTGAATTCTACAAGGGAAAAATGGATCTGTTTGATAAGAAAAAAGAAGGAATTGACAGGCAGTTGAATGGAGCCTACCAGCAGTTGGATTCCAGGCGGGTTGATTTTCTAAAGAAGGGCGATAAGATAACACAGATAGAAGCAGAATCTTTCAAGAGAGAATATGATCAACAACTGCAGGTCCTGGAAGGCCAGAGGCGCAAACTGGAGCAGGATGTTTCGCAGGAGGCCATGGTGCTCAGGGATGAGATATTCAAGAAAATAAATGATTATCTAACCATATACAGTAAGGAGAATGGCTACACTTATGTATTCTCCTATTCCAAAAACGCCAATATTTTTCTCTACCAGGATCCCGTTTTTAATATCACCAATGAGGTCATTGCAGGTTTGAACAAGATGTATAAGCGAACCGGGGATAAAAAATAGTTTTTGTGTAATTGAATTTATTATCTTCAATTCCCGATCAATAGCCGATAATTTTCGATATGATCCGGGAATTTTTATTTTTATCCCATGAGCGATACCACCACCGGTTTTAAACCATCACTGGGACTGCTGGATGCCACCATGGTCGTTGCGGGTTCCATGATAGGATCAGGTATTTTCATAGTCAGTGCCGACATAACCCGAAATGTTGGTTCCGCCGGATGGCTGATAGCCGTTTGGGTCATAACCGGATTCATGACCATCACCGCAGCAGTCAGTTATGGCGAACTCAGCGGCATGTTTCCCAGGGCCGGAGGCCAATATGTATATCTCAAGGAGGCCTATAATCCATTGGTTGGATTCTTATACGGGTGGAGCTTTTTTGCCGTCATACAAACAGGCACCATCGCCGCCGTGGCAGTGGCTTTCGCCAAATTCACCGGTTATTTTATTCCTGCCCTGGATCTGAAGTCAGAGAATATCCTCCTGCACATAGGCTCCTTTAAATTATACCCTGCGCAATTGCTGGCAATTGGAATCATCGCATTTCTAACCTTTGTGAATACAAGAGGAATCAAGGAAGGCAAGGTAATCCAGACGACTTTCACTATTTCCAAACTACTTTCACTATTGGGCCTAATACTCTTTGGCTTTCTTCTGGTTAAATTTAGTTATTGGAGTCAAAACTGGCAAACAGGTTTCCAGGCGATGCAGGATTTAGGAACTACCAGCGCAGATGGCTCCCTGCAACCCACTCAATGGATTCACATTACGGGCGTGACACTGATGGGAGCCATCGCGGCTGCCATGGTGGGTTCAGTATTCAGCAGCGATGCATGGAATAATGTGACTTTTATAGCAGGTGAAATCAAGAACCCCCAGCGCAATATCGGCCTAAGCCTGTTTTTGGGCACACTCACAGTTACCATTATCTATATCCTGGCAAACTTCATGTACTTATACGTGTTACCCATCAATCAGATTGCTTTCCCACAGGAAGACAGACTGGCGGTTGCAGCGGCCAGTGTCATATTCGGAAATGCAGGGAAGGCCATCATCGCCATACTCATTATGGTATCCACTTTTGGTTGCATCAACGGACTGGTATTGGCAGGGGCAAGGGTTTATTATACGATGGCGCGCGACGGCTTATTCTTCCAAAAAGCAGGTGAACTGAACAGCAATGCCGTTCCTCAATGGGCGCTGTGGACACAGTTTGTAGTAGCTTCATTGCTCTGCCTCAGCGGCAGGTATAATGACCTGCTCGACATGGTATCTTTCGTGGTTGTGATATTTTATGTACTTACCATAACCGGCATTTTTATCCTGCGGAAAAAGCGCCCGGAAATGAAAAGGCCTTACAAAGCATTTGGATATCCGGTCCTGCCTTTTATATATATCCTGATGGGCATTGCTTTTTGCGTATTACTCATCATATACAAACGCAATTATACCTGGCCGGGACTGATCATCACCCTCGTGGGTATTCCATTGTACTATGTGGCATTGGCGGGTAGAAAGAAGAATCAAAATAATGAATTATAGTTATGGCTGATGTGGATTTTGAACAATTGTTTGAGCAGTTTAAGCAGATCAGGGTTGCCATCATCGGCGATGTGATGCTCGACACTTATATGTGGGGAAAGGTAGAACGCATTTCTCCCGAGGCCCCTGTGCCTGTAGTCGTTCTTGAAAAGAAAGAATTCCGCATGGGTGGCGCCGGGAATGTGGCACTGAATATCGCTTCACTCGGTGCAAACACTTCCGTACTTTCAGTTATGGGGAATGATGAAGACGGAACCATGCTGAAGAAAATGTTTGGAGAGAAGAATATCAACACAGAATTTCTGCTGACCAGTTCAAAGAGGATAACGACTAACAAGATCAGGGTCATTGGACGCAACCAGCAGATGATGCGGCTTGATAGTGAAATCACAAAAGATCTGGGTTATGAAGATGAAAACCGCATGGTACTCGCCGTGCAGAATTTTATTGCACAGGAAAGACCCGATGTAATCATTTTCGAAGATTATAATAAAGGAGTACTCACGGAGCTGGTCATCCGGAAAGTGATCGACCTTTGCCGGCTGAACAATATCATTACGGCCGTAGATCCGAAGCGAAAGAATTTTTTCACTTACAAATATGTCACCATTTTCAAGCCCAATATCAAGGAAGTGAAGGAAGGACTGAATATCATTACAGATGGCCTGGATATTCCTTTTCTGCAAGGCATCCATAACTCGCTTTCGGATCAGTTGCACCAGGAAATTTCATTCATCACGCTCTCCGACCAGGGGGTCTTCTATCAGCAGGGTGACCGGAACCGGATCGTGCCCTCACACCTGCGCAATATTGCCGACGTAAGCGGCGCAGGAGATACCGTAATAGCCGTTGCTTCACTTGTTTACGCTGTAACCCGTGATGTGGATCTGATGGCCGAAATTGCAAATATTGCCGGGGGGCTGGTCTGCGAAGAAGTAGGAACCGTTGCAATCAGCAAGGATAAATTGTTGAATGAGTGTAAGACCCTGTTGAAATAATGAGGCTCCGCATAAGCAGGCCATGCAAGAATTTTCAAATTAGCTTTAAAGGTTAAATCAGTAATTTGCCCTCAAATTTTTGGAATGAAAATATACGCCATCATGATGGCGGGAGGGTCGGGCAGCCGGATGGGCGCTACGGTTCCCAAACAATTCCTCTTGCTGCAGGACAAGCCTGTGATACAACATAGTCTGGAATCTTTCCTGCAAGCATTTCCCGATATACATTTCATCGCAGTTTTGCCAGATGCCTGGCTTAGAGAAGGAACGGATTTGCTGCAGAAAATGACCCTTGGCGCTCCGCTTGAAATCACTACGGGAGGGGATACACGATTCCATTCGGTGAAGCGTGGACTTGAATTGGTGCAGGAAGACGCCATCATTTTTGTACACGATGCTGTTCGCTGCCTGGTGACTCCTGAATTGATCCGACGTTGCTATGGCCAGGCATTGGAAAAAGGAAACGCCATACCTGCTGTTGAAGTAAGGGATAGCGTGCGTTTGGTCAGAGATGGCAGGACTGAAGTGCTTGACCGTAAGCATTTGAGGATCATTCAAACGCCTCAAACCTTTCGCAGTGAGATCCTATTGTCGGCATTCCTGCAGGGCTACCGGGATTCATTTACCGATGAAGCTACCGTGGTTGAATCGGCAGGCCATCCTATTTTTCTGATTCTGGGCGAAGAAAGAAATATTAAGATTACCACCCCTATTGATATCTTAATTGCCGAAAAAATATTACAGCAGGACCCGGTTAGATCAAGGGAGACCAATATTCCACCTCATTTCACAGTAACATGATCCACAGGCTAAAAAGGGCGATCCAAAAATTGCTTTTTTGTTTCAAGGTGGCAGCGGATTTTCCAACCTTTTCAAAATTGCTGATCAATACTAAAAGATTTTCGTGGTTCCGGAATGAGGGTGCGGGTAAAGATGATCATTCAATTGTTAAATACAGGATGAGGTATCATGTTCAGATGAAGAGCGGGGTTCGGGACCTGTACCTGAGAACTTACTCAGGTGATATCCCTGTTTTCTACGAAATTTTTTGGGACCAGGCCTATACATATTCTAAAATGCCGCCAACCGATATCAAATGCATTTTGGACCTGGGAGCCAATATTGGCCTGGCCTCTCTGTTTTTCTCTATTCAATATCACGATGCGTGTATCTATGCCTTTGAGCCGGATCCTGAGAATTTTGAGTTATTAAAATCCAATCTGGCAGTAGAAATTGATTGTGATAAAGTGATTGCCATAAATTCAGCCGTGGATCCTGCTCAATCTAAATTATATCTAAAAAAATCGGGGTTTGCATATAATGTTGTTACCTCCTTTGAAGGATTAGAAGGAATTCCGGTTCAGGCAATGAATCTGAATAAATTTTGCAGGGAAGAAGGGATCAGCAGTATAGACCTTCTAAAAGTGGATATTGAGGGCGCTGAAGAAAGACTCTTTAAAGAGCATTTGGAATGGCTTTCGATAGTAAAGTGGATTGTAGTGGAGATTCATTCATCTCAAAGCCGCAAGATTTGTGAATCTGCATTATTGTCCATGAGATTTTCGATACTGCCAGGAGAAAGCAATGCTGCGGCGGGCAACCTCATTTGGGCCCGGCATTTGTAAAAGGGAACTAAATGAAATGAGTTTTTATTGTTTGAATATTTTCAGTGGCCAGGGCAACCTGTTTTGAATTAGATGAGGGTAGTATACTTCAAAGGAGCCAAACTGCCGGTCGAAAAATGCAATCCCTTCCAGGTCGGAGCCTTCAAAACGAAAGACCTTTTTCGTTTGGCAATTATGTTTCAGCGCAGCATCCGTTAAAAGATAAAATGCTCCTAGATCCTTGCCCTGATTAGTACTGCCACCCAGCACTGAATAGATATACCTGGAATCGGAAAATAAAAGATAGGCCGCTAATATCTCACCTTCGGGTGATATTGCCCGATAGCATTGAATATGTTTCCGCCCCTCATTTGATTTGCAGAAACTGATCAACCTATCAAAATCCCGCCTGGACAGATGAGGATGCTGATGCGAATAGTGCTCGTAATAAAAGTCAATAGTGGCAGCAGGATCGGATTCTGACTGCATACGGATTCCGTGCTCTGTAGCCTTGCGAATCATCCGTTTTGCCAATCTCTTATAACCATTATGAATCTGTTCATATCCGGAAAGTGGAAGTAGCAGATTTAGTCTCTTTCTTATTGCGAAAGTTTGATTAGAAAAATTTAGCATTTCGTTATTCCCTTCATTCATATCAATATCAATGTAACGGAATTTGGAGGGGATATTGGCGAGAATGGATTTATAAATTCCCGGATCCAAAATATTTCCAAAAATTCCGAGTCTGGCTACAAAGGGTGGTTGGTACAGATAACGTATAAAAAATTTTTTGTTCCAGGTGAGGGGCATTACAGTCTCGTAATCATTCCACACGAGGGCTGACCAATTTTTGCTCAGGCAGTCCAGGACAAAGCTTTTCGCATATATCAATCCATTAGCGGCCTGATCGATGCATTGATCCCATTTTTTTATATCAATCTTATTCCGTTCCAGGTATTTTATGTTGCTGTGTTCCACTGGCATGAATATATATTACAATGAAATAAAGCTTATCATTTTCTTATAGTTGATATTTTGAATATCGATGCTGAAGGATATTCTTTGCCAGAAATTATTGCCGGGTGTGGATTTGAAATAGTCTCTGTATTGTTTGCTATACAGCAGTGGTACATAAATATTAATAAGGTCTTTAAAGAGGGATACCTGCAGCCCTGCATCAAACAGGAATTTAGGAGTGGTGGAATTTTTTTTCCAAACGTCGCTGTAGGTCCCCAGATCTGCAAAAATTCTTAATGGAACTTTGATCGGAAGCAGGCTGATTGGGTTAACGTGGTCAGGGATATCTGAGGTAAAATTCAGGGCTGTCAGCCAGTTATCAGTCTTGCCAATTTTGGAACTGAGCAGATCGGTCCTCACTTTGAAGGCACCATCCCGGATCATGATTTGTTGGGAAAGGAAACCCTGGTATTCATTGCGCCCTAAGAAATAATTACTGTATGTATAGTCTTCATAGCCCTTCGGTCCGGTCATGTTGAGCTGGTAGTTTTCCGTTTTGAATTGTTTTTGGGCGGTCTTACCGCCAGGGTAAAAGAATTTGCCCGCGAACCATCTCAGGTTCAACCCTCCCTTATCTGTGTAGTTGAAAAAATAATTACCTGTAAACAGAGCCTTGCCATAGTCATCACTCACTTCAAATTGCATCTCCCAATGATAAGGATAAAGAACCCTGCTGTTATCACCAACAAAGCGCAGTTGGCTGATATTACTGATTTTTTTTTGTGTGGAATAGGAGTCTGTCATGGTTGCCGGATCTGTAAAGAAATGTAATTCGTCTTCACTGAGGAACCAGGATCGAAACTGTATGAATCGTTTCAAATGACTGCGCGGATCGGGGCTCTTGAATTCCAGTCTCAATTCCGGAGCGAATTTGGTGAATCCCAGGTTCGTTCTTTTGGCTACAGAATCCGTGAATTCATTTTGGGTGAATTTTTCGAAACTGGCGCCTACTTCAACTTTCTGCAGAATAAATCGGGGATACCAGCTATATGTAGCCCTGCCGATTCCATTGATCACTTTGCTGCGGGTAGCATATAGCGGTACCGCGATGAATTGAAGGCGGGTGAGAGGGAGATTATAATTATGGATAGCTGCGCCAAACATAGGGCCGTCATATTTATTGATGCCGAACATAGGTGCGAGGCTGATATTGTGAAATTTATTTTCAGGGTCGGCATTTATCAACCAGGAGAAGCGAATCCTTTTCTTTCCGCCGGTGAGCAGGCTCCCAGTTGTATCCAGCAATTGAAAAACGCTATCCAGGTTCTTCTTATCGAATGTGGAAACCAGGGCCTCGAAATCTTCGGGGTAGGGATGCCTGAATTGCCAGAGGCGATAATATTCACGCATGCAGGAATCGAAATTTGATTCGCCGATTTGTTTCGCAAGAAACTTCATCCACTCTGCGGTTTTATGGTAGACTACCATGTCATAGTTGAGCACAGAATACGCGGTAGCGGGTTCGTTTATGGGCTGGTCTCTGTTTACGGAAGCAATCGTTTCAAATAGGATCCTTTCGAAATCGTATTCTGAAAATCGTCCGGCAGGGCCCAGGCTTATTTTTTTATTGTCTTTATATTTTTCCCGGATATAGCGATAGTCATAATAGGTATTCATTCCTTCATCCATCCAGGGATGATCTCTTTCGTTGGAGCCGAGCGAACCATAAAACCAATTATGTCCAATTTCATGTGCAATAGTTTCGTCAAGGGTTTGTTCATCAGGCAATGCGGAAATTACCGCGATGGTTGGGTATTCCATGCCCCCTGGCAATGGCAGCGGAGCCTGTACCACACTTACTACTTTATAGGGGTATTCGCCAATCCAGGAAGAGCGTGTTTTTATCGCATCCTTCATGAAATCGATGCTGTGTTTCCATATTTCGGTTTCCTTTGGCAGAAAAAATGAATACAGATCAATGATTCTGCCCGATTGCAATTGTAGGGAATCGTGGTTGACGATAAATGTCTTGTCGGCAAACCAGGCGAAATCATGAATCCTTTCCTGTTTATATATCAGTGTCTTCATACCCGGAGATGAAATAGCCTGACGAAGAGAATCCCGCCTGACTGATCTTATTCCCTGGACAGGATGAGCCGGCGCTGGTTTTTCAAGGGGCTTCCCTTCCTTTAAAATGGGTTTACCCTGTCTGTTCCCTGTTTCTTTAGCAACCTTCGGAATCAGACCCTTTTTCAATTTTTCAACCTGTGTCGCCGGGTTTAATGATGCCGCCCTATTGAGCAACCATGCTTTTTCATCTTCATTCTGCAATTCACCCGTTGCTGCCACTACATAATTTTCAGCCAATGTAATGGTAACTTCATAGTCGCCGAATTCGCTATAAAATTCTCCCTGGTCCAGATAGGGCATGGGATGCCAACCCCGGCTATCATAGACCGCTGGTTTGGGATACCACTGTGTGATCTGGTAAGACTGGCCCAAGTGTCCTCCGCGTGAAAAATTATAAGGAAGTTTTATGTGAAAAGGGGTGCTGATCAGGATGGATCCACCCGGCTCCAATGGTTTTGGTAATACCAGTTTCACGATGTCCTGGAAACCGGGATGGTCCTCCAGTCTTGCGGTTATATCGTCAACTCTGAAGTCCAGGCGATTGATATAGCCTCTGTCCTCTCTGGATGAGAAATAGAAATCTGTTCTACCATTTTCAAGCAATTGATCGCTGAATGCAGTCTTGTCATTTTTATATGCGTTGGGCCAGAGGTGGAACCAGACAAATAGTAGTGTGTCTGGTGAATGGTTAATGTATTCTATCTTTTCGAATCCATCCAGGCTGTTTTCCGCATCGTTCAGCTTCACATTGATCTTGAAATTCACCTGCTGTTGCCAGTAACCCGTCTGGCAACAGGAGACTGAAACCAGGCTGAGAAGTACCAATGAAGAGAACAGGAATTTCACGAAACATAATGGTTTGTTCAAAAATAGATGAAAAACGCCAACTCTCATTCATGGAACTGGCCTTGGGAATGGAGGGTATCGTCAAAGGATAGTGTGAATAAAGAATTGCAGCAATGCCTGATAGATCGGGTCCTTATTGCCGCTACCGGCCTTTTCCAAGCAGCATGGTTCGCAGTGTATGGATCATGATTTTGAAATCCAGTGCCAGGGATATATTTTCGAGATACACAAGATCATATTGCATTCTTTCAATCATCTCATCCACATTGCCGGCATAGCCAAATTTCACCATCCCCCAACTGGTAATACCAGGTTTCACCTTCAGGAGATAACTAAAATATGAATTTCGGCTATTGATCTGCTCGATATAAAATTTCCGTTCAGGTCTCGGACCTACCAGGCTCATTTCGTCCTTGAGGACGTTCCAAAGTTGGGGTAGTTCATCAATCCTCCACTTGCGCATGATCTTGCCCCAGCGGGTGATGCGTGGATCATTCTCAGATGACAGCGCCGGTCCGTCTTTTTCCGCATCCACCACCATGGATCGGAATTTATGGATCCGGAAAGGTTTGCCTTTATAGCCTATACGTTCCTGTGAGAAAATGACAGGACCCGGAGATGATAATTTTACCCGGATCGCAATGTAGAGCATGAGAGGTGCGAGCAGCACCATGCCTGACGAAGACAAGACAATGTCCAGCGCTCTCTTGATGGGTATTTGCCATTCAGGCATCAATCCGGTCTTGATATCGATCAGCAGGGCGTCCAGTACATTGCTGGTTCTCACGGAACCGGAAATGATATCCAGGGTCTTGGGTGCGATCTTGATTTCGACGTCTTTTTCACTCAGGCGTTTGATGATGTCTTCTGTACCCTTTGAATGAAAATCATCCAGGGCTACGATTACAAGGTCGGGATGGAACTTATCCATTACCTGCTCTAACGCTTCGAGTGAACCCAAGTGGGGAAGTTCGTGCTGCAAACCATCACCGCTAAGAGAACCGGTATCAATGAAACCGCTGAATTTGTAGCCCAACCAGGCTTCATGCTTTCTGATTTCCCTGAATATTTTTAACGCAGTGGGATTGTTACCTATGATGATGGAGTTGAACCACAATCTCCCCTTTAGCAATTGATTTTTCACGATGGTCAGCATTAGCAGCCTGCCAGCCCAGATCAGCAGGAAATGCAAAGAGAGGAGTATCAGGAAAGCGCGATAATAATATACATAGTTGCTTTTGACATCGTCCAGTATAATTGTAAAAAAAATTATGACTGATCCGATCATTGTCACCACAAAAGTGCTGCCCAATTCAAAAACCCTTGATTTTTTGTACAATGATTGGTGGTAGGTCCCCACCAGAGTAAAGAGTAATAGCCAAGCCAGCGGAATGAAGACCACACCAAGCCAGAATCGGGTATCATGCTGCCAGCTCAATCCGGAATTCCAATGTTCTCCCAGGAGGAGCTTCCTGATATGATAGAAAAGAATCCATGAGATGGTGGCCGAAATGTAGTCGGCTAGCACATACCATTTGATATGGATTCGGTGGTAAACCTTCATGGTTGGATTGGTCGGTTGAAGCTACTGCAAAACAAAATTTGCAGCTTGAATTTTTTGCAGGATCTGATGAGCTACATCCATGGCCATCAATCCATCCACAACGGTGACCGGCGTGGGCTTATTGTCCAGGATTGCATTCCTGAATGCTTCAAGTTCGAGTTTGATGGCATTGGCTTCCGGAATATCGGGATTGGCAATGACAATGCTTTTCTTTCCATGTGGCGTGTCGATTTCAAAGCTGAATGCATCCTTGTCATTGTCCGATTTCAACCTGATGATCTCCGTTTTCTTTTCAAGGAAATCAATCCCGATATAAGAATCCTTCTGGAAGAAACGCATCTTGCGCATTTTCTTCATTGAAATTCTGCTGGAAGTGAGGTTGGCCACGCATCCGTTGTTGAATTCTATCCGCACATTTGCAAGATCGGGAGTATCTGTCATCACTGCCACTCCGCTTGCCGAAATATTTTTCACGTCGCTTTTCACGATACTCAGAATAATATCAATATCGTGAATCATCAGGTCCAGGATCACACTCACTTCTGTTCCCCGGGGATTGAATTGGGAAAGCCTGTGCACTTCGATAAACATGGGGTTCAGTTCCATTCCTTTCAGGGAAAGAAATGCAGGGTTGAACCGTTCCACATGTCCCACCTGAAATTTTACATTGGCTTCCCTGGCAAGCTTAACCAGGGCACGGGCCTGGTCCATATTGTCGGCAAGAGGCTTTTCAACGAATACATGCTTACCCTTTCGCAGAGCTTTTTCACATAATTCGAAATGGTAGGTGGTTGGGGCTACTATGTCAACCGCGTCGCAGGCGTCGATCAAACTGTCCGGATCTTCAAATCTTTTCAGTTGATATTTTGTTTGCACAGCTTCACTGGTATCGTCGTTTGGATCAAAAAAGCCTTCCAGTTTTACTCCAGAGATCGTCTTCCAGTTGTTCAGGTGAAATTTACCCAGGTGTCCCACTCCCAAAACACCAATTTTAAGCATAGGTTTTGATTTAGTTGTCAAAGATATGTATCCTCAAATGCAGTCTGATAATTAAGAAATAAGGCTTCATTACAAATACCCAATCAAAGCTGAAAAAACAGTTATTCTGCCTGGGAAACCCAGGGCCAAGGTCATATATGTATCATGCTATGAACCATTAAATTAGGCGAGGATCCTATTGGCATGATCGAGTTCATCCTGGGTAATAGTATGCCCCATATTTGGATAGATTTTTTCCGTAACCGAGGCATTCATGGATCTTAGAATATTGACTGATGCATATACCCTTTCCACCGGCACATGTGGGTCGGGATCACTGCATCCCACGAAAATGGGGCAGCCTTCAAAATCGCCTAAATAATTTTCTGAATAGATGCGGTCTCCGATCAGGCCTCCTGTAAATGCAATGACTCCGCCATATCCACTTGCATTCCTAGTAACGAATTCCAAAGCAAGGCAGGCTCCTTGCGAAAAGCCTAGAAAATAGATTTGCTTTTTGACAAGCCCATTGTCAGTAATATCGATCAACAATTCATTCAACAACGACAGGGCCGAAGAGAGCCAGGGTTCATTCAGCCTGGGTGGCGCCAGGAAGGAATGCGGGTACCAACTGTGATTTGTCGCCTGGGGAGCCAGGATGGAATAATCGTTCAATTTCAAATGATCGGTAAGGGATATTATATCTTCCGCGGACCCGCCCCGGCCATGAATCATGATGAGAACCCTGTTACCTTCTCCTAATGGTTTACCCGCTGCCAGTATATTTTTTTCATGCATTTCAGCGGAAATTTTCAAGATTCAAGGTCACTGGTACCAGTGATTTTTCTATCAAGGCGCGTTCAGGTTCATATTGTGCTGGCAATTTCAAATGCTCACCTAAATGTTCTTGTGTCTCATCCACCGCAAATCCCGGGCCTGCAGTTGCAACTTCAAATAATACGCCTCCCGGTTCCCTGAAATAAATGGACTTGAAATAATTTCTATCCAGCACCGGAGTGGGATTGAGCATGCGCGTGACCATTCTTTGCCGGATTTCACGCTGGCTGGTCTCGTCGTTGGTGCTGAATGCTATATGGTGTACTGTTCCACTGCCTGCCAGGCCTTTGAGGCTTTCGGGTGAGCATAAGATGTCCACATAACTGCCAGGACTATCGGTGGCGGCAAAACGAAAACGATTTCCCTTTTCGGCCAGAAGGCGGTGATCCAGTTGTTCGGTCAGAATCCCGGCTGTACGTTCATAGCCCTCTTCCCAAATTTCAACATTGTAAAGACCCCTAATGGAGTTTTGAATGGGAATATGCCCATAAGTGAAACCGGCCCTGTTATCCTTGTCATTGAATACCAGTTCCAAACCTAATCCATCCGGATCCTCAAAATAAATCACCGATTCAGTTTCAAACCTCTCCACAGGAGCCTTGTACTGCACTTTAAATTTGCTGAATCGCTCCAACCAATAGTTCATTGAATTTGCTGGTAAGGAAAATGTAGTTGTATTCAGCATTCCTTTTCCATGTCTTCCCTCTCTCAATCCCTGGTAAGGGAAAAATGTAAGAAGGCTGCCCGGATTCCCAATTTCATCTCCATAATAGAAATGATAAACTTCGGGTGCATCGAAATTCACGGTTTTTTTTACCAATCGCATCCCCAGGATGCCGCAATAAAAATCAAGATTTTCCTGAGCCGCGGAAGCAATCGCAGTTACGTGATGGATGCCTGTTATGAGTCGGTCCATGGTTCACCTCTTGATGCTCATTATCCATTTACTTTCTTCTTCCAGACATCCTGGAACTTTTCCGGATGCCTTTTGAATTGCGCATTCACATAGGGACATAGGGGTATCACCATCAGATGGTGGGTGAGGGCATAGGCCACCATTGTTTCCAGCATTTTAGAGGCCACACCTTTTCCTTCTGCCTTTTCCAAGACTTCAGTATGGAATACGGTCAGGTCATTTCCGGAAATGGCAATTTGCATCTCACCCAGCCTTTCATTTCCCTCTTTGGCATAAAAGGCGCCCCGCCCTATTTCATCAAGCTTTAGTTCTACTTCTATCATAAAAAATAATTGTCTGTATTTGCAATCGGAATCCGATGAAAGCCACAATATGCATTTAATCAGGACATGCTCAACAAATTCTTATAAATCATTTTGCTCACCTGTTCAGCCCAAATAGGACCTAATCATCCAGGCCCATTTTTCGTGTTCTTTCATTAGGCCTGTCAGGAAGTCTGAACTGCCTATGTCTTTGTATTTATCTGCTACAATAGGAATATTCTTACGGACTTCGCGGATAATGGTTTCGTGGTCATCGAGCAGGCTCTGTAGTTGCTTGCGCTGGTCATTGGTATAATTGCCTTCGTTCAGGTTCGTAAGTTTCAGGAAATCCTTCATGCGTCCTTCCGCATAGTGGCCAATCTTGCGGATTCTTTCAGCCACTTCATCAATCTCCTCCCCAATAGCTCCATATTGGGTTTCATAAAACTTGTGCATCTCCATAAAATTGCTGCCTTCTATATTCCAATGGTAGTTTCGGAGCTTCACGTATAAGACGTGTTCATCTGCGAGCAATTTGTTTAAAATCGTGGCCACGGCCAGGCTGTTCTTGTCGTTGATCCCAATATTCGCTTTCATAATTAAAAATTGATTTTAGAAAATATTATGGAAATCTTCAAATGATTTATTCCTGATTACCTGTTGCTTGTTTACAAAGATAGGTATTGCATTCATTCTGAGTTATTGGGACGGACTCCATGCTTCCAAGGATTTTCCGCGGTCTCATGCAATCAGATCGGCCCTCGCATATTCTTCGGCGAAAGTTCCCCTGCTGTATTCCTGGAGGATCATCAATAACAAACCAGAAAATAAAACATCGAATTTCCTGCAACATATTGCAGGATCCGAAGTCAATCTTTAGGGACACAGACCCTGTATCGTAACCGGACAATTGCTGTATCAAAATGGAACTTATGCCTGGCTCTTAGGGGAATAAGTAGTTGAAGATCAATTGATAGATTTAAGGTTTCATTCTTGTCGCCGAAATCACAATATTAAGGCAATCTTCAATCAGGCTTCGAATGAGGATCATGATAGTTTGCAAATTCAAACAAATGAGCAAGGCTTATGTTTAAGAACTATTTCAAAATCGCGGTAAGGCAATTAAGGAAGCAAAAAATGTATTCTGCTATTAAGATCGGAGGCTTTGCTCTGAGCATTGCTGCCTGTTTGCTGATTGCCTTGTATATTAGAGATGAGCTGAGCTATGACAAATCCTATCCCGATGCTGA
Organism: Agriterribacter sp.; assembly: GCA_041484195.1. Lineage (GTDB taxonomy): Bacteria > Bacteroidota > Bacteroidia > Chitinophagales > Chitinophagaceae > PSRI01. The sequence continues at coordinate 75,863 of JBGPHC010000003.1, read as the reverse complement.
CCGCATCTACAGGGTGGTGGGAGTATATGATGACAATGGAACCATCGAAAAAGGCACTTCAATGCCCGCCCCTTTTGGAAAAGTGCTGAAGGCAGATTATCCTGAAGTTGTAATTTCAGGCCGGTTGATGTCAAATACTTTGTTTCCGGGAGCAGGAGACAATTACCTGAGGAGGGCTGACCAGGAACAGGACAGTTATGAGAAAGGATTCAGTTATGCCGACCAGGAAATTCTGGACCTTCTCCAAATACCCATGGTTTATGGAGACAGGGCACATGCACTTTCGGAGCCGAATACTTTGGTAATTTCAAAAAAAAATCCGACAAATATTTTCCAGGTCACAATCCGGTGGGGAAAATCGTAATCCTGAATAATGATAAGACCAGGCCCTACAAGATTGGAGCCGTTATGGAAGATTTCTCAACCAATTCGCACTTGCAATTTGACTTTCTGCTAAGCCTTAAGGGGGTTGAATTCTGGCAGGGAGAGCAAGTAACCTGGCGCGCCAACAACTATGATGATTATGTGCTGCTTCGCACCGGGACTGATATTGCTCAGTTTGAAAGAAAACTTACCCGAACCATACTTGACAAATACGTACTACCCAGCATGATTGAGGCTGGCGACAAGGATGTTGAAAAAGTATCTAAATCCGCTAAGTTAATATTGCAACCAGTAGGCGACATACACCTGCGGTCTTTCGATATCTATGATAGTTTCTCCCACGGTGATATTCGTTTCGTGTGGTTATTTGGTGGCATAGCCTGCTTTATTTTAATCATAGCCTGCATTAATTTCATCAATCTATCGACAGCCAAGTCTGCCAACCGGGCCAAGGAAGTGGGACTCAGAAAAGTAGTGGGATCGGCTCGGAGCGGTTTGATCAATCAATTCCTGACGGAATCAATTCTACTCAGCATCTTTTCATTTGCATTGGGCATGATTCTGGCATGGGTACTGCTTCCATATTTCAATACGCTGTCTGCAAAATCATTGACAATCCCCTGGAATGAATGGTGGTTGGCGCCAGTACTCTTAGCCGGCTCCATCTGCATCGGAATCCTGGCAGGTCTGTACCCATCGTTCTACTTGTCTTCATTTAAACCCATCAATGTGCTCAAGGGCCAGGTGAGCAAGGGGAGCAAAAATTCAATTCTTAGAAATGGCCTTGTAGTTTTCCAGTTTACTACCTCAATCGTATTGATCATCGGCACGATTGTGATATACAACCAAATGCAATTTATTCTCAACAAAAAACTGGGCTATGATAAAGAGCAGGTAGTGATGATTGAAGGAACCAATACGATGGGAGACAAAATCGGCAATTTTAAGAAAGAGTTGTTGAAATTATCATCGGTGAGATCGGTTTCCGTCAGTGATTTTTTGCCAGTGTCTGATACAAAGAGGAATGGAAACACTTTCTATAATGAAGGAAAATCAAAAGTGGAAAGCGGAGTGGATGGGCAGATCTGGCAGGTGGATAATGATTATTTGCAAACAATGGGCATAAAATTAGTGGCAGGCAGAAATTTCTCTCCTTCCATTGCATCCGATTCCCAGGCGGTGATCATCAACCAGGCATTGGCTTCCAAACTCAATCTAAAAGATGCTATTGGCAAACGCATTACGAATGGATGGCAGACATTTCAAGTAATCGGAGTTGTACAGGATTTTAATTTCGAATCTCTGCGTGAGCATGTAGGAGGACTGTGCATGATCCTGGGCAACAGCTCTTCAATAACGTCTATAAAAGTGGGGGGAGTAAACATGCGCGACGCGATCTCATCCATCACTACCGTTTGGAAAAATTTTGCGCCGGCCCAACCAATCAGGTACAATTTCCTGGATAAGAAATTTGCCAGTATGTACGCAGATGTGCAAAGGTCTGGACGCATATTCAGCAGTTTTGCCATATTGGCCATAATTATCGCCTGTCTGGGCTTATTTGCTTTGTCAGCTTTCATGGCAGAGCAACGCAATAAAGAGATTGGCATCAGGAAAGTGCTGGGCGCGAGTGCTGCCAATATAACCACATTATTGTCTTTGAATTTTGCGAAGCTGGTCATGATTGCTATCTTACTTGCGTCACCGATTGCCTGGTGGGCGATGAATAAATGGTTGCAGGATTTTGCCTATCGTGTGGATATCAGTTGGTGGATATTTTTGCTCGCGGCAGTGGTGGTTACTACCATTGCAATGTTTACGGTTTGCTTCCAGGCGATTAAAGCAGCACTGGTGAATCCGGTTCAAACACTAAGGAGCGAATGAATTAGCAAATTTTAGGAGCAGGATACAGGCATTTAATTTCAATTTGAATCGGAATGCAAAAAATTTATCTTACAAAGGGTAGGCATGAATAAAAATTAGAAATCTGATGATTAAGAATTATCTCAAAATCGCTTTCCGCAACCTTTGGCGACGCAGGGTCTTTTCATTTATCAACATCATGGGACTGACAGTTGGCATGACAGCGGGTTTCCTCATCTTCTTATATGTCATGTTTGAGTTAAGTTATGATTCCTTTCATAGCAAGTCAGACCGTATTTACCGGATAGTATGTGATATCAAGACTCCCACAGAAACAATCAATGCAAGCGGACCTTCCTGGGCGGTACCGCCATTCCTGAAAGATGAATTTCCTGAGGTGCAGGCAGCAGTGCGAATTACTGGCGATAACCTTCTTGTAAGAAAGGGGGAAGTCAAATTCCAGGAACCGGATGTAGCATGGGCCGATTCATCCTTTTTTGAAATGTTTGATTTCAGGTTGCTGAAGGGTGATCCCCGGACTGCTTTGAAAGAGCAGTTCAGCATTGTGCTTTCTGAAACAGCGGCTAAGAAATATTTTGGCAATGAAGACCCGATGGGACAAACATTGTTGATCACCGGAGACGCATTTCCTTCAAAAGTGACAGGACTCATGAAGGATATGCCCGAGAATTCACAGATAAAGGCCAATATGTTGCTCTCCATGACGACGATTACTCAAAAATTTGCACCAAATCTGGATAGCCAGTGGGGGAATTACGGAGCCAAAGCGTATATATTATTGAGGCCTGGCACCAACGCCAAGGGTTTGGAGGCAAAACTGCCCGCGTTCCTGGAGAAAAGGAATGGAACGGAGATGAAAAGAATTCAAATGTTCCCGACTCTTTTCCTCGAACCGCTGAGGGATGTATATCTCCATTCTACGCGCGACGGAAGTAAGACCGGGAATATCAACAATGTTTATATTTTCTCTATAGTAGCGGTATTCATATTATTGATTGCCTGTATCAATTTTGTCAATCTCACTACGGCTCGTTCCACCGAACGCGCTAAGGAAGTGGGCATTCGCAAAGTGGTGGGAGCTGCCAAGACGCAATTGGCAAGGCAATTCATTGGAGAAAGTGTGATCCTTTGCGTGATGGCTTTTGTGTTGTCAGTATTTCTTTCCATGTTGCTGTTGCCTTTATTCAACCAATTGTCAGGGAAGATTATTGCGCACAGTATCTTTCAGCATCCATTGTACTTGATGATGCTATTTCTTACGGCTGTTGGAATCGGAATTTTAGCCGGCATTTATCCCGCGATGGTTTTGGCTTCCTTTCAACCTGTTACCGTATTGAAAGGACGATTTGCTTCGGGCAATAAGGGCATCATGTTGCGGAAAGGACTTGTAGTGGCACAGTTCACTATTTCAGTAGCATTGATCATTGCCACCATTGTTGTTTACAATCAATTGAAATATATGCGGAGCCAGGAGCTTGGCTTCAGCAAGGATCAGAAGATGATCATTGATTCCCAGGGTGACCCGGCGAAAAATGCATTTAGGCAGTCAATCATTTCATTGCCGAATGTATTATCAACTTCACTGGCGGGGAGTGTTCCCGGAGGAGACAACCCGGGAGCCTATTCCCAAATTGAAAATATAAAGGGCGAAATGCAGATAGCCAATCTTGATTTGTATTTTGTGGATTTTGATTACATACCGCAATACAAAATTAAGATGCTCGCGGGGAGGGCTTTTTCAAAAGATTTTGGAACCGATACCACCGAGGCTATGGTATTGAACGAAGCGGCCGTTAAACTGTTCGGCTACAGTTCTCCGCAGCAGATCATCGGCAAAAAGTTTAGCCAGTGGGGCAGGAGCGGAACAGTGATTGGGGTGATGAAGGATTTTCATTTCCGCTCTTTACAGGAAGTGATAAAACCACTCAGCATGCGAATCGAGCCGGGAAATTGTAATTTGATTTCGGTGAATGTGATTGCAAAGAATTTGCCTGCCACCATTTCGGCCATAGAAAGCAAATGGAAGGCTTTGATTCCTAACAGGCCATTCAGCTATTATTTTCTGGATGAATTTTTTGACAAACAATACCGGGGCGAAGACAGGTTTGGAAGATTGTTCCTGAATTTCGCCGTATTGGCCATTTTTATTTCCTGCCTTGGTTTACTGGGCCTTGCGTCCTACAGCACCATGCAGCGCACCAAGGAAATAGGTATCCGTAAAGCAATGGGCGCTTCCGTTAGTAGCATCGTGAATTTATTGTCGAAGGAATTCTTAATGCTGGTAATTGTGTCATTTTTCATTGCAGCACCCCTAGCCTGGTATTTCATGCATTCCTGGTTGCAGGGTTTCGCTTATAGGAGCAATATCAGTCTTTGGATTTTTTTGGTTGCGGGACTTGCCGCATTGATAATTGCCTTATTTACTGTGAGCTTCCAGGCCATTAGAGCAGCCGTTGCCAACCCCGTTGATGCATTACGGAGCGAGTAGTATCGCGGATTAGCGCGGAGAAAGACATAACACGGATTGCGCGGAGAAAGACATAACACGGATTGCGCGGAGAAAGACATAACGCGGATTGCGCGGAGAAAGACATAACACAGATTGCGCGGAGAAAGACATAACACAGATTGCGCGGAGAAAGACATAACACGGATTGGCGCGGAGAAAGACATAACACGGATTGCGCGGAGAAAGACATAACACGGATTGCGCGGAGAAAGACATAACACGGATTGCGCGGAGAAAGACATAACGCGGATTGCGCGGAGAAAGACATAACGCGGATTGCGCGGAGAAAGACATAACGCGGATTGGCGCGGAGAAGGCAAGGAAAGGCACGGAGAAAGACTGTGGTTTTCTCTGCATTAGCTTTGTATAAATCCTGGTTACTTCTATGTAAATCCCTGTTACCTCTGGTACCTCTGTGTTCCAATTTATTTAAGTGTAATTTTGTAACCTTTAGGCATTGCAGAACTCTAATACCAAGATTCATGGACAAAATGAATAATCAGGAACCTAATTTAACGGAGTCCATTTCTGATAAGGAAGTCATCACCAGGGTGTTACGTGGTGAGAAGGACCTCTATTCCATAATTGTCCGGAGATATAACCAACGCCTTTACAGGGTGGGAATGGCGATCATTGACGATGACGCTGAGGTGGAAGATATCATGCAGGTCGCATACATAAAGGCATATGAAAACCTCGGGCAATTCGGATTCAAATCAGCGTTTTCGACCTGGCTTACCAAGATTCTCATAAATGAAAGTTTGTTAAGACTTAAGAATAGAAAAAAATCTTTACATCTTGCGAATGGCAACACAGGATATAATGAAATGTTTCAACAGCAAATAATGGACGCACAAACCCCACTTCATCAAGTGCTCAACACAGAGTTGAGATCGGTTCTGGAAAAAGCCATTTGTGAGCTTCCAGAAAAATATAGGGCTGTCTTCGTTATGCGTGAAGTTGAAAGAATGAGCACAGCTGAAACACAAGCCTGCCTTGATATCACTGCGATCAATGTAAAAGTGAGACTGAATCGTGCCAAGGCCCTTCTCAGGAACAGGCTGAATGACTATTGCAAGAAAGAAGACCTCCTTCATTTCCACCTGAGCCGCTGTGATCGCATGGTGGATAACGTGATGAAGGCGATTGAAAAAATATAATGGAACTTCTACCGTTCTCCCGCAAATTTCAGCTCAAATTCAAGTTTTGACCCGGATATTTTTATGACTCCATCTATTTGCGTGATGCACCTTTGATCCACACCATAGAACTCCTCAGGAAAGAGAATTTCAAACCTGGTTCCGGTTTACAGTCTTATTCGAAAATGGATAATTGCACTGGCTTCGGTTGCCGCAGAACGGGGCTAATGCTTCCTGCATCCAGGCCTGCATTTTTAATTTCATATACTGAAGTCTCCACATACCTGGACGCTACGATGATATTTGTATTGCCCGCGAATGGCCTGAACATCTCCTCCACTAAATGAGGGTCATTATTTTTTTTTGAAAGGTGGGAGAGAATGAGATGGCTCAGACCCGGAGCACGGTGTTCCCTGAAAAGCTGTAAGGCTGCCGCATTTGACATATGCCCCTTTTCACCACGAATGCGTTTTTTCAGGTGAATGGGATAGCCTCCGGACTCCAGCATGCCTTCATCATAGTTGGATTCGAGAAAGGCAGCGCTGCATTGCTTGAAATAATGAGTCACCTGTTCGCAGGGCAGGCCTATATCCGTAAAAATGCCCACTTTCACAGAATGGCTTACTACCATGAAACTGTGCGGATCAGCCGCGTCATGCAATTTGGGAAACGCATGGATGGAGAGGTCACCGACTGCAATGGGATCTTTCTGGCTGAAGGGTGCGACTCTGTTTCTTTCAATAGAAAGGCCGCTGTTTTTTAATGTTTCGGCGCTGATATGAACGGTTAGATTGTATTTCTTCGAGATTGTCTCTATCCCTGAAATATGGTCTGAATGTTCATGTGAAATAAAGACGGCTTTCAGCTTATTCATGGACAATCCCAATCGTTTCATTCGTTTTTCAGTTTCCCTGCAGGAAATTCCGGCATCTATTAGCACTGCTTCGTTATTGTTTCCCACATAATAGCAATTGCCATTGCTCCCTGAATTCAACGATGCTATAAATAGTGACATGCCCCAAAGTAAAATGATATCTCTTATTTAGCAAAACTTTACTGAAGAAACCTGGTAGACGCCAGCTTACTCATAATTTGATTACGTTAATCCTAAGGTAATTGGGTCAGCCCACCAGTAGTGACACTATAATAACTTGAACTGGTGGCTAAGAGGCGCAAAATCTAATTGATTGAATAGAATAGGTTTGAAATTGTACTTATGATTCCTCCCAGGAGATTCCGCAGCCATTCTGGTATTTTAACGTACCTTGCGGTTCCTGCCAAACTATCGGAATCCCACTTTACGCTCCGTCCAGTTTATGATCACGGGTATCGCCTCATTCCGGTTCTTTGTGAGCATTTTATTCAAGTCATTAAATCAAACATCATGGTAAAGTTTGTGGTTTCAAAGAAAAGCAACGGCGAATACCAGTTTAATCTCATCCTGGAAAGCGGAAAAGTCATCCTCACCAGCGGCGGATTCACCGACAGGGAAAGTTGCGAAAAGGCAATAGATTCAGTTCGTAACTATGCCAGGGATTATAGCCGCTATGAAAGAAAGACTTCTTCCGAAAACAAGAGTTATTTCAATCTGAAGGCAGGCAATGGAAAAGTGATTGCCACCAGTGAATTGTATGACGCTGCTTCGGGGCGTGATAGTGGTGTTGCTTCCGTGAATCAGTACGCTCCGACGGCGAAAATCGAGGACGCTACCGTATAAAGAAAGAAGAATATTCCTGGCTTTCTGTCCGGTTAAATGCATTCGTAATTTGGATAAGGATTATGGCCTCTATTCATTACCGTAAAATGAACTAATTTAGATCGCAGATTTCCTGTTTCATTTTTACTCGGTATGAGATTCCTAAGACTGCTTTTCATCTATACAATCTTTTGCTGCATAGGCTTGCCAACAATTTCGCAGCATCGCAACCCAAAATTCAAAGTAATTGCTTTTTACACTGGAAGGGAGGACCTGGCCCATATAAGCTTTTTGCATGAGGCTAATAACTGGTTTCCCAAGATGGGAGCCAAACATGGTTTTCAATATGATTCAACCAGCGATTGGAACAATCTCAACACAGAATTTCTTTCCGCATACCAGGTAGTGATTTTTTTAGATACCCGTCCGGATTCACCCTTGCAAAGGGAGGCATTCCAGGAATTCATGGATCATGGAGGCGCATGGATGGGATTTCATTTCTCCGGATTCGCACTCACCCCATCGGCATTCCCACAAAACTGGGACTGGTATCACAATCAATTTTTGGGTGCAGGGCAATACAAGAGCAATACCTGGAGACCCACATCGGCCATCCTGAGAGTAGAAGACCGCAGGCATCCTTCCACAAGGCATTTACCTCCAACATTCAAATCCGCACCCAGTGAATGGTACAGATGGGAAAATGACTTAAGAAACAATCCTGATATCAAAATCCTGCTGTCCATTGACTCCACGAGTTTCCCTCTAGGGACGGGACCCAAGCTATACGAGATTTGGCATAGTGGCTATTATCCCGTTGTGTGGACTAATATCCACTACAAAATGATATACATGAATATGGGCCATAACGATATGGACTATGAGCACAAGGCGAACAAGACCTTGTCACATACATTTGATAATGAAATTCAAAATCGTCTGATACTTGACGCGCTGCTTTGGCTGGGGAAGGAGGGAAAATCAAAGACAGAGGCTTCGCGCTGATCAGAAAAGCTAATATTGCGATTTGGAATACGGAACCTTTCCCCTATGGATCTGTCTTCACTAACCATCATTGATTGCAATCCTTCATGGAAATATGTGGCGGGAAATTGCAAATAAATCAAAAAATACATATTGGCTATTTCAATATTTTTAGGGGGCTCCGCTGGAGCCTTTATCTCTCAAAATTCAATTTTCTATACACAGGGCGCTCTTCCGGAGTGGGGAATATCATTGGTGCAAAGGTCTGTGCCATGTCTGTTATCTTCAAGCTCGCCATGGTTAGCGTCTTCACTAACCATCATTGATTGCAAACCTTCATGGAAATACGAGGCGGGAAATTGCAATTTAAATGCGATCATTTAAATGCGCTTACAAATTTGGTTCTTTGGGGTTTATGGTCGATGTTTTGACCCATTAAACTTCGATGCATTATTAAGAAGGATGGGTGGGGCAGAAATTTTCTTTTTAAGACGAGCCGGAGAAGAGACAAGAGGGCTGCGATAATGTTCGATATTTCCTTTGCCATAACCTTTCATCAATTTGAATTTTCCATTGAACATCATTCCAATTTTATAATCTCCAATGGCGCGGATCTGAATATCCAACTGGCTATTCCCCCTGATAAAATAAGCATTTCCGTTTTTCCCTGATGCCGGCATGATTCCGGCGAATGAAATGAATGGCAATACATTTTTCAAGCGGCGCTCTTCCCGGGTCTCCATATCATTTCCTTTTTCATTCATCAGGTGCCGCCCTGATTTTGGGTCTGTTATTTGTTCCACTCTGACGTTTTTTCCGTAAATGAGGATGGTATTGATGGCGATGGCTCCTTCCGCAAGCAGTGATTGGGGCAATCTATCTTTTTTACCCACTACTGAGAGAGGAGCAGCCACAATCCTGCCTCCGCTACCAGGGTCACCAAACCAGGTTCCCATGGAGCCGGCCATTAAATAAGACCAACTGCCAGTTGCAGCATTTATTTGTATGAAATTCTGGTGTGTGTCATAAAAATCTTTTCCATCCGTGCCGGCCACATAGTAAGAGCGGTTGGGATCGTACACATAGATCTTCCTGGTATTTCCGATCTGTTCTATAGCATAGGGCACTATCACGTGTCCTGAATCTCCGGTAATGCCGCCCTGGCTGCCGCTGATACAGATTACGGGCTGATCGTCTTTCGACAGAAATTCCTGTACTTTCAGGTAGGCGTAGTTGCCGTCGCGAAGTTCATTGGCCGCCAGCACATCCAGCATGAATGAAAGAAATCCATGATTGATCTGGTTGCCATGGGTTATTTCAATGGCAGTTTCCAGGTTAGGATCGTCGGGCCTGCCCACACCACTATATACATAAGGCGGATGACAAAAGCCAAGATGCCCTCCATTTTTCATTATCAACATGGCCATTACGTCCATACCATAACAGAGGCCGGGTGCCGCCAATTTGGTTTGATATAGCGCATCGTAAAAAAAACCGTCAAAGTCGGCTGACGGGGCGGGGGCCACTCCAATAAAAGTTTCCCTGAATAGATTCCAACTCAGGGTATCCTTAGTAAAATTGTCGAAAAACCAGGTATTGTCCCTTACCCATGCGGGATCCTGCGCGGAACTTCTTTGGGGAATAACCACTATCAGCATGATCAGGAGTTGCACCAGCAATTTGGCTTTCATGGTTTTTATTTTTTGGCAGTAATCGATTAATTTATCTGAATTAAGTTTATCATATCTTTTATTCAGGGTGTGATGGATTGCGCCGGAGACAATTGCGACAACCGGCCACTGTTCAATAATAGTCCTATGCGATACCAATAAGTATTACCCTGGACCACATGTGTATCTACAAATGAATTCCCTTTCACAGGTGCTGTCACCACAGGTGTGAATGGACCCGCGGCGGAATTGCTGCGATATATTATGAATCCAAGGTGCTCAGTAGCATTGAATATTGGCGACCACTGCAGTATCACACCACAAGGAACCGCTTGTTTGCTGATCATATCCAATACCGGCGCCGGGGGTATTTTTCTCGTGAAGCTGAAAGTGCTGATGGGAGCTGCTTTGGACAGCGGTGTTTCATTGCCATCATAGTCAATCCCCACTACCAGGTACCAGTAAGTGAGCTTGGGTTCAATTTTTTTATCTTCAAAAAAACCCTGGCTCATCCATGGTGTTGCCTGTACCGAGATCTTGTCGCAAGGCGCGAGACCAGGAGGTTTATAGGGTGCCGTCAGGATTTTCGGCAGGGCCGGCGGGAGTTCAATCGTCATGCCTCCAACCCAACTGTAAGCAGTAAGCGCAGGCTCATTGGCGGGATTGGTTCCCTGTGCCCTGTACACATGATAAGCTCTCGTGTCCTGGGTAGGAGGTCCCATCCATTCAACCCTGATCTGGTCTGCCTCCGCGAATAAACCCGAAATCAATGCCGGTTCCGGCGGCGTAAGATCATGCAGCCTTTGGCAAAGGATCTGTGCGCGCTCCGCAGGAGAGGGGATCGGGAAGGCGCCGCTGGTATTGTCTGAAGAGTCTTTCGCTTTTATCCAATAGGCGTAGCATAGTGGTGAACCGGCAGGAATGGTATGGTCTTCGAAATAGAATTTTCCGGCTGCCATCGCCCTTTTCGCGGAATCCTGGGTGATTTCTCCGAGGAAAACAAAGGGGCCGCTGCAGGGACATGGTAGCCTGGGATTTTCTCTGCCTTGATCAGGTTTGTTATAATAAGTATATCCATTGTTTGAATAAGTGTAGTTGGTGCCTTCTTTTGGCTGCTTGGGATTGGGATTGGATGGATCATAATTACTCCACTCAAAACAAGTGTCTTTGGGATTACACTCTATCCAGGATCCCAGGTGGCATAAACTCCGGTACACCATATAGCTGGCCATATCGGGCTCCGTATTAAGTTGCCATTTCACGGAGATAAAAGTTTCAAAACCGGTGGCCGCCAAATTGGTGACGATTGCAGGCGGAGTAATATCTTTCACGATTGCAGAAACCGCCGATGAATACTGGCTGATATTTCCCCTGACATCAACGGACCTGATCCGGTACCACCAGGTTCTGTTTCCAAACTGACTGCGCAGACCGGGATCATTATCGGTTGTGTCCTTAGTGCGCTGTCCATTGAGGGCACTCGTTTCGGCGAATAATACCGAAGGGATTGTATTGGGATTGTCGGATGAACTGAAACGATAGAGGCGATAGCGGATTGAACTGTCCGGTTGCTCCCAATGCCCATTGATATCCTTGACCACCTGTGTCCATCGGATATTCACCACTCCACTATTGTTGTCGGGTGTGGCGGCCAGGTCAATGGGAACAGAAGGTTTGGTAGTATCCATTGGCAAAACCTGGTTAGATACTACGGAAGGACCGCCGGCACGTTCAAAGAAATCAAGTGAGCGTACCCGGTAGTAGTATGTTGTTCCATTAGAGGGGCCGTCAATCCAGGAGCCATTGACCAGGTGTGGGATGGGTCGCCCGCTGGCAGAATCAAAGCGCTGGAAATCCCAAATGCCTTCAGAGGTGGGAATCAGGGTGTCACCATTGAGGTGGTTTTTGATTTGCGTCGAATAGCGGCTCTTGTTTACCCGTTGAAAACCTGTCACTGCATTGGTGGAGCGTTCCAACACGTATCCTGCAGCGCCCGGAACCTGGTTCCATCTGACAAGTGCGTCGGCGTCTCCGGGTTCTCCAATAATTCCCGTGGGAGCCGGAAAGGGAGTGAATGTGCCTGCCGTTACTTTGAGATCATTGGCAACTGTACCAATCTGATTATTGGTAGCATCCAGCGCGACGATCCTATAAAAATAAACATTACCATTCACTACGGTATTGTCTTCGAATCCCAATCCACTTACCCGCGCTATCGGCATATTGAATTTCGTAAGCATCAGCAAGCGATTGTATTTATCAGAATTCGTAGACAGGTTACTGATTTGGCAGGGATCGAATAAGACTGAATCAGCCAGACTGCTTGCTACCGTTTTCCATTCGACGGAGTCAGGAGTGGTAATGAGAAGGGACTTGATGTCAAAGCAATTAATCAGAGGTTTAATGGGCTGTGGATTTAGGGCCGTTGCGGGATAATTGGCATCCGTTGCATTCCTTCTGTAAATATTGTAACCCGCCGCATTGATAGTGGGGGACCAATTCAATGCTATGCGCAAACCGGGGCCCGGATCGCTGCTGATCGCAATGGCATTCTGTCCCTGCAGATGCGTGAGAAAGAGCGCACCTGACAGGGTCAAAGAAAATATTCTGATTGCTGTTTTCATCATATCGATTTTTTCCACGGGGGAAATTGAGTTTGTTTTACCGTATATAAAATCCGTCTGTGGTATTCAGGCCAACGGTAATGTTCACTGATTTACATGCCACCCACAACACACATCCTTCCAATCCAACCGTACCCTGGAAGGAGAAAGGATAGGGTCCGATCACCTGCAGGTTGAAATAAGCAGCTGCCGAAACGAATCCACCCAGTATTTCACCATGTATGCGGCCTCCAAGATTGCCAACCACATAGGGCAATCCCACTACCGGCTGTACGCCACCCAGTGCACCTGCTTCCGCCAGGTTGAGAACGAAGGCGCCGAGACCCAGATAAACATCATACCCGCCGGAAATGATATAAAGATTCACACCTTGTTCTATATGAATGGATCCGTAAATACCGGTTAGCCTTGCAGGCAGAGCCGATGTGTTGAGGCTGTACCTGGGCTCGGTTCCTACGAGTACCCATGCCCGTTCGCGAGGTGCATTGTTCCCAATATAGAATCCTGCGCCAACGCCAACTCCTCCTCCCGTACCCATGATCTTCACTGCAACCATGCCCTGCAGATCCTGGAAATCGGTGCCTATATGCCAGTTCAATTGTCCTTCGGCCTGGAGTGAGTTACCCTGTAGCACGAATGGAGGAGGCGAGAGATGACCTTCGGCTACTCTCATTTTCCCCGACAATTCACCTTCCAGGAATCCCTGTGCCGTATTCAGGATGAGTTGCATGTGTCCGTTCACGACGGCATCCATGGAAGCCACCAATGAGATATATGCTTCACCATCCATGGTGAGCTTCGCCATAGAAGGAGTGACCTGTAATATGGCGGAGAGATAAGAGCCTGTTCGGGCAACGATGCTGAGATTCGCCGCGTCTGTCACTTCACCCCCTACCACAAGGTTTTCAATACCATTGTCTTTAATGCAAGCGCAGCCCCAGAGTCTCGTGATATTGGAAATATTCGCCACCTGTCCCAATGCGATAGAGCGTTGGTCCATGAGGTTGGTGCCAATGCGTATGCAGGTACCCCTGCTGTTCATATCCAGCGTGGAACCGATATCGCCACCTATTAGATAACGCAGGTTGCTGGTGCCCATGCCTTGAAAACCGTCCTGTGTGGAAGCCGAATACCTGATGATAAAGTTGAATATCCCCAAGCCGTCTGACCAGTTTCCTACAATGGTGGAATCGGTGGGAAGGAAATTATTAATAGTCTGATCGCTCAATATAATATTCCTGCTATTGTTGGGTGCGGCCGCCATGCTGGGATCATATTCATCCTGGATATGCAGGTAGTTCCCTCCGAAGAATGGGAAATGTGCCGTGCCGGCTACCCGCAGGAATGGCCTCGGGGCTGAATTGAATGGCGATAATTCCACCGCGTTGTGTACAAAATTAAAATGATCGAATTGCTGGCCTGCCGAATTGAAATCAAAGAATAGTCGTCCGACAGAACCGTTGGCTAAAATTTCACCCCATGTGATCCAGAATGGTTCCGCGAAGTGGCGTTTCTCGGACAATCCTGCAGCCGTTAAAATGATCTGCCCCGTCTTTACACTCACGAGTCCCGATGAACTGAATCCTGGTTTCTGTTCCAGTTTTAATCCCCAGTATGATAATGAGTCATTGCTTCCAATGGCCAGTTTGCCTCCTGCATTATTTGCCGTGGAAGTGAATACCATTTCTTTGAAAGCTAATGTTGAATTGGTGGGTGCCGGTTCTTTTATGAATGAGGAGAAATCACATTTGATGACCGCGCTTTCCACGCATTGCACCACAATGCTGCTATGCACATTTCCCTTGTTCTGAAAATAGTTGGTTTGGGTCTGGAATGGATCCACTCCAACATATAATGGCTTTGAAGGATTTCCGAGTTTGAGGTTTGGCGATTCCCCTATATCGGCGGGGATATTGCAATGCACACCTTCTGTTACAACGTTAAGCCACCTGGATTTGTTACCACTCAAATTGAATCGCACGGGGCTATTGGCCCAGGGCATGATGGGATCGTTGGGTTTCCAGGTTCCCGGAATATCGGGCGTATTCACCACCAGCACTGAAAAATATCTGAAACTTGCCCCTTGCATGCCGAATGAATCGAGAGCCGGAGGCGATAAGTTTGTGAAAGGCGTTACAAAACTTTTTCCATCTGCGCTGATGGGCAGGAATAGAGGCCGTGGCCTGGCTGAAAAAAACAGCAAGGCTTCACGGGAAACATTTTCGATGCCGAATGACTTACGGTCACCGCCACCTGCTTTGATGAGGTCGCCCCAATAGATTCCCATATTGGGCGGGATGATGGCGAATCCCCCGAGGTCCATGGAAGGGCGAATGATTAAATTCAATTGAGATAATACTACCGGCGCGTCATTGGCCTGCCGCACGGCCGTCCTCGGCAAAGTCACATCTCCGTCCCGAAGGAGCCCCCCTGTAACACGGCTTGCCGCTACAGTTACACTGGAATGGACAAAGGAGATCGTATATCCGAGAGGTTGCGTGGTGCCATAACTAAAAGGCCTTGTATTGGTGAATGTGGCTGTCAGTCCCAGACTTTCCACCAGCGCATTGCTGAAGGAGTAGGCGGCCTGCATGTAACCAATATTGGAAATCACAGGATCGGAAGGCGAGCCTGGTGAATTACCTTTCAACAGCACGACTCCTTTCCATGAAGCGGGTTTTCCAACAGGAGGATAACTGGCTGTTGAACTGAAATCCACAACATAACCACGGCCCTGTATGGCCAGCGTGGTAGCTCCGATACTGAAAATACCATAGGTGGAATCAGGCAAGACTTTATAAAATTCACATCGGGGTGAAATGCTGATATCTCCCAGATTCAGGTCGGCTCCTCCACAATCATTTTCTTTTGCCAGGGAAGAAGGGAGAATGAGCCTGGCATTGGCAATGGCATTTTTATTTGGCGAAATGGAAAGAGAATTGACCTGCAACTGAAAGCCAGGGTAGATATTCAGTGTGAATGGAACGGGAGGGATGGCCGGAGAGGTAGGATAAGTTGCGATACCCGCCAAAACCAGTCCTTGTGTGGCACCCGCCTGTAAAACTTTAACGGTAAGGTCCGTGAATCGAACCCGGATTCCCTCAGGTTTCTTGATTGGTACTAAGTCACCAAGATACCTGGAAAGTTCAACTGCTTTATCGCCATAATAAGGAACCATCAAATCCACTTTGGATCCGACCCTGGCTTTGATGCCCAATTGAGCCGCATCCTTCACGCTGATTTCATTGATCTCTTCCCTAACCGTGTCCACTATATTCACCGAAACAGGATTCATGACGGCATCTTTCCAGATTTTACCGGGCCAGGGGAAAATAATCTTAGGCTGACAGGTAAATTGTATTCTGCCGATGCCATTGAGATGTTGGTAGGTTTTTGAAGCCGGATCCCAGCGTCCACCTTTATCATATTCTTCCACGATGATCCTGAAAGCGCCAATGCTAAGGGTATCAGGATATCCTTTCAGCAGAAAATACTTATTGCCAATGAGGTCTCCGACATGATACTTGCTGATGGGTTGCCTGATTTGTGCATAGCCCTCCCTGATAGTAACCAGCATAATAATGATCAACCCAATGGTGTAGAGTTTTGTCAGGAGTTTTCTGTGCAATGGCATGATGGCTGATTTATGATGTTCAACACTTTTCCAAACCTGCGTGATCCAAGAGAGCCGATAAAATTATTCAATATGTTTAGGGGTCCATATTGGCTCGGCACCCAATTAACCAGAACGTTCCGGTTTTGATGTAAAGAAAATGCGCACCCCGAAATGGCTCCGCTTGTAAAAGGGGTCATTTCATCCGGGCCGGTTTACCGGAAAATAAAATCAATTGACGAAGAAATGGGTAGGTGCATTGTACTGATAAATCAACTCAAGGGAAAGCGTTGGGAAAATAAACTTTAAAACCGATTTTGAATTTTCTAGTTTAAAAGTAGTTGCTGTAATCCTATTCCACAATAACCTGTTAGTAGTACTTAGTTTGGTTCCGGATTTCCATTTGCCAGGGGTTTAGAAAGATAAATTGCAGTCCCTCAGCACTAAAGGAAATGAAGAATTTGATTAAATGATTATGGGGCCCTGGAGAACCGGCTGATTGAAGACAGACCCATTGAATGGATAAATTATTCCGCCAATGGGGGAGTTCATTCGGGAAAAATCTTTCAATTGGTAAGAAACCGGCTGGTAGTACAATCCTTTCACGCGGCAAACCGGAAGAAAGCCGAGATTGATTCCACGCTCATTTTATTATTTGAGCAGAAAGGTAAAGACGCGATGATTCAACTGATTCATGCCAATATTCCCGACGTCAGGTTGCGGCAATCAAAAAGGCTTGGAAATCTTTCTACTGGGATCACTGGAAGAAATATCTTGCTTCCCTCAAATAAAAATTGTTGAGATCAAATATCCATCCGAAAATGACTTGGATTTCGCTTGAAACGCGCCGGGTTCAGGCATGCAGTTTATCGACGTTGATTTGAGGAGATTCCGTGAATTGTTTCAGGGAACTGCCAATAATATAGGTCCATCCTTCTGCGAAACATTCCCTTGCGAAGTCGGGATTGTCTTTGGGGAAACTTTCCAGACCCGCATGTGTGAGCACCAACCTCGTTGAGCCCCCTTCTTGAAACAATTCAAAACTCACGAATGAGATACCCCGGTAGCCGTCATAACTCCAGCTATAACTGATCTTTTTGCCAGGGATCAGTTCAGTTATTTTGCAATGATGAAGATAGGGTTTACCCTCTTTGCCCGCTGTGAATTGAAATTCGTAACCTAATTCCGGCCTGAATTCTTTGATGTCGAAATACCATTGCCTCATTTCTTCTTTGTCGGTTAGCGCCTTCCATATTCTCGCGGCTGGTGCATTGAAGGTTCTCTCGATTACAAGAGGTTGGTGATTCATGTTATTAAGATTTTGTTGGATTATCCATTTAAGCCGCGTAAATGAATATTGGATTACCCATTATGGAAATTAATACAGGATTACCCATTTAAGCCACATTGGCCCTCTAGTCGTAGCCCGGAAGCAGGATAAGTGAAAGCGGGTCTCTCCCTTATATCTTTTTGAATACTTATTCAGCCGGCTCCGCCTGCCATACTTCCATTACGTTCGTAATAAATTCTGCCCACTATCGGCCTAGTTTGCAAAGAACCCATTAAACGCATAATAGTAATTTCTTTACACTTACTCAATCATTTAGTGTAAGAATACAACTGACATTAGCTCTTGACAATTCCCAATTTTCGTTTTGCGCTCTATCTGGTTAATCCTGTAATTTTAAGCTGCCGTTGTTTAAAGCCGAAAATTCGAAATTTATTTCAGTATTACATTGAGATAACCCCGAAACCCTGGCCCGATTCCATTTCCAAAATCTGTAAACAATAAATTAAAGGAAACCGGTTGGTTACGCAATTTTTTTTTGAGGAAATATTTCTGCATGGGATGCCTGATGGGCAGATTCATCTTGACGACAGTCCGGTCATTTGATTTGTAAATGATTGCATCGAATGTTGAGCTTCATCGGGAAGTATTTCGGCAAAGAAACCATGATCCCTCAAAAGCTTAATCAGCAAATCTGGTTCGACGGAGCCGGATGCTGATTTCACACGCAGTATATTGTCGCAATCCGACAAGTCAAAATTGGCTGTATATTCCATGTAGGACCTATGTATCCGCGCGATCAGCATATTTGCGTGATCCTGGTCAGTTACGTTGGTCTTAAAGACTTCTATATTCATGGTTAGAACTGTTGGGAGGCCGGGGCGATAAGACGCGGAGATTTTTTCCGCTCTCATCAGCCTTTGGTTAAAGGAACGGTTTTTAATAGCTTGTGATAGTAGATATAAGAGAGTGCAATCAGGGCAAGTCCTATCAGAATCATCGACCAGCCACTGGCAGGGTCACCCGAAGATATGCCGGAATACATTGCGCCTGTCAGGTCATAAGTGAGACCGGCATAGGCCCATTCTTTGATCCTTCTGAAGCCGGGAACGAGTATGGCCACGGCTCCCAAAAATTTTGCGACTCCGAGAAATGGTATCAGATATGTGGGATAGCCCAAATGCTTAAACAGGGTGATGGCATCCGGTACCACTAGTATATTTGTGATACCGGACATAAGCATCAATGCTGCGAGCAGGCCCGTTACAATCCAATAGATAATTCTTGTTCTTTTCATTTTTTGGTTTTTTCAGTTAGTGATTTTCCAATTCATATAAGAGCATTCGCAACCCGGGATTTTTGAATTCAATCGAAGCCCTGAGTTTCATGTCAAGGATCTGAGTGGGTCAGACACTTCCATAAAATTACTTTCATTGATTCTATTCGAAGGGGTGCGAATACGGCAATTTGGCTGGCTGAATGCGTCTCAAAGATGCTCCACGAGTTCGGTGAGGCGACCCAGGCTCGGGC
Organism: Agriterribacter sp.; assembly: GCA_041484195.1. GTDB lineage: Bacteria > Bacteroidota > Bacteroidia > Chitinophagales > Chitinophagaceae > PSRI01. The sequence continues at coordinate 56,542 of JBGPHC010000003.1, read as the reverse complement.
TCCAATTCTCGTCCATCCTGCCTATTGGGCCGGCAATCTCCGGAGTGGAAAATGAGTTCCTTCACGTGAGTTTCAGTCATTGCAGTCATGATTGTGATTTTAATTCTTTAATAAGAATTTTATTTGTCAATTCATTCCAGGCAGGAGCGCCTCGAGCCTGTCAAGAGTTTGATTGGCGCCATCGAGAGTACCGAATTCTTTCACCACCATATCGCGCTCGGCGGCAGATTTAAAGATGCTGCGCATGGTGAGTCTTGTCTTTCCTCCCAGGTCTTCAAAGGTTACGGTTACCCGGAATCCATGGGGATCATTTTCAATATCACCATCGTGGATATAGACCAGGCGTTCAGGCCTTATAATTTCTTCATAAACGATTCTATTGTCGTAATCTCTTCCATCCGGGCCATGCATGACGAAGCGCCAGACGCCACCAGGCCTGAATTCCGTTTGCCGATGGGTTGTGGTGAATCCCTTGGGACCCCACCATATTTGAATTTGATTGGGGTCCGTCCATGCTTTGAAAACCAGCTCGCGGGGAGCGTTCAAGATTCGTGTAACGAGGATCTCGCGATCAGCGGTTCCGATTTCCTGTTCCGGTTTTTTTGCCATATTTTATCTTTTTTTGTTGTATCGTATTCAAATATTCTTCCAGGGAGTCGAGTCTCGCGGTCCAGAATTTCCTGTACTGTTCCAACCATTCGGATACTTCGTTCAGCTTGTCCAGCCTGGCCTTGCAAAAGCGTTCGCGCCCCTGCTGCTGAATAACTACCAGTCCACATTCGGTCAGGATCTTGATATGTTTATAAATAGCGGTACGGCTCATATCGAAATTTCCGGCCACCGAATTAATATTGAGCGTCTCCTGCGAGATCAAGTTCAATATCTCTCTCCTAGTGGGGTCGGCGATTGCCTGGAATGGATCTCTTCTCATGTTTAAAATGAAACCTTTTGGTTGCGAATATATATGCAACTTTTCGGTTTCACAAGTTTTTCGGTCATTTTTTTTCAGAGGGCCGATAATTTGTACAAGCGGCCGGAGCCGGGTGGCGCCTGGCTGGTTATCCATTTTGACTAGAAAAGTTTCGGGGATTTTGGCTGAGCCATTTGTTGCAGCACAAGGGTGTGACACAAGGGACGATGATCAGGGGCCTTCTGCCGGGACTCAAAAAATGATCCGGAAGAATCCTGGACTTACAAAGCCTCTGGACACTGTTTTATCTGCAGGTTTGTTGGAATACTGATTGATCTCAATTGTTGGAGGAGGCCCCGATGAAGATGGGAGCTGAATCTCGCTTACTCACAGTACTTTTTTCTCCGGCCTGATGATCAGTCTGAGCGTAGGATCATTCGTTATGAAAGACCAGAACCAGCTGAAGGCCAGCTTGATCTTGTTTCTGAAGCCGATAAGGGGAATGATGTGGATGAATAACCAGAGCAGCCAGGCAAAGAAACCGGTAAAGGAGAATCTTGGAAGGTCGGCTACGGCATTGTATTTTGAAATGATGGCCATGGAACCCTTGTCATGATATTTGAAGGGCTTCAGGGCCTTGCCATCTTCCATCTTTTTCAGGTTTTCACCCAGGTTTTTCGCCTGTTGTATGGCCACCTGTGCCAGTTGAGGATGGCCCTTTGGATAGTCAGGGTCGGTGGCCTGCAGGCAAATATCGCCCAGGGCATAGATATTGGTAGTTCCCTTTACCTTATTGAATTCATCCACCAATATCCTTTTCGCGTGGCCGATGGATTCCGCGTGGAGGCCGGGAAGCTCACGGCCAATAACACCCGAAGTCCAGATTACCACCTTACTCATGATCGTATCCCCATTGGCGAGCACTACCTTTCCATCGATATAATCCTTTACGGCAACATTGAGCCTTATCTGAACGCCCAGCTTTCCCAATTTTTTGGCGGCTTCCTGTTGTGCTTTCCTGCTCATGGTTCCCAACAACGCGGGCGATGCATCAATCAGGTAAAGGTGGCCTTGCAGGTTCTTGATTTCGGGATATTCCTTGACCGCTATATTTCGCCCCATTTCCGCGAGCATGCCTGCTATCTCAACTCCTGTTGGGCCTCCTCCTGCAATCACAATATTCAGGAGATTGTCCCTTTCCACCGGGTCTTCGGTCCTAACGGCTTTTTCCATATCCTGCAACAAATAATTGCGCAGGTTGAGCGCATCGTTGATGGATTTCATGGGCAATGTGTTCCGTTGCACATTGTCCATTCCAAAATAATTACTTCGGGTGCCGACGCTGAGTACCAGCCAATCATAATGCAGCGTGCCGGTATCTGTTTCGATGGTATTATTTTCGGGATTTACCCTGGTGAGTGCCCCCATATGAAAACGGAGGTTCTTCTTTTTCTGGAACATCCTGCGAAAAGGATAGCTGATATTGGAAGGTTCAATAAAGGCGGTGGCCACCTGGTAAAGCAGGGGAGGGAAGAAATGATAATTATTGATATCCACCAATGTTACCTGAAATCGCTGGTCCCTGCATAAGCGCTTAATGATATTGATGCCGGCAAAACCACCGCCTACAACCACAACTTTTCTGGGAATCGGTTCCATATGAATATTCAATTTAAACTTATGACCCGGGAAATAATCGCACACTCAATTCCCTGCTATTTGCCCTTCACAATAAAGGTACTAACAGAGTGCAAAAAAAGGGAAAACAATTTTGTAAAAATGGAAATAGATGAAAATACAATTAGCGGGTGATTGAATCGAAGCAAATTCAATCATGCTGAAAATTATATGGCTTGATTTTTTTGCAGATAGAAGGATGAGGTTACCAGGAAAATGATTTCAGGATGGATTCACGGAGACAGCGGTGAGAGTTATTGGTGAGCTGAGGCAACCGCCGAACTTCATTTAACCTTATTTAAATTGGAATTATTGGACTAATTCACACCGGGAAACCTGAATTGATACTTGCAGGCCTCGATGATTCACGAATGAACAATTCGGGGTCAAGCACTTTTTTGTCGAACTGGGTAATTTTGCGTTTACTCTCAATAAGATTGAGGAGTAATTCCATGGCACATTTTCCCATTTCCATGGCTGGTTGCCGAACAACTGTCAGAGATGGATTGAGCATTTCTGCGATTTCGGAATTGGAAAAACCCACCAGGGCAATATCGTCGGGAACCTTCATCCCTTTTTTCCTAAAATATTTCAAGCAACCCGTGGTCAATTTATCACTCGTTGCAAAAATTGCGTCGGGCCTTTGTTTCAGCATCATTAGGGAATCGAGGGCTACTTCAATTTCGGAGAAAATCATCCCACCATAAAAGCAAAATTTGACGTAGGAGTCCTGTACTTTCAGGTCATTGGATTCAAGGGCCGCTTTGTAACCTGCGACTCTTTCGGTGGTTATGGAGAGGTAAGCCGAATTGGTGAGAGTGGCGATGCGGGTATAACCCATTTTGATAAGATGTTCGGTTGCCTCGTAGGCCCCTTTGAAATTGTCAACGGTTACCTGGTGTGTGGGAATGCTGTTGGCTACCCTGTCGAAGAAAACCATTGGTAATCCCTTACTATGCAAATATTGCAGGTGACTTAGGTCATTGGTTTCGGTTGAAAGCGAAATCAGCAATCCGTCCACTGAACGGGATGAGAGATATTTTAAGTTGATCACTTCCCGCTCGTAGGATTCATGACTCTGTGAAATTATCACATTGTATCCCTTATCATAAGCAATGGATTCGATGCCATTGATTACTTGTGAAAAAAAACTATTCGCGATTTCACAAACAACTACACCCACTGAACCACTGCGCCGGTCGCGTAAACTCTTGGCAATCGGGTTTGGCTGATAATTTAGTTTTTCAGCACAATCCAAAACCATTTGTTTTGTTTCGGGGCTGATTTCATAACTATCTCGCAGCGCTCTCGATACTGTAGAAGTGGATAGAGAAAGCGCTTTCGCAATATCCTTAATGGTAACAGCTTCAAATTTCATATGCTTATTTCCTTCCCTTTAATCAAGGTGTGCGATATGCGATAAAGATAGGTCATTTGTCCGTTTGAATGGAATCAGGAACCAAAGACATGGCGAAAGGCAAATTGTCCGGATTAAAAACCTCTAAAAAAATTAAAATTGAAAATATGGGCCTGAACCTGTGCATGACAGAGCTTGAAACTGTTGCTGAAATCGTTGCCGGGAACGATTGCGCAAATAAATAGCTGCAATTACTTTTTGTTCATTTGAATTCTGTTTAGCATTGTTCACGATTATTACCGGAAACGTTTTTTGCCTGACAATGACCGTAATAGCGCAATAACGGATTATTTGCCTAGCCTGAAAATTTTTCCTGAGTTTTTTAACAAATCGTTGCAGGTTCATTTTGCCCGCACGGATTTTTCATTGCCTGTGAACAAACGCATTGCTTAAAATTGTTTTTGTATCCCCAAAAAAATTGTAGTATGAAAAAATTGTTATTGCTTGTCCTGGTGGTTAGCTGCAGTGCCCTTGCAATGGCACAGGACCGGCAACTTAAAGGAAAGGTAACTGACAGTACTGGTGCACCCCTGCAGGGCGTCTCGGTACAGATCAAAGGAGCAGGAGGCGGAACACAAACCGATAAAGACGGTAATTTCGTCATCCTTTCAAGGAACAGTGGACAGGTGACCCTGGAGTTCTCTTCAGCCGGGTATAAGCCGGCGGCAATTAACACAAATGGTGAATTTGTTTCACTCTTGCTGGAAAGAGATTATTCGGCACTGGGTGAAGTGGTGGTTACTGCTCTTGGTATCAGAAAAGAAAAGAAACGGATTGGATATGCTTTGCAGGAAGTTAAGGGAGCAGATCTTGTGAAGGCGCGCGAGCCCAATATCCTGGGTAATCTGACCGGCAAAGTTGCCGGCTTGCGTGTAGCCAACTCATCAGATTTCTTTTCCGCCCCTGACATAAAATTAAGAGGAGTAACTCCGCTCATTGTGTTAAATGGAATCCCTTTGGAGTCAACCTCTATGTGGGAGATTTCCGGCGATGATGTGGAGACTTATAGTGTATTGAAGGGACCTGCAGCTTCGGCCCTCTATGGTGCGCGAGGTGTGAATGGTGCCATTCAAATCACAACTAAGAAAGGAAGTGGAAGGACTAAAGGAACTTCAGTTGAATTCAATTCCACAACAACATTCGACCTGGGCGTGATTGCCGAACCAAAAATACAAAGTGAATACGGCACAGGCTACCAGGGAATTTATATCCAGGGTGACCCCACTTATGAATATTGGGGAGCATGGGGACCCAAGATGGATGGCCGTCTCCTGGTTCAATATAATAGCCCCTTGAATCCGGATGGTTCAAAACAACCGATTCCCTGGATACCAAGAGGAAAAGACAACCTCAAAAATTTTCTGAGAACAGGAGTGCTTACAACAGACAACCTCAGCTTCTCCACCTCCACTGAAAACAGTGATCTGAGGGCCTCCGTATCGCAGATGTATCAGAAGGGCGTAGTTCCGAATACAAAAATGGGTGGAACAACTTTCAATCTCAGCGGGGGTGTTGACCTGAGCAAAAAACTTCGCTTCGACGCCGGAATTAATTTTAATAAGCTGTACACACCGAATTACCCGAGTGTAGGATATGGACGAAGGAGTTTTATTTATGGGCTGACGCTTTGGACCGGGGCAAATGTTGATGTTCGCGATCTCCGCAATTACTGGATACCCGGACAGGAAGGACTTCAACAAAGGAATTACGAAGATGCTAATGATTATAACAATCCTTATTTCGTGGCTTATGAACAGACAAACGGTTATTATAATGACGCGTTTTTCGGTACGGCATCATTGAAATATAAGGTCATGCCAAACCTGAATATCACCGCCAGAACCGGGATCAACAATAATGCACTTTACAGACCGGTAGTATATCCAAAGTCTTTCAATTACCCGCGTACGGGAAATTATTCCGAGACCTGGTATAATATGACTGAAATGAATTCTGACTTATTGATAGACTATACTAAGAAGTTTGGAGAGATTGATTTGAAAGCCACGGTAGGAGCGAGCCTGCGTAACTGGAAAGAAAGGAATATATTCGGTTCCACGGATGGATTGAATGTGCCTGACTGGCAAAATTTCGGAAATTCAACCAACCAGAGTTCACCAACCAACTACAACCGGGAATTGGTGGAATATGGAACCTATGCAAGTGTTGATTTGAGTTATAAGAATTATCTGTTTCTCGGACTAACTGGCAGGTACGATGAATCTTCCACGCTTCCGCTGAATCACAATGGATATTTTTATCCCTCGGCATCATTGGCAACTATTTTGAATGAATATTTGCCATTGCCTGAAGTAATTTCCTATGCAAAGTTGCGTGGCGCTGTTACAAGAGTCGGCACCGGCATGACACCATACAGTTCCGTGAATGCCTATTCGCCAGGAACGAGGTGGGACGATAATCCAACGCTGTATTATCCATCTTCTATCTTGAGTCCGGATATTAAACCATCTTTCAGCACGGGTGTTGAAGTGGGAGCTGAATTCCGCCTATTTAAGAACATACTCGGATTAGACATTACATATTTTGATTTTGTGGATGGACCTCAAACCTATTACCAGGCCATTTCATCTACAGCAGGTTTCGGATCTGTCTTAACCAACGGCCGTAAAACTGAACGTAAGGGATGGGAACTGGTGGTATCGGCGAGTCCAATTAAATCGCCCAACTTAAATTGGAATATTGCCTTGAATTGGTCCACCTACAAGCAATACCTGAAAGCGCTTGCTCCGGGTGTGACAAATGAGGGACTCATTAAAGTGGGCGACCGACTCGACATGATCCAGGGCAAAGGGTTCATGTACACCGCCGACGGACAACTGATCATAGGATCAGATGGCATTCCACAAGTTGACCAGGTCAAAAAGAATCTCGGTTATTATGGAGACGATTGGATGGGAGGAATCACCAATACACTCAACTACAAACAATTTGTGTTGTCATTCAGTTTTGACGCAAGAGTTGGTGGAAAAATCATAAGTACTTATGAACGATACCTGTGGGCCGGCGGCCGTCATCTTGGTATTGATCCAAAAGATCGTGAAGACTGGTACAATGGCAAGGATTATGTTGCCACAGGTGTAAAAGTTGTAAGCGGTGACCTGCAGCGCGACGGGAATGGCAATGTGATTAGTGATACACGCAAATTCGCACCCAATGATATTCCGACCACTTATTTTGATTTTATTCAGCAAACCAGAGGATATTATGGAGTGGATGAAGCCGCCATCATCGATCGTGGATATGTGAAACTGCGGGAAGTAGTTCTCACCTGGAAAGTTCCAAATAGAATATTAGGACGTGGATTTATCAAAGGTGCAGGCATTTCAGTGGTTGGGCGCAACCTCTTACTGATCACAAAGTCCGGTGTCATTGACCCTGATCAATTCACCGGGGCATCTGATAACCTTCAGACTCCGGCTTTCCGGAATGTAGGCTTCAATATCAATGTTAATTTTTGACAGGTGAGGTTTAGCAAACAATTTTCAGAAGAAATGTATCATCATCTCAAAAAATTAGTGAACATGAAACGATTTCCAAGTATAAAATTGATCCTTGCTTCTGCCATACTGATCTTTAGTTTCGGGTGTAAGAAATTTCCCGAGCTGGCAGCGGATCCCAATAAGCCGTCTGATGGTTCGCCTGCCCTCATTTTTACGGGGGTAACCAGCCAGGCATTAGTTTACAATCCTATTCTCGGGTATGAAGTGCGGGCTTCCCAATACCTTGTGAGCGATAACAGCCAACAGTCAGACCAGGCTTATCTTTGGACGACCACTGAGTATTGGGGATATTATGATATTCTGCGAAACGTAGAGCGCCTGCGGATTGAATCGGAAAAGCACAATGCGCCGGTTTATGGAATTATTGCAAAATTTTTCAAGGCATGGTGTTTTGCGGAATTGTCAAAACAGGTGGGCGATATTCCCATGACCGAAGCATTGAAAGGCGCCGATGGCAACTATGCACCTGTATATGATTCTCAAAAAGATGTCTTCATGAATAGCCTGTCACTTCTGGATGAGGCCAATACAGAGATGTCAAGCCTCCTGCTATCGAATCCCGGCGTAGCCATAAATGGAGATATCATCTATGGTGGTTCCGCTTTGAAATGGCAGAAATTGATTAACAGCTACCGGCTTCGGTTGCTGATTGACCTTAGCAAGAAGGAGAGTGATGCAGACCTCGATATCAAGACCCAGTTTGCGAATATTTTCAACAATCCTGGCAAGTATCCCATATTTACTTCCAATGACGACGGTGCAGTTTTTCACTGGTATGATAAGGAGGGTAACCGTTATCCCCGGTATTATGTGCCTACCAATATGGATTATTACCGGTTCAGCGATACTTATATGCAATACATCATTCAATATAAGGATCCAAGGGCCTTTGTAGTAGCAAAAATTACCCAGAATGCAAAAGATGCAGGGAAATTACCGGATGATTTTACCGCCTATGGAGGTATCAACAGCGGGCTAAGTATCGGCGATATTTACAATTTGAAAGACGATGCTTCGGCACTTAATATAGACCGTTATTCGACAGTTACCGGCGAACCAATGGTCATTGTGGGATATGCCGAATTGAATTTCAATATTGCCGAAGCCATTAATCGTGGATGGATCAGTGGAGATGCCAATTTATACTATGAGAAAGGAATCAGAGCATCCATGCAATTCTATCAGTCAAACGGAGGAAATATTTCAGATGCACAGATTGATGCTTACCTATTGCAGCCTGCGGTCCAGTATAATAATTCGCTATCCCAGATCCTAATTCAGAAATACCTTTCGTTTTTCAATAATTCCGGCTGGGAAAGTTTTTATAATATGAAACGTACAGGCATACCTGCATTTTCGGTAGGCCCGGGAAACGGCAACAATAATTTGATCCCTTCCCGCTGGATGTATCCCCAGTCAGAATACCAGTACAATGCACAGCATGTGCAAGATGCCATCCAGCGCCAGTTCAATGGAACGGATGACAGAAATGGGCAGTTATGGTTCAATCAATAGGCAATTAGATTGAGAGAGTGAGGTTAACAAATAGGCGACCGACAGTGGTCGCCTATTGTAACAATATTTTTTTAGATTGGGTGACTACCGTGAGAAGACCAGGAAGTGGCCGGCTATTTTGAATTGTCAGGATTGCTTACTTTAAGGAATGAAAAGGTTTTTGATAGCGGCCTGCTAAAACCGGAAACTATGACGAAACTGAAACAGGTATTGTTCATATTGATACTGATAGCCGGAATGAAGGCCGGGCAGGCGCAGACGAGGGTTGGGTTGAAGCAAATTGATTCTGAATATAGCTCTTCAGAACGGCCCTGGGTATGGTGGTTTTGGCTGGGGAATATTGTGACTGAAAGCAGCATTGAACAGCATCTTCAGTCATTCCGGCAATCCGGTTTTGGTGGCGCCACGATAATTTCCACCTATGGGGTAAAGGGATTTGAAAAGGCAGAGATTCCATTCCGAAGTACCAGGTGGTTCGAAATGATAGCCCATACCATCAAAAAAGCCAAGGCTTTAGGCATGGGAGTTGACCTGGCCTTTTCTTCGGCATGGCCATATGGCGGGCCTTCTGTGACCACAGAAACAGCAGCCAAAATGCTGAAGGGAACTGAGTCATTCCATGCTGTAGGCGGGTCGTTCTCAAGGCAATTGACCACTGATGGAGGAAAGCAAACTGTGGCAGCCGTTTCAGCATTTTCAAAGAATAATCAATATCTCGATTTGAGTTCATCGGTCACCGGTGCCGGCTTGCTTAAAACAAATTTGCCGGAAGGCGACTGGGATATTCATGTATTATACAGCGCTAATACCATGCAGCAGGTGAAAAGATCCGCCCCTGGTGGTGAAGGTCTGGTGCTGGATCATTTTGATGCAGCTTCAACAAGATCCTATATGGATGGGTTTGATTCCTCGCTCAATTATCTCCAGGGTATCCGCTCGGCATTTAATGATTCCTACGAAGTTTATAATGCCGATTTTACTTCCGGATTTTTGAATGAGTTTGAAAAGCGGAGGGGGTATTCCCTGAAGCCCTGGTTTGCGGTTTTGTTTGACAGCTCGAGATCTGAATTGAAAGAACGGATTCTCTGCGATTACCGGGAAACGATCGCCGATTTGTTGCTGGATGGATTTGTTGATACCTGGACCCGATGGAATCACCAGCATGGTTTTCTTGTAACAGAGCAGGCACACGGTTCACCGGGAAACCTACTTGACCTGTATGGAATGGCTGATATACCCCAGACAGAATCATTTGGCCCCAGTCATTTTTCCATTCCCGGCGTTCGTACTGACCCTGACATAAGAAGGGACCGTTACAAATGGCCGGATAAACTCATGTTCAAATTCGCCAGTTCATCTGCGCATATTAATGGCCGTAAGCTCTGCTCGGCGGAGACTGCCACCTGGCTTACCAATCATTTCAGGATGAGTCTTTCGCAGGTGAAGCCGCAGATAGATGAATTATTCATTGCCGGCATCAATCATATCATGCTCATCAGCGCAACTAATGCACCCTTTTCCGTGCCATTTCCCGGATGGGTCTTTTACCCGGCGCCTGATTTCGGGCCCCATGCACCTTTTTATGATTACCTGCCGAATTTCAGCAACTATATCTCAAGAACGCAACATTTATTACAGAACTCGAAATCTGACAATGATATCCTGGTTTATTTTCCTATCTATGATTATTGGAGCGAAGCCGGAAACGATTTGGGTATTCTCGCAACCTTCGATCATATTCCCACCAAATGGGGAGACAGGTTTCCGTTCAGCCGTACGATACGATCACTGTGGAAAGATGGTTTTTCATTCGATTATATTTCCGACCGACAGATCCAACAACTACGGGCTGGGGATGGTGAGGTCATTACCCAGGGCGGCAATCATTACAAAATGATCCTGGTGCCCCCATGCAAGCGCATTTCAACGAAAACTATGGAGGTCCTCGCAAGACTGGCAGAACAGGGAGTAAGAATCGTATTTGAAAAAGGCATTCCGACCAATGTGCCAGGTTGGAGTCATCTGAATGATCGGATGGGCTTACTTAACAGGCAGGTTAACCGAATCAAGTCTCTGAAAAACGTTGTGGTTACCCAGGACCTATCTACCACCCTGATTCAGTCGGGTTGCAGGCAGGAAGCATTCAATGCCATGGGCCTTCAATTCATTCGGAAGAAATACGGGAAAGGCATGCTCTATTTTGTGGCAAACCTCGACAGCAGTTTTACACGCGGTCGCCTGCCGTTGGGTATGGATTTTGAATCAGTGGTTTTCATGGATCCTTTGACAGGTAAACAATTTGCGCCTGCAATTATAAAGCAAGGTTCGCGGAAATATATTGATCTTGAATTGTTGCCCGGGCAATCCTGTTTCTTATTTACAGATCTCAATTCCGGAAAGCCACCTGAGTCTTTTCCTTACAGCGATACCGCAAAGAGTTATGCGATAAAGGCGGATTGGACGATCAGCTTTGAGAAAAAAGGTTTCATATCGCCACAAACAATTCATAGCAGGGAACTTAAGAGTTGGACAGATTATCCCGACAGCGCATTACAGTTCTATTCCGGAACGGCTGTTTATTCAGCAGTGGTTGAAATTCCACCGTCATTGCAGAACAATAAACTGATGCGGATGAGCATACCCGGTTTACGCGATATGGCAGAATTGTATGTGAATGGACATCGTGCCGGCAGATCCTGGAGTGCTCCTTTTACCATTGATATTGAACCAGGTTGGCTCAAGCGGAAAAATAACAGGATCAGTATCCGTGTAACCAATCTTTCCACCAACCGGGTCATCTGGATGGATCGGCACAAGATACCCTGGAAGAATTTTTATATGGCTGATCCTGTAAAAGGAGTGTTTGATGCGGCAGACTGGGAATTGGAACCATCGGGAATTATTGGTGAAATCCGGCTAAGCGGCACACAATGATCAAAATAATTTCTTGGAATCATGGATAGAAAAATAAAATGTCTTGTTCTTATTCTGGTACTAATGGTGGAGGGGATCATCATTCAGGCTCAATCTGCTATTCCCAGGGCCGAAGAAAAACCCTGGTTATGGTGGTACTGGCTTGGAAGTGCCGTTACCAGGGAAGGACTTCAACAACATATCGACGCCTTTCAAAAGGAGGGCATTGGAGGTGTAAACATTGCCGCAACTTATGGGGTGGATGGCTATGAGAAAGAATCGATTCCATTCATGAGTCCGGAATGGATACAAATGGTAAATTATACCGGGGATATTTCAGCCGCGAAGGGAATGGCTGTTGATTTGTCGCTGGGTTCCGCCTGGCCTTATGGCGGATCTAATGTAAACAAAAGCATGGCGGCCAGAAAACTGGCCGGAGGCAAAATTTTGACAGCCAATGGGGGTGAAAAATTGAGACTGCGCCTTGCCGGTCCTGATACCTCGATTGCTGCGGTGGTAGCTTTTTCTGATAAAGGTCAATTTATTGATCTCTCATCGAAAATTACTGGCGATGGTTTTCTCAGTTACAAATTTCCGCGTGGCATTTGGGAAATCTACGGGATATTTTCAGTGCCAACCGGGCAAATGGTAAAACGCTCTGGTCCCGGGGGCGCGGGGCTTGTGCTCGATCATTTTAGCCGGGAAGCGGTTGAAAAATATTTAGGGCGTTTTGATTCCTTATTCTTGAATGGACGTCATATTCGCTCTGTTTTTAATGATTCCTACGAAGTCTATGGCGCAGATTTTACACCCTCTTTTTTAGATGAATTTCAAAAGCGCAGAGGTTATGATCTGCGTCGCTACCTCAATATCTTCTCTTCGAACATAAATTCACCCGACCGTTGGAGAATTCTATGCGATTACCGGGAAACAATTTCCGACCTCCTACTTTATAATTTTGTGGAGCCATGGAATGCCTGGGCCCATAAACATGGAATCCGAACGGTGGAGCAGGCACATGGCTCGCCTGCCAACTGGCTCGACCTTTATGCGGCATCAGACATTCCACAAACTGAATCTTTCGGATCCAGCGATTTTCATATTCCGATGTTGAGAACTGATAAAGACTATGCGCCGGAAGTATTCTGGCGTCCTGACAAGCTCGTGATGAAATTTGCTTCCTCTGCTGCCAATGTTTCGGGTAAAAGATTGGTTTCTTCAGAAACGGCAACCTGGCTGGGCAATCATTTTAAAGTGGCCCTCTCGCAAGTGAAGCCTCAGATTGATGAAGTGTTTATTTCGGGGATCAATCATGTAATGCTCACTTGCGCGACTTATTCCCCAATGAACCTTGGTTTTCCCGGATGGTTGTTTTATCCTGCAAGCAATTTTGGTCATAATAGCGGGCTCGTGGATTATATGCCCGATTTCAGCGGCTATATTGAACGATCTCAACAAATCCTGCAGAACAGTTCGCCTGACAATGAAATATTACTCTATTTTCCTATCTACGATATATGGTCGGAGATGCCGGAAGAGGACCGCAGTAAATTGGCCATGATGGCGGTGCATAACCCCATGGAATGGTTTTACAAGAATGATTTTGGAAATGTGGCCAGGAAATTACGCGATGAAGGATTTGATTTCGATTATGTGTCTGACAGGCAATTACAAGGACTATCGGTAAAGGATAACCGACTGGTGACTGCTTCGGGCAAGTCGTATAAGGCAATTATTTTACCGTCTTGTAAGCGGATGCCCATCAGTACCCTGCAGGCGCTGCATCAACTCGCGGCCCGGGGAATACCCATTGTATTTGCCTATAAGTCGCCCTACGATGTGCCGGGCTTATTGGATGCGGCGCAACGAAGAACCAGGCTGGTTGGAATGGTGAAGGAAATGCGCTCCTGGAAAAATGTATCGGTTACCGGTGATTTCATTGGGCGCCTGAGCGAAATAGGATTAAGAAGAGAATCCTTCCCGCAGTTTCAACTCGAATATATCCGGAAATCAATAGATAGTGGCAAGGTATATTTTATAGCCAATCAGCAGGACCAGTTCCGTGAAGGTTGGATTCCGATTCCGGGTCAATTTAATTCAGTCCGGCAATATGACCCGATGGAGAATCGCTGGGGACTCCTAAAAAAAAGGGGGAATGAGATATACCTGCAATTATCCCCTGGTCAATCTTGTTTCTTGAAAGTCTATGGTGCTTCAGTCCAGGACAAAGCCTGGCCCTATTTCTATGCTGACAAGTCGCAGTCATTAAAGGGACCCTGGAAAATAACATTCGAAAAAGGTGCGCCGTCCATTCCTGCCGGCTATCAGCAAAATGATCCGGGAACCTGGACCCAGGCTCCTGATACCATGGCTAAGTATTTTTCAGGCACGGCGAGATATGAAACCAATTTCGATTTGCCGCAAGGCATGCTACACGATAAGAATTTCCGGCTCAACCTGGGTGATGTGAGGGAGATGGCTGAAGTAAGCCTCAATGGCAGGCTGATTGGCCGTAGCTGGTCTGTCCCTTATAGTCTGGATATTCCACCAGGCATTTTGAAAAGCAAGGGGAATCATCTGACCATAAAGGTCACCAATCTGGATGCAAACAGAGTCATTTGGCTGGACAAGAAAAAAGTGAAATGGCAGAAATATTTTTTTGTTGATATTACCTATGGACCCTTTGACGCTTCCAATTGGACGCCTCTGGCATCGGGCCTGGTAGGAAAGGTAAGACTGGAAAGCGGTGATTAGTGATTCATCCAAAATGAAACAGGATGGGTCCTGATGGATTGTTAAAGAATATGAACATGAAAAGGGTAATCATTTTTTTGATCCTGGCTTTGTTTCTGTTTCCGGGGCTCCATGCTCAATCATATTATAATGTGAAAGATTATGGTGCGGTAGGAGATGGGAAAACGCTTTGCACGATTGCCTTCCAGAAGGCAGTGGATGACTGTGCGAAGGCGGGAGGCGGAAAAATCATCTTTCCTGCGGGAAGATACCTGACCGGCCCCATATTTCTCAAAAGCAATATTCACCTGGAGATACTGGCAGGAGCGGTCCTGGTATTCGATAACAATATTTCTCAGACACCGGTCATCGAGGGAAGTTGGGAAGGGATTGGAAGAAAAATATATGCATCTTTATTTACCGGATTTGGGCTTGAAAATATTTCCATATCCGGTCGCGGAACACTGGAAGGCCAGGGCGAAACCTGGTGGGAAGCCTACCGGCAAACGGAACTTTTGCGTAAAAAATTGAATATTGTTGAAAGGGAACCGGACAATCCCTCCGGAAGTCCATTACCCTTTCCGAGACCGCGCATGATTAATCTTTATCATTCCAAGAACATTTTGATCAGCGAGATCACCATACTGAATTCCCCATCCTGGACCATCCATCCGGTGTATTGTGAAAATATCACTATCCATGGCATTTCAATCATCCAGCCCTATGACTCGCCCAATACTGATGGCATCAATCCCGAATCCTGCAAGTTTGTGAGGATTTCCGACAGTTTTATTGATTGTGGGGATGATTGCATCACGCTGAAATCCGGCTACAACAAACAGGGACGGGACATCGGGATAGCTTCCGAGAATATCGTAATCACCAACTGCAGTTTTGCGCACGGCAGGAGCGCGATCGGAATTGGCAGTGAAATGTCTGGCGGAATCAGGAATGTGACTGTCACCAATTGTGTATTTAATGGTACGCTTCGCGGTATCCGCATTAAGACGGCGAGGGGACGTGGCGGCATCGTGGAAAATATCAATATATCAAATATTGTGATGGATAATGTGTCCGAAGGAATTTCCCTGGACATGTATTATGATTCGCGGAGCGAAGAGCCTGAACCCGTGAGCGAAGCAACACCCATATTCAAAAATTTCAGATTTACCAATATCACGGGTACGCGTATCCGGGAGGCCATGAATATATCCGGCCTGCCCGAATCTCCACTTCAGGACATCCGCTTCCAGCAGATAAGCCTTAGTTGTGAAACGGGTATCAAATGCAGATTTGCCAGGGGAATTCAATTTATCGATTGTCAGGTAAATACAGAAAAAGGACCAGCATTCTTTATCCGGAAATCCTCCGAAATCCTGTTGGATCATGTGGAAGGCCGGCAATCACAGCCTGGTGTACCGTACATCTCAACTGAGTTATCAAAAAATATGATCGTCCGGAATTGCCAGGCTTCCAGGGACTCAGGCATATTTATTCAAACAAAGGATTCAGAAAGTGTGGAATTCATCAATAACCTTTTCCCGAATTCGGCGATTAGGAAAATAAAATCAAAATAAATAGACTCAGTTTAATAACACAACTTACGAGATAGACTATGCGATATACAATATTCATTTTGTTGATTGTACTAACCGGCTTACTACTTCTATTTACGAATTGCAGTTCCCAACGGGAGGGCGGCGACGACCCGATGAAGCTCAGTTCTGTGTACCGGCCCTCGCTGGATTCCATGAACCACAACTATGGGGGAAACCGGGCTCCACTGCAACCACTCAGTTTCATAAAGCTTCCCATCGGCAGCATTGAGCCCGGGGGCTGGTTGAAAAAATACCTGGAACTACAACGGGATGGATTGACCGGAAAGCTGAATGAGATTAGCATCTGGTTGGATAAGAAGAATAATGGCTGGTTCAGCGGTAACGGCACGGGTGACAGGGGTTGGGAAGAAGTCCCCTATTGGCTGAAAGGATATGGTGACCTGGGCTATGTGCTTGGCGACAAAAAAATCCTCGCGGAAACCATGCTTTGGCTTGAAAAAGTATTGCAGAGCCAGCGGCCTGACGGATCCTTTGGCCCAATGGCAATTGAAAAATCATATCTCAATAGCAACCAGGGCAATAATCCCGATCTCTGGCCCAATATGATCATGATCTGGTGCTTGCAGTCCTATTATGAATACAGCAATGATCCCAGGGTGATCCCTTTCATGACAAACTATTTCATATGGCAGGCCACGATCCCGGAAAATAAGCTCCTGAAATTGTATTGGGAAAATAGTCGCGGAGGCGATGATCTGTATAGTATTTATTGGTTATACAATCGCACGGGCGAAGATTGGTTACTCGACCTGGCCAAAAAAGTTCATCATAACACAGCGGACTGGACGCAAAAGGACAGATTACCGAACTGGCACAATGTGAATATCGCACAGTGTTTCAGGGAGCCTGCCACCTGGTATATGCAGTCGAAGGATTCTGCGCATATGGGTGCGACATACAATAATTTTCATTTGATCAGGAATCTTTATGGCCAGGTGCCGGGAGGAATGTTCGGTGCGGATGAAAATGCGCGCCCGGGATATAGTGATCCGCGGCAGGCGATAGAGGTTTGCGGGATGGTGGAGCAGATGTCAAGTGATGAAATGCTAACCGGAATTACGGGTGACCCCATCTGGGCAGACAACTGCGAAAATGTTGCATTCAACACATATCCGGCGGCAGTGACATCCGATTTCAAAGCACTTCGCTATCTGACGGCTCCCAATATGGTGGTGAGTGACGCCACCAATCATGCTCCGGGAATTGATAACAGTGGCCCGGAATTTCTGATGAACCCTTTTCTGCATCGTTGTTGCCAGCACAATCATGCGCAAGGCTGGCCCTATTATGCCGAACACCTGTGGATGGCCACTCCTGACAATGGTCTCGTAGCCATTTTATACGGAGAAGGGACCGTGACTGCGAAAGTGGCAGACGGAAAAACAGTCAGCATACACGAAGAAACACATTATCCTTTTGATGAAAAGATCCGCTTTGAATTGCACATGAAGGAGAAGACCCGTTTCCCACTATACCTGCGCATACCATCATGGTGCGATAGCGCCAGGTTCTATGTGAATGGAAAGTTGATGGACATGAACAGCAATGCTGCCAGTTACACTATCATCGAAATAAATTGGAATGACAAAGATGTAGTGGAATTATTCCTGCCGCAGAAACTCAGTCTCAGTTCCTGGAAAAATAACAAGAACAGCGTGACTGTTAATTATGGCGCACTCAGTTTTTCTTTGAAAATCACGGAGAATTATAAAACAAGCGACAGCCGTTCTTATTCCAAGGGGGAGCCGAAATGGCAATCAACCATTGACGCAGCCAAATGGCCCAGCTATGAAATCACCCCAGGCAGTAATTGGAATTACGGCCTCCTGTTAAGCGGTGCTGATTCACTCAGCAATTTCAAAATTGTTAAGAAAAATTGGCCGGCAGATAATTTCCCATTTTCCCAGGAGAATGTTCCACTCGAAATCAGGGCTTTTGGTAAACAGATTCCACAATGGTCAATTGATCAGTATGGACTTTGCGGGATCTTACCTCAGAGTCCAGTGGTTGCAGACGGTCCGGTGGATTCCCTGGTATTGATTCCCATGGGATCGGCCAGGTTGAGGATCAGTTCATTCCCGGTTATCAAGAATCAGAATTGAATTATATCAGAATCAAATTTGACTGTGATGCAGATCCTGAAAATAAAAAATTCGCTTATTGCAATATTGTTTTTCTTATGCTGGCCCGGGGCCATAATGACTGGCGAGGCGCGCACGGGCAAACCGCAAGCAAATAATGGGGAGGGAATTAAATCTTCCGTGATCATTTATCCCGCTACCCCTAATGCAGTCAAGAGCGATAAATATGCTATTTCCCTGAATGGAAAGAATGGATTTGTGGAAAAAATGGAGCGGTTCGATGTGCCTTATCACTATACCCGTCTGGCTTATGATGGAAAGCAACCACTCGCAATTGAAATCACTGCCAGTGGGCCAATCGGATCTTATACTATCAGTCCGGAGAACCAAAAAATAAAAGCCGCCAAAAAAAGAAACCGCCTTCGATTCACCATTCAAAAGCCGGGATACCTGGTTGTGCAGATAGATTCGCTTGGGTATTTATTTCTATTGATTGATTCTCCATTGAGTGGTGTGCCGACTCTGGGTAATCCCGGAGTAAAAAATATCCTGGACTACGGAGTGGATGATAGCGGTAAAAAATTGGAAACGGAAAAATTGCAAAAAGCGATTGATGCCGCGTCCGCAGGGGCTACCGGGCGGACACTATATTTTCCAAAGGGCGAATATCTGACAGGTCAGTTGAATTTGAAGAGTAATGTAAATATCTACCTGGAACCAGGCGCACTGATAAAAGGAAGCAATAAGCTTGCTGATTATTCCCAATCACTTCTTCGTTTTGAGAATGTAGAAAATGTGAGCATATCCGGGCATGGTACCATTGATGGTTCGGGTTGGGAAGGCTTGCGGAAAAGCGGAGGCAGGGAGCTTTATCTATTGTTCATGTCGGGTTGCAACAATATCCGAATTGACGGACCCGTATTAAGGGACCCCTGTTTTTGGAATACGCGTGTGTTCAAGTCAAGGAATATTCACTTGCGCAACCTGAAGATCATGAACAACAGGCCGGCGATTAATTGGACCAATACGGATGGGGTTGATTTCGATTCTTCAACTGACTGCGACCTGGTAAACGCTGTCATGCATACGGGTGACGATAACCTGGTGGTTAAAGGGTTGGATACTTCGGGACAATACAATACGGAACGCATCCGATTCGAAAAAATCATAGGACTGAGTAATTCGGCGGCAGCCAAGATTGGCACGGAGACCTGTGTAAAATTCTTCCGCGATATTGAATTTAAGGATGTGGATATAATTCTTTGCAAGCGGGCCATTGTCATCAGTGGATTTGATTCTTCAACCATTGAAAATATCCGTTTTTCGGGGATCAGAGTGGAGAAAGTGGTATTCCAGGGTAAGGAAGGACCTCGCATCATTGATATTGAAATAACAGATAAAGGTTGGCGTCCTTCCGCCGGCTTATGCCGGGTATCAGGTATATCAATTGACGATTTGCAGGTTTATTTTCCTGTCGCGAATGTTGAATCACGCATCCTGGGAAGGACCGGGGAATTCGGAATAAAAAATATCACAATAAAAAATTTCAGCGTAATGGATCAACTGGTTCAGTCCAGGGAAGCGGGGAATATAATTACAAATGATTTCGTTTCCGGATTCAAACTTCAATAATAGAAGAAATAAAGAGAGAGAACCATGATGTTGTCGAAACGAATATTATCTGATAAGTTTCTTTGCCAAAAATTGAATCTGGACGAGCGGCTATTTGCTTTACCGGAACGGGTGATTCAATTTGGAACAGGAGTATTGTTGCGCGGACTTCCGGATTATTTTATTGACCAGGCAAATAAGAAAGGCGTCTTCAATGGCCGAATCGTCGCGGTAAAATCGACAGGTAGCAATAAGGATGATTTTGATCATCAGGATTCCATGTTTACTCATTTCATAAGGGGTGTTCAAAACGGGCAGCCGGTCAGAGATCAGTCCGTCAATGTTTCCCTGAGCCGGGTGCTGTTTGCTGCTCAGGACTGGCATGAGGTATTGAGATGTGCCGCTAATCCGGAAATACAACTGATCATTTCAAATACCACGGAAGTAGGGATTTCATTGTCCCGGGATAACGTGCATGCATCTCCGCCGGCATCTTTTCCCGGGAAACTTCTTGCGTTTCTTTATCAACGCTATAAAATTTTCAATGGCAATCCTGAAAAAGGGATGGTCATTATTCCCACGGAACTCATTCCGAATAATGCCGATCAATTATTATCGATCCTGCTGGAACTGGCCCACCAGAATGGGTTTGAAAGCAGTTTTCTTGACTGGCTGGAAAATGCCAATGAATTCTGTAATTCCCTTGTCGATTGTATTGTGCCGGGCAAACTATCCAGGCAGGAAAAAATGGAAATGGAAGAAAGCCTGGGCTACGAGGACGAATTGATGATCATGTCTGAACCATACCGTTTATGGGTCATACAATCATCCAGTGAAAAAGTGAAGCGTCTTTTGTCATTTGCTGAAGCCGATGAAGGTGTTGTGGTTGCCAAAGACATCAGCGTTTTTCGGGAGCTCAAGCTGCGCCTGCTGAACGGAACGCATACTTTTTGCTGCGGCCCTGCACATTTGGCCGGATTCAAGACCGTCCGTGAATCCATGCAGGACGAGACTTTTAATTCTTTTGTGCGGGGGATCATGGGAGAGGAAATCATTCCCGCCATTTCGGGAGGCCAAATCACAACAGATCAGGCGGCCGAATTCGCGGAAAAAGTGATCGGCCGGTTTGACAACCCCTTCATAGAGCATTCCTGGCTTTCGATTACGCTTCAGTACAGTTCCAAGATGAACCTGCGCAACGTGGCTACCCTGATGAAGTACATGGAGAAATTCGGAACCGTTCCAAAACATATGGCGATGGCCCTGGCCGCACACATACTGTTCATGAAATCTGAGATGGATGGAGAAGGTAATTTCTATGGTAACGCTAACGGCTCCCCTTACCTGATTACGGATGAGCATGCAGGCTATTATTTTGGCAAGTGGCAAAGATCCGAAACTGGCAATATGGTTCATGAAATACTCTCGAATGAGAAATTATGGGGCAAAGATCTCGGAGCGCTTCCCGGACTTTCGGACATGGTGGATATCTACCTGGATGCTTTGAGAAAGCAGGGAATGATAACTGTGATGAGGAATGCGGCCCGGTTAAACAAAAGTATTTGACGATGCAACATATATTAAAGATTCATCCCAAGGATAATGTTCTGGTCGCTTTGAGAGATATCGGTGAAAAGGAAATCATTGGCGATGAGGGAAAAATGGTGACGATCCTGGAGAGAATACCCGCCAAACATAAAGTCTTTATCCGTGATCTAGACGCGGGGGATGAAGTAATCATGTATGGCTTACTGGTAGGTAAAACAGAATCTGATGTGAAGGGTGGGAGCCTGGTTACGACGACGAATGTCAAACACGCCACTTCATCCTATGGTTACAGGAAGACTTCATTTAACTGGGCAGGACCGGATATTTCTCAATTCAGGAATAAAACTTTTGCCGGCTATCACCGTAGTGACGGAAGAGTAGGTGTGGCCAACTATTGGATTTTTATTCCGATGGTATTTTGCGAAAACAAAAATCTTGATATTATTGCCGAAGTGATGCAGCAGGAACTGGGTTATGCTGATACTTCGAAATACAATAGGTTTACCCGTCAACTTGTGGATGCATATCAACGCCATGAAGATCTTGATAGCATCGAATTCTCCCCGGCTTCAGATTCGAAAACCGAGGACCGCTTGTTCAGGAATGTAAATGGGGTAAAATTCCTGCGACATGAAGGAGGCTGTGGTGGCATCAGGCAGGATGCCGCACTCCTCGGCAAACTATTGGCAACCTATGCCGATCATCCCAATGTCGGCGGGGTCACCGTGCTGAGTCTGGGTTGCCAAAACCTGCAGGTACAGGATTTCCTGGAACAACTGAAAAAAATAAATCCGCGTTTTGATAAGCCACTCTATGTTTTTGAGCAGCAGCAATCTAAGAGTGTGGACGCGTTGATTTCGGAAGCGATCCGAAAATCATTTTACGGGATGGCCGAGATCAACAAGTTGATGAGAAAGCCCGCGGGTCTCGAAAAGTTAAGGATCGGAGTCAAATGCGGAGGCAGCGACGGGTTCAGTGGCATTTCTGCCAATCCCGCGGTTGGGTATTGCGCCGACTTACTCGTTGCACTTGGAGGCAGCGTTTTCCTTGCTGAATTTCCTGAATTAGGCGGAGTGGAGCAAGACCTGATTGACAGATCGGTTGATAAGCCAACTGCTGAGCGTTTTATCGAATTGATGAAGGGTTACGAAAAGTTGGCGATCGAGGCAGGATCAGGATTTGACATGAATCCATCACCAGGCAATATTAGGGATGGGTTGGTGACCGACGCCATGAAATCTGCAGGAGCGGCGCGTAAAGGAGGCAGTTCTCCCGTGATGGCCACACTGGATTATGCGGAACCCGGCACAAAAGCAGGCCTTCAACTTGCCTGTACGCCTGGGAATGATGTGGAATCCACAACAGGACTCACGGCGGCAGGCTCTACTATTATTTTATTTACCACGGGTCTGGGAACTCCAACGGGTAACCCCATTTGC
This sequence comes from Agriterribacter sp., assembly GCA_041484195.1. Classification (GTDB taxonomy): domain Bacteria; phylum Bacteroidota; class Bacteroidia; order Chitinophagales; family Chitinophagaceae; genus PSRI01. Next base: position 33,558 of record JBGPHC010000003.1, on the reverse strand, counting down.
CCTACGATCAAGATTGCAAGCAATTCGGCGCTGGCTTCAAACATGAGCGATATTATTGACATCGACGCCGGAGAAATTTTACAGGGCAAATGCAGCATTGCAGAGATGGGGGAGAAAATTCTGGAATACTGTATTTCCGTTGCGAGTGGTGAAATCACTCCAAAAGCAGTCAGCCTGAATCAGGACGATTTTATTCCCTGGAAAAAAGGGATTTCACTTTAGAACAATCGAATTATATTGAATATGAAACCATTTTTGGATAATGACTTTCTATTGAGCAGCGAAACTTCAAAGAGGCTCTTCCACGAGTATGTAGAGAATTTACCTATTATTGACTATCACTGTCATTTGCCGGTGGACCAAATTGCAAACGATACCCGTTTCGAGAACCTGACCCGGGTATGGCTGAATGGGGATCATTATAAATGGCGTGCCATGCGCGCTAATGGAGTTGATGAATCTTATATTACCGGGAATAAATCGGACTGGGATAAATTTCACAAATGGGCCGAAACGGTTCCATATACATTGAGGAATCCCCTGTATCACTGGACACATTTGGAACTACAGCGCTATTTCAATGTGAATGATCTGCTCAATCCCCTAAATTCCAAAGAAATTTATGAGCACTGTTCTGCCCTCCTGCAGACAGACGGTTTTTCGGTAAGGGGCCTCTTGCATAAAACGAATGTGGAATTAATTTGTACTACCGACGATCCGGTTGATTCGCTCGAATTCCATCAACAATTGAGGCAGGAAGAGTTTGCAGTTGCGGTGCTTCCGGCTTTTCGTCCCGACAAGGCCATGGATATTGATGATCCGGTTTTATTCAATGCTTATGTTAAACGTCTTGAGGAGGTCAGTGCAACAGATATATCCTCACTTGAAGATTTTCTTTCGGCATTGAATAGCCGACATGATTATTTTGAAGCCAACGGGTGTTGCATTTCCGATCATGGCCTGGAGCAAATGGTATCAGATCCTTTCACCGAATCGGAAATAAAATTGATTTTTGAGAATCTGAGGATGGGAAAAAAGCAGGGGACTTCCGAGAAGAGGAAATTCAAATCCGCGCTGTTGCATTGGCTTGCGGAATGGGACCATGACAAGGGTTGGGTACAACAGTTCCATTTAGGCGCGATGCGGAATATTAACAGCAGAATGATGAAACAGATGGGACCCGACACGGGTTGGGATTCCATTGGCGATTTTGCACAGGCTTCAGCACTTGCCAGATTCCTGAATAAACTGGATTCGGAAAATAAGCTGGCGAAGACCATTATTTACAATCTAAATCCGGCAGACAACGAAGTCATAGCGACTATGACCGGGAACTTCAATGATGGATCGGTCGCGGGGAAAATTCAGTTTGGTTCTGCCTGGTGGTTCCTGGATCAGAAGGATGGCATGGTAAAACAATTGAATGCCATGTCGAATATGGGCCTGCTAAGCAAATTTGTGGGCATGCTGACTGATTCCAGAAGTTTTCTGTCATTTCCGCGGCATGAATATTTTCATCGCATCCTTTGCCAACTCTTCGGAGAAGAAATAGAAAAAGGTGAACTGCCTTCGGATATTCCCTGGGTGGGAAAGATCCTGCAGGATATCTGTTATTACAATGCCCGGAACTATTTCAATTGGCCGCAAGTTTTTATTCAATCGAAAATCACCGGGGACTCCAGGCTGAACCGGGTTTCTTGAAGACTATTTGGAACAATAGAGCCTATTGTATCCTTGCCTCGGCCTTTCAAGTAAATATTGACTTTACCGGAAAATTTTACCCGCACCATCCCGGCATTTGCGCAAATGCACAATTGCAGCGTGATATTGGAAAATTATAAATTATTTGCGAAATGCTTTTGAGTAGGAATTACAGATGGCTGGTAGTCGCCCTTTTGTTTTTTGCAACCATGATCAACTATCTTGACCGGCAGGTGATAGGGTTGCTGAAGGATGAACTCTCTGAAACATTCAAGTGGACGGAGACCGATTATAGTTATATAGTAATGGCTTTTTCCGCGGCTTACGCGATTGGCCTATTGCTTTTTGGCAGGATGATTGACAGGGTTGGAACAAAGATCGGATATGCTATTTGCGTCATCATCTGGAGCGCGGCGGCCATGTTTCATGCGCTGGCCACGGGAACCTGGGGTTTTGCCATGTCAAGAACTGCCTTGGGTCTGGGAGAAGCCGGCAATTTCCCGGCGGCTATCAAAGCGGTGGCGGAATGGTTTCCCCAAAAAGACCGTGCATTGGCCACCGGTATTTTCAACAGTGGTTCCAATATGGCGGCGATTATTGGTCCACCTTTAGTGGCCTGGATCAGCTTTTCATTTGGGTGGCAATACGCATTCATAGCGACAGGTGCTATCGGATTCCTGTGGTTAATCCTTTGGATGCTATTCTTTCAAGTGCCAGCAAAGCATAAAAAGATCACGAATTGGGAATACGAATATGTTCACAGTGATAGTAAAACTGCAGAAGAGCTCATTTCACCCAGAATGAATTGGTGGCGCATTCTACGAATAAGGCAAACCTGGGCATTTATTGCCGGTAAATTCCTGACCGACCCTGTATGGTGGTTTTATCTTTTTTGGGTGCCTGCCTATTTCAATAGTACGTTTTCACTCGACCTGAATAAATCGGCGAAATATGTTTCCGCCATATATATATTGGCCGGCTTTGGGAGCATTTTTGGAGGTTATTTATCAGGCTGGTTCATAAGAAGGGGATATACAGTGCATCGTGCACGCAAGACCGCGATGTTGATCTTTGCATTTTCAGTGGTGCCCATTGTATTGGTTCAGTTTGTGCATCAGGCATGGTATGCAGTTGCATTGATCAGTCTTGCGGCGGCGGCGCATCAGGCATGGAGTGCTAATATTTTTACGGTGGCATCGGATGTCTTCCCTAAGAATGCCGTCAGTTCTGTGATAGGAATCGGAGGAATGGCCGGATCGATTGGAGGGATTTTGTTCCCACTCTTTGTTGGACAGGTGCTGGACCATTTCAAGCAAAGCGGTAGTCTGCACGTTGGTTATAATATTATTTTTATTGTCTGCAGTTGTGCCTATTTGTTGGCCTGGGCGCTCATGAATTGGCTGGCGCCCGGAATGAAACAGGTGACCGGGGTCGAAGAGAAGTATAAATCAAATTAGGGATTCTATCTCCCGGCTGGCTGTTGCTCAATTATTAAGTATTGCACGAGAAGCAGACCGGCTTCAAAAAAATCAAGTACTCCAGGTTTTCTGTGAATGACTAGACAAGGAATCCGCCTTTTCAATAAAAAGGATGGAAAAGTCTTTTATTTTTATTCCCGTATCTTTAGGAAGAAAGAAACGCAGAGGTAACACAGAGATAGCACAGAGATACGCGGAGGTACGCAAAGATAACGCAGAGACACGCAGAGATATACAGGGTTTTTCTCCGTGTTCCTCCGTGTAATATTTATCCGTGTCCTTCCGTGTTAATACATATTATTTACGCAAAAAAAGGAGTTTAAATGGACACGTCAATCTTAATTGTTATCGGCGCGGTAGTAGTTTTTTTCTTCATGGGTGTGAAGATAGTGAGGCCCACACACCGGGGGCTGATCGAAAGGCTGGGCAAGTATCACAAATTTGCCAAACCCGGTTTTCATTGGATCATACCCTTTATCGACAAGATGTATGAAGTGAATGTTACGGAGCAGATGGTGGACGCGCAGCCCCAGGAAATCATCACGAATGATAACCTGAATGCCAGTGTGGATGCCCAGGTCTATTTCAGGGTATTGGAATCGGAAGATAGTGTGAAGAGCTCTCTTTACAATGTCAATAATTACAAGTCGCAGATTGTAAACCTGGCGCGCACGACGCTCAGGAATATCATTGGCACCCTTACCCTTAGATCGGCCAATAGTGAGAGGGGGAAAATCAACGCTGAGTTACATGGTACGCTTCGAAGCGAAACGGAAAGCTGGGGCATTGTAATTGTCAGGACAGAATTGAAGGAAATCGATCCGCCACATGACGTGCAGGAGACGATGAATAAAGTGGTGAAAGCGGAAAATGAGAAAATTGCCGCGATCGACTATGCCACGGCGGCTGAGACGGTGGCCGATGGCGTGAAGCGGGCAAAGATCAAGGAAGCGGAAGGATACAAACGCGCGAAAATTTTGAGTGCCGAGGGAGAGGCAGAAGCCATTAAATTGGTGAATGAGGCGGCCGATCAATATTTTACTGGCAATGCACAATTACTGAGAAAACTGGAAGCGGTTGAGAATTCACTGAAGTCGAATGCCAAAATTGTGGTGCCAACAGGATCGGAGCTGGTAAATATTATCGGCGAAATGGCAGGGGTTTTGCCCCTTCATACCAGGAAAGGAGAAAATCCCTGATCCAATAATAGTGAATGGAGTCAATTATTTTTTTTTCGGCTAACTTTAGTCTGAAAAGAAATTAATATGAGGAAATTCTTCTTAATTCAGTTGCCGGCATTGATTCTCGCGATGCCGGTTTTCGCACAATCAAATGGAAATAGCAGTGCTGCTGTCTCCGTTATCGCAGTCAACCAGGTTAAGACAGCCAATGGTATTGTGGAAGGCAATTCGGAAAAGGCTGGGATTCTCTCCTTCAAGGGAATTCCTTTTGCCGCTCCGCCCGTGGGAGATCTGCGCTGGAAGGAGCCGCAGGCGGTGAAGAATTGGACGGGTGTGCGTCAGACCAAAAAATTCGGACCCAATCCCATGCAATATGCAGTATATGGCGACATGAATTTCAGGTCAGATGGCATGAGTGAAGACTGTCTTTATCTTAATGTATGGTCTCCCGTTAGGAAGGATAAAAAACTGCTCCCTGTCCTGGTATATTTTTATGGTGGCGGGTTCGTGGCCGGGGACGGATCGGAGGCAAGATATGATGGTGAGAGTATGGCCCGAAAAGGGATTGTAGCTCTAACAGTAAATTACCGTTTAGGTGTATTTGGATTCTTAGCCCATCCCGAACTCACGAAGGAATCGCCGCATCATGCTTCGGGAAACTACGCTCTGTTGGACCAGGCTGCGGCATTAAGATGGGTTCAGCAAAATATCGCGGCTTTTGGAGGTGACCCAAAGAAAGTTACCATTGCCGGGGAATCGGCAGGGTCCATTGCCGTTAGTGGGCTGATGGCATCACCACTCTCGAAGAATTTGATTGCCGGAGCCATTGGCGAAAGCGGCTCATTGCTGGGTGCGCTGTCGGCGGTTCCGCTGAGTGCCGGTGAACAGACCGGGCAGGAATTTGCAATGAGCCTGGAGGCAAACTCCCTGGCGGGGCTCAGGGCCATTCGGGCCGACAAGATCCTGGAAGCCTCGAGGAAATTCAATCCATTTCGTTTTTCCATGACCATTGACGGGTATTTTTTCCCGAAAAGCCCCTATGCCATTTATGAGGCAGGGGAGCAGGCGCAGGTGCCCCTGCTGGTAGGTTGGAATTCGGAGGAAATGAATTATCGCGCAGTGCTGGGAAATGAGAAGCCAACCAGGGAGGGCTTCACGAAAGCCGTGCAGAAATTATATGGAGATCGCTCGGAGCAAGCCCTGAAAAATTATCATGCTGAAACGGATGAAGAGGTAGAGCAGGTGGCGACTGACCTGGCCAGCGACCGTTTTATTGCCTTCAGCACCTGGAAATGGGCCGAGCTGCAAGGCAGGACCGGCGGAAAGCCGGTATATCGCTACTACTTTTCGAAGCCCAGGCCTGCCACAACTGCCTCCAGTAATATGCCGTTCGCCAAAGGAGCCGTACATTCCGCGGAGATCGAGTATGCCATGGGAAATCTGGTCAGTAATAAGGTCTATGCATGGACTGAGGATGACTATAAAGTGTCCAGAACCATGCAGGAATATTTCGCGAATTTCATCAAGAAAGCCAATCCCTATGGGGCGGGACTACCAGCCTGGCCGCCCATCAATGCCGACAAGAATATCCCCGTCATGCATATAGACGTGAACGCCAGAGTGGAGCCAGATGCGCACAGGGGAAGGTATTTGTTTATGGATGAAGGGGTTTCAAAATAGTGGGCTAACAAGAAAAGCAAGAAGCTACATCTGTGGAGATTTAGCAGAGCGGAAGGGACTACCTGCCTGCCTGAAGAGTATAATCTCCCCGGTCAATCATTTAGAGATAAAAGAATATTTTTCAAAAGTTGAGCACACATTTCCACTGTACCTTCAGTTTCTGCCACCATATTTCTGATAAGTAAAGTTTCATCTTTGAGATCAATGTGTGATTTCGACTACATCACTTTTACCAAGTAGTTATATGGCCTAATCTTTTTCCGGATAGTTCCCTGTACCGTCTGTATCAATCAAGATTTGCACTCCCGGATGTGAATGCCAATTATTTCCTGCACCCGGTTCAAACGTTAATTTACCAATCAAAGTATTAAAAGTATCCTCAGCCGGAACCCATCCCCACGACTCCTGTCTTTCGTTTCAAAAATAACCAATCTTTTCTAGTAGGTAACAATCATTATCAAAGACGCAATATGTTATTTTTCTAATATTTGCAGCATTTCAACTTAATTTGCTGTCAGGTTATTTATAGTAACTTCATTTTTTATTGTGAAATTGCATTTATTAAACGATTAGCTTATCATGGATCTTCATTCTGACTTTACTGTTGAAGAACAAAAGATTATCTTACAGAAAGTTGCGGGAGGCGACCAGGAAGCATTTAAGACATTATATCTTTTTTTCAGCGAGAGACTACTTCATTTTGCTTTTGCGATCGTGAAAGTAAAAGAATCCAGTGAAGAAATAGTAGAAGATGTTTTCATCAAACTGTGGAAATCCAGGGGAAACCTTGTTCATGTACAGAATATTAAAGTTTACCTCTACTCTGCTATTAAAAACACTGCACTGAATCATATTTCTAAAAAGGCAAAAGAAAGTATAACTGAGCCCTTTGATCATATTGATATTGAGCTTAGGGAAAATCAGGATCCGGAAAGGATCATGATAACTTCTGAAATGTTCACAAGATTGCAAAAAGCTGTTGACACATTGCCTCCACGATGCAAGATCATTTTCAAATTGATCAGGGAAGATGGATTGAAATACAAAGAAGTAGCCGAAATACTTAATATTTCGGTGAACACCATTGACGCTCAAATGGCTATCGCTGTGAAGAAAATTGCTTTTGCTTTGAGGAATGAGGTTGAACAATTGAAAGAGTCTAAAAAAATTAAAGAATTGGACAATCCTTTTTAACCTTTTCCATCCTCTTTTAACCCTCCTGACTCTTTTAGCCTTTCCTAATATTTTTTTCCATTCCTTTTAGTAGATATTTCATTTTCTGCGGTCTTATATTATAAGCCCCGATAAATCATCTTCATGCACCAGGATAACCGTCTTTGGATATTGATTGCGCGTAAACTTTCAGGCGAGGCCAACGAGGCCGATCTCAGCGAATTGGAGGCCCATTTAGGTGAAAACGCCAGTGATCAGTATCTCTTTGAAATGCTCAACACCTATTGGATGCAACATCCTGAAGCGCACCAGGCTAATAATAATGAAATAGAAGAAAGATTTACCCGCATAATTACCGGAGGCGATACTTCCTCAGAAGTTACTAGTGATCAGAACTTTGCGTCTCCAACATTATCTCCGCTTCGATCCGGTGGTTTCAAGAAATGGGCCTGGGCCGGAGCTGTTGCAGCCATCCTTGTTGCTGGAATATGGGTGTATGTAAATGCTGATAAGACTAATGATAAGCTGGTATCTCAGTCAGTTCAATCACAGCAAAGGGAAGTCATGGCCAAAAGAGGCACGAGGTCAAAGTTAATCTTACCCGATGGTACTCAGGTCTGGCTTAATGCCGACAGTAAGTTAACTTATCTCAATACTTTCAATAATGAGTTGCGTGAGGTAAATCTTGATGGGGAAGCTTTTTTTGATGTCGTAAAAGATGCGAAACGCCCTTTTGTTGTTCATACTTCCGGAATTGATATTAAAGTGCTTGGAACTGCTTTTAATGTGAAATCCTACGCACAGGAATCAACCATCGAAACTACTTTATTAAGAGGTATGATAGAAGTGACTACAAGAGAAGATACAAAAACTCCAAAGGTGATTTTGCGGCCACATGAAAAATTGGTATTCAAAAAAAGTGATAACGAATTAAGCGTGGGTGATAAGATCGAAGTAAGGCAAAATGCAAAATCAGAAAAAGTTCAGGACGCGAGAATGGCTATAACTCCGGTAATTCCAAAACCTGACAGCGCTATCATGGAAACTTCGTGGGTGTATAATAAGCTCGTATTTGAAGGGGAGAATTTTAAAGAAGTGTCATTGAAAATGGAACGTTGGTATAATGTGAAGATCGGTTTTAGTGATGAAAAGCTGATGAGATATCGGCTTAAAGGGACATTTCAAAACGAGACCATTGAGCAGGCATTGGAGGCATTGAAGCTAATTGCAAAGTTTGACTATGTTATGAATGGGAACGATGTGGAGATAGTAAGAATTAAGGAATAGTGAATAAGTAATCAGACAATAGGCAGCGTAAGCAAAGGAGAGACTTGGTTAGACAACTAATTTATAGAGCTTTTCGTTTTCAATAATGTTCATTCGCGTAAAAAAAACGGGAAATGCGGTAACATTCCCCGTTAAGGCTGAAACAGAAACTTGTTACGCATTGCGCCGCGGTTCAAGTTTCATATTTATAACCTCAAAGAATAAAAATATGAAAAAAAACACTGCTTTTGGGAGTTTTACCCTTCCTCCTTTGCTCATTAAATTTCTAATGGTTATGAAACTTTCCTTTTTACTGGTTTTATTGAGCGTTTGCCAGTTGCAGGCAAGAGTTTTAGGCCAGGGCAATATCACCCTTAAATTACAGAAGACGGAAATAGGGAAGGTTCTTAATAGAATCGAAAAAGCAAGTGAATTCCGTTTCCTGTTCAATTATGAGTTGGGTGCATTGAAGAAAAAAGTAGATATCAATGTAGAGAATTCGTCTCTCTCCGAAACATTGGGAAAACTTTTTGCCAATACTGACCTTACATACAAAATCCTTGCTGACAACCTGGTAGTGGTTTTATCGGGTGCACTGGAAAAACAAGACATAAGGGTCACCGGCAAAGTTACCGGTGCTAACAATGAACCATTAGGCGGTGTATCCGTACAGGAAAAAGGTTCTAACAAAGGCACTACTACAAATAATAACGGGGAATTTGCCATTACAGTTGCAGAAAAGGCCATCCTGGTATTTTCTTATATTGGATATGCAGATAAGGAAGTTGCAGTAGATGGTCAGAATGTTGTAAATGTACAGTTATCAACGTCGGATAAACAACTGGATCAGGTAGTGGTAGTGGGCTATGGCAGACAAAGAAGAAAAGATGTAACCGGAGCCGTATCCGTTGTTACTGCCGCGGACATAGCTAACCGCCCTATTGTAGATCCGGCTGAGGCATTGCAGGGAAAAGCTTCGGGTGTTCAGGTAACGTCAAATTCAGGTAAACCGGGTGCGGGTTTAACTATTCGTGTCAGGGGCTCTTCCTCAGTAAGCGCGGGAAATGATCCTTTGTACGTCGTAGATGGTATCCCGATGACGGATATTTCTTCCTTCAGTCCTAATGATATCGAATCGATTTCTGTGTTAAAGGATGCAGCATCGGCATCTATTTATGGAACGCGTGCGGCAAACGGGGTGGTGGTTATAACAACCAAGAAAGGTGTGTCGGGTAAGCCGAAGATCGATTTCAGCACGTATTATGGTACTACATCCACTACAAAGAAACTGGACGTATTGAATGCTCAGCAATATCAGCAATACATGGGTGAGTTCTACAATAAATTACCCATTCCGCAACCCAATCCAATAACAGACTCTCTAATAAATGTCAATAATATCAACTGGCCCGATGAGGTTTTCAGAAAAGGACACCAATCTAATTACCAATTGGCGATTTCCGGCGGAAGCGAGAAAACACAGTATTATACTTCATTGGGATATACTGAACAGGTAGGCACTATCAGGCCTTCTAAATTCGACAGACTTACCGGAAGGTTAAATTTAACAACCAAGGCAACCGACTGGCTAACCCTATCTACCTCAACAATCCTATCTCGTACAAGGGATAATGATATCACAGATAATGCAAGTGTTGCAAGAGGCGGTGTGGTGTTATCAGCACTGGGAACTCCTCCAACAGTTGGTAAATACAAGACAGAGCCCGGTAACTTTGGGCAAGTAGGACAGAATCCTTACACCGGATGGGAAAATCCTTTAGGAGCTATTGAAGGTGTGTCGAATAAAAACACCAATGATCGTCTGGTAGCTAATATTGGCGCCGACATAAAATTGTGGAAGGGATTCAGTTTTCAATCCCGCTTTGGTCTTGACTACATCAACTACCTGGGAACTTATTTCCTGGATCCGTGGCTAACACAATCAGGCAGGGATGGCAGCGGTAATTTATCTCAAACCACAAGTACGCAATCAACATGGTTAAGTGAACAGACATTGAGCTATGCTAAAAACTGGGGATCAAATCATTTAACAGCTCTTGCAGGATGGACCTCACAGGAATCTCATTGGGATCAAACCAATATCTCTGCAACACATATAGACACTGCGTACAGGCATAAGTCATGGAATGAAATGTACACAAGGGCTACCACAAAAAACCCTGCCACAAAAAGCGTGGAAGAATGGGCCCTGATGTCTTACCTCGGTCGTATAACATATGATTTTGACGGTGAATATTTATTCCAGGCCAATCTGCGTTCAGACAAATCATCCAAGTTTGCACCCGGTAACAGAACTGCTACATTCCCTTCTTTTTCCGCGGGGTGGAGAATATCACGTGCAAATTTCATGAGAGATGTTAATGCTATCAGCGATCTTAAATTGAGAGTAGGTTGGGGACAAAATGGTAACCAGGAAGGCCTTGGTAACTACGAATATTTGTCATTGATAGATATTGATCCAACCGGCGGTACACATCCTGCGACTATCGCTCCTGAAGATTTAACATGGGAGACGAGCACACAAACCAATATAGGCATTGATGCAAGCTTTTATAGTGGCAGATTAAGTTTTTCCGGTGATTTTTATATCAAGAAGACAAAAAATGTTTTGATAAGAGTGCCTCTTTCCGGACAAATAGTTCCAAGTGTTTTGATGAACAGAGGAAGCATGCAAAATATAGGGGAGGAGTTTGTGATATCCAGTAAGAATATTGTTGGACGTGATTTGACATGGAGCACTGATTTCAATATTTCTTTTAACAAGAATAAGGTAACAAGCCTGGGAGGAGATTTAGGATTTTTAACCGGATACGGTTATATATACGAACGCGGATATGCCGTAAGGTTGGAAAATGGATTCGGTCTTGGAGAATTTTATGGTTATCAGGCTGCGGGTGTTGACCCTCAAACCGGTGATCAATTGTATTTAACAAATGACGGTAAAGCCGTTAACAATACAAGTATCAAACCTTCTGACCGCCGGCATATTGGAAGTGCTCAACCCGATTTTGTGTATGGGATGACCAATAATCTTTCCTATAAAAATTTTGATTTGACAATTTTCTTTCAGGGCTCACAAGGAAATAAAATCTTCAATGGGGTAAGAGTTGAATCAGAAGGTATGAAAGATTCACGCAACCAAAGCACTACCATACTTTCGAGGTGGGTAAAGCCTGGTGATATAACCAATATGCCTGGTATCAAACCCTATAGTGATGATAACACGCAGATATCCACGCGATTCATTGAAGACGGATCGTATCTACGCTTTAAGACCATAACTCTGGCTTATAGGTTTAATCCAAAGTGGATAGAACGTTTAGGGCTAGGCGCGGCTTCGATCTACATTTCAGGACAGAACCTTATAACGATCACAAAATATACGGGTTTTGATCCTGAGGTGAACACCTACGGTAATGATGGTAGCTCGGATCAGAGAAACGTGGCATTGGGAGTTGATTATGGAGCTTACCCACAGGCTAAAGTATTTCTTTTCGGAGTTAATATAAGCCTGAAGTGATTTTGTTAAGCTGCATCAGAAATGCAGTTGCTTATCAACTAACTAAAACTTTTTCAAATGAAAAGTAAAATAATTTCCAATGGCAGACTCATATTAATAGCTGCTATAGTGATCAGCTCCGGTTGCAAAAAACTATTGGACAAAGAACCCATTACTCAAATAGTGGCATCCAAAGACTCAACAACCATTTCAGCAGCAGACGCGGAGAATTTGATAGCCGGTGCTTACACTTCCTATAAAGGATATGATTTCGGATTGGAGTTTAATGTTTTCGATCGCATCATTAATGGAGATGTAATTGCAGATAATGCTTATGCCGGAGGAGATAATACCGCAAATATCACCTTAGATCTATTTACGGCAAATTCCCTGAATGGGAATATGGATCGTGACTGGAGAGACGCATTCGGAATAATTGGCAGAATAAATATCACCATCGATCAGGTGCGGAAATGTGCTGACCCTGCGCTTGGTGCCGGCCGTAAGAACGAGATAATTGGAGAGGCAAGTTTTATGCGCGCTTATACTTATTTCGATCTCGTAAGGCTTTTTGGAAGGGTCCCTCTTATTTTGCAACCCGCCAATACATCAAACGCCGAAGCCCTTTATAATTCAACCATTATCGCTCAATCATCAACCGATTCCGTATATGACGCGATTTTAAGGGACCTGTGGTTTGCCCGATCAACGGTTAGGGCGGTGGGTGCTTCACCTTCGAAATTTATTGTTTCAGAAGGTACCGTTACGGCTGCTCTTGCTAAAGTATATGCAAGTATGCCCACTCCTAATTGGGATTCCGTGCTGTATTATGCTGATCAGACTATTCCTCAATACTCACTGGTTGCTAATTATAATGATCTCTGGGATAACAATCATAAAAACAATAGTGAGGCAATTTGGGAACTCAATTATGATGGTTATGGCTCAGGTGATTTCATAGGCAACTGGATTCCATCAATAAATGTGGGTGGTTCAGTTGGAAATTATGAGGGAGGCGGTTGGAAGAAATTTAATACGCCTACTAATGATCTTGTCAACGCTTTCCTGGCGGAAAATGATAATATCAGGCTCGATGCTTCCATTACATTCCTCGATGTTTCAGGACAATGGAGTGACCAGTATTGGCAGCCCAATCACTATCCTTTCCTTACAAAATACAACGATCCGGCAAATGGCACTAATGACTTTTATATGATCCGCCTGCCTGATATCTTATTGTTAAAAGCCGAGGCCTTAGTTAAGAAGGGAGATTTAATTGGCGCCATGGGTTTGGTGAACCAGGTAAGGGCACGCGTTAGTTTAGGGCCAAAAACCGCTGCAGACGCGGCTAGCGCGGAGGCTATTATTGCCAATGAAAGAAGACTGGAACTTGCTTTTGAAGGACATAGGTGGTTTGATTTGGTAAGAACCGGAAAGGCCGTCGAGGTAATGAATGCGCAAAAGGATGGTATCGGTAATAATTTAAATTATAATGTTCAGCCTTATCGTATTCTCATGCCGATACCACAACCTCAAATAGATTTAAATCCCTTGTTGACTCAGAATCCGAATTATTGAGGAGGAAGAAATTGATAAGATGAAAGCGTGAAAGATAATTTTAAGGATTCGTAAATGTTTCCGGGAATGATTTGATCAAAAGGTTCCAGTATCGGTTGGTCAATTTCCCGGAATTTTTTTTGGGGAACAATGAGCTTCAAAGATTTTTGAATTAAATACAACTGTATGTACAAACAAAAATTATTCTTTCTGTTTTGCTGCTTCTTTTTTATTCAGATGGCTTGTGTTGGAAAAAAGGAGGCGGGTGTCAATAGTGGTCCTTCTGGTGCTGACACCATTTTGAAGAGTGAAATTGAATTCTGGCTCACTGATCCGGGCAAATCGGTTTTATTTCAAAGGCAAAATACAGGAATGTCATTCGGTAATGCTACTGGCGGTGATAAAGTCATTGAAATTGATGACTCACAAAGTTTTCAGCCCATCGATGGCTTTGGTTTTAGTCTTACCGGGGGTAGTGCCCTACATATCCACCAGATGGATGCTTCTGCCCGTGCTGCCCTGCTAAAGGAATTATTCGCGACTGATGGAAACAATATCGGCATAAGTTATTTACGGATCAGCATAGGTGCATCTGATCTGGATCCGCAGGTCTTTTCGTATGATGATCTTCCCGCCGGTGAAACCGATGTCAATATGGATAAGTTCAGTTTATCCCCTGACAAAATACATCTCATTCCGGTTCTCAGGGAAATATTAGAAATTAATCCCGATATTAAAATTTTAGGCTCTCCCTGGTCGCCCCCCACATGGATGAAAACGAATAATAATTCAAAAGGGGGGAGTCTAAGGCCCGAGTATTATGATGCATACGCCAAATACTTTGTAAAATACATTCAGGCGATGAAGGCCGAAGGCATTACCATCGATGCCATCACTATTCAAAATGAACCACTCCATCCTGGTAATAATCCCAGTATGCTTATGTTGCCTGAAGAACAGGCGGCATTCATTAAAAAAAGCCTGGGACCGGCCTTTAAGGCGGCAAACATTAGTACAAAGATCATTTTGTATGATCATAATGCCGACAGACCGGATTACCCTATGACGATTCTAAGTGATCCGGAAGCTGCAAAGTATGTTGATGGTTCTGCCTTTCATTTATATGGCGGGACCATCGACGCATTGTCACAGGTGCATGATAAATATCCGGACAAGAATCTTTATTTCACCGAACAGTGGATCGGCGCTCCTGGAAATTTGAAGGAAGATCTTGTTTGGCACACCAGGAATTTAATTATTGGTGGAACAAGGAATTGGTGTCGCAATGTATTGGAATGGAATCTTGCGGCAAACTCAAAGCTAGAGCCCCATACTCCGGGCGGATGCACCGAATGTCTGGGAGCCGTTACTATAGATGGAAATAGCGTCATTCGAAATCCCGCATATTATATAATCGCCCATGCTTCAAAATTTGTAAGGCCCGGTTCAGTTAGAATTGCATCGAATGATTTGCAGGACCTGCCAAATGCGGCGTTTAAAACAAAAGATGGAAAAAAAGTCCTTATTGTGGTGAATGTAGATGCAACCACACAAACTTTTTCTATTCGATACAAAAACAAGGACGCTTCGGTTACCCTGAACCCTGGCGCGGTTGGAACATTTGTATGGTGAATCTGAGTTGTGGGTAGCGGGTTTTGGGTAAGGAGGTAAATAAGATGAGATTGTCCCCTAAATTGATCTGACCGTTCGTAGGTTCGGGAAAGTAAAAGTTAAATTAATGAACCTCAAAATAATAAATAGCCTTGTCAGGAAATTCTAATAACCTCTTCTCAACATTTCCGCATATTCATTGGGTAACGGACTATCTTCAACAGCCTTTGCCGCTTTTTCCACATCATAGCCGAATCTCACAAACTCAATCTGGATTGCATCCTTGTTGGAAGTGCTGCTATCGGCATTTATGGTGAGCAGCACATAACAACCTTTCGGCGTTCCATCCTTCGGTTTCCCAACAGAACCGATATTAATTGCATGACGGTAATGCGGGGTTTCTCCCGGTTCAGTGGGCAGTATCCGGTGATAGGGTTTGTGTGTATGACCGAAACACATAATGTCGGCGTCGGCCTGCTCCATGATTCTCATGAGGCTTTTTTCATCTCTGTCCTCAAACAAATATTCATTGATCTTTCTTGGGCTTCCATGTACCAATAAGAGATTGAGCTTATCATTGTTTAACTGAAACTCCACTCTAATATGAGCAGGCAGCGTTCTCAGGTATTTCCTTTCTTCTGGCTTAACGATAGAATTAGTATAAGAAATAGAAATTTTGCCCATATCTTTTTCCGGCTCCGTTTTATAGGCGCAACCACAATCATCACTCATCAGACCAATACCCTGATCATAGTTTCCTGCAATAGTAGGGATACCCCTTTTCCTGATTTCATTAATCACTTCGTTGGGCCAGATATTATAGCCAACGAGATCTCCCAGGCAATAGATAGCATCGGGTTTACGGCTGTCTATATCTTTAAAGAAAGCTTCCAATGCGGGGAGGTTGGCATGGATGTCAGAAAATAATGCAATCCTCATTTTGCTTTATTTAAGCGGTTCTTGATTTTGTATAGTATTTTTTGCGGAACCAGAAAGCCACATTCACCAAGGCAATGAGTGCCGGTACTTCCACCAATGGTCCAATAACTCCGGCAAAAGCCTGCCCGCTGTTGATGCCAAATACGCCAATGGCAACAGCGATGGCTAATTCAAAGTTGTTACCTGCCGCAGTGAAAGCTATAGATGCATTGATGGAATAATCCGCTCCCATCTTTTTGCCTATAAAAAAGCTCACCAGGAACATTATAGCAAAGTAGATGATCAATGGAATGGCAATTCTTACCACATCCATTGGTATTTGTACAATCAATTCACCTTTTAAACTGAACATGACCACGATAGTAAAAAGCAATGCGATCAGGGTAATTGGAGAAACAAAAGGAATAAATTTCGCTTGATACCATGGTTCTCCTTTCCACTTTAACAGAAAATATCTTGTAAGAAAACCAGCAGCAAAGGGCGCACCCAGATAGATAGCCACACTCTTTGCAATCTGCCCGATTGTTATATTGACAATCGAACCTTTAAAGCCAAATAGCGGCGGCAGAATTGTAATAAAAACATAGGCATATATACTATAGAGCAGTACCTGGAAGATGCTATTTAGAGCCACCAAACCCGCTGCATATTCCCTGCTTCCTTCTGCTAATTCATTCCAAACAATTACCATTGCTATGCAACGCGCCAGCCCAATAAGAATTAATCCTGCCATGTATTCAGGATATCCGTGTAAAAACACAATGGCTAAAATGAACATGAGTACAGGACCAATTACCCAATTCATAAGCAAAGACATTCCCAGCACTTTTGTATTCTTAAATACTTCTTTCAATTTTTCATATTTCACTTTTGTAAAGGGTGGATACATCATGAGTATCAAACCCACCGCTATTGGAATATTCGTGGTGCCGGATGAAAATGAATTAATGAAGGCCGAAGAAGAAGGAAATAAATAGCCAATTGCCACCCCGAGAGCCATTGCCAGGAAGATCCATAGTGTGAGATATCTGTGTAAGAAACCTAATTTCTTTCTTTCATGTGCCGGGGCACAGTTGTTTGCACTCATGTCAATTAATTGGTTTATTGCTATATTACGATGAAGCAATTCAAAAAAAATCAACCGCAGGTATCTTTTGCCTGATAGGCAATAAAGAAGCTGTCAAAATCTTTCTTCACCTGCTGCCATACCTTTTTATCAATACAATAACTTACACTGGTACCTTCCACACAACCTTTGATGATGCCGATATTTTTCAGTTCTTTTAAATGCTGGGAAATGGTGGGCTGCGCCAGGCCTAATTCTTCCACCAGGTCGCCACAGATACAATGTTCAGCTTTTATCAGGTGTTGGATAATGGCAATCCGGGCCGGATGCGCCAATGCCTTCAACAGCGAAGCGAGCTTATTTTGTTTGGCGGTGAATATCTCTGATTTTGTAATTCCCATTGCATCGCAATATTACGATTAAATTCCAATAGCGCAAAAGTTTTTCTGATTTCATCAGGAATTCTTTTGGCAACACAACTTAAATTTTTTTTAATCTTAGGATTTTGCGTCAACACATGATTCGGCCTGATCTATAGCCTGAGGGATTTTAAATGGAATTCGGGTAATACAAACCTGTAACCAGGAAATTGATGCATGCAGCGATCCGCATTGTTTTTTCCAGTTTCTGAATTGTGTTGAAATAACCGGCCAACTTCGGGATGCTGAAGGCAATCGCAAAAGCAAAAAAAATAGCAGGCAGGCCAGTACCTATCGAATACGTCGGGTTAAGCGCAGCAATGCCTGGCTGAAAGGGGTGACGGACATTTTAGTCTTTTGCCCTGGCTTTTTTGCTATTCTTAAATTTTGTACCTGCCCGTTATTATCAATTCTTCCTGCGGTTTTAATTCTTTTTGTTTGTTCTGACCAGTTCATTGCCTCAGAAACCAAGGGATCCGCAGAATAAGTGTAAGGTGGGCTTTGTGTTGTAATGGTTTCGGATTTATGCTTGTGACCTTTTTCATTCTGGTATAAATCATAAAAAGCGGTGATAAAGGTCATTTAAAGCAACCTGCCCGCGAAATACTTTTATGATATAATGATGAATATTCTGCATCCAACCGATTTTTCTGACAATGCCTGTAAAGCGCTAAAATATGCATATGAACTATCCCGGAAACTGAACGCCGGTTTACGGGTGGTGCATGTAGCAGAAGCGCCATCAATGTTTGCTTACCCGCACGAAGCCTCCTTTGAAGAAATGGAAGAACAGGAAAAAGACTCTTATATGCGCAGGTTACGTGACTTTTGTATTGAGAGTCTTGGCACCTTATCGGCTATCAGTTGTGATTTACTAATAAACAACTCTGTCATAGCCGGAATATTGAATGCCATCAAAGAAAGCAATGCCAGCATGGTGGTGGTAGGTACCCGGGGGCAAAGCAGGTTCAGGGAAGTAGTGATGGGCAGTACTACACGGAAACTTATTGCGGCCTCGTCCTGCCCTGTTCTCGCAATTCCTGAAGATGCTTCATTCAGTGAAATCAGTCAGATCGTTTATACCTCCGATTTTAGCAGGCATGATATTGCAGCCTTGCAAAAACTGACGGCTTTTGCGGCAAACTTTGATGTAAAAATAGCAGTTCTTCATGTGTTCTCGTCCGAATTAGATCATATAGCAGAAGCTGAGAATTTCAAACTACAGCTTGCTGAAAACATAAAGTATGATTCGCTGGAATATGCAACCAGGATTTCACAAAATATCGGCGAAGCCCTTGCAAATTACCTGCAGGAAATTAAAACCGATCTTTTGGTAATGTATGAAAAGGAAAGGGGAGGAATTATTGCGAGAATGTTTCATAAAGACCTTGTTAAGAAGTTTGCAACGCATACTTCCGTGCCGTTATTGAGTTTCAATGCACTCAGTGTTGCAGATGATTTATAGTAACCAATTCAATTCACACACATGGTTAAAAGAATTTATATTATCGTGGGTATTGTTGCATTTGCAGTAATGCTCTACTTTATCATTAATTCGCAGCAAATGTTAGTGAGGACACTTGTTTGGGTGGTGACATTGTTATATGCTGTAGTAGTGGGTTGTATTCATGGTGCATTGTCTCATACGCTGACAAGTAAACAAAAAGGCAGCTTGATGTTTTACCCTGTATTAATGGGTGTACTGTTTGCCGTACTTATTTTCATATATCTTTACGTGGTTCTGCCGCAACTTATACCTGGATTTATGTGAGGTCTATAGAAATCATTTATTGTTCCTCAGTAATAAAAATTCGATATTGACAAATGTATTGCTGATACATAAATAGCTTAGATGCGGCTAGTGGAATAGATTCTGATCAGTTTTTCATGTTGCTTCATATATTTTTTCATCATAGTAATTGCTCCTTCATCACTGGATTCTCCGGTCTTCTTCATCCAGGTGGCCTTCTATCCTTTTTTGGTTTTAGGAAAGGGAATACTGTAAACAATTCTATCAACAAACTCATTCAACTTTCTTTCCCTTACAGATGTATTGTTATACTGCCTGATTTCATCTGGGAGATTTGACTTAAAGAAGTTTAAAAGCTCTGTCCTGATAAGATTAAATATTCACTACTTCAAATAAATCAATTGCAACATCAGCCATGGGTAAGGGATATTAATTTGCATCTTTTTTTAATGATACACTATAACCAAATTATCCTGTGCTTTAAGACAGGGCTTCGGGTTTGTAGTTTCATTAGGGGTGTTTACTGATATTGATATTTCCCCGTCAGTCTGTTTCTTGTCGGGTAGCATGTACAATGCAATGCCTATGGGCATAAGAAAGTCAATATCGGCGTACATGCTGATTAAAGGAAGAATTGGAGGCGAAGGTGGGGCAGCAAAGCTTTTGGGAGTTCCAACCAGCACGCTTAATTCCAGGATTAAACGGTTAGGCTTCCGAAAAGAACATTTTTGACAAATTAATAATTGTTTGCGCTATTATTTTTATTTTGCGGTTTGCGGCTGGCTATCCCTGCAAACTTCAAAAAAAATTACTGTCATTATGAACATCCATATAAATGTCAAATATGAATGAGCTTTCGGCCACTTCCTGGTTAATCTCTGTTTCTTTATTTTAAAAAATATATCGACCTGGCATGACAATGCTGAAATGTTGGTTCGCTGGTTATAGAAAGCATTAATTGGTTGCTCCACCATTTACCAGGAGGCGCTGCCCTTTAACAAAAAAAGACAGATCACTGGCAAAAAACCCGGCAACATTGGCAACATCCTCCACCTCTGCTAATCTTCCCATCGGGTTGCTATGCAATAATTGCTTTCTTAATGCAGGATAGGTTTCCGGGTGCACAAAAATGCCTGAATGATCTACTGCAAAAGGAATAATAGAATTTACGGTTACACCTCCGTGTCCAATTTCTTTTGAAAGAATATCAACCAAATACCTTGGTGTTGTTTTGCTGCCACCATATACAGCCATGCCGGGAACCGGAAACGAAGTGGTGCTGGAAGCTATGTAAATAATTCTGCCATTGTCTTCAATGTTGCGGGCTGCCTATAATACGTCAGGTGCGCTCTCATAAAGATAGGCAGGAGAAAATCTGGTAAAATGAAACAATCACCCTTTCAATATGACTAATTTAACACAACGCGCACTTACCGGGGCTGTATTGGTAATTATTACTGTTGCTTCAATCATGTGGGGCTCATATAGTTTTTTTATTTTAATGTTGTCCATCAACCTGCTTGGGCTATTGGAATTTTATCGTTTATTTAATTCGTACACGCTTTCACCACGAAATATAACAGGAGCTATATTATCTATAAGCATTCTTGTTACTGTCAACCTGGTAATATCTAATGTAAGCAATTGGCAAGTGTTACTCATTAATATCCCAATCGCATTTAGTCCATTTTTAATTGAGCTGTACCTGAAGGCGAAATATCCTTTTCACAACTTGGCGATCATTTATTTGGGAATCATTTGTGTAACGGTTCCGCTTTGTTTTTTTGCCGCAATTGCATTTTTGCCTCCCGGGTCAGGCGATTATCATTCTTGGCTGGTCCTGGGATATTTTTTCATCCTCTGGGCGAGTGATACCGGTGCTTATTTTATTGGAAAATATTTCGGCAAGCGAAAATTATTTGAACGCATATCGCCCAAAAAAACATGGGCAGGAAGCTTGGGCGGAGCCGCCTGTGCATCTGCGGTTGCTTATATTAATTCCTATTTCTTTCAGGCGATAAATGTAACAGGCTGGATGATCATAACTTTAATAATAGTTGTTGGCGGAACTTTCGGCGATCTTATAAAATCGTTGATGAAGAGAAGCCTTGGACTGAAAGACTCCGGAACTATTTTACCGGGGCATGGCGGCATACTTGACCGGTTTGATACATTATTAGGTTTGTCCCCTTTTGTTTTTTGCTACTTAATTTTATTCTGATGTTCATCATGTAACAGGCTGATATATCTTAAGGAAGAATCTGTAAAAATTCCGTTACTTTGATTAGACAGAAAAAAAGATTATAGATAATAAACCTGCAAAAGCTGATTACAAACAGATTTAGTAATGACAAATATATTTCAAGAGCCAAAACAGATATAAGGGATGAGCCATATACTGCAATAATTTTATGGTTTGAATGATAATATTTGCATGCCAGCAAAACTTCGGGGCAGAATATGACAGATGTGCAGAATTTATTGGAAATAGCAAAGGATGCGGCGCTTGATGCAGGCAAGGCAGTTATGGAAATATACCAGTCAGGGGAATTTGAAACAAGTATAAAGGCAGGCGCATCCCCGG
This sequence comes from Agriterribacter sp., assembly GCA_041484195.1. Taxonomy (GTDB): domain Bacteria; phylum Bacteroidota; class Bacteroidia; order Chitinophagales; family Chitinophagaceae; genus PSRI01. The sequence goes on along the minus strand of JBGPHC010000003.1, from coordinate 11,633 downwards.
TAACAAAGGCAGATAAAAGATCTCATACAATTATCACGAGGCGCCTTGATAAGACGCATTTGCCTGTTCTTTCCGAAGAAGGCGGCGATATTGATTTTGAAAAAAGAAAACGATGGGAATATTTTTGGTTAGTAGATCCGCTTGACGGGACAAAAGAGTTTATCAATAGAAATGGTGAGTTCACTATAAATGTTGCTTTGGTGCGGCGGAACGTTCCTGTCGGGGGTGTAATCTATGTGCCGTGCATCGACACTTTATATAGTGGTTCAAAAGAAACAGGAGCTTTCAAAAATGAAAAAGGGAACCTGGTTGAATTCCCGGTATTGGCTGAAAGAACTCAATTCAAGGATCTGCTGCAAAGAGAACATATAACAGTAATAGCGTCCAGGTCGCATATGAATTCTGAAACAAAAAACTTTATCGACCAATTTCAAAATGTGAAGCTTTTATCGCTTGGCAGTTCACTTAAATTCATGTCACTTCTTGAAAACAGCGCCGATATCTATCCAAGACTTGGATCAACTATGGAATGGGACACTGCAGCAGCGCATGCAATCTTAAATGCTTCCAATAGGGGAGTTTACCAGGCAAATCTGAAATCAGAACTCCTTTATAATAAGCCTGATCTTACAAATCCGTTCTTTATTGCTTTTTAATTTTACTATTTCCCAGTGCTTCTGGCAAACCCGCAGTTTGAATCACATTTCCCCCTTTTGTAATAAAATTCTGCATGGATTTTTCGAAATCATGTTTGTTGATAGACCGGGTAGCATCTTCAATAATAAATGTTGTAAATTTTTCATCGAGGCTGTCTAAGGCTGTCGAATACACGCAAATATCACCTGCCAAGCCCGCCAGATATACTTCAACTACGTCTTTGCTGCGCAAGTAACCGGAAAGACCTGTTGATTTGCGATGGCCATTGTCATAAAATGCGCTGTAACTGTCTATTTCCGGGTTGGTGCCCTTACGAAAAATCGCTTCTGTCTTATTCATGTTAAGGCTGCCGGCCAGACCAGCACCGAAAGTACCCTGCACACAGTGATCAGGCCAGAGCGTTTGTTGCAATCCATGCAGATCAATTATATCGAAAGGTTTTTTCCCGGTATGATTCGATGCAAAACTCTTATGGTTTGCAGGATGCCAGTCCTGAGTTGCTACTACCAATTCAAAATATGGTTGCATTGTGTTCACTACAGAAATGATGGTATTGCCTTCAGGCACTGCCAATGATCCTCCGGGTAAAAAATCATTTTGTATATCTACCAATATAAGAGCATTCATTTCTTTGTTATTTGATGTTGTTCAACCAGGCTGTTCTTTAGCTTCGCAAGCTTTTCACTGATACCCACTTTGTAAATATGCGGGTTTTCAAATCGCTTATATTCTCCCGGCAAAAGGGCTAATCTTTTTTTTGCATAGGATGCAATATCCTTCAATGATGGTGCGGGTGATATTCGTTTCCCATTTTCCATTACCATGCGCAAGAGAGGTTCCTGTCGGAAATGTTCAATATTGAAAAACTTGCACGGTTGAAAGGGATGATAGATAACGCTGGCTTTTTCTTCTTCTGATAGTATTACCGCATCAGCGCCGAAAAATCCCCCGTTTTTCTCCATAACCCTTAATACCTGCTTAATACCAGGTAATGTTACTTTTTCTAAACTCTCTGATAATTTGAGTCGTGGCTTACCTGCAGCCATTGAAAGTTTATAAACACCGTCCAGTGCTGCATCGGGTTGGCCGGTTACCAACCGTGTGCCAACACCAAAAATATCTATAGGGGCATTTTGTTCAAGTAAACTTCTGATTACAAATTCATCCAGTTTATTTGAAGCAACAATTTTCATATATGACAAGCCAGCATCATCGAGCATGTTGCGCGCAGCTTTTGCTAGATAGGCAAGGTCTCCACTATCGAGACGTATGCCGGCAGCCTGGTGTCCCCGCTTTTCAATTTCTTTTGCTGCTAAAATAGCATTTGGCATCCCACTTCGAAGCGTATCATATGTATCCACAAGAAATATGCATTGGCCCGGACGTGATCGGGCGAAAGCCCGGAAAGCTTCTATTTCTGAATCATAACTTTCAACAAAAGAATGTGCCATTGTTCCCGCGGCCTCTAAACCATATAGCTCGGCAGCATACACATTGCTGGTGCTGTCAAAACCGCCTATTATGGCGGCCCGTGCAGCAAGCACGCCACCTGGTCCATGTGCCCTGCGTAAGCCGAAATCACTTAATATACACTCGCCTGCCACGTATCGCATGCGGGAAGCCTTGGTGGCTATTAATGATTCAAAATTCAGGATGTTGAGCAACAGAGTCTCTACCAGTTGTGCTTCGAACTGGGTTCCTTCAACACGCAATACGGGACAATCGGGGAATACTACTTCACCCTCAGAGACGGAAAACACAGAACCACGGAATTGAAAACTTTCCAGGAAATCAATATAAGACGAATGAAAATTCAATTTCCTGAGAAATGCAATATCCTCACCGGTAAAATGAAGGTCTTCCAGGATTCGCAACAACTCATGCAACCCGGCAAACAACACGTAGCCACCCTGGTTAGGTATTTTCCGGAAGAAATAATCAAAGCAAACAGGAGTATCTTCCCTTTTTTCCAGGAAACATACTTCACCCATTGTTATTTCATACAGATCGGTATAGCTCCCACTTATAGTAAAGGACAACATAGACTCTATTTATTGATTTTACCAGCGATAAGTAATGACGCCAAAGATACTACATGCGAAGTGACGTACCGGGTTATAGAAGCTAATATGAATCATACACTCTATTGCCGCAAGTCATTTTTCAACCGGCAGATGGACCTTAAATTAATACTCAAAAAAGAGCGTTATGATTCGTTTAAAAATTATTACTGTTACTGGTCTTTATTATGTTTTGATCAATCCGCGTCTGGTTTACTCACAAGGTGAACCATTTATTTCATTTAATGCTGAGCCAGGCATGTATATAGTATTTGCATGTAAATTATCTGCATGTAAAGCATAAAAAAGAAATCCTGGTTGAACAATTCCTGAAAGAATGATTGAAGTATCTTTTCTGATCCTGCTGCAAATGGTGATCTAAAGGATACTTCCGGCCCTTTTCTGTTTTCTCTTTTTCCAATCTCTTGCATTGAGCCACAGGCTCATAACCAGGCTCACGAGGAAAACAATGAGGGTAACATTCCCTACCAGTTGCTCATTAAAATCAATACTGGTCAGTTTCTGCAACAGAAAATGTATATAGGATCTGCGCTGGTCATGATAACCCAGGTGTTGGCGCACATCCCAATGCCAGTCTGTGCAGAAGCAATATCCCCATCCATACCAGATACCCAATACAAACCAGGAGAAAGCTGTCAGTAAAAGTGTAACCAGGTTCCATTTCCTTGTTTTCCTAAATAGCCATCCCATAATATTGAATAGGGTGAAAACTGTATGAAAAATGAAAAAAAAATAATTGAGGAACTGGTACCACATACAAAATGACTTAATACTGTCATGTAAAATACTGATTTACTTTTGCAAGACCGGCCTATTCCCGTCTTTTGTATAATGATCAGCGTCACTGACCATGATGATACTCCTCATTTTTAAAGAGCGGCAATAACATGTAATTTGTTATTTGGGAAGGAGTGTGTCATTTAAAAATTTCGGAAAAAATAAATCATGTTATATGAATATTGAATTTCAGGCTTCGCAGGGACAAGTGAAAGAATGGGTAATAGATCATGTAAGAGAAAAATTAATGGAGTTGTATCACCGGGATAAAAGAATATCAAGAGCCCAGGTATATTTCAGGGAACAGCCGGACGCCGAAGGTGGAAGTAAAATTTGCGAAATTGACCTGTCTATTTATGGTGATTCTCTTTTTGTACACCGGAAGGCCGGCAGCTTCGAACAGGCATCAATGGAAGTGTTGAAAGAGCTTGCAGAAAAGGTAGATGAACAGATCAGGAACCAGGGCGAACCACCTGAGGAAATAACGAGTACTGTAAATGTATAGAGAATTATTTCACTCCTGCTTAATGGATTTGGGCAAAATGTTTTATGAAAATTTTTGCGCTATATAGCAGCCGGAACTTTGGCGAGTTGATTACTAAAGAGCTCAACTTGTCACTGAATGCACATGAGGAAAGGGAATTTGAAGACGGCGAACATAAAAGCAGGCCGCTTGAAAATGTTCGCAACGAGAATATCTTTGTCATACATTCCCTTTACAGTGATACTACCCAAAGTGTAAATGATAAACTCTGCCGTCTTCTTTTTTTTATCGGTGCACTCAAGGATGCTTCTGCAAATAGGGTTACTGCCGTAGTTCCTTATTTGTGCTATGCGCGCAAAGACCGGAAAACAAAACCCCGCGACCCTGTCACTACCCGTTATATAGCCCGCATGTTGGAAGCATCGGGAGCTGACAGCATCGTTACAATGGATGTGCATAATCTACAGGCTTTTCAAAATGCTTTTGCAATCCCTGCAGAAAACCTTGAAGCGAGAAAACTATTTGCCGGTTATTTAATACCCCTTATTAAAAACGAAGACCCGGTAATTATGTCGCCGGATTTTGGAGGCATTAAAAGAGCTGAACAATTTCAACAAACTCTGGGTAAACGATTGGGCAGAGAATTGCCGGTTATATTTATGGAAAAATACCGGAGCGGTGGTATTGTTTCGGGGGAAAGGATAGCGGGAGATGTAAAAGACAAAACTGTCATCATTATTGATGATCTGATAAGTACTGGTGGTACCATAGCAAGGGCGGCGGCAGCCAGTAAAAAATCGGGAGCTAAGAAAGTGTTGGCGCTGGCTACTCATGGCATTTTTACAGGCCGGCCCGATGAAACATTGCAGGAAGATGCATTACAGCAAATCATCACAACCAATACCGTTCAGCCTTTCAGATTGGAGCATACACGGGTAAAAGAAAAAGTGACCGTATTGAATGCAGCCCCTCTCTTTGCTGAGGCAATTAAAAGAATGCAGGAAGGAGGTTCAGTCACAGAGTTGTTAGAAGATTAATTATGCGTTAATGGTAAAAAGTAATATTATAAAATCAGTTACAGAAAATAGTGTCTCCATAAATGAAAAAGTTTCTTTTTTAAAACAACCGGGGGCATACCGGCATCCGGTCATTAAAGTAGAAACGAAAGAAACACATATGTCCTGGGTTTTCATAGTAAATGATGTCGTGTATAAACTCAAAAAACCTGTTACTTATCGTTTTCTTGATTTCCGCACACTGGAAGCGAGATTAAATAACTGTAGGGAAGAAATCCGTTTAAACAGGAGACTGGCCGAGGGTATATATATAGGGATAGTACCGCTTTTGCTGAATGAAGATGGAAAACTGCAGGTGGAAGGGAAAGGGCAGGTTGTAGAATGGATGGTAAAAATGAAACGTATCCCGGAAGAAAATTTACTTGATTATGCTATTGAACATTGGAGAGCTGATGAAGCATTGGTTAAAGGAGCGGCCGAATTATTAGCTGAATTTTATAAGAATGCCCCTCCTGTTCACATGGACCCGGATTTGTACAGGTTGAAATTAAGAGATCAGATAATCTCTGCACAAACAGAATTATTGCAACCCCTTTATCATTTCCCGGTTGCCTTAGTTGAGCAGGTCGGCAATTACCTTATCGGCTTTCTCAACGAGCATTCCTTATTGTTTGATAAAAGAATGGCCGACGGAAAAATTATTGAGGCACATGGCGATTTGAGGCCTGAACATATTTGCCTGGCACCGCAACCCGCCATCATTGATTCACTTGAATTCAACAGGGAACTAAGAGTAATGGATATTGCGGAAGAACTGGCCTACCTTAATATAGAGTGTGAAATGATGGGCAATACCTCAACAGGCCGCTTCTTCATTGATGTGTATAAGAAGCTCACTAATGATAATATTCCCGGGATCCTGGTAAACTTTTATGAAATAAAAAAAGCCTGCCTGCGGGCTTATCTTGTTGCAAGACATATTGAGGAGTCCCATTATAGGGAAGATCCCCAGTGGCTGGCCCGGGCTAATGCTTATCTTAAACTGGCAGAAAATTATCATCGGCAATCAGCAACTTAAGTTTGCTGTTCTGTTTTTTGTGATTCGGATTCCCGCGGTGGTACTTGTTTTTCTTTTTTCCATTTTTCCAATAATTCTAACGCCTCATTATCCGTCACAGTCTGGAATGATTTATATGATTGTGATACTGCATGATAAAAAACAGGAGTCTCCAGGATTACTACCTCATCTGCTTCTTTATTTAATTCCTTTATTATCTCTTTACCTGATACCGGTGCGGCTACTATAATTTTAGAAGCTTCCTTTTTTTTGCACATTTTTATTGCCGCAAAAACTGTGGCTCCGGTAGCAATTCCGTCATCCACGATAAGAACAATTCTATTTTTCATCTCCGGCAGTGGCTCTCCCTTTCGTAAAATATTTATCCGCCGCTCGATTTCTTTTTTTTGCTGCGCTACTACTTCATCAATGTCTTCCCGGGTCACTTCCTGCATTGCATATTTATTCAAATGAATCGTTCCATCCTCAGCTATGGCGCCCACAGCATATTCCGGATTGAAAGGATGTGCCAGTTTTCTTGATACCAGTAATGAAAATTCTGCATTCAAATGCAGCGCTACATAATACGCTGTTACGGCGCCACCTCTTGGAATGCCCAGGACAATTGCCTCCTTGTTTTTGTATTTACCCAGCGCTTTGGCCAATTGCAAAGCCGCTTCTTTTCTGTCTTCAAACATGGTCTATTTTTTTAAGTTAGTAGATTTGGTTCAGTTGTTATTTCATTTCGAAGAATCACTTTTCCCGCATCTGTTATCCGTGTTCCGAAAGCGGCTGAAAGTTGTTGCATACGCTGAATACTCCACCTGCTTTCACTTTCTGATGCCAGGTTTACCTGGCATTCTCCGATCAATACAGGTATTAGTTGCAGTCGGCATAGTTCTCCATTATTAACTTCTGCTATAAAGAAAAAAGAGTGATCATTTCTCAGGACAGGATCCACAACATAATCATCCACAAAATCACCGGTATCATAAAGAATAAGTTTACCCTTGTAAATTTCAATTCCCTGGAAATTATGAGCGCTATGGCCGTGAATGATATCTGCGCCGTAGTTGATCATTTCGTGGGCAAATTCAACAAAAAGAGGATCCGGTCTTTCTTTCATGTTGGGCCCCCAGTGAATACTCATTATAATAAAATCCGCTTCTTTACCGAGTTGCAGAATACTGTGCAACACTTTTTCCCGGTCACGTCTGTCAGAAACATCAATATAATTTATACCACAAAGGGAAGGGCCAGCCCGCCATCCGGGTTCATTATCCGTAAGGCCAATTATGCCCAAGCGGATATTCCTGTAAATAATGATAACGGGTTTGCCCGCTTCCTGGTCATTCATACCGGCACCGGCATATTTTATATCAGCATCCTGCAGCGTACGAAGTGTTTCGCTTAAACCTTCTTCAGAAAAATCCATAATGTGATTGTTCGCCAGATTAACGGCTGTGATATGCGCTTCTGTTAATGTCTTTATCTTGTCAGGAGTGGCTTTAAAATTAAAAACTTTATTAACCCTCTTCTTGCCGTTAGTCAGCGTTGTTTCAAGGTTTATGATATTGATATCCGTACCTATCAAAAGAGATAACACGTTTCCCCAGGGATACGAATATCCTTTTCCGGTAATGGCTTCATTAACATTTCTGCCGAGCATTACATCTCCGGCCAACCCAATAGTAATCCGCTTCCCATTCATGATTGTTTGTTGTTGTATCTGCTTTTTGCCGCGAAAGTGGCGATCTCTTTCTACTAATACCTACAATATCATTTCTTTCTTTTGACACAACTCATGATTCATATTCCCGGTATGCAGATCGGGTAAGATCCCCAATGATACATGAGTATCAAAGATCATAGACCGTGTGGTACTTTTGATGAACCACTTTTCCAGCAGGGAATGTTTGTGTTGAATCATGGCCAGCATAGTGACATGATGGCTGTCAATAAACTCATTCAGTGCCTGCGGAATATCTCTACCTTCAATGCACTCTTAGACCGGGTGAAGTGTTCGCAACATTCTGTTTAATTTAAACGGGCGATTCAGTATTTCATATGCTTCCCATAACTTGCTTTTCGCTACCCGTACCAAATACAGTTTGGAATGAAAATCTTCTGTCATTTCACACAATGAATCCAGCAGGGGATCGTCTGCATCAGGTTCAGGATCGAGTTCATTGGCCAATGCGATAATATTTACCGGGTTGTATTTTGATTCTTCGGGTATTGCGGTCAATGGCACTCTGGTCTTCCTGAATAATGAACTGGCGCTGGTGCCAGTAACTCTTATGCCCTTACCCCGTTCTTTCATTGCTGTAATAATGAGATCGGCATTGGTGTCTTTTGCGGCTTTTAATATTGTTTCTGCGGTCAGTTTTCTTTATAATATGTTTCTACATTTATCCTGTTTTCGGGATTAATGATCTTTTTTTCCGTATCCAGCCTTTGTTGTGCAAGTTGTTTCATGCCCTTCAGTGTTAATATTACCTGGGATCCTATGACTGGCCCCGGAATGTGACGGTAAGCGTGTAACAACATCAGGTCCGCATTATACGCCCTGGCTAATTCAGGGCCACATAAGCCAGCATTCCTTGAAACGTCTGAGAAATCGGTCGCTATTAATATTTGTTTCATTTTTTATATTGTGAATGGTCAATAGTGTGCAACAAAGATTGGCAGGCTTGTGGTCCTGGCTTTATTGCGGTTCACTCCATCACTGAAGAATGAGGCAAGCAATCCTCTTCCATAGGCTCCCATCACAACAAAATCATTTTTCTTTTTGAGTAGGTAATTGAAAAAGGCTTCTGTTGCATTTCCTTGCATAACTATAAACTCGACATCGCTATAATGATATTTGAGCCAGTCTGTAAGAGCCTGCTGATCTTCTTCCAAAAATTCATCTTCACTGTTTAAGTAAATCACCTTCGCTCTTCTATTTTTCAGTTCGGGAAATAAATAGGTGAACTGCTTAATGGCAAATACAGATGACTTACTTCCATCGTAACAGAATACTATATTGTCAATGCCGTTAAAGTTTTCAGGGGAAATGATTACGGGACATTCGGCTCCTTGCAGTATTTGTTTTACAAAACTGGAAGGTGTTCCTTCCTGGAACATGGAAACGGATGTTGCAGCATCCACAATCAATACATCTGTGAACCTGCTTTCGGAGATGATTTCATTTGCCCCCGTTCCTTTGTTGATATAAACAAAAGCCTGTACTCCTTTTCGTTCAGTTATACCTTCGAACAGGTTAATATATTCTTCTTTTACGGTTAATTCATCGTCATTCTCCGATGTTTCGCTGAAGGTTATTGATCCTATAACAGGTTCACCTTCCAGTTGACTAATTACTATTTCTTCTTCTACTAAAAACTGGTCGAGAAAGACGCCGGTCAGCTTTGAATGGGTGAGACGACTAATATAGCAAGCGAGGCTGACAGCATTTTGATCAACATTCCGGCTATCCATAGCCAACAATATCTTTTCCATAAATAAATTTTGACAAATCTACCTTTTAAGTATCCCCAATGCCTATGACGGCTATCAGCATGGAAGCTGATCAATATGGTTCCTGACAAGCACCAGGGATGGAGCAATAGTGCAATATCCAAAAGATGTCTGACTGATGCTTCTCACCAACAATAGTGATGACAATCATAGGAAGCAACGGTGATTTATAGTTTCTTTTGCATAATTAGGAAAAAATTATATTTATCAATGTTTAAAATTTGAATTATGAGAAGCGATATGCAAATCCAAAAAGACGTCATGGAGGAACTCAAGTGGGAACCTTTTCTAAATGCTTCAGAAGTCGGGGTGGCCGTTAAAAATGGCATTGTAACCCTTTCCGGTCTGGTGGATTCTTACTCAAAAAAATTGGCTGCTGAAAAAGTTGCTAAAAGAGTAGCAGGCGTGAAGGCAGTTGCGGAAGATATCCAGGTTGGCATGTCTCCTGCTTATCGTAAGACAGACGCAGAAATTGCAGAGGCTGTGCTAAATGCTTTAAAATGGCATTCCGCAGTACAGGAAGAAAGGATTAAGATAAAAGTAGAAGATGCCAGTGTAAAACTGGAAGGGGAAGTAGAATGGGAATACCAGCGTACCAGCGCACAAACAGCTATTGAAAATTTGATGGGAGTACGCTCTGTGCTTAATTTAATTACTGTAAAACCCAAATTCAAAGCATCCGACATTCACCAAAAGATCAGCGCGGCTTTCCACAGAAGCGCCATTATTGATTCCGGAAAAATAACTGTTGAAGTTTTTGAGAGCAAGGTTATTCTCCGCGGCAAGGTACGTTCATTTGCTGAAAAGGATGACGCAGAACATGCTGCATGGTCTGCCCCGGGCGTTATCAGTGTTACCAGCGAACTGGAAATAGAAGAACCCGAATATGCTTTTGATGAATAATTGGGTATCCTATACAAGCGTACCTGCAAAAAGACAGGACTTATTCTTAGCTGGAAACTGTATCGATAACCAGTTCATTGAAACAGTTTCCAGTATTATTTAGTAACCAAGTAAAATAGGGCTTTATGTCAAAGATTATTGATTACGACTTGGATGCCCGAAAAAAATTGAAAAACGACATTGACCGTCTGGTAAAAGCTGTTATCATTCCATTAGGCCTAAAGGGATAAATGTTAATGCCAGGCCGGAAGCATTGGAGATTGTACGGAAAGTAAAATCAGATGAAAATGATTTTGGCTTTAATGCGAAAACAGAAAGATTTGAATCCTTACTTGAAACCGGCATCATTGACCCTGTTAAAGTAAGCCGCCTGGCATTGGAATACGCGGCTTCTATCGCCGGCATGTTTTTAGTATTGCAGAATGTGTGGTGGTATTATTTTATGTAAGGAGGAAAATAAAGCTGTTGTAGAATTTACATTGCCTGAAGATAATAAAGGACCAAGTTTATCTTTAGGCGTATTTTCCCATTTCTGCAGATCAATAATACCGAGCAATTCAAAGAAAGGTTTTTTGAATATGGCGTGCCTGTTGCCGACACCCAATGCTGTAGGACGTCCTCACGGTTCAATAATTATCTTAGGCGTTGACACGGGAGTTAATAAAAAACCCAGCTTTTCATAACGTTCAGACAACATATTCAGGTCTGTATTTATCACACCCACGTGATGCAGTATATCAAGGGTATCAGGAGTGTATCTTGTTTCAGTGTTCTTCATATTTAGAATTGATTTTATGATAGGTCTAATTTTTAACGGCTTTAATTATGGTCAACGGCTGAAACGTGTTAAGATAGAACGTCCCGATTTTTTCGGCAGACATTCCTAATCTCAGAAATTCAGCTTTATATTCATTACAGTGAACAATGTCTGAGATAATCGCGACCCCATTCTTTTTTAATATCCGATGTCACTAGCGTCTCGTTTAAACTAAAATATTTTCAATTGATTATATAAAAGCTCTTTGACATCTTGATCGCTTTGTTTTTTAAGTAGTTGGTTTACTGGCGTTTTATCCAATAAGGAGCTGCCTAAAATTTGCAGGACCTCGTACGTTGTATACTCTGTTTTTAATTTT
>JBGPHC010000002.1:0-275686 GCA_041484195.1 Agriterribacter sp. | reverse complement strand
GAATTCCCTTGGCCACATAGATCAAGGCAATTTCTTTCATTTCGCCCTCCGGGTTGGTTTCCACTTCTTCCATTTCAATCTGCATCTGGTTCTCATATAATTCCTGCGAACTTTTTACAGATATCCATTCGCCCAAAGCCATGGACAATGCACCAGCAAGCAAGCCGGCCACTCCGGCCAGTAACACTGCGCTGCCTCCCTCGGTAGCCCCCGCCACCCCCATTACCAGGCTAAAGTTGGAGACCAGTCCATCATTACCACCTAAAACGGCTGCTCTTATGGCGTTACCACCCACCGAGCGGTGCCCGCGCTCAAAGCGGGAGATTTGTGCTCCCGTTACCTTGGATTGCTTCTCAAGGATGGAACGAAGAATGTTTACGTGAGTGATCTCCGTGCCTTTGAGTTGCTCTTTGTTTTTTTCTTTGTTTGTTATAACTGCATTGGAAATGCTTTTTTCCGTATCCATCAATGACCCCAAAACATAATCGTAGCCAAATACTTTCCCTATGAGATTCATCGTCTTTGCTCTCCAGGAAGGTTTCAAAATCGGGCCAATGGCCAGGTTTTGTTTTTTGGCAAATGCTACTGCATGGCCTTTTTCGATCTCACTCATTTGGCGATATACCCGGGCAATGGTAGCATCCTCTTCATGCTCTGCAAGCTTTTGATAGAGGTAATGAGCATCAATCTCAGTTTGTATGGCTTTATTATTTTTCATCTGGTTCCTGTTTCTTGAATAACTTGTTCTAATCTACATCATTTCCTTCTTTCTGTGTTGCTTCGATAGCTTTAGTTTTAGTATTAATTTGTTCTAAAACTCGAACTTCAAATGGTCTGCCATTACTTTTCATTGGTTAATAAAGTTGCTAATACCTTTAATTCTCTAAGTATTCGGTTCATGTTTCCCATTATTTCCACTGCAGATGCATTGAAATGATTTTGACTCAATGGCGCATCCATCCTATAAACATGCCCGCTTGTTATTGATATACCCGGAAAACAGGAACAAACAAAACCGGACAAACAACTGTAACAAAAGGGAACAGCTTTGTAAAAGATTTGTTTCCCAATCAATTGTGCTTCAAATCCCATTTGAATTGGCATCATTCCCGATTGCCTGCTATACAACCCTTTATAGATGATCACGAATTATTTGAAAACAGCGCTGCGCAGCATGGCCCGCAACAGAAATTATACTGCTATCAAAATGATTGGGTTGGTTGTGAAGTCGGAATCCGGAAAATATTGGGAGGCAACCGTCGGCAACTGATCTTGCAATTCCCCGGTGAGACGGGTATGATAACTTTCTTCGCAGTTTTGTTGGCAGTAACTGTCTGCATTGTTGCATTACCTTTTTTGAATCAGCTACTCCAACTCAGTCTGAAACCGGAGATCAAAAATCCGCAACAGCTTCTTTTCCTGATTTTGGTCACTTTGGGAGTGACAGCATTATCGGGTTTTTATCCTGCCATGGTATCATCCGGGTTTAATCCTATCAATGCTTTAAAAAATGAATTCATTATCAGAAAAGAGAGCGGTATTTCTGTGAGAAGAGGACAGGTAATAATGCAATTTTGTATCTGGCAGGTCTTGATCATTTGTGTTTTAGTGATGGTAAACCCTGTGAAAAGTTTAAGAAGAGAGTAGAATGACTTTTTAATTTGCTGAACTACTTAATTTAGTGAGAAGATCAATTATTGACAAAAAGCAGTTGAATTTCTTGCTGGGCTTCAACCCTCTACAAAACCCAATCAACATTTAATTAACGGGTGATTAACACGAATGGGAAAAGAAAATACCGGTAAATTCGTTTTATAGGCTTATAATCATCCCTAGCCCATGAAAAGAGTGATACTAATTTCTTGTTTATTTCTAACTCCCGTTTATTTATTGGCTCAGGATAGCGCATCCGGCAAATGGTCATTGACCGCAGGCACGGAAATAAATTCGGTTGCTACCATTGACCCTAAAGTAGTGGACAGCGCGGGCAGTAGTTTGTCAATCGCACCTTACTTGAAAATAATGCTTCATCCAGGTTTGGGCATCAGCGCTAAAACATTCTTTCTTACCGGCGGCCCTCACCCTGGTTATTATATGACGGCTCTATCCCCTTTTTTCTCCACGGACAATGACAGAATGGGACTCGATATTGCTTACACACATTTTTTTCTGAAGAATAATGAAGCAATACCTTATTCACCCATTACCAATGAAGTTTATATGGCATTTTCTTATAAGTCCAGGGCCATTTCTCCACGCGTTGGATTCGATTATGGTTTTGGTACAGATACAAGCGATAAATCCACAACAGGCGCGCATGATATAAATATATTTGCAGGCCTTGGTCATTCTTTTGAATGGGATTTAGGTGAAAATGCTTCCCTGAATTTTTCTCCCAACCTCCTGTTGAATATGGGTACCAATAGATATTTTAGTTTTCTTCGCTCAGTGAAGTATATAACCCACAACAAAAATTTTAATAAACTTGTGGGGAGAAAAAATTCCGGCAATGGAGGAGGCAACAATCAGTCATCCAATTCATTGCCAAATATCGGCATAAGCAATCTGGAAGCAAACCTTGATTTTGATTTTACTCTTGGAAATTTCTCCATTGAACCGGAAGGAAGCCTGTTTGTTCCCTTCAAAGGAGATGATAAGAATATTTATGGCTATTGGCAAATAGGCATTAGCTATAGGCTTCGAAAATAGGCCTGAAGATTTTTCCAGACTTTCCAGTTGAGCAAAATATGCGTTTGCATCTTCCCTCACCTTTAGCAATTTAATTGCTCGATTTCACGGCTCGCCATTTTCTAATTTGGTTTTACCCCTATATTCAAAGAGTAAATTCAACATCGTCTCCTGGGATTATCCTGTTCACTACCTCATTATTTGAATATCTTTTATATCTTTTGGGACTTAGACAAGCACCTTTCTAATGTCACAATATACGGGAGAGGCTTATGGAAATAAGTAAATCCCTAATAGAAGAAATAAAAACCATTATTCTCCAAGGCCGGGAACAGGCCATCCGTACCGTCGATCATGCCCGGGTGCTCATGTACTGGAATATCGGCAAGCGGATTTTTCAAGAAGAGCAGGAAGGCAAAGAGCGTGCCGCATATGGTTCTTTTCTCATAAAAACTCTATCAGAAGCATTACAACCTGAATTTGGCAGCGGTTTTTCTTACCGCCAACTCAATTGGTACAGGCAATTTTACCGTAGATTCCCAATTGTGTCCGCACTGCGGACACAATTGGGTTGGATGCACTACAAAATCCTCTTGCCCATTGATAATGAGGAAAAAAGGGAATATTACATGCTTGAAGCCGCCAAGAATAGCTGGACTGCCCGCCAGCTTGAACGACAGATTAATAGTCAACTGTATGAACGCCTCTTGCTGAGTAATGCCAAGGAAAATGTGTTAGCAGTTGCCCGGGGTGAAAAAGCTCCGTCCAATCCCTCTGAAATCATCAAAGATCCAATGGTGTTGGAATTCCTAGGCCTTAAGAGAGAAGCAAGTTATTACGAAAAGGACCTGGAAGCGGCCCTTATCAATTATTTGCATGATTTCCTCCTGGAATTGGGAAACGGATTTTCCTTTGTAGCCAGACAGAAAAGAGTTCTTATAGATGGCGATGAATTTTCTGTTGACCTGGTATTTTACAATCGCCTGCTTCAATGTTTCGTATTATTTGAAATCAAGACTCACAAGCTTACTCACCAGGACCTGGGGCAACTGCAGATGTATGTCAATTATTACGACCGTTTCGAAAAACATGATTTCGAAAATCCAACCATTGGCGTACTATTATGTACTGACAAAAATGACGCGGTTGTAAAAATATCATTACCGGAAAACAATAAGTCAATCTTAGCCAGTAAGTACCAATTATACCTCCCCACTGAACAGCAGTTGTTGGAAGAAATGAAAAGCGAACTGTATAGGCTAAACGAAACAAAATCACCCGATCCCGCTGGTTAGCAGAATCAGCCATTTTTATTTCGAGGATGGACAGGACCTTTTACTGATAGTCTTCTGTAGTGAATACGCCTCAAACCTGAATAAATAGTGATAGGTCAGAAAAGTTCTGATAAATTAATGCTATCCTAAAACAGACAGTCTAAAGAATCAATGCTATTTAATTCCAGGGAAATGGTGATGGTTTATTAACCTTATCAAAAATAGTCCAAAATTAGTGTCAAGACTATGATTGCCAATCATGTTGCCCTTTAACAGGGTATGAAGGTAATTCTACTTTAAATATTCCCCCAAAGCTGTCCAATCTTAGCAATCCCGTTTGTTATGATTATGTAATTCGAATTTTAAATAACTTGTTTGTCCCAATGCCTTGCTGCGTCCGGGCAAGAGCAGGGGGGCAGGCATTCAAAACTTTTCAAGATGGAAGAATTCATGTTAATTTTCAGACACGAAGATGGAAACAAGTTGGCTTCACCGGAGCAAATGCAAATCTGGATGAAGCAAACGATGGACTGGATTGGAGGCATTGCCGCTCAAAACAAATTTAGCGGAGGCAACGGCTTGCCATTTGACGACAGCCGGGTGGTTAGGCCACACAATGTGGTTACCAATGGACCTTTTGGTGAAATCAAGGAAACCATCGGCGGATACATTATCGTAAAAGCAGATTCTGTTGATGAAGCCGTTGAATTTGCAAAAGGCTGTCCCGTTTTGCAGGGAGATGGCAATAGCGTTGAAGTACGGAAAGTTGCCAAAAGAGATGGCATTCACTAATCCTGCAGAGCCCCTGTAATCCTGTCTGCCGGAAGCCGGGTGTACAGGGGCTTTGTTCATATATGGAGCAACAAGAATTAATACCGCATTTATTCAGAACGGAATACAGAAAAATTGTATCGGTACTCTGTAAACGTTTTGGATTCGACCAAATGGAAATTGCCGAAGACATAGCGAGCGACAGTTTCCTGACGGCCGTGCAGACATGGGGCATGGAAGGCAGTCCGCCAAACCCTGTTGCATGGCTTTATAATGTTGCAAAAAACAAGGCCAAAAATTATTTAAAGAGACATCGAAGTTTTGAAAATAAAATTTCAGCAGAATTAAAAAACAATTCCTCTGAGTTTCATGAAGACGAAATTGACCTCTCACCTCAAAACATCAGCGACAGCCAGTTGCAGATGATGTTTGCCATTTGTCATCCTTCGATTGCACCTGAGGCAAAGGTTGGCCTGGCCCTTCGGATTCTTTGCGGTTTTGGCATCGAGGAAATTGCGGATGCTTTCCTCACGAACAAGGAAACCATCAATAAGCGATTATTCAGGGCCAAAGAAAAACTCCGGGAAGAAAAAATCAGGATTGAAATGCCGGACTCATCTGAAATTGATGAACGCCTGCCCTCTGTAATGACAACCATCTACCTGCTTTTCAACGAAGGATATTATTCCATCAGCCAAAACAATACACTTCGCAAGGATCTATGCTTTGAAGCCATGCGATTGTGCAATATGCTTGTTGAAAATGAAATTACCGACAGACCGGAAATTAACGCGCTGCTTTCACTCATGTGTTTTCAGGCATCCAGATTTGAAGCCCGCCAGGACAAGAATGGTGAACTTATTTTATACGAAGAGCAGGACGAAAATCTCTGGAACTATGAGCTGATCAGCAAAGGAGGATTTTATCTGAATCGCTCGGCGTGCGGTAATAAACTCTCAAAATATCACCTGGAAGCAACCATTGCTTATTGGAGCACCCAAAAAACCGACACAAAGACAAAATGGGAAAATATCCTCCAACTCTACAACCAGTTGTTACAAATTGAATATTCACCCATAGCGGCGCTCAACAGAACTTATGCACTTTCAAAGGTGCATGGAAATCAAAAAGCAATTATGGAGGCAAAAAAGCTAAAACTGAACGACAATCAATTCTATTTCACCCTGCTTGGTGAACTTTATACAGATTTGAATAAGGATAAGGCCGGGGAAAATTTTCGGAGGGCCATTTCACTGGCAAAGACTCACACAGACAAGCAGACCATTCAAAGGAAATTGGACAGGCTCTGAGATTCCTTTCCAATGAGGAATTCTAAATCAACAGGTGCCTCTCTCAATCCATAGAGCACAATCCGTACGCATCAATTAATCACTTGTAAGGACCCCGGAAATATTGCCAATGTGGATCAGGAATAGCCTATCAATTGTTCCATTCGCATTTCGTCAAGCACTGCCAGCATCTGGTGTAATGTTTGAGCCGACATTTATAAATGATAATACATTAGAGTAAAAGTACTATCATGAGGTTGTTCATCCTTCCTTTTGTATTCGTATTGATTTGCGATAGTGGGAGCATCCATTGTTTCCATTCGCAAGCAAATTCTGCCGGACCCAGGGTCTTTGTGGCCAGCACACCCTGCGACAGCATTTCGAAATCTTTGCTCCATATCCCCTCAGCTGAGAAATGCGATTTCATCAAATGGAAGCTTACTCTTGAGCAGCGTGAGCCAAATTATACTTTGATTTGCCAATATGGAATGGCGAGGCAGGGGACCAGGGATTTTATGGAAGGATCCAAGACCATGGAACTGAAAGGAAGATGGACCAACGATGCGGAAGCTGTTTTTTCATTCGCTTCTTACAATCCCCGAATGACATTATACATGTTGCAGGCCGATCAGAACCTGTTTCATCTATTAGATAATAACAAGCACTTGATGGTTGGAAATGGAGGTTGGAGCTATACGCTCAACAGGATAGATCCTGTTTCAGTTTCAAATTCACAATTAACCGTGAGTCCCATCATGCTCGATCCATCTAACAATTCCTCCATTGTAGGCATATTTGAAGGCAGAACACCATGTAGTCACCTGTTGCGGGCCATTAATAAGATTGATGCTTCAAGATGCCAGATTTCAAAATGGCGGGTCACACTTTACCAGGATTCCGTTACTCATGGAGCTACGAATTTCAGATTGAAGACCGTTTATGTGGGCACAGGAAATGAGGTATATGTAAATGAAGGCAGGTGGCAGGCCGGTCTTGCCACAAAACAACATGCCGGCTCCACTATCTACCAACTTCAACTGGATCCGAACTATCCAAAACTGAATTTGAATTTTCTGAAAGCCGATGAGAACATTCTTTTTTTCCTTGATGAGCATGGAAATTTGAGTGTCGGAAATAACTATACGAGTTATACGCTCAACCGCGTAATCAAGCAACGTGAATGAAAATACCAACAGAAGGGGATTATGCAAAAAACCACAGTGATGAATTACGCTGTGGTTTAGAAGAAAGTCAGGACCTATTGGGAACTATTTCAAAGTAGCCATATCAATCACAAACCTGTATTTAACATCACTCTTTTCCATTCTTTCGAAAGCCTTATTCACGTCTTTGATATTGATCAGTTCCACGTCTGCTGTAATATTTTTTTCCGCGCAATAATCCAGCATTTCCTGAGTTTCGGCTATACCTCCTATCAGGGACCCGGCCAGGCTGCGTCCATGGAAAATAAGATTAGCCGCAGGCACCTGCGCCGGTGTGCTTGGCAATCCCACACAAACCATCGAACCGTTTGTTTTTAACATAGAAAGATAAAAATTATAGTCATGCTCCGCAGAAACAGTATCAATGATAAAATTAAAATATCCAGTAACAGTTTGAGCCTGTGCTTCGTCGGTAGTAAGTACGAATTTATGAGCGCCCAATTTGCCGGCATCGACTTCTTTCGAAGGTGAGGTGCTCAGTACTGTTACTTCGGCTCCAAATGCTGCGGCAAATTTTACGGCCATATGTCCCAGGCCACCAAGACCCAACACGCCTACTTTATCGCCCGGCTTCACTTTCCAACGGCGCAATGGTGAATAGGTGGTTATGCCTGCGCAGAGCAGTGGGGCTACTCGTTCCAAAGGAAGTTTTTCGTCTACTTTCAAAACAAAGCTTTCATCGCATACTATCTGATTAGAATAGCCGCCATAGGTGATCCCGTCTCCATGTCTCTCAGGAGTACCATAGGTGTATGTTGCGCCATTAAGACAATATTGTTCATGATTTTCCTTGCAGTTGTCACATTCCCTGCAGGAGTCAACCAGGCAGCCAATCCCCACAGTATCGCCTGGCTTGAATTTTTTAACATGTTCGCCTACTGCGCTCACTTTGCCCACTATTTCATGTCCTGGTACCAGAGGATAAACTGAGATCCCCAAATCGTTCCTGATAAAATGGATATCTGTATGGCAAATGCCGCAATAAAGAATATCTACCAGCACGTCGTGCGGGCGCGGATTTCTCCTTGTAAAATTCCAGGGAACAAGGTTTTCGGAAGCCGCCAAGGCAGCATAGCCTTTAGTTGGAAGT
Source organism: Agriterribacter sp. (assembly GCA_041484195.1). Taxonomy (GTDB): domain Bacteria; phylum Bacteroidota; class Bacteroidia; order Chitinophagales; family Chitinophagaceae; genus PSRI01. Next base: position 267,351 of record JBGPHC010000002.1, on the reverse strand, counting down.
CTGAAGGCAGTCGCTTCTTCAACTATCATTTCTTTAAGTTCTGGCATAACGAATAGTATTTAACTATGAAGAATCCCGGAAGGCCGGCATTGAAGAAAGGAAAGCAGGTCAACCTAAAAGATACGAAAAACCGTAGGGAAAAGAGAAATTTTATATTTTCCAGGCCCTGGTTTCCTGGCCTCGAGGACCATTTCCAGGGCAACGGTAAGTGGCTTCTTAGCCTGCTTCACATCGTGTTCATGGAAAGACTATTATTGGAGGCATGAAGGGCAGCATCGAACAATGCCCGGGTACGATTATTTGCAAATAATATAAATTATGGGTGCTGTCCGGACCTGTAGGCAATCATCAAAATATGCTGGCTCTCTTTAACTTTTTCCTTACCATTCTGCCTCAAAAATCAAAAATTATTCTGGCAGAGCTTATTTGGCAAATTGAAGCGAGCCAAAGGCCGCGATCAGCCTCTCAAAATGTCGCAATTACACCTTTCTAAACAGAAATACTAAAACTATATTTACCATTCAAATTCATGTATGCAGATCTCATAATCTGTCTGTTCTTTTGATATCAAAACAATAACGATGAAAAAGTCTAATGAAATCGACCAATACATCGCGGGTTTTCCTGGCGACATTCAAATACTCCTTGAAAAAGTCAGGGCTACAATCTTAAAAGCGGCGCCAGGAGCAGAAGAAGTAATAAGCTATAAAATGCCCGCCTATAAATTAAGCGGGATATTGGTGTGGTATGCCGGATATAAAAACCATATCGGTTTTTATCCCACGCCGGGTCCCATTAAATTATTCAAGGATGATATAAAGGGATATAAGACTTCAAAAGGCGCGATTCAGTTTCCAATTGACAAACCGTTGCCTATTGGACTCATCACCAAAATTGTAAAATTCAGGGCCAAAGAAGTCCTGATGAAATTGAAAGCTAAAACAAAAAAAATATGACACATCCAATTTACCCCTGTCTTTGGTTTGATGGGCAGGCAAAAGCAGCAGCGGAATTCTATTGCTCCGTATTCACGAATTCAAAAATTCTCGCTGACAATCCAATTGTGGTGACATTTGAATTGAATGGAACCAAATTTATGGGACTGAATGGCGGCCCTCAATTCAAGTTTGACGAGGCAGTATCATTTGTTGTGAATTGTGATACACAGGAGGAAATTGACTATTACTGGGAGAAACTCACAACAGGCGGGCAGGAAAGCATGTGTGGCTGGCTCAAGGATAAATTTGGCGTTTCCTGGCAAATTGTGCCTACGAAGTTAGCCGAACTGATGGGCGAGCCGGCAAGGGCGGAACGGGTAACAAAGGCCTTCATGAATATGAGAAAACTGGATATTAACACCCTGATGAATGCATAAGCATTAAAGCCGCATTGGCAAATCCCGTCAAAAGCCCGAAGGCTGAATGAGGGTTGATAAGCATTCCCCTTCATAGTCCCAGATGATGAGACAATAATTCATAAGGATTTTCCCTATGAAACTCTTGATGAAACCCGATTCTTTTCCACAGATGGCATGCACGGTATTTGAATGCTGCCTGGAATTAAATTCACCATTTATCCAAACCCAATAATTTTCTACCTAATGGAGACAATTCTGCCGTTCCATATTTTGTTTGTTCCCAACCACGCGGATCACCAGGAAAAGCATAGCCTTCAGGTGCTCTTCTTTCTTTCCAGGAGCTGATTCTCCAATTGCGCAATTCATCATTATCCTCTTCGGCGGGCATCATGGAAATATATTGGGCCAGGCGGACTTTATTTCCGCTCATATTGGCTCTGATCCCATGGGGTTGCAAACTGTTGAAAATAAGAAGGTCACCCGCATTCATTTTTACTTTTACTATTTCAAATCCACTCGTGTCCGGCTTAAAATGATCACGGTCTTCCGGCTGAGAAAGTTTCCAGCTTTCATAGGATCTGTATAATTCAGGAACACACTGAAATCCACCCATATTTTCGTCTGTCTGATCCGCCAGAGCCAGCACACCCTGAACATTTTGAGGCTTGGTCTCGGGGTCATAATCCCAATGAATGAATCCCTTGTATTCATATCCAGGCCTTATGGGAAGATTTAAATTTGCTCTGTCGATGGTAACCCATAATTTCTCCGTTCCCCAAATGTCACTAAATGCTTCATGTACTTTTGGATACTGGCGGTTATCCCACAAATATTGATGGTTATATACTTCCACCATACCCGTATTTGTGAGCTCCTTCATTTTCATTTCAGCGCGGGGTGGCGTGTACCAGGTTTCCGGATCATTAGGATCTTTTTCTTCAAACTCCCAAAGGAAATTTGCCAATCTATCAACCTGTTCCTTTGGAACCGCATTCTTTATCACTATATAACCATTTGTGAGCCAGAACTGCCAGTCTTCTTCAGTGAGAAGGCTCAATGGTTTGCCATTGCTCCTATCATTCAATTTAACCTTGCTGCTTTTTGAAGTAGAGGGGTTACCAGGAATATCTTTGTGCGCATTCGCGGGCGCCATGGTAGGATTCATATTGGGTGCCATAGTTTGATGTTCCATATTACCTTATTAATTGTGATAGAATATCACAAAGATCAAGAATACTCTTAAAGTATTTTACCCCTTTAATGACCAATTTTTGCTCTGTATTGACCTTTATTCGCAGAAATGGCCGGATTTATTAGCTTTATAGGAAATTTAGCATAATGAAAATTCAGAAGGAGCTGGTCCTGCCCGATCCGGGAAAATCATTCAGGCTTTTCAGCCCGAGCCTGAGAAACTATTTTTTCTGGCATTACCATCCCGAGTATGAATTAGTATATGTGGAGGCTATTACAGGGATCAGGCATGTTGGACAGCATATATCCAGTTATATGGATAGCGATTTGGTTTTGATTGGGCCAAATATTCCACATTTGAATTTTGACTACGGAGTGAAAACTGAATACAGGCAGATAGTTGTTCAGTTGAAGGAGCATTTTCTAGGCGAAGCCATTCAGGAAACCCCGGAATTATCATCCATTCAACAACTTTTTGAACGCGCTATTTTGGGGTTGTCATTTTTTGGGAAAACTAAAAATGTCGTAGCAGAAAAATTAAGGTATATGCAAACAATTGGTCATTTCGAGCAATTGTTATGCTTATTGGAGGTATTTCAAATTCTTGCTAAGTCAGATGAAGTGGTTGAGCTTAACGAAAAAGATACGAGCGTAAAATTATTCCTGAATGACAAAATACGGATGGGCGCCATTTACAAATACATACATGCCAAATACAATGAAAAGCCTGACGTGAATAAAGTGGCTTCCAGTGTACATTTGAGCACCGCTGCTTTTTGCCGTTACTTCAGAAAGCAGACTAATATCACTTTTACAGATTTCGTAAATCAATACAGGATCACGCAGGCCAGGACTTTGCTCATAAAAGGCAAAACCATTACAGAAACCTGTTATGAAGTGGGGTTTGAAAGCCTGTCTTATTTTAATAAATTGTTTAGGCGAATTGCCGGGGAAAATCCATCTGCTTTTAAGAAGCGCTACCTGAAATAAATTGAAAGTTGGGTCCTATGATTGATACGAGGAATTCCTATTGAATGAAGAGTTCAAACTGGCGATCCGTGAATGCATGGTAGTTATCAAGTCAGTTGTAGATTGGTGACAGGCTTTTCAAGCGCCTTGTTAAATTATTTTTGTCATTCAGCATTGCCCTGATTTTCGTCTGGCATAGTGCAGGTTTCATCGATGCAACGCCTGGGTCTCAGGAACCCCGTGGCAAACACAACTGCTCCAAAAATCTTCACAGGCCAGGCATCTTCAAAATGAAAACCTATCCATATCAGAAATATGCCAAGTGCCCAGCGTAGCGAACGACTAAACCAGACCAAAGCTTTTGTGTTGAGTATTTCTTTTTGAACATTCATAAGAATTGCTGATTTGCCAGGGGATTGATTTTTACGGAATCAATTGGATTGGTAAAATACAATGACCCATATCTTTTCTAAAAAAAATCACAAATTGACTATAACATGGTCGTGGGCGTAACATATTCAGACAACTCGAAATTCCCCGAAGTCTTCATGGCCTTAAATCCTTCGCTGATGTTAATCAAATTATCGAATCCTCTTGCCCTTAATATGGAATTGAATATCACGGAACGGTAGCCTCCATCACAGTGCACATAATAAGTTTTGTTCTTATCCAGTTTCTCCATGGATTCATTCATGTAATCAAGAGGCGCATTGATCGCGCCTTCGACATGTTGGCTTTCATATTCGCTCAGCCTCCTCACGTCAACAATATTCAGATTCTTCTTTTGCATAATTGCCGATAGTTCAGTGACCGTTATAGATTCAATACTATCGATCTCCCTGCCGGATTCTTTCCAGGATTGGAATCCACCTTTGAGGAAGCCGATCGTGTAATCGTACCCCACGCGCGCGAGACGCGTGATAACTTCTTCTTCGCGGCCTTCATCGGCCACCAAGAGGATTTTCTGCCTGATATTCGGAATCAAGGCGCCCGCCCAGGGAGCGAAATTGCCATTGATGCCAATATTGATAGAATTGGGAATATGTCCTTTCACAAAGTCCTCCGGATCCCTTGTGTCCAGCACCAACGCCATGGATTCGTTGGCTGCCGATTCAAAGGCATCGGGATCCAGGGCGTGTTTGCCTCGCTCCAAAACCTTCTCTATACTTTCATATCCTTTAATATTCATCAGCACATTTAATGGAAAATATGCCGGTGGCGGCGTTAGCCCGGCTAGCAATTCCTGCATGAATTCCTCACGGGTAAGGTTTGGGTTCAGCGCGTAATTGGTTATTTTCTGATGCCCCAGTGTATCGGTAGTTTCCTTGCTCATATTCTTTCCGCAGGCGCTACCGGCGCCATGAGCGGGATAAATAATAATGTCATCCGCAAGAGGTAAGATCTTATTTCGGATGGAATCAAATAGCAGGGAAGCTAATTTTTCGGGCGTCAATTCCTTCACCACTTTTTGTGCCAGGTCAGGACGGCCAACATCGCCGATAAACAATGTGTCGCCGGTAAAAATGGCGATGTCTTTGCCATGTTCATCGCTCATCAAAAAGCAGGAGCTTTCCATGGTGTGTCCGGGGGTATGCAGAACCCTGATGCTGGTCTTTCCGAGCTTGAAGATTTCATTGTCAGACGCTACATGGGCTTCAAATCCAGGTTTGGCAGTAGGCCCATAAACAATTGTGGCGCCTGTTTTCCTGGCAAGGTCCAGATGGCCCGAAACAAAATCGGCATGAAAATGCGTTTCAAAAACATATTTTATCCGGGCATTATTCTTCGCGGCTCTGTCGATATATGCCTGAACTTCCCGTAGCGGGTCGATCACGGCTGCTTCACCATCACTCTCAATATAATAAGCTCCCTGGGCGAGGCAACCCGTATAAATTTGTTCGATGAACATACGCTCCATTTTATTCTGCAACAGTTACTGCAAATTTGAGTCTTCGTATTCAGTTAAAACGTGACGGAAGTCACATTCCCTGCATGATTATTTTCAAACGGGGCTTTTCATAGCAGGTAAGATACAAATCAGTCCGGGCTATCTGCCAATTTGATTCGTGGTAGCCATTTTGATACGCCCATTTGAGGCCAATTTCCTGGAAATAAAACTCAATGTTGGGGCCATAAGAATTAACGATCCATTATGAGATTTCTTTTGAGGGCCCTGACTTAAATCCGGGAGAGATCAGGTTTCTGGCAACAGCGCTTCCCAGATTGCCAGTGGCGCCAACTACAAAAATTGTTTCAGGACCTGGCATAAGACAATAGGTTTTGAAATGATGAACTACTCGAAAAACCCAACGGAGTCTTCAGGTTTTCAGCAGAGCTTTCACGTGATCCGAAAGCCTCAGGCTGAGCGCTACCAGTGTAAGGGTAGGATTGGGAGCCGCTGCTGTTGCAAAACAAGCGGAGCCAGCCACGAACAAATTCCCTATGCTATATACTTTGCAATTGGCATCTACTACGCCGGTCTTCGGGTTGTCGCTCATACGAGTAGTTCCCATATGATGCCAGCCTCCACTTGTAAATGGTGGCCAGGATTGATCATTTTCATCCTGAAGATATTCCATCAGCCTCACACGAGCCATACCGGCCAAACCTACCTGCTGACCGATCAGCTCGTAGATTTTCCTGATGCTTCTTTTTTCCAAACTTGTTAGTTCCCAGTGGAGGTTAGCGCGGGGCATGCCGAAGGCGTCTTGTTCCCTGTCGAGCGTGATCCTTGAATTTGGATTGGGAGCCTGCTCAATCCTGGTAAATAATTCATAGGCCCTGCTGCCCTCTTTGGGAGTCGTTGAATTCTTGACCGCGCTGTTAATGGATCCCATGAAGCTCTCATCACTCTTTCTGGGATCCTCATTGTTCCATGTTTCAATCGCGGGTTTTATATTCCTCGCTATTTCCAGGGGTGTAAAAGAACAAGTACCATTGAGTATCTTATGCCGTTCCTGCATTTGGGCGCTGATTGCCAACTCACACCTTGCTTTGGTAACGCCAAATTCCATATCATATAATTTTAGTGGATTGGGTTTGGCAAGAAAGAGTTCTGCTGATTTGATTTCCAGGTGCTCCATGAAGTAACGTCCCACCAGGTCATTGTCATTGCCAAGTCCCTTCGGAGTCTGCTTGTTTGCAGCGAGCAGGATCCTTGCATTTTGTATGCTGCAACATGCCAATATAAAATGTTTGGCCCGCACAGTATGTTGTTTGCCAGCAAGGTTCCTGACGGTGACTTCTTTGATTACGGAAACATTCTCATTCGCAATTATATCTACCAGGTTGGCGTAAGTGTATAAATGAATATTCCTTGAATTCACAATATCCTTCTTATACTTAGGTCCAAATCTTGTTGGGGGGCTGAATTGCCAGACCTTGTTCCATACAACCGAATCATTTGGCAGGAGCGATTTCATGGCCTGATCCTTGTTTTGCCAGAATGCAGCTCCATACTCGTAAGGTCCGAGGTCCAGGTTATTCTGTGCACGCGCATAATATGGATCCAAATCTTCGCGGTTGATGGGCCAGCCGCTATGCGGAACCCAGTCTCTTTTCGTGAAATCGATGGGATCGAATGGGGAGCAGTATCCCGCCCAATGGTTGCTGGTACCTCCAAAATAATGAAGGCGTGCCGATTTGAGCGGAAAATATTTTTGGCCCGAAGTCTTGCCTGCATAGGAATCTTGTACCTGGTCATCATAATCAAATCCTCCACCTTCCAGTAAGATCACTTTAAAAGCTGTGTGATCCCATTCCATGGCGATGCTGATTCCGGCAGGCCCCGAACCTACAATACAAATATCACCCTCTATAACGGAGTGGTCAGGCAGATTTCTGGCATCTATGTGCATACAATAAATTTAAGGCTTAATTAGTGAAGCAAGTGCACACTGACGGGCTTCAGTTGTGGAGACTACCCATCCTTTGATGATCAGGGTTTGATCAGTTGAAAAATCCCTTAGAATCTTTTCATCCAGAAATGCCAGGAACCGTGGATCGTTCTCATCTTTGAAATGGGCCTTGTAGCCCTGGTCACCTAGTATCTTATTTACGAGTTGGTTCTCCGTGGCCTCGTCGGGTGATTGTGCCCGGTAGGCATTTCCTATTTCACGAAGGGTGTTGGCATCACATATTTGCGAGAGAAAGAGAGGTCTTGATAAAGACTTGGCCCAGCCGGCGTTTCGGTTTGTACACCTTACAAATGGTATAGTTATGAATGCAGCGGTTGAAACCGAGAGCAGGATAAAATTTCTTCTTTTCATGTGTTAAGTAGATGAAGGGATTCAATCCGATACAGTACCGAAACTCTGGGATAGATGTAAATTAAGAATTTGCTCATTCACAATCTGAAAATTATACAATTCTGATTTACCGGGTGAATAAAAGCAATTTTCGGGGCAGAATCATCACAAAGAAAATTAATTCAGGAGAAACTATTGCAGCCCGGATACAAATCCCTGGCCTGAAAAATCAGAATGGATTTTGACCAGACGGTCTAAATAGGAATTGATTCAATTTTCCGGGGATAATATTCAGATTCTTTTTTATGGGAATCTATTGGGCATGCAGAGAGCCTAAATCGCATAGGTCGCCTTATAAGAAAGAATGCTCCGGGGAACTATGAAACCCGCAGAAGGGAGATCGGTTTGATGAGACCGGGTTCACTATACAAAATTTTCATACTCTTCCAAAATGGTCTTTTCCGGCGGAGAGCAATACTCCAAATAAACCCAGAAAGAATGCATTATACCGCAACAGACTTCTCCATGCAAAGTCGAAATAGTTTCGGGCCACGAAATTCTGCATGAAAGTTTCGGGTGTGGCCTTTGAGCGGAACATTTCCTGATCCCAGATGATCTCCTCTTCGCCAGGCTGCAGTCCAAGACTCGCATATTTGAGGGCGATGGTTTGTTCAACTCTTTCTTTCCAGTGCATCGTGAAGTCAGGACCAGAATGACTCTTGCTTTGGTTAACTGCAGACCTCCACAAATCGGAAATGATTTGCATGCGGTAATGTGAATCGGGGTCTTTTTCCAGCATATCCAGCATCTCCTGCAGTTCCTGCTCGGTAGCTTTACCAGAAATTTTTTTGCCCACCAGGTTCCATAAACGTTCCAGTTCCATCCTGATTAGTTTTAAACTGTTATACCATGTAATCCTTTAGTTTCTTTTGATGTTGAGACCATAAAATCAAAGCCTGTTCCAATTTGTTAATCATTGATAAATAAATACTTGCGTTTGTATTCAGAGAGTGGGACCGTTCGGATTCGAACAATTCAGCCCGGTTTTGATACAAGTCCGTGACTTCAGCCGGCTGGACACTGTTCTATCTAATTGCAATAACCAGCAGCAGGAAAAGAATGTTGCAAGAAGGCAGGAAGAAAATTATGGCGAAGAGGGACTTTTGCATTTCGTTAATAATAGAAGAATGCAAAAGTTTTTTGAGGGAGATAAAATCAATTGAAGGCGGTGGAGAGGTTGATGGCGGACCAAAATAATTGAGAAAAATACATCGGATCGCATTTCTCTAATAACCAGTTGCGCTATTACATTAGCGATGGTCCAATAGATGCAAACCAAAGTCGCGGTTACATTAAAAAAAGATTTTGGAGGGGAATTTTAAATTCCTTTCTTCTTATTTCACTCCATTCGCGGGGTTCCAGGATCCCTGTTCTTTACGGATATAAATGATTTGTCCAGTGTGATATGCATTATGGGTGCCGATATGCGCGATCGCCGAATACCAGTCCTTCAGTTTGTTTTCGTCGGCGGCTTGTACGAGTTTTTCCCATTCCGTGAGCACCTCATCGAGTTTCTTTACAGTGGCATTCCAACTATTCTTGTCAAAATTAGAGAAGGTTTCATCATTATTCCCATTGAAGGCGACAGGCTTTTCCCCTTTGAATTTTGCCAATTGCTGTTCATTCCAGAAAATTAAATGTGTGGTCAATTGACCTATAGAATGATTGCCGCTGCTGTCTCTCCACATGGCCTGTTCGGCGCTGAGTCCTTCCAGGGCAATGTTTACTGGCACGAACCAATCCTTCTGGTTGTGGGTAGTCCTGAGTTGTTCAAGCAAAATACTCTTGAGTGTGGGGTTAACGGAATTCTGCGCGCATGCGGTGAACGCGGGCAGCAGAAACAGTATGACAAGCTTTTTCATATTTGAATATGGTTAAAAAAATCACTTCAAAATATAAAAAAGAAAGGCAGTATTTGAAGAAATATGATATATGGTTAAGCGCCGGGTAGTTGAACCGATTACCATATAGGAAGGGGCATTGGGTTTGTAGGGTAATAATTAAACCACCAGGATCCTGTGGTAGCGCCGTTAGGGTTTCTATTTTGCGCTGACCTCTGTGCCTGGTGGTTTCCTTTAGCTATTTGAAATGCCTGGAATTAGTTTTCGACTTTTTTCAGATCCCGGAAAGCGATGAATTGCTGGGAGGCCTCATCCATATAACTCACCTGATCCAATTCCCCTGCAATGAACCAGAATCCCAATTTCACCTGTTTCAGATCCTTGATATTGATACCGCAGAGGGTAAAGGTCATGTGGCTGTCGAGGGAATCCTTCTTGATATCGCTCACCTTGATAGTTACTATAGTGGGTTTGTCCTGGCAAATCGTTATCAGGGAAACCAGGCTGTCTCTGATCAGGATATTTGAAATCAGGTTACCTTCACTATCTACGTAATAGGATTTCTGTTGAGTGTCGTACTTTACGTATTGCACATAGGTTGAAGAGAAATTGTATGATCCATCCTGGGCCTCAAGACTTGCACCTATCAAACAAACCAGGGCCACTGCAAGAGTCTTTTTCATAAAAATTGATTTCCACTATATAACGTGAAAGGGTGCCCTGAAATGATTACGACCGGGCTGTTTTCGTTTTTTGGGCTTTTTTTGAAGATAATTGGGCTTCATCGATGGATGGAAAAATCCCAAAAGCAGGAATCAGGTTGCTTACTGCTATGGTTAGCCGGAGTAGCAGTGATTCTTAGGAGCAGGCATACAGTTCCACCCCGAGTTTCATGGCATCATTTTCAGATGAGGAACAAAGAATATCAATCGGTAGGCGGGGATTGAAATTATCGCCAGGCAATTCGGCGGCCCCCCATGAGAGTCCGCTCCAGATCATTTTATCATATTGAATTCTCAGTGGAATTTTTTTCCCATTTTGTGTGACCTGTATCCGGAGCATTTCATCCATCTTCCTGCCATCCGGAGGGGCGCCTCCCCAGGACCGGTGGGGAAGGTCATCTGGTCCAAACTGTTGCAGAAGGATTCGGATATTTTTCCCTGCTGGCGCATTCAGCTTAGCTGCAACCTGGTTCTTGCCGGACTCTTTAAAATCGGTATTCAACTTTTCAATAGTATTTGGAATATGGTTAGCCTCTTCAATGCCCAAATCATATTTCTTATCGGCATATTCCCCCCAACCGGTCATTGCCATTTGCTCAGGACCCAATACTATTTTATTGGCTTTTAATTCAGGACGGAATCCCTCATCCGTAAAAAGTATGCTGCCGGATTCATTTGTATAAACAGGCAGGATTATTTCTTTGAAGCTTTGCGTAGGATTGACGACTATAATCAATTTTCCCGTGATGGCTTCGGACATAAAGCCATAAGGCTCGCGATGTCCCGGAATTCCGCCGAAAGTGCTGGTAGTTCCATATCGCTGCAATGTATTGAACATTTGTTGGGTCTTCGCAAACCAGGAACCATCGGCATCGCTCAGCAATTCAAGATTACCATGATATACATTTGCCCAGCCGCCGCGAGCGAGTTCCATAATGAGCATGCTTTTCCAGGCATGATTCGCGCGATAATAACAGGTTCCGGTCTTACCGATCATGAACCCACAATTATCAATCCTTTGCAGAGCCAGTCCGTTAAATTCAAATTGGCGCACCATGTGGTCGCTGTAAATATCCTGTGAGCGCCAGAAATTGATGGCGGGTACGTCTGATATCCGGGGATCACCGCTATACAGGGTATCAAAAACGTCCATCCATCTCGGGTCGACTGTCTTTCGGAAATCTGTTACAGTATCGTCCATGTCGCCGCCAAATCCATTGTAGCCGGTGATCAATACCTCAGGATTTCTATAACGGAATTGCTTTAGCATATCCATGAATGCCAGGCGATTCATTTCTTCAATTTCAGATGGAATATGTACTTTCTTCACCGCTTCAGTAGCAGCGAAAAAATATGCAAAATCAAATTTGAAAAGCCTGACTCCCTTATCGGCCCAAATCTGCAGTGTTTCGGCAAGGTGCCTGAGATAACCGCCACTGAAAAGGCAAAGTATATTTGGATCTGTTGCCAATGAATCTTTCCATTCGGAAATAATGTCTAAAAAAGGCCCGCTTCGGGTAGCCACCAGGTTTGTGGAGAACCACATACCGGGTTTGATATCGTTATCCTTGCAGGATTGCAGCCATTTGTCTGGTCCATTTGGCCAATGTTGCCGGTTCCAGGTGCGGTATCCACCGGCCCTGTCAAACCAAAAAGCATCCATCACATAATAGTCAATATGAACTCCATTTTTCTTGAGACGAATGATCTCACGCAATTCTCGCATGGCCAGTTCTTCCGTTAGTGGAATATTGTCTGAAAGCTCGTCATAGGAAGACCAGTTGTTATAAATATTTACAGGCCTTTTGGGACCTAAGGAAGGCATGTGGCGATGGGGTTTTTTCAACAGAGGGCCATCGGATTCTCTGAGTTCCTGTGAAAATGGATAGAAGGCGAGGCTCCAGCCAATGGTATTCCTGAAGAATTGTCGGCGCTGCATTTCAGATATTGATTAATGAATTTTGGCTACAGGCGGTTATTTGAATATGCATATGGTGGTACAAAGCATCAATTCTTATTTCTTGAATTTATCAAAATATTCTTTTTGCAATTCCAGTGTTTTGGTGTCTGCCTTTATTGCTTTCAGCGCTTTTATTAGCGATTCTACTGTGTGCTCTGTCAGAAATTGCCCCAATTCCCTGGTTGCTTTGGCACCTTCACCAGCATAGTGATTCGGGTAGCTGGCATACCACCAGATTGCGGTGTACACTCCTGCAGGTAGGGCTAGCCGTTTTTGATTTTCTCCAGACTCCTGGGTGGCACGATCCATCTTGACGAGGTCCGGACGAAGATAGAGCAGGGTAGAAGTCTCTCTTTCACCGGCATGCTGGTCACCCAGGGGATCAGATTTTCTCAGCTTCTTTAGTTTTTCGTTGAATGCAGAATCCTGAGCCGGTTCAAAAAAATATACCGCGTAATTTCGGGGTTTTTCAAGGCGGGTTTGAATGAAATACCTTATCAATTGCGGATTCCCGCCATGCCCATTGATGATTACGATTTTATCAAATCCATTGCGGGCGATTTCATCACAAGTAGCTTCAAGCATATCCCATACCACACGGCTGGGCAGGGCGAAGGTCCCGTATTGGTGCTTTGCTTCATTGATCTGTCCATAGAAATAATCAGGGAAAACGACTGCATACTCTTTTTTAGTGGCGCGCGACGCCCATTCCCGCACATGTATCAGGTCAGAGCCAATAGGGTCATGCGGTCCATGCTTTTCCAGAATTCCAATCGGGAGAATGCAGGTTTTGGAAGATTTTTCCAGGGCCAGGGGCCAGTCACTGGCTACTAATTCATCCCAGCGGCTGGGAATTTCCTGCGCAGCGGCTGAGCTACAAATAAGAAAAAGGACTAATACAATTTTCATGGATTTAATAATTTAAGATGGTTTGAGATAGTGTGTGAACAGGTTAGATAGTATATTTCCAAAACTAAGGAGGAAGCTTCCCTCTCTTTAAAACGGTTAGAAAGTTAGTACAAAAACTGCTGCCTGGCACAGACACACATAAAATTATTTATTGCGGGAATCATATATTCATGATGCGAATTTCATCAAAACGATTAATTTTAGTTCCCAGTGTGAGTTTGCAAGAGCGTATCAGCTTTCTTAAATTCTCAATTATCCCCGCAGACCTTCTAAAAAAACGCCTTCACCATCATGCAAGAAAATGCCTTAACCCAGCGTCTCTATTCTCTGGACGCGCTTCGTGGATTTGATATGTTCTGGATCATTGGAGGAGAAGAGATTTTTCACAATCTTTTCAAGATTACAGGCTCCTCATTTTGGGGAGCTATTTCCAACCAGTTTACACATCCTGATTGGAATGGATTTCATGCATACGACCTGATTTTCCCTCTCTTTCTTTTTCTGGCAGGTGTTGCAACGCCTTACTCGGTGGGGCGGGAACTTGAAAAAGGGAAGACTCGCCGGCAATTATTATGGCGCGTGATCAAAAGAGGATTGATACTTGTGTTGCTGGGCATCATTTATAATAATGGGTTGCAAATAAGGCCACTGGACCAGGTGCGTTTTCCGAGTGTATTAGGGCGTATAGGTCTCGCCTATATGTTTGCCAATATCATTTACCTCTATACCAAACAAAGGGGACAATATATCTGGTTTGCCGCTTTGCTCATCGGGTATTGGTTGCTGTTACTGTTTAACTCGGCGCCTCTCTATCCAAGGGGCGATTTGACTATGGAAGGCAATTTTGCCTCTTATATTGATCGCAACATCATTCCAGGCAGGCTTTATCTTGTCATTCACGATCCGGAAGGGTTGGTATCTACAATCCCTGCCATTGCTACTGGTTTGCTGGGTATATTCACAGGAACTTTACTTAGGAATAGCAGATTCAGCCAACGGAACAAAGTACTCCGCATGGTCACAGTTGGCATAATTTTCCTGGTGCTGGCTCAAATTTGGAACCTGGTTTTCCCGATCAACAAAAATTTATGGACAAGCTCCTTTGTGCTGCATGTTGGAGGCATAAGCCTGCTTTTGCTGGCGCTTTTCTATTTTATTATTGATGTGCTGGGTTATAAAAAATGGGCGTTTTTCCTTAAGGTCATTGGCATGAATTCAATCCTGATCTATATGTCAGGCCGCTTCATTAATTGGGAATACGGCACCAGGGGCTTCTTCCAATGGGTGGGACAACTGGTAGGTAATCCATACAACATTCTGGTCATGGTATTCTGCTACCTGCTGGTAAAATGGGCCTTCCTCTATTTCCTGTATCGGAAAAGAGTTTTCCTCAGAGTGTAATTGCCCTTCGGTTGGAAATACCTTATTTGAAAAAATGCATTGAGAAGTATGAGCCGGTTAAGGATGGCTTACCAATGCCGGGAACATTATTATGGCTCATCTCTAAATCTTTACTCGAATGAATTACCGGTCATTAGGAAAATCTGAATTACGTGTCAGTGAGATAGGTTTCGGATGTATGTCACTGGGAGAAGACCAGCATGCGAACGGACAGTTGATTAACCGGGCCATTGAAACCGGTATCAATTTTTTTGATACGGCTGATCTCTACCAGAAAGGGGCGAACGAAACCAACCTGGGTACGATATTGAAGGGGTTCAGGAAAGACCTTATCATCGCCACCAAAGTGGGCAATCAGTGGCGACCCGATGGCAGTGGCTGGGATTGGAATCCCCGGAAAGATTATATACTCGCATCAGTGGAAGGAAGCCTGAAGAGATTGCAAACCGATTATATTGATCTCTACCAATTGCATGGCGGCACTATCGACGATGCTATTGATGAGTCTATTGAAGCATTTGAAATCCTTAAGGCGCAGGGAAAGATCAGGCATTATGGGATTTCTTCAATCCGACCTAATGTGATCCGTGAATATGTGAAGCGTTCGGGTATTGTAAGCGTGATGATGCAGTATAGCCTTCTCGACAGGAGACCCGAAGAAACATGCCTGACATTATTAAAGGAACATAATATTGGTGTACTATCCAGAGGAAGTTTGGCAAGAGGACTCCTGGTTCTTAAACCGCCTGAATCTTATTTGAAATATGATAGCTCTGAAGTAGGGAAGGCGGCTTTCGCAATCAGGGCCCTGTCTTCTGAAAAACGGTCTCCAGCACAAACCGCCATCAGGTTTGTGATTCAAAATCCAGCTATCAGTTCTGCAGTTGTTGGCATACGAACCCTCGAGCAATTGGAAGACGCTGCCGCCGCTTCGCATGCTCCCTGGCTGACTGAAAATGAAATCAAGGCATTGAGAGAATCGGTTATGGTAAACCGGTATGACCAGCATCGCTGATCCTGTTCATCGAGGCTGATGCATGATCAGGGTATTTATAACATGCTGTACCATTTCAGGCGGACAATTTTCTATCAGGTGGAAATGGCCTTTGCCTTTCGGATCCCAAGTATTGCTCCCGTCATCTGCAACCAACATACGCCCTTCCTGGATCTGATACCAGGGCTGCCATCCTTTTATGGCCACCAATACGGCGGTTTCATCCCAACTCATTCTTCCTGCTGAATCTTCCGGAGCCTGGGGAATGCTGATCCTGAAAACATCTTTGACAGGGCTGTATTGGATGGCATCGTTGTAAATGAGTGGCAAACCCGTTTTGATCTTCATGCCAATTTCAAATCCACTCAGCAAGACAGGTGTGCCCCATTGCTCAAAGACTATTTTGGAAGAGGCCGCATCTCTTTCCACGTTGAATTCCTTTCCGGAGGGAAACCTGCCAGCCATGCATACCAGTTGTTTCACTTTCTGTTTCACCAGGTCTTGGCCGTTAAGTGGCGAATATTGATCGGGTCCTGACCTGAGCAGGTCTGCCAGGTTTGTGAGAAAACCCACTGTAACGATGGTGACCGAATGCGAACCCTGGCGGGAAAGTATGCTACGATATAACGCAACCGCATCTGCAGCATCATCATTTTTCAAATAATGATGCGGATAGTGGGCCAGTAAACTATCCGTCCAGTGCTGCTTATCGCGCAATTCCAGTCCATGGCCTTTGGGCGTGCCGATGGGAATATCCGGCCTCTTGAAATAAGTGTTGAATACATTCAGAACACCCGCCACTGGCTCATACCTGGTGCTGGCTATCGTGGCCAGTATCTTCGCCTGTCCGCTATCGGCAAGGGCATGCAAAATGGCTATCGCTCCCACGTCATCATAGTCGGGACCCATGTCTGAATCAAAGATTATGAGGACGGGTTTTGAGGGAATAGATTGAGATATTGTCTTCCCCGGGCAGGACAGCAACAGTATCAAGGGCACGATCCGAAGTGATATCATTATTTTGCGATTCATGAGCAAGTTTATAAAATGAAAATCAATATAAATTCGTGCAGGAAGAATTAGACTCTGAGTGAATCCATGTTCATAGTATAAGGTTGCACGTTAGAAAGCCATGGCGCTTGATTTTACGAGTAAATCTTACTTAGAAATTCCTCGCCAAAATGATCAAAGCCAGCCCGGCTGCATACAGCAATAACATGAGCATTAGAACTCTATTAGTTCCTGGAGGCGCATTTCTGAATTCTTTCCATACATAAATGCCCCAAAGGGCCGCAACAATGGTAGCGCCCTGCCCCAATCCATAGGAAATAGCCGGACCCGCCTTTCCTGATGCGATGATGCTGAACGACATTCCGATGCACCAGATCATTCCACCCAGGACGCCCATGAAGTGATTGCGAAAACTGCCATGGAGATAATCTGAAAATGAAACGGCATTACCCACAAAGGGCTTGCGCATGATAATGGTGTTGAATAAAAGATTGCTCAGGAAAATACCAATCGAAAAAAACACGACTGCGGTATAAGGACTCAATTTACCCGGTTCTAAAAGGAGAAAATCGGGAGAGATGGAATCCGCCACAAATTTGTAAAACAGACCCATCAGGCAGCCACTCACCACTGAAAGCATAAGTCCCCTCGAAGAAACAGCCCCAGATCCCTTCTGCATTTTCCTGTAGGCGGAAGCATTCAGCATGATGGCTATAATAATCAATACCACGCCGCCGAAAAGTAATAGGATATTTCCCACAGGGTTGCTGATATAATTTGTGATGACTCCAAGTGCCAGGGCAATGCCAATGCCTACGGGGAAAGCCACGGACATGCCGGCAATTGAAATGGCGGCCACCAATAAAATATTGGCCAGGTTAAAGATTACACCTCCTAAAAGGGCGCTTCCTAAATATTTGACCTGCGCCTGTTCCAGATCGGTCAGGAATCCCCGTCCCGTTTCGCCATTACTGCCAAGGGTAAACGCAAAAATGAGCGACGTCAAAACGATGCCAAAAGCATAGTCCCAATAGAATAATTCAA
Source organism: Agriterribacter sp. (assembly GCA_041484195.1). Lineage (GTDB taxonomy): Bacteria > Bacteroidota > Bacteroidia > Chitinophagales > Chitinophagaceae > PSRI01. Next base: position 249,645 of record JBGPHC010000002.1, on the reverse strand, counting down.
AACGCCAGCTTCCGGACGCTAATTTCTGGGTATTGGCCCAGGAACCCCAGCAAAGCATGGTTATGAAACAAAATGCTACGGCGACGGGATAATTTTCAATGACAAACATAAAGGAGGATCTGATTTATTTGAGAGATTTTTTTCCTGCGCCGGCGCCATTCAAATCCATACCTCTTATTGGAACGTCTCCATAGATGATGGCATCATCCACTTTCAACTCGTGGTCCTTGCCCGGATTCAATATTTTCAGCGTCACCTGGTGTTTTCCTTTTGGCAATTGGTATTTCCAGCATAACTCATATCGCCTTGTGGTATAATTTGCTGGCAATTCCGGCGATTCCACCAGGGTTCCGTCAACATATAATTCTGTATGGAAAACAAAATCTGATTCGCTGCCCCAGGGTGCAGCATCCCCTCTCAATACAAATCCAATACCTTCAAAATCAAAATTAACGGCGTCCTTTTCGGCTGACCATTTAACCGGAATTTTTGCAACTGGGAAAAGTCCTGGAAAGGATTTTTCGTACCGGACTACTACCGGGGCTTCGGACAATATCCTGATCTGAGAACCCTGGATGCTGCCTCCGTGGCGACTTATATTTTCGAGGGCATGTTTGTATCCGATTTCATACACGTCATGAAGAGACATGGTTGTGTATTTGAAATCCATGTCTTCTATGGCGGTCAGTCCCATTTTCCAATAAGTCGGAATCTTGTCATAGCCCAGCACCGTGCCCAGGATTCCGCCCGCGGTGGAGGGGTTGCAGTCTGCATCCTGTCCGCAACGAGTGGTGATTTGAAGGGTCTTGCCGAAATCGCCGCCACCGTAAAGCAGGCCCAGCACCACATATGCAGCGTTTAGTTTTGCATCAATATTAAAGGGTGAGAAAACGCCTTCGGGGCAACCGATATCATCGGCCCATTTTTTTTGAATCTCAAACCATGTCGATTTCCAGTCGAGGGGATATTTCTTGTGCCATTCCATTACGTCATGGATGCATTGATAGAATTCACTCCTGGGTGAGATTGTCTTCAAGGCTTCGGAAACTATATATGGAATATTCTTCGACGTAAATGCCAGGGCATACATGGCTCCTACGTACACACCTCCATACCAGCCGTCCCCGTAATTCATGATATGTCCAACCTTATCGCTGATGGAAGACGCGACATTGGGCATGCCCGGGCTCATCAAACCCGCGAAATCTGATTCAATCTGGTAGTCTATACAATCCGCATGGGGATTGTTCAGCCAGTGGCCAGACATCGGTGCCTTGATCCCATGCAGGATATTATATCTGCCGGCCTGGTTGGCATGCCACAGCATATACCCCGCATGTGCATATGCGTTAGCAAATGAATCTGTAGGTGCGTCGAGGCCAAATTTTTCAAACACATCCACAAAACTGAGATCCATGTATAGATCATCGTATAGCCCGGGATTGTTGGTCATGTTTTCTTTCAGGTAGCCCTCGTGCCAGGATATGGGTTGATAGTCGCCAATGAAACTGCCCTGGAAACGGAATTCCATGGGGCCTCCAAAAGTTACACCGATGGTTTGCCCCGCCCAACCTCCCCGAATCTTATCCTGCAAATCCTGTTTTGAAATGAGGATCGTTCTGGGCTGGGCAAGAGATGTGATGCCAGCCAGGAAAAACAAGAAGCAAAGAAATAATATTTTCATTTTGCATTGGTTGAGGAAATTGAATGGATGCGGGGCCAAGGGTCTCATTGTACATGGATGATACTAATTTACATGAATTATTCTGAGTATTCAGGCACTGGCACTCCAAAAACATTTGCAAGCCGAAAAATTTCCATTCGCGGTTCCGTCCTGCTTCCATAGATTGGCGTAAGAATTGCGCCAACCGGAATGCGGAGTCATTGTAGAGACGGCTGCGGAGAGATTAAATTTCATTCCTGAAAGGAGCTGAGGATTGCGCTCCCAGGCGGGTTACAGAAATTGCTGCAGCCGAAGCGGCAAAATCCACCGCTTCTTCCAGGGGCATATCTTCCGCGAGCGCGGTGGCCAATGCCCCGTTGAACACATCTCCGGCAGCCGTAGAATCAACCGCCCTCACCTTTCTGGCAGGTATATGTTTGCGTAAGCTGCGGCTGGCAATATAAGAACCATTTTCTCCCAAAGTGACGATCACGGTCCTGACTCCCTTTTCCAATAGTTTGTCCGCGGCTTTCGCCACATCGCTGATATTTTTGATGGGAATTCCTGCCAGCAACGCCGCTTCCTGCTCATTTGGTGTGAGATAGTCGATCAGCGGATAGATATCATCGGGTAATTGATGCGCCGGCGCGGGATTTACTATGATAATCTTGGAGATGGCGGCACCCTTCCTTATGGCATGAATGACCGAAGGCAGCGGAATTTCCAGCTGTAACAATACTATTTTCACCTGCTCCGCAGTGGCATTCAATACCTGTTCTACTTCCTGTGGCAACAGGTTGCCATTGGCTCCGGATGCCACCGTGATGGAATTCTCTCCCTGTTCATCTACGTTTATCAGAGCTACGCCGGAAGGATGCTCCGCGTCAAAGATCACGTGCTCCACATTAATGCCCATATCAATCAGGTGTTGCTTGGCTGTCTTCCCGAAAATATCATTGCCTGTCTTACAAAGGAAGATCACTTCCCCGTTCAGTCTGGCTGCCGCTACTGCCTGATTGGCGCCCTTGCCTCCCGGGTTCATAAAAAAATTCCCTCCGATGATGGTCTCTCCCGGAAGGGGAAGTCTCGAGGATTTTATAACCATATCGGTATTGGAACTTCCAACCACCAGAATCTTCTTTTTCATGATTGTAGATTGAGTCTGCCCAGGAATAGCGACAATTAAATTACAGGAATTTCCCGAATTTCTCATGAAGCCTCCCTTTGATATTTCGACTATGAGGCCGCGCACTTGAATTGACAGCAAGACCGGTCGAATAAATCTGATTGATTATTCTGTTATTTAATTAATTTCATCAGATGGGTTCAAAATTGCCGGATTCTTCCTCTTCGCAACAGCTTTCCCGGTCCCTGGGGCCGCTGATGTTATGGGGACTTGGTGTTGGATACGTTATTTCGGGTATGTATTTCGGCTGGAACCTGGGTCTGGCGGAAGGCGGCACTTATGGACTGGCCATCGCAACCTCTTTCATTATCGTCCTTTATATCACTTTCACTTTTTCATATACCGAGTTGGCCTGTGCCATTCCAAAAGCGGGAGGTGTTTTCGATTATGCTACGCGGGGATTGGGAAAGGATATTGGTTTTTTGGCAGGCATGGCGCAGATCATCGAATTCATATTTGCACCGCCCGCAATAGCAGCTGCGATTGGGGCCTATTTCCATATTTTTTTTCCGCAACTTTCCGTCACCAGTATTGCCATCGCGGCCTATATTATTTTCACAGGACTGAATATTTATGGTGTCAGGGCTGCAGCGGCTTTTGAGCTTGTCATTACCATGCTGGCCGTATTTGAATTGTTATTGTTTGCCGGAATTACCTTCCCGCATTTCAAACCGGAGAATATACGAGCCAATGCTTTCCCGGCCGGATGGACGGGAGTATGGGCCTCCATTCCGTTTGCGGTTTGGTTTTTTCTGGGTCTTGAGGGCGTGGCAAATGTTGCGGAAGAGACAATCAATCCTCAGCGCAATGTGCTGATTGGTTTTGGCTCAGCATTACTCACCCTGATCGTCTTGTGCATTTTAGTTTTCCTTTCTTCCGTGGGAGTGGCCGGATGGGAAGCGGTAGTATATCCATACCCGGGAGCCAGCCCTTCAGACTCTCCACTTCCTCTGGCGCTTTCCAGGATCACCGGAAATAGCGGATGGCTCTACCACCTGCTCATTACAATCGGACTCATGGGACTGGTTGCTTCCTTTCATGGAATTATCCTGGCAGCGGGCCGCGCTACTTTTGAATTCGGCAGAGTAAGATATATCCCAGCCATTTTTGGAGCAGTTAACAAGCGCTTCAAAACTCCCGCCAATGCGCTGCTGATCAATATGGCCATCGGGATCATAGCCTTACTCAGCGGCAAGACCAGCCAGATAATCATTATTGCGGCATTCGGGGCGCTGACCCTCTATGTGATTTCGATGGTAGCAGTGATCGCTCTCAGGCGCAAAGAACCGCAAATGCCGCGTCCCTTTAGAGTGCCGCTTTATCCCTGGTTTCCGGTAATAGCGCTGGTCATCGCTTTTTTATCGCTGATAGCCATGACCACACTCAATATTAATTTGGCGATGATCTATTTCGGCTTGCTGGGCCTATCCTATCTTTGGTTTCAGTTTTTCGTAAAAAAATTGCTTTATGCCCAAACAACTGAAAAGTAAAGAGATCCTGCAAATCCTGGCGGAAAGGGGCGCTGAAAAAATAAAGCTTGCCATTACTGATATTGATGGCGTGCTGCGAGGGAAACTGATCAGTATTGAAAAATTCAGATCGGTAATTGAAAAGGGCTTTGGCTTTTGCGATGTTGTTTTTGGTTGGGATGCCGGAGATGCTGCTTATGATAACTCAAAGTTTACCGGATGGCATTCGGGCTATCCGGATGCAATGGCGGTAGTTGATCTGGATAGCTTCAGACAGGTTCCATGGGAAGATGATCTTCCTTTTTTTCTCGCTGATTTCAGAGACGCTGCGGGCAATGAACTTCCCGTATGTCCCAGGAGCCTATTGAAAAGAATTTCTCTGCAGGCGGAGGATGACGGTTATCTTCCCCAATTTTCGCAGGAGTTTGAATGGTTTAATTTTGTAAATAACGCTTCGGAATTGTATGAAAATAAATTCCGGGATCTCAAGCCGATGACGCAGGGTATGTTCGGCTATTCCATACTGCGGGCTTCCCAGGAAGGCTCTTTTTTTCACGATCTATTCGACCTGCTGCGGAAATTCAAAGTTCCGCTTGAAGGAATTCACACGGAAACGGGCCCCGGCGTGTACGAAGCGGCAATACTCTATGCAGGCGTGCTGGAAGCCGCCGACCGCGCGGTCCTGTTTAAGAGCGGTGTGAAAGAAATAGCCCACCGCCACGGATTGATTGCAAGCTTCATGGCGAAATGGAATGAAAGCCTGCCCGGTTGCAGTGGGCATGTTCACCAGAGCCTTTGGTCCGCGGACGGTAAAAGGAATTTATTTTTTGATAAGAAGACAAAATCGGGCATGAGCAGTCTAATGGAGCACTACCTGGCGGGACAATTGGAATGCCTACCGCATATCCTTCCGATGTTTGCGCCTACCATTAACAGTTATAAAAGACTTGTTGAGGGGGCCTGGGCGCCGACTACAGTTACCTGGGCCATTGACAACCGCACCACAGCACTGAGGGCTCTTCCAGGTAGTGCCACAAGTTGCAGGCTGGAGACCAGGGTGGTGGGTTCTGACGCCAATCCTTACCTGGCGATGGCCGGCTGCCTGGCTTCGGGAATCTATGGGATCAGGAAGAAATTGAAATTGAAAACTGCAGCAACCATTGGCAATGGTTATAAAGATATAAGGAACGGCCGGCTGCCTTCCAATCTTTGGGAAGCTTCCATGGCGATGAAACAATCACCTCTGGCCAGGGAATTATTCGGCGATGCTTTCACGGATCATTTTACAGCAACCCGTGAATGGGAATGGCGCCAATTTTCGAAAGTGGTCACTGATTGGGAATTGAAACGGTATCTGGAAATCATATGAGATTTTGGAAATGAATGGAGCTCATGGAACTACAGGAACCTGAAGGGAGTGACCTCGCCTGCCTTAGCAGTGCGGCGGGCAGGGCACAACGAAGCTGAAAAAGCGTTGCTGCCGTAAATAAAACTTCATTTTCAACAAAAATTATTCATGGCATAATTCGGATAATCTCATGGTTGATTACACAGTGATAAGGCAATTTAATTTTCCCACAACCATCCGGTTTGGCGCGGGAGCCTCCAGGGAATTGCCTGCATATCTCGCGCAACAGCACCTGAAAGCGCCGCTATTGGTCACGGATCCTACCATTGCCCAACTCCCTTTTTTTAAATCCATCGTGGAAGATTTGCGAAAACACCAGATTTCGGTTGAGCAATTCAGTGAGATCCATAAGAACCCTGTGAAATCGGACGTGTACAAGGGCACGAGCGTCTGGGATGTCACTAAGCGGGATTCCATTGTTGGGATTGGCGGAGGAGCTGCTTTAGATGTGGCAAGGGCCATCGCCTTACGGGTTAATCATCGGGAGGATTTATTCAAATATGATGACCTGATAGGTGGTGATATTTATGTCACGAATGAGGTGCCGCACTTTGTTACGATTCCAACAACTTCCGGCACAGGCAGTGAAGTGGGAAGAAGTGCGATTATCTCCGACGACAAGGCGCACCAGAAAAAAATTCTGTTCTCTCCAAAACTGATGGCAAGAATTGTGTTCGCCGACCCATTGCTTACGATGGATTTGCCTGCCTTTGTAACCGCGGCAACGGGTATGGATGCGCTGACCCACAATATGGAAGCGTATTTGGCGAAGAATCCGCATCCGATTTGCGAAGGCATTGCGCTGGAAGGGATTTCATTGATCAGGGATTCCCTGGAAAAAGCCACGCTGAAGCCCGATCTCGAATCGAGATCCAAAATGCTAATGGCTTCCATGATGGGCGCCATCGCTTTTCAAAAGGGCCTGGGCGTAGTTCATTCATTGGCACACCCATTATCATCATTGCTTGATACACATCATGGTCTCGCCAATGCGGTTAATATTCCCTATGGCATGCGATTCAATATTGCCGGTTTTGAAGGGGCATTCAGAAGGATTGCAAAGGCACTTGAATTGGAAGAAGAAAATGGCGAAGCGGTAGTGCAATATTTGTTTGACCTGAATACTGCTATCAACATTCCGCACAAACTGCGTGACATAGGAGTGAAGATGGAACATATAGAAACCCTGGCCGGGCTGGCCGAAGCGGATTTCGCACATCCCAATAACCCCAAGCCTGTCAGCAGGGCGGATTTTAAACAACTTTACCTGGAAGCACTCTAGTATGATAAAGGACCGGGAAAACGATCCGGATCAATTTTCAAAGAAAAATGGTTAAAGCAAATAAATTGATCATAGGAGTTAGTGATTGCAGCAAGTTCGCGAACTATAGCAAATGGATAGGCGCCTGCCCGCAGGTGACCGAAGTGGTAAGACTCGATTATGAAAATGGTAGTATCCGGGACCTGGAAAGATGTCATGGCCTGGTGCTTACCGGCGGTGAAGACCTGCATCCGCGATTCTATGGAATGCCTGAATACTATGAATTTTGCTATAAGACCGACGTGAATGAGAATCGGGATGAATTTGAATGGAAGCTGTTGGAATTATGTCAACGGAAGGAGCTTCCCCTGTTGGGGATTTGCCGCGGTCTGCAGATCGGCAATGCATTTTTTGGAGGAACCCTGATTCCGGATATTCCCCGCTGGGGCAAATTCAACCATTCTAAATTGGAGGATGGCCGGGACCGCCACCATGCCATTCAAGTAGATCCCAATTCGTGGTTTTTCAGGATGGTACAGTCGGACCATGGAACAGTAAATAGTAATCATCATCAGAGTGCAGACAGGATTGGCGCTGATTTGGTGGCAAGTGCTTTTTCACCGGATGGCGTGGTGGAAGCAATGGAAAGAAAAGAACCCAGTGGGAAACCCTTTCTATGTCTGGTGCAATGGCACCCCGAAAGGATGGATGACCAGGATGGGAATTTTGTCCAGAATATAAGAAGTTCGTTTATTGCTGCGTCCCACGACAGAAGCGCATAGGGAAATACAATTTCAGGTATGAGTTAGGAAAATAAAATTCTGCCTGGCAAAAGCATTGAAAAAAATAATCCAGATGAAAGTCATTAACCCTGCTACGGAAGAAGTGCTGGAGGAATTGAGGGAAGACGATGAAAAGACGATTCACGAAAAATTCAGGCTACTGAAAAATGGCCAGCCTGAATGGGCGGCTCTGCCAACTGACAGGAGGATTGCCCTCATTGCAAAGTTTTATGATTTACTGGAGACAGAAAAAGTTCATCTGGCTGCAACACTAACCAGTGAAGTGGGAAAACCATTGCAGCAATCCTACAATGAACTGAACGGAGCACGTGCAAGGATTAAATTTTTTATAGACCATTCTGCGAAGTGGCTGAGAGATGAATGGATCACTACTGAAGGAGCCACCCGGGAAAAGATTGTGTATGAGCCCCTGGGCGTGATTGCCAATATCAGCGCCTGGAATTACCCTTACCTGGTAGGAATGAACGTGATCATTCCGGCTTTGATTGGAGGTAATGCAGTGTTGTACAAACCCTCGGAATATTCAACCCTTACGGGCTTGGCTATTCAGCAATTATTGTACAGATCAGGTATCCCTGAAAATGTTTTCCAGACAGCGATTGGCAAAGGGGGTGTGGGCGAAATGATATTGTCCCTGCCATTGGATGGATATTTTTTTACCGGCAGCTTTCGAACCGGGAAAAGTATCGCGGAAAAAGTGGCGCCCAAACTGGTTCCCTGCCAGTTGGAATTAGGGGGGAAGGACCCGCTGTACGTGATGGATGATATTGAGGATATTGATAAAGTGGCCGAAGCTGTATTGGAGGGGGTTGTGTACAATAATGGCCAGAGTTGTTGCGCGGTGGAACGCATATATGTCCATGGAAAAATCTACGACCGCTTTGTGGATTCATTTACGAGACAGGCAAAAAAATTGCGCATAGGGAATCCCGTGGATGCGGACACGGATATTGGTCCTTTGACGAGGAAAGGACAAGTGGATTTTTTGCTATCACAGATCCAGGATGCCAGAGAAAAAGGAGCTACCATATTGTGCGGAGGGCATCAGCCGGAGGGGAAGGGCTATTTTATAGAACCCACCGTATTGGTGAATGTCAATCACCAAATGAGGCTAATGAAAGAAGAATCATTCGGGCCGGTTGTGGGAATTCAGAAAGTGAAAGATGACGAAGAAGCCGCTCAACTCATGCAGGATACAGAATATGGTCTGACAGCCGCCGTGTATTCAAAAAGTTTTGAAAGGGCCGAAGCAATTATGAAACAATTGAATACGGGAACCGTTTATTGGAATTGCTGTGATCGCGTCAGCGCGGGGCTGCCCTGGTCGGGACGCAGGCATTCGGGTCTTGGTGTTACCTTGTCTTACCAGGGGATTCGTGCATTTGTACAACCTAAAGCATTTCACCTCAGGGGCTAAATAGTCTTTGAAAATCTGATTTTTAAAAAATTTCATTTGCAGCGGTATTTAACGGGTTATACAGGACTAATGCGATAACTTTATATAGTCATTTTCTGCCCTTTTTAAGAGCAATTCAATAGGTGCCCGAGTCTATATGGGACCCGCCTGTATCATATTTTTTTATGAAATCGTCCAAACCGATCAAACGCAATGAAAACCTCCTTTGGCTGTCCCGTGATCATCATCACGGCTTGATGCTGGGGTGGAAGGTCAAGCAGGGTTTGCAGAATGGCACCGATTTGCGCGAAATAGCGGCCTACGTTCATTTTTCCTGGGTACATGCGATCATGCCACATTTCAGAGATGAAGAGCAATATCTTTTTGTGGCGCTGCCTGAAAAAGACGGGAAGCGTTGCCTCGCGGAAGCCCAGCACACTTATCTGGGGCAACTGGCGGAAATCATCAATGATGGCAGCAGGATTCTCTGCGAACACATATTTGAAGAATTCAGTGAAATGATGGATAAGCATATCCGCTTTGAAGAAAAAATTTTGTTCCCTTACCTGGAACAAAAATTGAATTCCGAACAATTAAACAAGATTGGCTGGCAACTGGAGCAAACGCATGCCGTGAAATTCGTGGACAACTGGCATCACGAATTCTGGAAGAAGAAAACAGAGGGATGACCCCGCCTACATTCCGGTGGATTCTTGGTTCTTCAGGATTTGTTTTCTATCTTGAAAGACCCTGGGGGATCCATCTCACATAACTGCTTCCAACATGCGACAAAAAATAATCCTCTGGTCATTGATAGTGGCCCTCGGAGGTTTTTTATTTGGATTTGATACGGCTGTAATTTCAGGGGCCGAGCAATCGATCCAGAAATATTGGTCACTCAGTGATTTCCGGCATGGACTGACCGTGGCGATTGCTCTCATTGGCACCGCATTTGGCGCCCTGCTTGGTGGAATCCCTTCAGACAAACTGGGAAGAAAAGGAACCCTCTTCCTGATCGCGACCCTTTTTTTATTCGCCTCATTGGGCACGGCGCTGGCCACCAACTGGTACGCATTCCTCTTATTTCGGTTCCTGGGCGGACTGGGAGTCGGCGCTTCTTCGGTTACGGCTCCGATTTATATTTCTGAAATTTCGCCTGCCCGAAACCGTGGGCAACTCGTAGCCTTGTTTCAGTTCAATATTGTTTTTGGCATATTGGTTTCCTATTTATCCAACTATCTCATCGGGCTCAGTGGAGAAAACTCCTGGCGACTGATGCTGGGTGTGCAGGCTATTCCTTCCCTGATTTTTCTATTGCTCATCCGGTTCATTCCGGAAAGCCCGAGATGGCTGATATTGAAACGTGGCAAGATTGAAGAGGCCCGGGCCGTCATGAAAATCATTGATCCCACGAGCTTTGAACAGGACATCAGGGAGATCCAAAAAACGAGTGCAGCAGCTGTGAAAGAATCCGTTTCGATATTCTCTAAAAAATATCGAAGACCGGTTATGCTGGCCGTCCTCTTCGCCTTGTTCAACCAACTCTCAGGAATCAACGCCATCATCTATTTTGCGCCAAGGATCTTCGAAATGAGCGGACTGGCAAAGGGCTCATCACTTTTATCCACAGTTGGTATCGGAGTGGTAAATTTTTGTTTTACGCTCCTGGCCATGAATTTTATAGACCGCTTTGGAAGAAAAACGCTCATGAAGATCGGATCCATCGGACTGATCCTCACCCTGGGCTTGGCATCCTATGCATTTTACCAGCATATTGGAGGCTGGGCCATTACAGTAGCCCTGTTGATGTATATTGCATTTTTCGCGTTTTCGCAGGGCGCGGTGATATGGGTGTTTATTTCAGAAATATTTCCGAATGAGGTAAGAGCCAGGGGACAAACCCTGGGCAGCTCCACCCATTGGATCATGGCCGTGATCATTGCTTTCAATTTCCCCTACTTTGCCGACAAATTTGGCGGGGGTCCCATATTTCTAATTTTCTGCATAATGATGATACTGCAACTGGTTTTTGTTTGGAGAGTAATGCCTGAAACGAAAGGTAAATCGCTGGAGCAGATTGGTGAGACGGTTACCATGCACTAAATATTTGTATGTTGAAGGAGAACAAGCACTATAGAGTAGTTTGTTTCGGAGAAATACTTTGGGATATTTTGCCCGATGCTAAGATGCCAGGCGGAGCCCCAATGAATGTGGCCTATCATTTGAACCAATTGCAGGTACCCACAACGTTGATCAGTTCGGTGGGTGTGGATGATTTGTCTGAAGAATTGCTTCGTTTCATCGTATCAAAAGGACTAAGCTCCGATTTCATTCAGCGTGATTCGGAACATCCCACCGGTAAAGTCTTGGCCAGTTTGCATGGCAATGAGGTGGGTTATGAGATCCTGCAGCCTGTTGCCTGGGATTTTATCAGGGGAAGCCAGACCCAGCAGGAATTGGTGGGAGGTTCTGAATATTTCATATTCGGAAGTCTCGCCGCACGTAGCCAGACCTCACGAGAAACTCTTTTTCAATTGCTCGAAATGGCATCCTTCAAGATTTTTGATATCAATCTCAGGGAACCCCACTATAAACAAAAGGTGTTGGAGTACTTATTACAACATGCCGACATGCTAAAGCTCAACACCGCGGAACTGAACCTCCTTAGTGATTGGTTTCAATTTCGTGGTAGCGAAAGAGAACGAATGCAGGGTCTGCAGGAAAGGTTTCAGCTTCATACTGTGGTTACCACCCGGGGCGAGGCAGGTGCCATCGCGTTGAATGACGGGGATTTTTATGAACACCATGGGTTTATAGTGAAAGTTGCCGACGTGATTGGAGCCGGGGATGCTTTCCTGGCAGCATTCCTCACAAAATTCATGATCCCGGTGCCCTTAGATGAAGCCATTGAGTATGCTTCTGCAATGGGTGCCTTCGTGGCCACGAAACAGGGCGCCTGCCCAACATATGTAAAAGAAGATATTGACCAATTCCTGCTGGCGGCTAAGCGTAGCGGTTATGCATAAATCCTTTCAATGGCATCCCTGTATTTTTCCATGATTACCTTGCGTTTAAGGCTCAGTTTCGGTGTCAATTCCCCGGTATCGATGGTCCATTCGTCGGGGAGGAGTTCAAATTTCTTGATCTGCTCAACATGGTTAAAGTATTTATTGAAACTTTCCACCAGTTCCCTGTACATTTCAATTACGGCCGGGTTCCTGATCAGGGCTTGATTGGATGTTTCTGAAATGCCCTTCTGCCTGGCCCAATCCTTCAAATATGGGAAAGCCGGCACTATCAACGCGCCAACAAACTTCTTGTCAGCCCCCAGTACCATCACCTGTTCAATGAACATGGATTCCTTCAATTTATTTTCAATGGCAAGTGGCGCAACGTATTTGCCTCCGCTGGTTTTGAACAGCTCCTTCTTGCGGTCTGTAATGGAAAGGAATTTATCATCAGACAACATGCCTATATCACCAGTCTTCAACCAGCCATCAGACATTATTTCCTCAGTAAGATCGGGTCTCTTGTAATAGCCCATCATGATATTGGGCCCCTTACACAGGATCTCACCATCTTCGGCAATTTTCACTTCTACCCCATCAATCAATGGACCTACGGTTCCAAATCTCCTGCCCGATTCCTCATACCTGTTAACGGCGATTACCGGCGAAGTCTCAGTGAGCCCATATCCTTCCATGATCGGAATTTTGGCCGCAGTGAAGATTCGGATCAGTCTTACCTGGCAGGCCGCACCACCGGTTACCACACAGAGTAGATTATTGCCAAGGCCCTCCCTCCACTTACTAAAAACCAATTTATTGGCAATCGCCAACTGCGTCTTATACCAAAGGCCCTGGTTAGTATTGATCTCGAATTTTTCTGCCAGGGTATGAGCCCAAAAAAACAATTTCTTTTTTGTTCCCCTGAGTTCCGCGCCTTTTTGCATTATGCGATCATAAACTTTTTCTATCACTCTCGGCACGGCTATGAAAATGCTCGGCCTCACTTCCTGCAGATTTTCGCCAATCTTGTCCAGGCTCTCCGCATAATAAATTGAGACTCCTTTGAAGAGATAGAGATAGCTCACCATCCTTTCAAGGATATGGTTGAGCGGCAGAAAACTTAGGGCGCTCATCCGGGGTTCCTGGGGGAAAGCGGGCAGGCAGGCCATCACATTACTCAAAATATTTCTATGACTTAACATCACACCTTTGGGTGTACCCGTGGTTCCTGAAGTGTAGATGATGGTGGCGAGGTCTTCGTATTGGACCTTCGCGGAAATATCTCTGATCTTTTGCAGCAAATCAGGGCTGGGTTCGGGCAATAATTCTTTCCAATACCTGGCGTTCACTACATGTTCAAATGAAAAAATTTCCTGTAGTGAAGGAATTTTATCCCTTATGCTGATCACCTTGTGAAAGATTTCCTGATCATTCACAAAGATTATTTTCACTTTGGAATCATTTAAAACAAACTGTAGTTCGTTTACAGTAATGGTAGGATAGATGGGCACCAGCACGGCTCCAATTTGCTGAACGGCGAAATCCAGCATCAGCCATTCGGGCCTGTTCTTGCTGATGATGGCGATCTTGTCTCTCGATTCTTCCGTCATATCGCCGCAGGAAATTCCCAGGTTCAATAATCCGCAACTGATCCTGGTGGCGATATCCTGAACAGCCTGTGTAGAATATTTCTTCCACTGGCTTCCTTCCTTAGCGGCAAACATGTCCTGGAGAGGGTTATTTTCCAGTTGGTATTGGATGCAATCGAATAATCTCCTGGGTTCGGTCATGGCAATCATTATTATGATGAATCATGGGCAGATCCACGCAACATCGTACAAATTATTGTTATTCTCCTGAAGAATGGGAGTTTGATTTTTCAATTTACCTAAAAAAGCATAATAAAAAAAGCTTTCGCGGTTCCTTTGCAGATGGGAATGATAAATGAATGACCCAGTTTCCCGTCAATTACCCGATGCTAAAATTTTGTCTGGTAGTATTGTCCGGCCGGAACCTTGAATACCCTGCCTCGCTGAAAAGTATTGAATTCATCATAAGCGTCCTGGTGGGTCTGGGTCCAGATCTGGTAATGGGGGAGGTTTGCAGCAGCGCCGAATATCCACTGGTTATAAGCTTCGAACTGTCCGCTTTGCAATAACTGTCTCTGATATTCGAAAAGGCGTAATGGAAATTTTATGGCATTGTTTTCAAACCAGTCGAGGATGAACCTGGTTCTGATCATCGCCAGGCTCTCCGGATCAATCCCTGAAGCGGCAAGAGAGGCCTGTTTATTCATGGAGCCAAGGAAGGCTTTTTCAAATTCATTTTTCTTCTTACTGTCATATTCTTTTAGCAGATCGTTAGACGAGAACAACTTCTTGTATCCGTCGAGCAAAACATTCTTGATTTCGGCCGCACGCTGGGAATAGCTCTCCAGATTCATGAACATCTCACCATATATCAGGCTCCATACCTTGTCAACGGTGAAATAATAATACTTGCAGGCATTGTAGTAATTGCCTGCATAATTTGGGTCCACTTCAATACCTTTTTCCCATTGTTTGATGGCATCATAATCTTTTTTTGACCACAGTAATTCTCCATATTCGCTATACAGAGCACCACTGTTTGGAAATTTACGGAGCCCCTTACTATACAATTTTGCAGATTCTTTTGTGTCTTCGATCGACTTATACACACTTCCCGCAATTTGAAAGGACTGAACGTCTGCGTCATCTCTTTCCAGGACCGGTTTGATTGTTTCCAGCGACCTCGCAAAGTCTCTTTGCAAATAATAGGCGTAGGCTATGTCTTTCAGGATCCCGATATCTTTTGGTTTTTGCTGCAAGGCTTTGTTGAGAACCAGGATGGCGTTGCTCAAATCACCCTGTTTCATGAAATTGTGCGCGGTTTCCTGCAGGGCTGCCGCGTCCTGTTGTGCGGAAGCTGCCATGAACCGGAGTGCCAGACCTGACAATAATAATAATTTCTTCATGTTGCGGTTGACAATTGTGAATGGAAATTTAGTCTGATGAATGCACCGATTGTGGAATTCATTGCAAGATCACAAATTTTTAACAGATTATCCGGCCCGCGATCTCTATCGGTAAAATCGGTAGGCAAAAGGGTTTAGTTCCTTGATTCATCGGATGAGGTTGGTTAGGAGACCATCTCTTAATTTAGGTTCGAACCATGTACTCTTGGGTGGCATCACATTTCCCGTGTCGGCAATATCAAATAGTTGTTGAATGCTTACGGGATATAGAGAGAAGCCCAATTTCATTTCTCCGCTCTCCACCCTTTTTTCTAATTCTCCAAGACCCCGGATGCCACCTACGAAATCAATTCGCTTATCGGTCCGGGGATCATGGATGCCAAGTATTTTATCAAGCACATTGTTCTGGAGGATACTAACATCCAGTATGCTAATAGGGTCTTCTGAATATGTTCCTGGCTTTGCGATCAATTTATACCATTTTCCATCCATGTACATTCCAAATTCATGCAGGGCTTTGGGAGAGAAAGAGGCCTTGCCTTCCTGCGAAATTTCAAAATTCTCCGAAAGCCGGCTGAAAAAATCGTCCACGTTCAAACCATTCAAATCTCCCACAAGCCTGTTGTAGTCCATGATATGAAGCTGATTGGCCGGAAAGAGGGTCGTTAGGAAATAATCCATGCCGGGATTCGAGCCACGGTCAAGTGACTGCCTCACTTTTGCAGCGCTGGCGGCACGATGATGTCCGTCGGCAATATAAGTGCATGTGACTTTTTGGGAAAAGATATTTGCGATGTTGCTGATTGCCTGGTCATCGCTGATCACCCAAATGGTATGGCTGATTCCATCATCGGCAATAAAATTATAGACGGGTGATTTTTCATTTTGCCATTTTTGGATGAGTTCATCCATTTCATCCACATTCCGGTAAGCCAGAAATACATTGCCGGTTTGAGCACCAGTGGCTAAGATATGGTTGATGCGGTCCTGCTCTTTATCCGGCCTGGTTAATTCATGCTTCTTAATGATATTATTTTCATAATCGTCAATGGAAGATGCGGCCACCAGTCCGGTCTGTCTCCTGGCCGGGCCACCCGAAGACTCCACGGGCATAATGAGCTCATATATATAATAACAGGGTTTACTCTCTCTGAACAATACTTCTCTCTGAATAAATGCGTCGAGATTTTGTTTGGCTTTTTCATAAACCAGGGGTGAATGCGGGTCCTCATCTTCGGGCAGGTCAATCTCTGACTTCGTGATATGGAGAAACGAGTTCGGGTTGCCCTGGGCTTCCTGCCTGGCTTCCTTGCTATTTAAAACATCGTAGGGGCGCGAAGCCACTTGTTTGGCATACTGAGCCTGTGGGCGCAATGCCTTGAAGGGAACAATGAGCGTCATAATTACTTACAAGAGTTTATTCCGGAAATCTGTCCTGGTTTTTGAATGATAATGGATATCAGGGTTTGAACAACAGCAGGGGCTTCAGGATATAAGATACAAGACATGGGTTTAGACCTAATGGCTGCAAGATAGGCATTGAATTCTTATTCAGTGCTTCTTTGTTTTTCATAAAAGGATAGTCAAATAAAATTTCTTTGATCTGCTAAATCCAGTGATCATTACGCATGCTGCATCGCGAAATCCTTCATCATTTCGGTCAGTGCCTCTACACTCTTCAGAGGAAGTGCATTGTATAATGAGACTCTGAAACCACCCACACTCCTGTGTCCCTTGATGCCCACCATTCCTTCTTTCTTGGAAAGTTCCAGAAAATCCTTTTCGAGCCCGGGGTTCTCCATCACAAATACCACATTCATATTACTGCGGTCTTCCTTGTCCACGGTTGGTTTAAAAACCGGCAGGCTATCCAGAGTATCGTAGAGCAAGGCCGCTTTTTTATTATTCACTTTTTCAATTGCAGCTATCCCTCCCTGTTGTTTCAACCAGCGCAGGGTGAGCATGCATACATATACAGCGAAAACCGGTGGTGTGTTCACCATGGAGCCATTGGCAATATGCTGCTGGTAATCCATCATAGTGGGCAATTTGCGCTTCACGTGGCCCAGGATATTCTTATTTACTATCACGAGGTTCACGCCCGCGGCCCCTATATTTTTTTGAGCGCCTGCATAGATCAGGCTGAACCTGTTAAAGTCCAAGGTCCTGCTCAGGATATCGCTGCTCATGTCGGCTATTAGTGGCAGCTTGGTATCGGGGAAGCCATGCATCTGTGTGCCCTCGATGGTATTATTAGTGGTAAAATGAAAATACTTTGAATCGGAGGGTATGGTATAGCCTTTTGGGATATAAGTATAGTGCCTGTCCTTTGAAGATGCCACTGTGATCACGTTACCAAACAGTCGAGCTTCTTTGATCGCCTTGGTTCCCCATATACCACAATCCAGGTAAGCGGCGGATTCACCATCATCCAGCAGGTTCATGGGAACCTGGAAGAACTGGGTGGAAGCGCCTCCATGGAGAAATAGCACTTCATGGTCTGCATCCAATTGCATTAATTCTCTGGTGAGTGAAATGGCTTCATTCATTACTTCCTGGAAAATGGGAGTGCGGTGGCCGATTTCCAGAATAGACAAACCGGTATTGTTGTAATTGAGTATGGCCTGGCTGGCTTGTTCGAAAACTTCTCTTGGCAAGATGCTGGGGCCTGCATTAAAATTGTGTACCATTCCTGATGACTGTGCGTTGAAAGTGAAAAAATAATAAATGGTATGGCAGGTGAATCGTTGGGCCTCAAAGGTAGGCTAATTATCGCAAGAACGACCCAATATGGAACCCGATTTCCAGGCTTTATCCAATTCTTCAAATTGGGTCTTTTCTTCCAGGGAGAATTCCCTGCCAGACAAACCACTCAGGTCGGGCTGCCCGGCGTTTACCCACGCCGTGAACCAGAGGGATGCCACCGCAAAAATTGACTGGCGCATGCGTCTTTCAACCATGCCTTGCAGCCGACTATTATAAGCCATGGTAAAAGCAGTTGAATATTGGCGTTGAAGCATTCCGTTTCTTTCCTCAAAAGCGAATTTCAGATTTCCGCCAAATTCACCCGAGAGCTCTTTTTCAACTCGCAGAACGGTATCAGAGGCCGCGGAACTTTCCAATACCCGTTTCCACATGAATTCTGAAGGATTCGAAATATACGCTGCTTTTCCAATGAAAAAATCAAAGGTTTTTTCAGCGAGCAATTCCGGTATGCGGCTTTCCCAGAATCCATGAATGCCTTGCTGATTTGTATATTGCCCGTTATGATTGCTGTTGGTGTGCAGAGGCACATGCGCGTCTGCAACATAGTGGCCCAGCTCCGCAGACAGTTTCAGGATCTTGGCCTGATTTTTCTCTTCGAAAGCTTTGGTGAGTCGCTGCATCATGATGGGTATCCACCAGGGCACGATGCCATGAGCCCTCAGGGTATCTTCCCCAAATTTGGCTACTGCATCTTTCCAGTTACGGGGCAGCGCCTCAAAGGGAAGGTGGCCATAATGATCGAGATCAATATAGTGCCGGGGACCTTCTTCCTTAATAATATATCTCCGTTTATCGGGGTCAACCGCATGGTCAGCGATAAAATCAATATTGGGTTTATAAAGCATTAGCATCCGGGGCGGCAGAAGAAAGACCGCATAGTAGTTGATGGTTCTATGTCCATAGAAACCCCAGCAAAAAACCTGCTGTTGTAAAGCCAGGATGGAACAGGTCAGCAATATTTTTCTGAAAGCGTATTTCATAACATTCGGGCAGCACAATTAAGCTGATTAGTCATTCCACCGAAAATAAAATGAAAAATGCTCAAAATTTGAATGCTATGCCTGGTTCTGAGGTAAATACTTTAGCGATATGATGATTTCACAAGCGCGGCGGGGATATTTCCTAATTCTCCGTTTTTGCATCCTCTTCTATTTCGGTTACACCGCCGGAAATCACAAATTTCATGGCTTCGGCTGAACTGATATCTGTAAGTAGTTTCACTCTTTGCTTTTTCACGAAGAAGAGCTGGCCTACGAATCCATAAGAGTGAGGCACATATACCGCAACGAAATCCTGGAGCCCGAATTCATGCAAGTCCTCCTGGGTAATAAAACCAATCCTCCAGATATCGGGCGCGTCAATGCTCACCAGCACTGCCTTGTCGAATTTTCTCTTATTTCCGGCAAAGGCCTCAAAAAAATCTTTCAGCGTAGTGTAAATGATCTTGATACCGGGCGTTTTCTGGAGGATATTGTCAAAGAGTTCTACCAGTTTGCCCACTACAAAATTGGAAGAGATATATCCCACCAGCAATACCAACAGGATCACTACCAGGAACCCCATGCCGGTAATATAAAAGTCCTTCAGGTTCGGAAAAAGTTCTTCGATCAGATTGGGCAATATTCTGTCTATGAAATTGAACAGGGTGGTAACGGCCCATATCGTTATCACAATCGGGGCTAGAATGATCAGGCCCTGGAGAAAATATTGCAATAGCTTCCGGATGAAACTTTTCTTAGGCATGTGGCTGGGTTTCACCACCAAAATTAGAGTTCGGGAATGGTATTCAGAAATAAGAAGCAGGGGGTTGGGCCATCGAACCCGTCGCAGTATCTGGCCATTGGAAGAATAAGGGCATTTGAGCCCGGGAATTGAATTCGGAAAGCCAACTGGAATAGGTTTTTCGATTTAGCTACTCCATTTTTCTGACAAATGGTCAAAAATCGTGATGGAAACTTTCGCAACAATAAAAGTTTCCATAGTTTTACTTCGATTTTGAGCCAATGGAAATACGAGACAGAATTAAGCAAAAGGCCGAGGAACTGTACATGAAATATGGCATTCGATCCGTATCAATGGATGACATCGCGGCGCAGTTGGGCATGTCTAAAAAGACGATCTATCAATATTTCGCCGACAAGGATGAACTGGTGGATGCGGTTGTGGAAGAAGAGATCAATCATATGCAGGACGATTGCATGCAATGCACACGAAAAGCACAAAATGCCATCGATGAAATATTCATCACGCTGGATGCCGTGATGGATCAATTCAGCAACATGAATCCCATGCTTTTGCATGATATGGAGAAATTTCACCACAAGGCTTATCAGAGATTCAGGAAGCATAAGATTGAATTCCTGTTGAAGATCATACACAGCAATCTCGAGAGGGGAATCCGTGAAGGGTTATTTCGACCGGAACTCAACCTGGAAGTCATTTCCAAGTTCCGCCTGGAGTCAATGATGATCGCCTTTGACGTGAATTTGTTTCCTGCAAGCCGTTACACGCTCGCAGGTGTTACCAAAGAAATTATTGAACACTACTTATATGGTGTGGCCTCCCTGAAGGGGCACAAACTGATCTTACAATATATGACCGAACGAAAAAATAACCAACAATGAAAACAGCAGGATTTAGAACAGCTTGGATGATGGCAGCGCTGCTGATGTTTGCGCCAATGGTATGGGCACAGGCAAAGTTGCCGGCAATACATTCATTCAGTGTCAGGGAATGCATTGATTATGCCGGAAAGAACAGCGCACAGGTTAAAAACGCCCTTATTGATTATCAATTGCAGTTCCAGACCAATAGGGATTTTACCTCCGCAGCTTTGCCACAGGTAAGCGCGAACGGCTATATTACCGACTATCTGCAAATTCCCACCACCCTGGTCCCCGGCGATTTCTTCGGGCAGCCAGGATCCTTTGTGCCCATAAAATTTGGTACCAAGTATAATTCAGCGGCTACTATCGAATTAAACCAGTTGCTTTTTGACGGCCAGGTATTCGTTGGACTGCAGGCGAGGAAAACGGCCTTGGATCTGGCCACCAAGTATGTGGAGATGACGGAAGAGAATATCCGTCTCAACATTTACAAGATCTACTACCAATTGGTATTATCACGGTACCAGATGCTCCTTCTTGATTCAAATATTTCAAGGGCGGAAAAGCTCTTGCACGATACACGGGAATTGTACAATAACGGTTTCGCTGAAAAGCTGGACATTGATAAGACCCAGGTTCAATTGTCTAACCTGCAGACCGAAAAAGTAAAGACCAATGTTAGCATCGCCAACGGCTATCTGGGAATGAAACTGCTCATGGGTATGCCTGTACAAGATTCGCTATCGCTCACGGATACCCTGAGTTATGACCAGGTGAAAGAAGGCCTCCTGGACGAAGGCATTTACAAATACAGCGACCGGAGAGACTATCAATCTCTCGATCTCACCCGCAGGCTGGAAGAATTCAATGTTCGCCGGTACAAGCTTAGCAGCCTTCCCATCTTGTCATTAACCGGAGCATACAGTAAGAATGCACAGCGCGAAACCATGGACATATTCACCAAAGAGAGCACCTGGTTTACCACGTCCTATGTTACCATGCGGCTCACGGTTCCATTGTTCGCCGGATTTGCAAGAGATGCCCGGATCAAGTCAGCGCAACTGCAACTGAACAAGACCCGAAATACGATGGAGATGCTTAAACTTTCCATAGATAACGATGTGGCGCAGGCGAGGCTGAATTTCGCTGCGGCTATCAATACCATGGAATTTCAGAAGAAGAATATGGAATTGGCAGAAAATGTGTACGGCCAGACTAAGAAAAAATACGAGCAGGGCCTGGGCAGTCAAACTGAAATCACCGCCAGTCAAACAGATTTGGTGCAGGCGCAGACCAATTTCCTGGCTGCCTTGTATTCGGCTATAATCGCAAAAATTGATTACCAGAAAGCCATCGGAAAATTATAATCTTAAAAACTAACAGCATTCATAAAATCATATCAGTCATGCAAAAGATAGTGAACCTTATCATAGGAACGACCCTGTTGGCAGCGGTTTCCTGCGGCACGGCAAATAAGGACGGCAAACCCGAATTGTATTCGAAAAAAATAAGGCTGGATTCGCTGAAGGCGCAGCAGGCAAAACTCAATGCGGAGATAACCCGACTGGAATCTGAAATCGCTAAAATGGACACCACTTACCTCAGCACCGCCAAGGCGAAATTAGTGGCAGTATCCCCTCTTGCTTTGCGAAGCTTCAGCCATTATATTGACCTCCAGGGCAAGGTGGATGCCGACGAAATAGTATTCGTGTCACCCCGCACGAGCATGGGTATGCCGAATATCGTGACGAAAATTTATGTGAAAAAGGGGGACCTGGTTAAGAAAGGCCAGTTACTCCTGGAAACGGATGCATTGGTGCAGGAGCAACAGGAAAAGCAGTTGGAGACACAATTGGCTTTTGCAAAAGACGTATATCAGCGTCAGAAGAATCTCTGGGATCAGAATATTGGAACAGAGATGCAGGTCATTTCCGCGAAGAATAATGTGGAACAGGTAGAAAGACAGATTGCGGTACTTAAGGAGCAGATTGAACTGACCAGGGTGCCGGCTCCTGTTACAGGTATTCTCGACGAGCTTAATATCCGCGTGGGCGAGAATTTTACTGGATTCACGGGAAGCAACCCTCAGGTGAAAATTGTGAGCACAGTCAAAGGACTCAAAGTGACTGCCGATATTCCCGAAACCTACCTCAGCAGCGTAAAGAAGGGAACGCCGGTGGAGATTTTCATTCCCGACCTTAATAAGTACCTGAAATCAACCGTGAGCCTGGTCAGCCAGACCATCAGCGCAACTTCAAGGGGCTTTATAGTGGAATGTCATATTCCTTATGATCCTTCGCTAAAACCTAATTTATTGGCCCAAGTGAGAATTGAAGACTATAGTACCAATAATGCACTGGTGATCCCCATTGGCACTCTACAGAGCGATGAAAAAGGCAAATATGTATTCGTGCAGTCTATTGAAAATGGCAAAATGTACGCGAGAAAACGGAAGGTAACCGTAGGCTCGGTGTATGGCGAAGACATTGAAGTAAAAGATGGATTGAAGGCCGGAGATTTACTGATCACACAAGGCTACCAGGGTTTATATGAAGGACAGTTGATCACGACTGAAACTAAATAAACTGGTAGGATCACGCAAGGGTATTGTTCAAAAAGACAAAAGAAATGAACCATGAACATCAAAGGTAAATTCATAGAAAAGTTCAGGGAATTCAAACTGACCAGTTGGGTCATTGATCATAGCACGGTCACATATGTAGCCACGATTGTGATCACCATGGTGGGGCTGAATATTTTCACTACGCTTCCCAAGGAAAGATTTCCGGATATCGTTTTGCCACAGATCTATGTATCCACCATTTATGCGGGCACTTCGCCCAAGGATATGGAAAACCTGGTGACGAGGCCGATTGAAAAACAGATCAAGGCGATAACAGGAGCCCGCATAAGGAATGTAAAGAGTACTTCTATCCAGGACTATAGCAGTATTCTGGTGGAATTTGAAAGTAATGTGAAAGTGGATGTGGCCAAGCAGAAAGTGAAAGACGCAGTTGACAAGGCCAAAACCGACCTGCCAACAGACCTCACCTCGCAACCTGACGTAATTGAAGTGAGTTTTTCAGATTTCCCAATCATGTTTGTAAATGTGAGCGGAAATTATGACGGACTGAAACTGAAAGAATATGCCAAGAAATTGCAGGACCGCTTTGAGGAATTGCGGGAAGTGAATAAGGCCGAAATCGCCGGGGCGCCGGAAAGAGAAATTCAGGTGAACCTGGACAAGTTTAAGATGGAAGCCGCAGGGATCAGTTTCAATGATATTGCCAACGCCATTGCCAATGAAAACAGGGACATAAGCGCGGGAAATATCAGGATCGGCGACATGCAGCCCACCATTCAAATAAAGGGGCAATTTGTTTCGGCTGATGATATGCAGAAAATTGTTATAAAAAATATTTTCGGACAGGCTATCTATCTCCGGGATATCGCGAGGATTGTGGACACGGTGAAAGAGAAGGAAAGCTATTCCCGCATCGATCGCAAGAATGTGGTGACTCTTCAGATCGTGAAAAGATCGGGTGAGAACCTGATCAATACTTCTGAAAAGATCAACGCCATCGTGGATGAAATGAAAAGGACCGAACTGCCGAAGGACCTGAATGTAACGATCAGCGGTGACCAGAGCCTTCCCACAAGGACCTCATTTAATGATCTGATCAATACGATCGTGATCGGATTCATCCTCGTTCTGCTGGTACTCATGTTCTTCATGGGTGTGAGCAATGCATTCTTTGTAGCCCTGAGTGTGCCATTGAGTGTATTTGTGGCATTCATGTTCCTCCCTTCGGCGAGCATCATCATCGGCACCAATATCACGCTCAATTTTATAGTGCTTTTTGCACTCCTGTTTGGCCTGGGAATCATTGTGGACGATGCCATTGTGGTGATTGAGAATACGCACCGCATCTTCAACAATGGCCGCATGCCGATTGTGAAATCGGCCAAGATGGCCGCGGGCGAAATTTTTGCGCCGGTACTTTCGGGAACGGTGACTACCCTGGCTCCTTTTTTTCCGCTATTGTTCTGGCCGGGCATCATTGGAAAATTCATGATTTATCTGCCTGCCATATTGATATTGACTCTAACGGCTTCGCTGGCCGTGGCATTCCTCATCAATCCGGTATTTGCCACCACCTTCATGAAGCCGGAGCATTATCCCGATCCGGAACGCAGGAGCGCTTTATTTAAAAAGAAATGGTTTTGGCTCTTTGTAGCCATGGGTTTAATTTTGCACCTGGCTCAATTTCATGGCGCGGCCAATTTCTTCCTGATCATGGTAGCACTCGTCGTCTTGAATCGTTATGTTCTTCGGGATCTGATCCATGGTTTCCAGATGAAAGTATTGCCGGCTCTCATGAACCGTTATGAGAGGGGCCTGCGCTGGGCCTTGAAAGGCAGCCGTCCGGGATGGTTGATAGCATCTGTTTTCGGCGCTTTCCTACTGGCTTTCGGAATGTTGTTTGCATCCATCAGTACGGGCCGTACCAAGACTGAATTCTTTCCTACAGGCGATCCGCAAATCGTATATGTTTACCTGAAAATG
Organism: Agriterribacter sp.; assembly: GCA_041484195.1. Classification (GTDB taxonomy): domain Bacteria; phylum Bacteroidota; class Bacteroidia; order Chitinophagales; family Chitinophagaceae; genus PSRI01. The sequence goes on along the minus strand of JBGPHC010000002.1, from coordinate 224,517 downwards.
CCGGTGGGTACCCGAACAGAAGTTACAGACAGCGTGACGAACCTGCTGGAAGGAAAAGTATTTCAGGTGCTGGGTGAAAATAATCCCATTGTGGAGTCGGTGATCTCCAACGTGGCCGTGGGCGCTACCGATCCATTTCAGGGTGAGAGAGGAACCCAATCTAACCTCGGCAGGATCCAGATTTCATTTGTGGAATATGATAAACGGATGGGACAAAAGACATCGGTATATGTGGACAGTCTCCGTAAAGTGATCACTGAAATTCCCGGAGCAGAAGTGAGCATCTCGGGTTTACAAAACGGACCCGCCAGCGGGGCTCCCATCAATATCGAAGTAGTGGGTGAGGATTTTGATGAATTGGTCAGGACTTCTGTCAATCTTAAAAATTACCTGGACAGTGTGAATATTCCGGGCGTTGAAAAACTAAAGCTGGATGTGGACGTAACCAAGCCGGAACTTACGCTTACTGTTGACCGTGAGAGGGCCCTCCGGGAAGGTTTGAGTACCGGTCAGATCGGGATGGAATTAAGGACCGCCCTTTTTGGCAGGGAGGCCAGCAAACTAAAAGAAGGAGAGGACGAATACAAGATCCAGATCCGCTATTCCGATCTGTTGCGAAATAACCTCACAGACCTCCAGAATCTTAAGATTACTTACCGGGACTTCAATACCGGGCAGGTGAGGCAGGTGCCCATCAGCAATGTGGTGAAATTCGACTACACCAATACGCTGGGAGGTGTCAAGCGTAAGAACCTCAAACGCCTGATTACAATTTATTCGAACCTGATCGATGGATATGACCCCAATAAAGTGAATTTACAAATCGGGCAGGCCGTAGCGAATTTCAGCGGCAAACCCGATAATGTGATCATTCGACAGACAGGCGGCCAGCAGGAAGATCAGCAGGAATCTCTGAGCTTCCTCTTTACGGCTCTCATCATTGCACTGGGGATGATCTTCGGCATACTGGTCCTGCAGTTCAATTCGCTCAGTAAACCATTCATCGTTTTGAATGAGATATTTTTCAGCATTATAGGTGTGTTTTTCGGATTCGCAATTACGGGAATGACCATGCCCCTGATCATGGTGGCATTGGGGATAGTGGGACTGGCCGGCATTGTGGTAAAGAATGCCATCCTGCTGATTGATTTTACTGATGAATTGCGGAGCCGCGGCTATCGCACCAGGGAAGCGGCCGTTCAGGCGGGTAAGATCCGTATCATTCCCGTGTTGCTGACCGCCCTTGCCACCATACTCGGCCTTTTGCCCCTGGCAGTTGGACTGAATATTAATTGGGTTAGCTTTCTGCAAAATCTCAACCCTCATATTTTCTTCGGCGGAGACAGCGTGGTGTTCTGGGGTCCTTTATCCTGGACGCTTATTTTCGGTTTGATCTTCGCATTCTTCATGACCCTGCTGATGGTGCCTTCCATGTACCTGGTGTCGGAAAGGCTGCGGAGGCCAATGAGCAAATTCTACGGCACTAAATGGGTGGCCCTTTTGGGATTCACAGGGCCTTTCTTTTTCATTTTAGTATTCATCATGTGGATTTGGAGAAGGGTCATTCAGCGAAAGCCGATGTTCCCCAGATACCTGGGATTCAAGAAAACCTAAGTAATAAAGTACACGTTGGTTTTGGTTTTTATAAACAACCCTTCCCGATTCTTCGGGAGGGGTTGTTTTATTTGTTAACAATACATGATTCATTATCTTGCCTTCATATCCCCATTACCAACCCATGAGAAATTTGATTGTTTGCACCCTGTTGATAAGCCAGCTAAACTTCCCTTTAACTTTGTTGGCTAACCCTTTTCCATCTCACTTACCTTCATGGGATGACAGTAATATCGTTATCAAAAATAAGACTGAGCATTACGAATTCGTGCTGGCACGGGGAACGAATGAGAGCCCTGTACAGGTAAAAGAACAAAGCAAGACTACTTACTATTGTAACAGCTTCAGGACTGCCATCCCCGTAGTTGAATTTTATGATGATAAGTCCACCATTGATGAAGTGAAGATATATGTTGACGGCAGTAAGGCTAAGGATATAAAGCCTAAATATGAGTATTATTCGGTAGAAAATATTTTTTACTCAGACGCACATGTCTGTTATTTTCAATTGCCACTTGAAAAAAAGGGTACCGAGAGCGAGGTACAGATAGAAAAAACAATAAACGATCCCCGTTACTTTACTACCATATTTTTTTCTGAAGCATTGAAAGTGGAAAATAAGCAGGTAACAATTGTAGTTCCCCGCTGGATGCATCTGGAATTGAAAGAAATGAATTTTGCAACTTTCAAGATACAAAAGCAACTGGTCTACGACAGCCGCCAGGATGCAGATATATATACTTATACCATACGGCAACTGCCCGCCAGAAGAAATGAGGCTCAGAGTCCTGGCCCATCCTATATTTACCCGCACCTGATGGTACTGAGCAAATACGCAGACGGTAAGGATGGACGCATCACTTATTTTAATAAGCTGGATGATCAATACGCATGGTACAAGAGCCTGGTGGCACAAATCGGGAATGACGCAACAGTGATAAAAGGGAGGGCGCTGGAAATAACAAGAGGCATAAACGGAGATATGGAAAAGGTCAAAGCCATATACAATTGGGTTCAGGATAATATTCGGTACCTCGCATTTGAAGATGGGATTGCAGGATTCAAGCCTGAAAGCGCACAGGATGTGTTGAAAAAAAAATATGGCGATTGCAAGGGGATGGCCAATCTTACCAAGGAATTATTAGTGACATCAGGCTTTGACGCCCGCCTGTGCTGGATAGGCACTAATCATATTGCTTATGATTATTCCACACCTTGTCTCGCAGTTGACAACCATATGATCTGCGCGGTAAAATTGAAGGATCAATTTTATTTCCTCGATGCTACCGAAACTTATATCGGATTTAACCAATATGCGGAGCGTATTCAGGGAAGACAGGTCCTGATCGAGAATGGAAATACATATTTACTGGAAAAAATTCCAGGCCGCCCATATACCCAAAATACAGAATACGAAAAAAGAATCCTGAAAATAGAAGGTACCAGTCTGGTTGGGAAAATAGAACAGAAATGGCAGGGAGAAAGCAAGGAATGGTTACTCGAAGGCATACATTCAGTTAAGAAAGACAAGCTCCCTGATGCATTGACCAATTATCTTTCAGAGAACAATACCAGATACATCATCAATAACCTCACTTATTCCGATTTGAATAATCGCAATAACGATCTTACAATACAGTATGACCTGCAATACAAAGATGCTTTATCGGATTTCGGCAATGATCTCTATCTGGAAATGGATTTCAGGAAGGAAATGGAAGAGTATGAAATAAAAACCGAAGACCGCCAGCAGGACTGGGTGTTTGGATATAAACATCACCTTATCCATGAAACAGAATTGACTATTCCTACCGGGTACAAAATTGCGGAGACTCCTCCGGCATTGAAAGTTGATCAGCAGGATTATAGCTTCAGCATCAATTATAAGATTGCGGGTGATAAATTATTGTATAAGAAGGAACTGATTATTAAAAATACGCGCCTGCCTAAGGCTGCTTTTGAAAAATGGAACAAAGACATTCAGCAACTAAAGAAATTCTATAGCGAACAAATAACCTTCACCAAAAAATAGAGGACCTATATGAAGTTCACCCGCTATCTAGCCCTGATTGCGTTTACTTGTTGCTTTCTTTCGGTTGCCAACGCGCAGAATGATAATGATTATAAAAAAAGAGCCGCCGAAGTGAGACAGGAAATCTGGGGATGGAATATTCCCGCTTTTAAAAATCGCACCGTGCCGGAAGCATTCAGGAATGAATCCGGAATTATCCTGGCAAGACATCATGAAATCAAGGCTGCCAGTAGGAATAATGAAGGGACCGCACATAAAAATGTGTATTATTCTAATACGGTGAGAGAACTGGTGAAAATCAACGATAAGGCTACACTCGAAGAATATTCTGAATTCGGCTTCCAGAAATTCAAAAAATTGAATTCTGTATTTTCCAAAAAGGCCAACAGTATTACCATTCTGGGGGTGCGCATATATAAGGCGGATGGATCCATAAAGGAAGTGAATGCTGATGATGCAGTATTAATCAAGGATGAAAAGAATGATAAGCAGGGCAAGTTGGCCATTACAGATTTGCAAGTGGGGGATATGATTGATTATTTTATCAGGGAGGAGGAGGAAAAAGATTATAGTCATCCTATAGACCCGGAGCTATTCCTGTTTGGAGATGACAAGCCTATTCTTCATTATTCAATCCACTGCGAATTCGGAAAGAAATATGCATTGGAATACCGTGCCATGAATGGGGCCCCCGAATTTAAAGTGAAAAAGGATAGTCAGGAAGATAATATCCTGGATGCCGAAATGGAAAATATTCCCAGCTTACCGGTGAGCCTATGGATGTCTGCTTACAGGCAAATTCCCATTCTTCGTTTAAACGTCATCGTGGGATATAAGGGAATGTTCGCGGGGGCAATAAATTCCAGGAATCCGGGTGAGGTGTATCGCAATCAGTCCACCGATGAGATCATTGATGATATAAGGGTTGAAATGCAAACCAGCGTGACCGGGATGTATTACAAAGGGGTTCCGTTATATTATAAGGAAGTGAAATCATTGTTGAAACAATACAATAAAAAGAATGATGATATCCCTAAAGACAGCCTTCCCTATTACGTGTATTATGCTTTGAGATACCTGACATTTTACAGAGTAGGGCCCAAAGATCCTATTATTGTGGGAAGGGATAGGAATTATCAAACCCCGAATAATCACAATTTTCTTTTCTTGTTGAACCTGATCCTGAGAGAATTTGATATACCCTGCGATATTGTATTGGCTACTTCGTTGTATGGACCCGATTCAAAACAGGTGATGTCAAGAAATGATTTTGAATTTATGCTGAAAACACAGGAAGGAAAACCTGTATTTATGAGTGCTGAAGGCGTTTTTACCAACTGTAATTATATATCCTCAGAATATGAGGGGCAAAGAGTTCCTGTTATATACATTAAGAGTATCCGTATGATGACCGGTAGGTTGATTACAGAAAACTCTGTGGTTGATCTTCCTAAAACCAAGGCACTTCAAAATAAACATTCGGAAATATTGAAGGTGAGTTTTGGGAACGATTTGCAACAAATGAATATTGATAGGAAGACAGTACTCACAGGACATATGCGCTCAGGTGAACAGAAGAGTCTATTGCTTTTTGAAGATTATTATGATGAAGAACGCAAGGCCCTTGGGGTGAAAGAATCATTCATGGAAGAATTTGCAGACAGCAGGCGCAACAGGTCCCTGTCCGACGAATACAAAGCGGCGTTTGCGAAAGCGCGGGAAGAGTCCAGGCAGCAATTTGTTAATGAAATCAAAGATCAATTTGACAATGAGCCTAAGGACCTGAAGCTATTTCGGGTAGATAATATGGGTTTACGCCATACTAACCCAGATTTTATTTATACCACCCAGTTTGCAATTGACGGTTGGATAAAAAAGGCAGGCAATAATTATATTTTTGAAATAGGTAAACTGATAGGATCGCAACTAGAATTAAAACCAGATCAAAGGAAAAGAAAAGTGGATGTTTATATGCCCTTTCCACGAACCTACGAATATACTATTGAGGTTGATATTCCTGCGGGATATAAGGTGGAAGGTCTGGATAAATTGGTGCAGAACAAATCGAATGAATCCGGGAGCTTTGTTGCGACGGCGCAGCAGACCGGCAATACCATACATATCAAGGTGTCAAAAATTTATAATAATACCATTGAACCCGTTTCCCGCTGGCCGAAATTAGTGGAGATCATGGACGCGGCAAATGACTACCTGGGACAAAAAATTCTTCTCAAGAAAGGAGCATGAAATTTTAATTGTTGAAATTTGTCTCTGCATATTTGTTCTTAGTAACTTTCCTATAAATTTTTGGATATGAGAAGGAATCATGAGATCGACTACAAAATTTACGGCGAAGAGCTGCAGTTTGTCGAAATAGAACTCGATCCTGAGGAAACTGCAGTCGCTGAGAGCGGCGCTTTTATGATGATGGATGACGGCATTCAAATGCAGACAATATTTGGAGATGGATCCCAGCAACAAGGCGGAGGTATTTTAGGAAAATTGCTCAGTGCCGGTAAACGTGTGCTTGTTGGAGAAAGCCTTTTTATGACCGCATTTACCAATATAGGCAAGGGAAAGAAAAGGGTGAGTTTTGGCGCGCCATACACCGGTAAAATCATTCCTCTTGATCTGCAGCAATTAGGCGGTAAAATCATTGCACAAAAAGACGCCTTTCTTTGCGCAGCCCAAGGGGTGAGCATTGGCATAGAATTTCAAAGGAGATTGGGTACAGGCATTTTTGGAGGGGAAGGATTCATCATGGAGCGGCTTGAAGGCGACGGTATGGCATTTGTTCATGCGGGCGGCTATGTTGTCGAAAAGCAACTGGCGGCCGGCGAAATCCTGAAAGTAGATACGGGCTGCGTAGTAGCATATACGGGACAGGTGGATTTTGATATTGAATTCATCCGCGGTGTCAAGAACTGGGTATTTGGAGGGGAAGGCTTGTTCTTTGCAATTCTTAGAGGACCTGGAAAAGTCTGGCTGCAGTCCTTACCAATAAGTCGGCTTGCAGCGAGGATTATCCGCTATGGCTCGTACAATAGGAAAGAGGAAGGCAGCATATTAGGAGGATTGGGTAATCTTTTGGATGGTGACTGATCCTGGAGCTTGAATGACTAAGTAATGATCCCGTATGGTTCTGAAATGCCTGATAGTATGAAAAAGAAGATACTGTTTGTTTGCATAGAAAATAGTAACCGTAGCCAAATGAGCGAAGCATTCGCAAAGATTTATGGTAATGGCATGGTAGATGCATATAGCGCGGGCAGTAATCCTTCGGGCAAAATCAATCCCAGGGCCATTGCGGCCATGAAAGAATTGAATTATGATCTGAGTGTTCATCAGTCGAAGAATATTAAGGAAGTGGAGGTTCATGCCCCATTCGACGCGGTGGTGACCATGGGTTGCGGTGATGCCTGCCCCTGGGTGCCTGCCAGGAGATTTGTTGACTGGGAAATCCCCGATCCCAAAGAAATGGATACGGTTGAATTCAGGAAAGTGAGGGATCTGATAAGGGAAAAAGTGAAGGAATTACTGGAAGAATTGAATAAAGAATGAATCAGAAATAAGAAAGCCGGATCGTTGCGTCCGGCTTTCTTATGTATTCGTTTATAGAATCGGCATTGATGCCATTTCATTCAGAAAATGAATGGGTCACCTTCTATTTATTTTTGCCAGCAATCTCAATATTTCGAGATACAGCCAAACAATGGTGACCAGCAATCCGAAAGCCCCATACCATTCCATGTATTTGGGAGCTCCCATATTGGATCCGCGTTCTATCATGTCAAAATCAAGGATCAGATTCAAGGCAGCGATGCCCACCACAACCAAAGAAAAGATTATTCCAAATGTAGATCCTTCGTGGATAAAGGGGATGTCAATATTGAAGAACCTCAATCCAATCGATATCAGGTAAAATATTGCGATCCCCATGGTCGCAGTAATGATCACCGATTTGAAAGTCTCTGTAGCTCTGATAATGCGCGTTTTGTACAGGAAAAATATAGCGATTACGGTTCCGAAAGTGAGTCCAACCGCCTGCATGATGATAAAAGGTGCTTTTTCAGCAAAAGCGCTATTGAAATAGGCTGATATGGCGCCAACAAATAGTCCTTCAGCCAAGGCATAAGCGGGGGCCAGCCATGGAGACCAGGTCTGTTTAAACACCATTACCAAGGCGATCACCAATCCACCAATCATGCCGCCCCACATATAGGGTGAAACATCTGCTCCTTTGGAAAAGGCATTCCAGGTAAAAAAAGCGGAAGCCATTACCATTACAAAAAGGAAACCGAATTTATTCAGGGTACCCCTGACTGTCATTACCTGCTGTTGATCGCCTGTAATGCTTTTTTGGAACATTTTTTCCGAAATGGTCGGATTACCAGATTTGAAAATAGCCATATTATCAGTGTTTAGGATTGTAAAAATAACAATTTTCTCCGTCTTTTATTGTAAGTGGTTTCAGGGCCCGCCAAGCTGTTCCCTTGATTCTCTTCTTTCTTCAATTTAGAATTAATAATATGTTAATCCTTAGTCATGGAGCAGCTGATCTTACTCCGGATCCCAAGGAAGCAAATGACAATGAGTAACCTAATGTATTCAAACATTTCTTAAATTCAGACTCCTATATCGTAAATTTGCATGCTTAATTCAACAAATCCAATGACCCGACACGCAGAAATTCTAAATGATGTAGTTATAAAATTTGCAGGCGACAGTGGTGAAGGTATGCAACTTACCGGAAGCCAGTTTACCAACAATACCGCCTTATTAGGTATAGACCTTGCGACTTTTCCCGATTTCCCGGCCGAAATCCGTGCACCTCAGGGTACATTACCAGGAGTTAGCGGTTACCAGCTAAGATTTTCAAGTGACATGGTTTTTACGCCCGGCGATGAATGTGACGTGCTGGTGGCGATGAACGCAGCTGCCCTCAAGGTGAATTTGAAGAGCTTGAAAAAGGGGGGCAAGATCATTGTAAATACCGACGGCTTCGATTCAAAGAATCTGCGGTTGGCGAATTTTCCTGAAGGCGTCAATCCCCTGAATGATGGCAGCCTTGATAATTATGAAGTGATCAGAATGGATATCACAAAAATGACCAGGGAAGCATTGAAGGAAATTAGTTTGGGCACCAAGGAAAAAGATCGGGCCAAGAATATGTTTGTATTGGGGTTCCTGTATTGGATGTATAATCGCGACATAGCCAGTACCGTTAAATTCCTAAAAGATAAATTTGGAAAGAAACCCGAAATATTTGAAAGCAATATGAAAGCCTTGCAGGCGGGGTATAATTATGGGGATACCACCGAGACTTTCACTACCACTTATACGGTTGAAAAGGCCAAAATGCGACCGGGGGTTTACAGGTCCATAATGGGTAACCAGGCCCTGGCCTATGGATTGATCGCCGCTTCGCAAAAAAGCGGCCTCCCTTTGTTTCTGGGTTCATACCCAATAACGCCTGCTTCAGACATACTGCACGAATTGAGCAGGTACAAATCATTTGGCGTTCGTACTTTCCAGGCCGAGGACGAGATTGCTGGTATTACCGCGGCAATCGGAGCAGCTTATGGAGGCTCCCTGGCAGTTACCACTACCTCAGGCCCGGGCATGGCACTAAAAGCGGAATCGATGGGCTTAGCAGTGATGTTGGAAATCCCACTCCTCATTATTGACGTGCAACGAGGCGGCCCTTCAACGGGACTTCCTACCAAGACTGAACAAAGTGATTTGTTGCAAGCGTATTATGGTCGTAATGGAGAATGTCCAATGCCCGTGATCGCGGCTTCAACCCCAAGTGATTGCTTTGATGCCGTATATGAAGCCGCACGGATCTCGGTTCAGCACATGACGCCCGTAATATTTTTGAGCGATGGATATATTGCCAACGGCGCAGAACCCTGGCGTTTTCCCAATGCGGATGAGCTGCACGAGATTATCGTAAAGTTTAAGGCCGGGTTGAATCCGGATGAGGAAAAATTTCTTCCCTATTTGCGCGATGAAAAATTAGCAAGACCATGGGCGATTCCTGGTACGCCTGGCCTGGAACACCGGATTGGAGGTCTCGAAAAGCAAAATATTACCGGCAACGTGAATTATGAACCCGAAAACCATCAATTGATGGTGAAGCTCAGGCAGGAAAAAATAGACAGGATTGCCGATTATATTCCAGAACAAAAATTAGACTGCGGCCCCACAAAAGGAAAAGTGTTGGTCCTTTGATGGGTTTCCACCTACGGTGCCATCAAGAGCGCTGTCGCAGAATTACAGGAAGAAGGTCATGCAATTTCGCATGCGCATATCCGTTACCTGAGGCCATTCCCCGGGAACCTGGGCACCATCCTCAGGAATTTCGAACAGGTTTTGATCCCTGAAATCAATAATGGACAATTGATCAGGCTTATCAGGGATCTATACCTCGTGGATGCAAAGGGCTACCATAAGATCATGGGTATTCCCATTACAAAGACTGAATTGGTTGCCGAACTCAGAAGATACTTGTAAGAGCGGGCCCTCAGGCGTAGATCACATATAGATCGACCAACGACCCCTTATAATTCAGATACCAGATTTTTCCTGGGCAATGCTTTTAAATAAGATTTAATATCCGCATAATTTATTCCGGCATCCCATTCCAGTATTTGGCATCACTATGGCTAGCCGAAAACTTCTTCAGACTCTTTTTAGCGATTTTTTCAATGCGCTTTTATCCTGTTCAATATATAGCCGAACCTGGCCATGCAGGTAAAATAGCTATCCATATTCTTTGAATCTCCCCTTTTTTCACCAATGGCCACTCTCTGGTTCGCGCCACCATGAATTCTTCTATCTGCCAACTGCCTCGCAATAAAGGCTTTTTCCGGGGGGAGATAGATTTCAAAAAATTTAGGGTCAACGTAATTTGTACTGACGTCATCCAAATAATCCGTTCTCAATACTCGGTAAATGATTTCAAACCTCAAATGCAGTAAGGCGGAAACTTCATACCTAAAGCCAACGCCTGCCTGATAATTTAATTGAGTGAGGGAATATGGCTTTCTGTCAGGATACGAGGGAAATCCTTCGCCTTCGGTATCGAATGAATGCAAGCTGTACCATTTTCCATTCAGGCTGGCCTGCGGATCAAAATGAAATACCCCGATTCCCGCACAGATAAAAGGTGCAATCATCGGCCTCTTCCGCTCTGGTGATGCCTTCGCAGTTCCTAACAGGTAAAATTCTGCAGCAACAGAAACTTCAGTTATGTTGCTTTGAAAACTGAGATTGCGCTCCCGCCGGAGCAGGGCTACAGTAGCATCTTCTCTAATTATGCTGTCGTAGCCGCAGATTTTTCCAGTAATTGCCATGAGCCGGATTGCCATTGAATACTCATAGGTCAAGCCTAAATGAATGCCAATACAATAATTCGTATTTGGCAGATTCAGATCCTTAAAATATCTTTTCCCCGCTCCCTGACCACCTCCCAGGTCTGTAAGGCAGTTGATCCCACCTAAAATCATCCCTCCTTCAATTAGTATCGGCCGTTCATAATAGCGGTCATTATAATAATAGTCCTGCCCGGGGGACTGGTACGATTGCAAAACAACCATCCACAAAACATAGAACAAGTGCTTCTTCACGGTCAGCTCATATTTATCGTTCACTAACAAAACCAATCCCTGCGGACAGGACAAGTGTAAAATTAGTTTGCAAAATTTCGAAATGAAAAGGAGGAAAGCGGTGGCGCGGTGTGAATAATACTCTAAATGGAAGTTGAATTTCCTTTTGAAGGTTTTGGATGGTCCATCCTTTGCAAAATATGTATGATATCCGCAATAATGGTTTGGATGATTTCAAATTGATCCGTTATAGTTTTTAATCCTGATAATAATTTTCGGGTATTGCTGTCCTCTGTATTCATGCGTCCCTCTTCCAGCTCTTTCACCCTCCTGTTCCAGAGTTCCCTGACAATCTCCCTGGCATCCTCATTATTGGCTTCTCCAGAATCGGGAATGGGAAGATCCGAATTGCCAATGGCTATTTGAATGGCCGTCTGCATCTTATTCTCGATTGCCTCTATCACCGGCCTGAATGCCGGACTGCGGTACTGATCCGCTAGAGACTTTGCATAAAAAGATAGTGAAGCAATATGCGAAGTGAGCATATGATTGGCCACGACCAACTGCTGTAATAATGTTTGTGCCCTGATGCCTGTCGCCGGTTCTGATAAGGACCTCTGAAATGCGTCTGAAAGATTTGCCAAAGAGACATTTGCCTGTTTTCTTGCATACTTGTATTCCTGGACCAGAGCGGGTGCCGAATAGAACGATTTTGTAACGGTGTGAAAATAACTCAGATTAGCTTTCAGCAGTTCATTGATATATTCAGCTACCTGCTCATGTTCCCACCTGGGCAGGATAAAAAGCGACGCGATGAATGAAATCGCCGATCCAATGCCCGTATCAATCACACGGTCAACCACCAGGCTCCTGAAATCCACGGGGTGCAGAAAATGAAAAGAAAGCAACACATATACCGTTATCCCCGCCACACTCACGAAATAATTGATCTGAAGAAAACTATATGCCGCTATCATGGCAACAATGGTCATCCCAAATAAGGCCTGATTACTGTGAATGTAATACAAGAATAAAAAACTTAGCACGGCTCCTGCCAGCGTTCCCCCAAGACGGTCTGCGTTTCTTCTCCGGCTGATACTATAAGCCGGCTTCAGGATCGTTAAAATGGTGAGCAAGATCCAATAGCTATGACCAAACGGAAATAATTGGGCTATCAAATAACCCGCGAGCATGGAAAGGCTTATTCGAATGGCATGCCTGAACACATTGCTGTGAGCGCTTAGATTTTCAATGAAAAGCTTCGGATCCAATTCATGGGTGGAAACAAATTTCCCCAGGTCCACATTGATGGGAATATTCCTTGTTGAGTCATCACTGAAACTGCTGTACATCCGCAAGCGTTTCATCCGATCGTTGATATCTTTTATATTGTTTAATATATGCCTGAGGCTGATAAATCCTTCCAGGTTGGATGGATCAAGGTGCTGTTCCCGGTATTGTATAAACGCATTTTCGGTAGATGCAATGAGATCCTCCAAACTACTGTTTTCTTTTGCAGTGCTTCCCATCTGCACAGCAAGTCCCATCCCTTCCAGTGCATCGCCACATGCGAAGATGAGCATCCGGAATTTATCGAGGAGACCTGTACCGTCAAATAATCTATGTAAGGACTCATGGTTTTGCTGGGATGTCATGATCTGCTCAAACAAATCAAGACTATCCAGAAACATCATCAGCAGCGAACGGCTCTTGGAAGTGGATTCTTTAGTTACATCCCTTGTCTTGTACAAGATTTCCCTAAGTTGCTCCTGTTGGTGCTGAATTTCAACCTGCAAAGGCACCAGGGAACGATATACTTCATCGTAATCCACCCGTATTTCATATAACCTCGCCTTTTCCTTGAGGTAAGAAGCAATACTGGTGAGGGATTCGCCCAATGCCTGCTGTATCAGTTGGTAAGGCCTGATGGAATACAGAACGAGACTGAGAATCATATACCAGACTCCGCCACCCAGCATGAACAGGGCATCTACGAAAACTCTATCCTGAAGGTGATGCACGTCAATACTCAATACCATCACGAACAATGCACTCAAACCGATACTATTCACCCGGTTGCCATAAATTCCCGCCATGGAAAATACAAAACCGAACAGGGTGATTTCAAGGGCCAGAAGCCAGGGATAAGTACGTGTAATGCCTACCGTGATGGCAACTGCGAAATTCAGCAGATTACAAGCCAGCATTCCGTTTCGCCTGTGGTGAATGGGCCCGGGCGTATCTGCCATGCTCACCATCAATGCTCCCAACGGCATGGCAATGCCAAATGATAGCCAATCGTAATGGTATAAGACCATCGCTGGAATGATGGTTGCGGCCGTTATTCTTACGCCTTTATTGAGGTATTGACCCGTTATGAATTTCCTGAATTCTATAAGATAATTCATGCAGAAAGGAGAAGCTAATACAGTAAGGTAATAAATCTGGTTCAGAGTGGTGAGCGGCCACTTCATTAACAAAGACCTGAATACGGTTAGATCTGAATTCGAATAATTCTGTAAGAAGGGGCCGCCGGAAAAGCCCAAAGTGAAGGATTAATGAACCCCAATTTGGAGCGCGGATTTTAATTTGTTTTCACAGAATGACATTATTGTCTTGCAGACTTGCCTGCTTTGGGAGAGGCTTTATTTTCAGAAAAATTCTTATTGTAATATTTGCAGGCCTGCTGCAATCCGCAGATTTCGCATTTGGGGCGTCTGGCCACGCAGATATACCTGCCATGCAATATCAGCCAATGATGGGCCTTTCGGATCAGGCTCTTTGGAATGAACCGGGTGAGTTGTTTCTCGGCTGCAAGGGCTGTTTTGGCACCCACCGTGAGGCCAATCCTGGATGCGACCCTGAAAACATGGGTATCAACAGCCATATTGGGTTGCCGGTCAACGACAGAAGTGATCACATTTGCCGTTTTTCTACCGACTCCGGGTAATCGCATTAATTCTTCCACAGTCATGGGAACCCTGCCATGGAACTCTTCCACCAGCATTTTGGCCGTGCCAATCAGGTGTTTTGTCTTGTTATTGGGGTAGGAAATACTCTTGATAAAAGGGAAAACATCATCAAAACTGGCTTTTGCCAATTCCCGGGAGCCCGGAAATTTTTCGAAAAGCGCAGGGGTCATCATATTGACCCTTTTGTCGGTGCATTGTGCGGAGAGAATTACGGAGACGAGAAGCTGAAACGGATTACCATATATCAATTCCGTTTCCGGATCCGGAGCATGCTCCTGGAAATAGTGAATTACAAACTGATAACGTTCTTTTCGGGTCATTTGAAGCTCTCAAAAGACTGCGAAAATACACTATCCGGCAGGAATCTTATGCCTGCTCAACTACTTTGGTAACTCCGGCATAGGCCAGGATCGAATTAATGACTGTGGCACGCGGAGAGCGGATAATAAGATCGAGGCTCTCAACAGATCTTCTCAGGAGTTCAAATTTCTCGCGTAAAGACCAGTCTGATTCCAAAGCCAACCTAATTGCGGCTGTCTCTTCGGCTGAAGTTTCGTTATACAAGTAGCGTATCATGTCTTCGGGTGTAAAAATATCCATAAGCAATCCTTTTTAGAATTGGCGTCAATTCAATAGTTGCTGGAGGATATTTAGATTTTACGGATTTGGTGCTTAACAACGGGGAGGGGATATAGGAACCGTCCGGAGTCTAAAACGACAGATAAAATACAATATTGTGGAAATCCCCCAAAAATTTGGGAAACTGCTATTTTTCTTCGAAAACGTAGAGGTCTTCATTATCCTTTTTCATCAGATATTTCTCCCTGGCAGCCTTTTCAATGGATGCAGGGTTATTTTGAAGTTCAGAAAGGTCTTTTTTGACAATTCTTATCTGTTGGGCATAGTAGTCCTTGCTCTTCCTCAATTCCCTCAATTCGGAGGATCGGCTCATTTGAAGGAATATGTCATTATGATCAAAAAATACCAGCCAGATAATGAACCCGCTAAGGGTTAACATATATTTATTCTTTAGCCAGGATGGTATATACTGTTGGAATTTCATTGGAGATCCTCTGAATCAGACTTTCGTCCCCCGGTTCATATAAGCCGAATCAGGGGGATTCACTGCCTTCTATTTCCCAAATTTAATTTTTCCTTTTGGATATATGGCATTTTCTCCCAAAACTTCTTCGATCCTTAGCAATTGATTGTATTTGGCCATACGGTCTGTCCTGGACGCTGAGCCTGTCTTGATCTGGCCACAATTCAATGCTACTGCCAGGTCCGCAATGGTTGTATCCTCGGTTTCTCCACTGCGATGGCTAATGATGGTATTATATCCATTGGTTTGGGCCAATTGCACTGCATTGATGGTTTCGGTGATCGTACCAATCTGGTTCACTTTGATCAGGATGCTGTTCGCGATGCTATTGTCTATACCACGCTGCAGGATGCGGGTATTAGTTACAAAAAGGTCATCTCCTACAAGCTGAACATTCTTGCTAATGGCTTCCGTAAGTTTTTTCCATCCATCCCAATCTTCTTCCGCCATCCCGTCTTCTATGGAAATGATCGGATATTTTTTCGCCCAGCCGGCCCAGTAAGCCACCATTTCATCGCTGCTGATTGATTTCTGGCTGCTCTTGTAGAATTTGTAAATCTTGGTCTTGTCATCAAACATTTCGCTGCTGGCGGCATCCATGGCAATTCCTATTTGTTCACCCGCCTTATAACCTGCCGCTTCGATGGCCTGCAAAACGGTTTCGATTGCCTCCTCATTGCTTTTTATATCGGGTGCGAAGCCTCCTTCATCACCTACATTGGTGCTATATCCTTTTTTCTTGAGCACCGTCTTGAGCGTATGGAATATTTCAACTCCCCAGCGCAGCGCTTCGCTGAATGATGGGGCGCCAACAGGCACGATCATGAATTCCTGAAAATCTATTTTATTGTCCGCATGCACTCCCCCGTTCAGGATATTCATTAAAGGCATCGGAAGCACCGTAGCGTTTACGCCACCCAGGTAACGAAAAAGGGTGAGTCCCGATTCCTGAGCAGCCGCTTTTGCAGCCGCCATGGAGACCGCCAGCGTTGCATTCGCCCCGAGTTTGGCCTTGTTTTCGGTGCCGTCTAATTTTATCATTAGTTGGTCTATATATGCCTGACTGGTGACTTCAACGCCTGCCAGGTGACCCGCGATAATTTCATTTACGTTCTGCACCGCCTTCAAAACGCCCTTGCCCTGGTACCTGCCCTTGTCGTCATCGCGAAGTTCCACTGCTTCATGTTTGCCGGTTGAGGCTCCTGAAGGCACGGCAGCCCTGCCAAGAATTCCATCATCTGTTACTAAGTCCACTTCAACAGTAGGGTTGCCACGACTGTCCAGGATTTGCCTTGCATGTATATGCGCAATAGAACTCATAAATTGATTAATTGTATTGGTTTGATTGATTTTTAATAATGAGATTTATTTCCATTTATTGGTTGAATTCCCACGAATTCCAGGCCCGGCCTCTCTGCTTTGAGCATTCCCGAAATAAGAAACAATTCATGCTATCGGTTTTTCTCATCTGTCAGACTCCTGAAAACTTCTTCCAAACTCCTGTTTTCGCTTTGCAAAGAAACGATGTTCCAATTATTCTGCAAAGCCAGCTCCATTAATTGTTTGCGAACAGATTCGGGATTGGAAGTCTCTATTTTGTAAATGCCGCCAGTGCCGAATCCGGGCTTTGGTGATTCTTCAGCATGCTGAACATCCCGCAGATTGATCAGGCTGGCCATATCCACTTCTTCCATGAATTGTACCAGGAGGATCTGATTATTGGCATTTCTCCTCTGCAGATTTTGAACTGAATCATCGGCGACCAGGGAACCTTTATTTATAATGATCGCCCGGTCGCAAATGGCTTCCACTTCCTGTAATATGTGGGTGGAAAATAATACCGTTTTATTCCTCCCCAGGCCCCTGATAAGATCCCTTATTTCTATGATCTGGTTTGGATCCAGACCGGTTGTAGGTTCATCCAACACCAAAACCTCAGGATCGTGAATGAGTGCCGCAGCAAGACCCACTCTTTGTTTATAGCCCCTGGACAATTGCCCGATCCTTTTCCTGGATTCAGGCATCAATCCGGTAAGCCTTATCACTTCCTCAATTCTATCTTCTTTATGGGGAACCTGGTAAACACCCGCCACGAAAGCGAGGTATTCCCTGACATACATGTCCAAATAAAGCGGATTCGATTCGGGGAGATAGCCGATTTTCCCTTTGGTTTCTTTGGGATGATCCAACACGCTGACCTGGCAAACATTTATTGTTCCTTGCTCTGGTACCAGGAAGCCCGTAATGATCTTCATGGTAGTGGATTTGCCGGCGCCATTGGGCCCCAGAAAGCCCACGATCTCTCCCTTCTCTACCCTGAAAGAAATATTATTTACGGCTTTTTGGCCATCATATATTTTGGTGAGATTGGTGACTTCAATCGACATGGGAGCAAACCTACGTGAAAGAGAGGACTACGCAAAAATCCACCTGTTTGCGTGGCTTTCAATGTACTGATGGATGAAAACAAGTAGCAATTTATTTTGAATCGAAGGGGAAACCTGACCTGAACGCTCAACTTCTCCAGGCATAAGATTTTTTATAATTCGGTATCCTTTGAATTTTCCGGAAGCTTGTCATATTCACCCTTGAGCGCATACCAGCCGAAGATCACAATTCCTATGGCGATTGGAATGAATACAATTACAAACACGCTCCACTGAATCTTTGTATCCAGCACCGGTCTCTGTCTTATTTCGGCTGCAGCCGTTTTGATTAGATAATAAATCGCCAACGGCCCCAACAGGATCCAAAGAATGCCCAGCCATCTTTTGATTTGATTCATATCTTAAAATTATCAATTCAGTTTTTCATTCTCCCGTAAATTTCCATTTGCGGTTCAAAAACTTTCTCAGTCATTCACATCAGGATCTATTTTATTAGTGATGTACAACGCGCCTATTACAAGGCATACCGAGGCAACAATGATAGGATACATGAGCCCCACGAGTTTGTCGCTGGTATAGATGGTAGTCAATAACACGGCGATGAAGGGGGTCAGGCCTCCAAAAACTCCATTCCCGATATGATAAGGTAATGACATGGAAGTATAACGGATACGGGTAGGGAACAATTCCACCAGGAATGCTGCAATAGGGCCATAGACCATGGTTACAAATATGATCTGTATGAATACCAGGAATACAAATTTCCAATACAGCCAGCCAGCCAGTTTCTTCTCTGTGTAAATTGTCTTGGAACGCATGGCGCTTAGCCCCTGGCTCACTGACACGGTATCAGATCTGATTTCTTTGAAGCTGCTGCCATCAATCAAAGTCTTCACCTCAGTGCTTGTGAAAACGGAATCTTCTCCAATCCTGTCTTTCTTAATTACAGGATTACTAGCCGAGGCCAGGGAGCTTTTCTGAGCTTGTTCCATATTACTCCAATCCAGGAATTTCTCATAAATAGGCTTATAGCATACAATGGCCAGAAACATGCCTCCCAACATGATCCACTTTCTGCCAACGACGTCACTCCATCCGCCAAACACTACAAAGAATGGCGTGGCGAAAAGTATGGCCCAGATCAGGATGGTCCTGGATTGATCAAATTCTATTTTGCATACCGTTTCAATAAAGTTCTGAGCGTAAAATTGACCGGTGTACCAAACCACGCCCTGTCCCATGGTGGCGCCGAACAATGCCAGCAATACCATTTTGAGATTGATCTTGTGTCCGAAGCTTTCTTTCAACGGATTTACAGAAACCTTTCCTTCCGATTTGATCCGGGCAAACATGGGAGATTCCTTCATCTTGAGCCGGATATAGATGGAAATGATCACCAGTACAATCGAGACCAGGAATGGAATTCTCCATCCCCATGCATTGAATTTTTCAATGGATTTATTGATATCGGGATCCAATAAGTGGCGTGTAAGAAGGATGACCCCCAGTGAAAAAAATAAGCCCAGTGTCGCGGTGGTCTGTATCCAGGAAGTATAGAATCCTCTCTTGTTTGGAGGAGCGAATTCAGCGACATAGGTAGCCGCGCCTCCATACTCTCCTCCGAGCGCGAGGCCTTGCAACAGGCGAAGCAATAAGACAATTATGGGAGCGGCAAAGCCGATCCTCTCATATCCTGGCACTAACCCGATAGCGAAAGTGGAACTGCCCATTATAATCAGAGTGAGCAGAAAAGTGTATTTCCTGCCAATCAAATCTCCCAGGCGACCGAATACCAATGCGCCAAATGGACGAACCAGGAAGCCCGCCGCAAATGTGGCGAGTGTTGACAGCAAAGCCGCAGTGGGATTGGTTTTTGGAAAGAATTGCTGGGCAATTACGGTGGCCAGGCTTCCGAATATATAAAAGTCATACCACTCTATCATGGTGCCTGCAGACGATGCACCGATAACCTTCCAGATAGGCTTTGAAGAGAGCATGTTAGTTATAAAGGGAAATTATTGGATGAATGTAATTAATTTTATGATCCTAAAAAATAACTCCACAATAAACTGCAACGATTATGTCTTACCCTTACCAGATCAGTAGCTATGATGAATACAAAGCCGCTTATCGCAAGAGCATTGATGACCCGGAAGGATTCTGGGGCGAAATTGCCGGTCTTTTTAAATGGCGCAAAAAATGGGACAAAGTATTGGAATGGAATTTCAAAGAGCCGAATGTGAAATGGTTTGCGGGGGGTAAATTGAATATTACTGAAAACTGCCTCGACCGCCACCTGGAAGATTTGGGCAACAAGCCGGCTATTATCTGGGAACCCAATAATCCCGAAGAACACCACAGGGTACTCACGTATAAGCAACTTCATTATAAGGTATGCCAGTTTGCCAACGTGCTCCGTAACAATGGAGTCAGGAAGGGCGACAGGATTTGTATCTATATGGGCATGGTGCCCGAACTGGCCATCGCCATTCTGGCTTGCGCAAGGATCGGAGCAATTCATTCGGTTATTTTTGGAGGGTTCTCGGCACAAAGCATTTCAGACCGTCTGCAGGACGCCAGGGCCGAATATGTCATTACCTGCGACGGCGCTTTTCGAGGGCCGAAAGATATTCCGTTAAAAAGTGTGATAGACGATGCCCTCATTGCCTGTCCATTCGTAAAAAGAGTCATCGTGTTTACGCGTACACGCACACCCGTTAGTATGATCAAGGGAAGGGACGTATGGTGGGAAGACGAAATCCTGAAAGTAGAGACCCAGGGGAACCCGGATCTGGAAGCGGAGGAAATGGATGCGGAAGACATTCTCTTCATTCTCTATACTTCCGGTTCCACCGGAAAACCCAAGGGAGTAGTACATACCACTGCGGGTTATATGATTTATAGCGACTACAGTTTCGTAAATACTTTTCAATACCGGCCAGGTGAAATTTATTTTTGCACGGCCGATATCGGATGGATCACCGGTCACAGCTATATTGTATATGGTCCCCTGAGCGCCGGTGCAACTTCCCTGATGTTTGAAGGCATTCCTACCTGGCCGGACGCAGGCAGGTTTTGGGAGATTATTGACAAATTCAAAGTCAACATAATATACACGGCACCTACAGCTATCCGTAGCCTCATGGGTTTCGGACTGGGCCCCTTGCAAAACAAAGATCTTTCATCATTGCGGGTATTGGGCACTGTGGGTGAACCGATTAATGAAGAGGCCTGGCATTGGTACGATGACAATGTGGGAAAAAATAAATGCCCAATCGTGGATACCTGGTGGCAAACCGAAACGGGTGGCATCATGATCTCAAATCTGGCGGGTATCACCCCTTCCAAACCTTCCTACGCAACCCTGCCCTTGCCGGGAGTGGCTCCTCTGCTGGTAGATGAAAACGGAAAGGAAATAACCGACAATAATACCGGTGGCAACCTCTGTATCAGTCAACCCTGGCCTTCAATGATCCGCACAACCTATGGCGACCATGAGCGCTGCCGTACAAATTATTTTGCCACTTATCCGGATCTCTATTTTACAGGCGATGGTGCACTGCGGGACGAAAATGGATTCTACAGAATCACGGGCAGGGTGGATGATGTACTGAATGTAAGCGGCCACCGTATTGGCACAGCAGAAGTGGAAAATGCAATCAACATGCATTCAGGTGTGGTGGAAAGCGCCGTGGTGGGATATCCTCACGACATAAAGGGACAGGGCATTTATGCTTATGTGATTTATAGCCGTAAACAAGGCGATGAAGAATTGGCCAGAAAGGATATTTCGGCTACTGTAGCCCGTATCATTGGCCCGATCGCGAAACCCGATAAGATTCAATTCGTGAGTGGCTTGCCAAAAACCAGGAGCGGCAAGATCATGCGAAGGATCTTAAGAAAAATAGCAGAGGGTGAAAACCAGAACCTGGGCGACACCACTACACTCCTGGATCCGGGTGTGGTGGAAGAAATAAAGAATGGAAAACTCTAGAAAATTTGCCTGCTGCTTAATTGAAAATTTTGGCCCTGTTGCCGGGATATGTACTCGTCAAAAAAAGAAAATCCTGGCTGAGGCATCAGGATTTTCATAGACATAGAGTTGACTTGTCTGGTTCATCGGTTACATCAGATTCAGGGCGGTTGGCTGGGGTTTCGATGGATACCGGATGTTTGGCCATAGGATAGATCGGCTAACGATTCACTGGATATCAATTTGGAATGAACTTCGGCTGCTTGGCAAGGTTATTCTTTCGATACCCGCAACATCAGGTAGGCAATTTTCTTTAAAAGGTTTTTTGGGGGAATGATTTTTCGGTGGAAGGGGTTATAAAAAAAGAAAACCCCACGGCAGGCAGTGTGGGATTTTCATAGAGTCCGCTATGTTTTCACATGTACGGATTTTGTTTGGAAATTACCCTTCTAATATACGTATAAAATACCTGTTTCGCTGCTACAGGTAGTAACTCTTATACGTGCCAGCCGTTAATATCGTTGGGATTTAGAGGTATGATAATCCGTGAAAGCGAAGATCAGAGATTGAAGCTCAGGATAATTTGATGAATGATAACTCGCATAAAATTGAATTGCGGAATCTCTTGTCTGAGGAATAATTACTGGGAATTTTGAGGATTATTTCTGTATCACAACCTCGGTACCTATAGGCAACATGTCATAAAGTTCATCAATATCGCTGTACCGGACCGAAATGCATCCACTGGTCCAGTTGACAAATTTATCAATGACCCACTCTTCATTGGGCCTGGTACCATGTATACCGATGCCGCCCCCGATATGGGCATTCCTGGGAATGAGACCTTCGGCTTTTCGTTCATTGAATTTATCGTAACTGTCCGGAGTAGGATAGTCAAGCATCAGGAATTTACCCCATTGCTTGTGAATTTTCTTACCCACTATTCTAAAAGTCCCTTCCGGCGTGAGGCGATCTCCTTCCATTTTCTTGTCTTCCTGGTCCTTACTGCCGAATACAACTGGGTAGGTGGCCAGCCAGCCGTCTTCATCATACAGGTTCATTTCATAGTCCGACTTGTCAATGACCACATGGTATGGCGAGGGAGGGAGGTCCTGTTTTTTGTTGTTCACAATCTTCTTCAGGGAAGTATCGGTGAAGGAGGCTCCTGCTGTCACAAAAGCCCTGTTCCAGGAATGCTGAAAACCAAGGCTTGTACCGAGCATTATGCAGGAAGAAGTGAACAGTATCCGGGAAAGCATATAAAACTTTTCTACTACGAGATTGAAACGGCAGAATGGTTTAAAATATTTTCTTATGAGTATATCTTTTAACTTTTCTCTTCCCTGCAAATTAGAAGCCGTTTTTTTTACCAAATGACTATTTAACAAATCAAAAAGGTTTTAGTTTTTTTCACGGAATAGCATCTGGATACTGCTATGCGCAGTAAGGGGCCTCAGGCATAGATTGTCAGTGGCAAAAAAGGCCTCCCGAGGAATCAGGAGGCACAACATAGAGAAAACTGTAAACCGAAGGATTTTACCAACTGCTGAAACGTACACCCACATTATAGGGATATTGTTTCACTCCAAATTCATGCATGGGGTTCATGGCGTATGAACCATATAATTTGACCGGCCCCAATCCTAACTCTCCTATATAGGCCAGTTTCCAATGGTCCAGGTTGAAATCACTTTTCACTTTCTCCTTTCCAAATTCATGGCTTTTCAGTTTATTCCTGGAACTGTATAGGTAGCCCGCGCTCACGCCGAAGCTTACGCTAAGTCCACCCGAATGGCTTCCCGGATTCGTATTGAAATTGAGCATGAAGGGCACGGTGATATAGTCTGCCGCCAGCTTGTCTTTTGAAAAATCGGCCGCGTCTCTCAATACATATACATTCGGATCGGTAGCAGGGTCATCCTTATACCTGATATTCGATTTGAAATAATAATTGTTCATTTCAAGGCCGAATCCATATTTCAGGTTGACGACATTTTTATAGACACTCATCCTTTGCATAAAGAGCCAGATATTTACATTCGACAATCTGGTTTTTAGCCTGAAATCTCCCTTGTTGGCCGGAGGATTGCCATTATTATTGCGGACAAAAGTCTGGGCCTCCGTCGAACCATAATCGGTGCGGTCATTATAATTGGATATTCCCAGATCCAGGATCAGCCAGTTCGTGGAGACCCTTTCTTTGCGGTAGCTTCTTTTGTAGTAGGGATATTGATTTCCCTCATCATTGCGGTATTCACCTCCTTTTTTCACGATGATGATGCTTCCAACCCTGATTGTGTCTGAAGATTCAGGGGACGGATTTTTTTTCCCGGTAGTGTCCGTTTGTGCCATTCCTGCCAGTCCTGCCATAATGCCGAGCATTATCAGATACACTTTCTTCATTGTTTCCTTATTTTATTTTTTGATTTATTTATTCTTGCCAATTTCGAAACTGGCGACTCTCACGATAGATTTATTATCATCGATTTCGGGATTTGTAACACGATCAACGAAACGGGCCGCCTTCCTGAACAGGCCACGGAATTTGCCTTTCGCCTTTTTGTCGGAGTTATCTGTGTCGAGGTAAGAAACGCCCTGATCGTCTTTATAAACTGTTTCGCTGGAAGAATTATTATTATCCTGGGCGAAGGCTGCCTTGTCAATGATATTGGGTTTAACAGTGCTTGCTACCACAGACCTTTCGAGTGCCCTTGCGGGTTGCGGGTCAATGCTGGTCACGGTTTCAATGGATGAAGGAGCTTTCGCGATCAATTCTTCAGGGGCAGGTTTATTACTCGAGCCCGCCTCAGGCACCTCATCAATTTCAGGTTTCAGGGTTTTCTTTTGAGGCTGTTTCACAGCGGCCTGATCTCCTGAATGGTCCTTGTCCTGCTTCAATTCAGCAACGGCTCTCTTGTCCACATTCTCAGGGGCTTGCGGATTATATTTTTTGCCTTCGGCAGGCTTAGTATTTATTTTTGGATTCGCAACTCCCTGCGTTCCTGCAATGGTTTGAGTCTGATTTCCGGAATCTCCTGTCTGACTGGAGTAGATCCAAAACAGGCCTGTAATGAGTATCACCGATGCAGCAGCGGCAACCCTCCACCAAACAATGGAAACCAGCCTGACGGGTGCTTTTTCAGTCCGATAAAGGGAATTCTTATCAGGAAATACAATTGTTTCACGAGGATCCAGTTTCACCCGGCCCAATAAATCAAATTCCTGCTGAAGACGGGGATTGAGATTCAGGAAAGACTCTACCTGCTTTCTCTCGCCCTCATTCAATTCTTCATCTATATAAGAAATAAAATAGGTTTCATAGTTGGAAAAACTGATGGAACGAGTGCTTGAAGATTCATGCCTGAACAATAAATCCTTATTGCCGAATCTGATCTCTTCTTCCGGTTTCAGCCTGGTTTGCATCAGCAGCTCAAACTCTTCTTTAAGATCAGGATTTTCATTGAGAAACTCTTCCACGGCCCTCCGCCCGGCTTCAGGAAGTTCTGCATCCATGTAGAGCAGTAAGAATTCCTCGTAATTATTTCTGTTGATATTCATGATCGGGGTTCCCGGTTTAACCGTTTACCAAGCATCCTTTTTTTAAGATCCGCTCAGGAAACGGGTTGATTTACTAATCATTCTTCACTTACCGCAATCTCTCTTATCCGCTCAAATTACATTCTCCACTTTCACCAGATATTCCTTTAATTGCAACCGCGCGCGATGCAGGTAAACCTTAACCTGGCTCTCATTGAGTCCGGTTATTTTACCAATCTCCTCATAAGAATAACCTTCATAGTCTTTCAGCATCACCAATGAACGCTGTGTTTCATTCAATCTCGCCAGGGCTTCTTCCAATACCTTTCTGGCATTATGTTGCGGTTTGTCAATTACCTTCAGTTCTTCCTGGAATTCTTCTTTTAGGCTGATGCGTTTCACTTTGCGGATATGGTCAATCATTTGATTATAAGCCACCGTAAACAGGTAAGACTTACTCCGCCCACTATCCACAGCTTCCCGGTTCTTCCACATTTTTTCAAAAGCAGATTGAATGATATCCTTTGCATCCTCCTCATTCCGAAGGTTTTTCAGGATAAACCTGTAAACATTATCGGCGTAAAGTCTCACGCAGTCGTTATATTCTCTGTCGGTCATACAGTTATTATATCCGGTAAAATTACTTCCTATTCCCTTATTGCTATAGGTTATACGGCCAACCAGCCAGAATGTTACATGAATTGAGTAAATAAGAGAAAACCAGGGATTTTGCCATTTTTCCCATTCCGGAATCAGGGTAGTGGGAGTATGGCAGGAACTATTACTTGAACCGGGTCGGGCTGGCAAATGGCATCGAATTCTATCATAATTGAATGATCGCTGCCGCCATGCTGGCATTCATCTTTTTTTGCGATAAAAAAACCCGGCACTAGACAATGCCGGGCATCTTTTGTAGATTTTTTCTATACCCTTTATCTATTTATTGATACAAAATTAAAAAATGTCTTGTTAAGGATTCCAAAAAAGGAAAATCAGTCTCCACTCTATTATCCCCTTGATTTTTACATTTCGTTGAACAAAGTATATTTTCTCTCTCTGTATTTTGCTTACCGTTCACAATAGCGAAAAGCGCAAGGTATGAAACCATGATCAACCCCAAGAGCAACAACCTGATATGAGATTTCTTTTTCATGATTCGAATTTCTAAAATAAAATTGTGACGAAAATAATGTCAATTTAATCCCGGCGCAAGCTCCCAATGTTAATTTCCTTTAAAAATTAGAAGCCTCCTTCCATTGATTGGTACGCAAATTCCCGTGAAAAGTTACATGCGACAAAGGAATTTTTTAAAAACCACGTAGGTTTGCGGATCATAAACAGGTAAAATGAACGAAAAACTTATACAAAGGCTGAAGCTGGAATTGGAAGAGATCAGGCAATCCGGCCTTTTCAAAATGGAAAGGATTATTGAGAGCCCCCAGGGTGCCGAAATAAAGGTGAGAAGCGGCGCAACAAAGGGGGAAACCAAAATTGTATTGAATTTCTGCGCCAATAATTATCTCGGGCTTTCTTCTCATCCAAAAGTGATCGAGGCCGCCAAGAAATATATTGATTACAGGGGATACGGAATGAGCAGTGTCCGCTTTATATGCGGAACCCAGGACATTCACAAAGAGCTGGAGCAAAAAATATCAGAATTCCTGGGGATGGAGGATTCGATTTTATATGCCGCGGCATTTGACGCCAACGGAGGTGTTTTTGAACCATTATTCGGAGAGCAGGACGCCATTATTTCAGATGCCCTTAACCATGCTTCCATCATTGACGGCATAAGGCTTTGCAAAGCACAAAGATTCCGTTATGAGCATAATAATATGGCAGCCCTGGAAATCAGGCTCAAAGAATCCAGCGACTTGAGAAGCAGGATCATCGTGACTGATGGTTCGTTTAGCATGGATGGCACCATTGCCCAATTGGATAAAATATGTGACCTGGCCGATCAATATGATGCCGCGGTCATGATCGATGAAAGCCATTCCAGCGGATTCCTGGGAAAAACCGGACGTGGCACCCATGAATACCGGGGCGTAATGGGCCGGATTGATATTATCACGGGTACATTGGGAAAGGCCCTGGGCGGAGCTTCTGGCGGCTTTACTTCCGGAAGGAAGGAATTGGTGGAGCTATTGCGACAAAGGTCAAGACCCTATCTTTTCTCAAATACACTCGCTCCAAGCATAGTCGGGGCCTCCATTGCAGTGCTTGATATGCTAAGCGAAACCACCGAGCTCCGTGACAAACTTGAATGGAATACCAAATATTTCAGGGGAAAAATGAAAGAAGCAGGTTTCGAAATCAAACCCGGAGACCATCCCATAGTACCCATCATGTTGTATGACGCGGTGTTGGCTCAAAAAATGGCTGCAAGGCTTCTTGAAGATGGCATTTATGTGATCGGATTTTTCTTTCCGGTAGTGCCAAAGGGCCAGGCCCGCATCAGGGTACAGTTGAGCGCTGCGCATGATCAGCAACAGCTCGACAAGGCAGTGGATGCATTTTCCAAAGCAGGAAGAGAATTGGGTGTGATCAAATAATCAGAGGCTGATTTAAAAATAAATTTCTGAATGGATTCATGCAAATCGCGGATATGAATATATCTGCCTGCATAAAATACTTATTGACTTAATTATGAAAAATATATTCTCAACCCTGAGCCCTTGCCTCCTGGCTGTCCTGTTCCTGGCTTCCTGCTCCTTGAATAATGTGACCCAGGACCGTACCCTCAAAAAGTATTTCGACGAAAACAAAGTTGACGGATGTTTTGCCATGTACGACAACGGCAGAGGAGAATTCACATTGTATAATTTAAAGCGGGATACCTCCAGGTTCCTTCCCGCTTCCACTTTCAAAATCGTGAATTCCCTGATTGCCCTGCAAACCGGCCGGGTGAATGACGACAGTACGGTGATAAAATGGGATGGCATCGTAAGGGATAACCCTAACTGGAACCAGGATCTCAGCCTGGCAATGGCTTTCAAGTATTCATCGGTGCCACATTTCCAGGAAATCGCAAGAAGGATCGGCAGGGATACAATGCAGAAATGGATTGACAGTCTCAAATATGGTAATATGAAAATCGGTGCCCATATTGACAAATTTTGGTTGGATAATTCCCTGAAGATATCGCCAGACGAGCAATTGGGACTGGTGAAGAAATTGTATTTCGATCAGCTCCCATTTCAAAAACGCGTGCAGCAAATCGTTCGCAATATCATGGTGCAGGAGGATAACAGTAATTACAGACTCAGCTATAAAACAGGCTGGGGTTACGATGAAAAGGGAAATTCGATTGGGTGGGTTGTTGGATGGATAGAGGAGAATCGGCACCCATACTTCTTTGTTTTGAACCTGGAATCAACAGATCCTAAAGCCGATATATCGACGATACGCAAGAATATCCTGAACGGCATTTTGAAACAAATGGGCTTTTTTAATGGAAAGATGTAGCCAGTCAGGAGCTGTATTTCGGGTTCGGAGTTCAAGCCATCCAGGCATTTTCGCCTAATTCCGGAGAATCTGAAGCTCTTTATTCGATGAATTTGGCTCTTAATTTGCAATCAGTTCATGTCACAGATCCTAAATGACATCCACAAACCCAATTGGTAAGATTTGAACATATAGAATATCTCATAGGGCTGATCCTTTTGCCGGGAATGATCTACCTGTATTATGCAGCGCTCCGCTGGAAAAAAACTACAATAAAAAAAATCGGGGATAAAGAATTGGTGACTCAACTCATACGGAATTATTCATCGGAGAAATTTGCATTGAAATTTGGATTGGTAGCATTGGCATTCTGTGCTACTGTGATTGGTGCCGCTAACCTTCAATCGGCTTCCCAGGTGGAGAAAATTAATCGTCAGGGCATTGACCTGATGATAGCGCTCGACGTAAGCAAGAGCATGCTGGCAGAAGATATGAAGCCCAACCGGCTGGAACGTGCGAAGGCACTGGTGAATAAGCTGATGGACAAGATGGAGAATGACAGGATCGGTTTTGTGATATTTGCTGGCCGCGCCTATCTGCAAATGCCTCTAACTACCGATCATGGAGCTGCAAAAATGTATGTGGGCAATGCCAATCCCGACGCCGTGCCCACCCAGGGAACCGTGATCAGCGACGCGCTGCGGATCTGCGACATGGCCTTCAATAAGAAAGACAAAAAATATAAGGCCGTTGTCTTGATCACCGATGGAGAAGATCATGATCCCAATGGATTGAAAACGGCGGAACAACTCGCTAATAACGGGGTCATGATCAATACGGTGGGAGTAGGATCAACAACCGGGGCGCCAATTATTAATCCCATTACCGGCGACAGGAAAAGAGACGACCAGGGAAATGTGATAATCTCCAAATTAAATGAGACAGAACTTATACAAATCGCGCAGAAAGGAAATGGGATATACCAACAATTGAACGATACCGAAAATGTTGCGGACCGGCTCGCGATTCAAATGGCCAGCATGGAACAAAAAGCCATCTCCGACAATAGCCTGGCTAACTATCGCAGTTTCTTCCAATGGTTTCTTTTGGCCGCGCTGGCTTTACTGGTGGGCGAATTGTTTATTCCTGAGAAAAAATTCAGGTTGAGATGAGATTCTTTGCCTTTATCATATTATCCTTCTTGTTGCTCCTTGCGGCAAATGCAAATACGCAGGACGTCAATCATATTATTGCTAAGGGGAATGAAGCTTATCAACAACAGAAGTATGACAAAGCCATAGAAAAATACCAGGAAGCGCTGAAGATTTCCCCTGCCAATGAGATAGCTTATTTCAACCTGGGGAATGCCTTGTTCAGAAGCAAGAAATATGAGGAAGCGGCCGCTATATTTGAAACGGCGACACAACACGCGGATGAGAAGTCCTTTCAATCAAAATTGAATTACAACAGGGGTGTATCATTCACTGAGCAAAAAAAGCTTCAGGAAAGCATTGACGCTTACAAACAATCACTTCGGCTAAATTCCGCTGACACTCTAGCCCGAGAAAACCTGCAAAGGGCCCTGAATGAGTTGAAACGTCAGCAACAACAGAACGATCAGCAACAGAAACAGCAGAGCCAAAAAAAGGAATCTCAGCCTAAACCCCAGCAAAACAAACTCAACAAGCAGCAGGTTCAACAATTATTAAAAGCATTGGAGGAACAGGAAAAGAGATTGCAGGATAAAATGATGCACAAGACACCCAGCCCCGGTCAACCTGATAAAGATTGGTAGAATCTGCTAAAATTCGCATCTTGCGGACACAATCCTGAATTCAAAAATGAAACTATGAAGGTGAAAATATTTGCCTCGTTCCTGGTAGCCATCACCCTGGTTTTCACGTCCTGCTTCGATATAGAAGAAAAGATTCAGATCAATAAAGACAATAGTGGAGCCTATATGGTATCCATTGACATGGGAAATATTTTGAAAATGACCGCCCAGATGTCCGGCAACCAAAAAGATTCTTCCAAGGTTCCCGAAAAAAAGGATTCCACAATTTATCTGAAATCACTCGTGGATACGGCCAGTAATCTCAGTGGGGAAGAAAAGCGATTGATGAGAAATGGTTCCCTGCGCATGAAGGTGGATGAGGCCAACAATGAAATGAAATTGATCCTGAATTTCCCTTTCGGGAATTTTGCAGACCTATCCAGGATAAGGGATAGTTATGTTGCCACCTTGAATAAAATTGGCGCTTTGCAAAAAATAGGCAAGAATGGGAATGAAGAGAATGGTGAAGAGGAAATCCCAAAGACCCTGGGGTCTGGCAATAACACACTCAATCCTCTTCGCGAGGCTTATACTTTTTCGGCCCTGCCAGGGAAGATCACGAATAAATTCACCAATAAAGAATTGTTCGAAAAAAAGATTTCCGCGGATTCTTCCTTACAAATGATGCAGCAGATGTCGGCCATTATGGGAGATTTCAATTATAAGACGATAATTATGATTCCCCGTGCCGCTAAGAAATTTACTGGCAATGATGCCGAAATTTCTGCCGACAAAAAAACGATTACATTCCATACCTCTTTGACGGATCTCCTGAATAGACCGGCCGCCGGCGAATTCGAGCTGGAATATTAAGTATCTGCGGCGAGAATTTACCAATGGGGCAGGGTCAACCTGCTTATAGTTTATTATTTTTGCAAGGTATTTCTAAGCTTTTACCGCAGCATTGCCCGGTAAATTAGTGTTTGAAATGATGTCTAATAGCTGAATCATGCAATTGTATTGTGAGTCACTGACGGAGTATAAAAGATTGAAAACCAGAGAAGTCAGGGTAGGTGACCTCCTCCTCGGCAATAATAATCCCATACGGATTCAAACCATGACCACCACCAATACCATGGATACCCTGGCCACGGTGGAGCAGAGCATTCGTTGCATCGAGGCCGGGGCTGAACTCGTGCGTATAACTGCACCCAGCAGGAATGAGGCAGAAAATCTCCTGAATATCAAGAATGAATTGCGCAAAAGAGGTTTTACAACACCTCTGGTAGCCGATATTCATTTTACCCCGAATGCGGCCGAAATAGCGGCAAGGATCGTTGAAAAGGTCCGTATCAATCCGGGTAATTATGTTGACAAGAAGAAATTTGAATTCATTGAATATACAGATACGGAATACGATGCGGAGATAGAAAGGATCAAACAGAGATTTACTCCACTGGTCAGGATCTGCAAAGAATATGGGACAGCCATGCGAATCGGTACCAACCATGGTTCCCTGAGTGATCGTATCATGAGCCGCTATGGCGACACACCCATGGGCATGGTGGAAAGCGCCATGGAATTCCTTCGTATTGCCAGAGCAGAAGCCTATCACGAAATAGTGTTGAGTATGAAGTCGAGCAACCCATTGGTGATGGTGCAGGCTTACCGGCTGCTTGTGCAAGTGATGATGGCCGAATTCGGGGAATCTTACCCGCTTCATTTGGGAGTTACTGAGGCTGGAGACGGAGAGGACGGACGCATAAAATCGGCGGTGGGTATAGGGAGTCTAATGGAGGATGGGATCGGGGATACCATACGGGTTTCCCTAACCGAAGATCCTGAATTTGAAATTCCTGTCTGTAAGGATATTGTACAGAGGTATATTTCCCGTGATTCCATATTGAGCGGCTGCAAGGCGCTTAGTGGGAGTCGGGGATCTCTTGCCGGTGGTGCAGATTCACCTGGGGCTGGCTGGGAATGGGATGAAGCAGAAAGCTTACTTAAACCCATACCCGATTTGAATTCTAATTCGGTGAACGGCGAAGTTCAACTTCCTTATTCACCTTTCGCCTATTCCAGGAGGGCGACTCATGCGATAGGCAATATAGGAGGAGGGCAGCCACCCGTGGTGGTAGCTGACTTTATTGACTCAGAAATCCTGGCGCCGGCAGATCTGAAATCGATAGGATACAGTTATGATGAGTCGAGGGACAAATGGAATATTAGTGACGCGGCCGCCGACTATATTTTTTCAGGAGATAAATTGATTCCTTTTGCCTTGCCTGGAAGTTTGAAAGTTTTCTGCGATTATGATACATGGCTGACCGCTGAGGACAAGGATAAATATTTCCCTTTGTTTCAGCCACATGAATATGTACTTGCCGCTCAAAAATCTCCGAGGCTCAACGGAATGATACTTGACACCAATTCGGAACCAGCATTGTGGGAGGCCGTTTTGCGCTCGGGTTTGGAAGATCCAACCCTGGTCATCTGTGTGGAGTCCACACACCCGCATTCCATGCCTTCGATGCGGCGATTCCTGTTGGAACTGATGCGGCGTGATTGCAGGAACCCCGTGATTCTTTGTGTAGAAAGCACGGGTGAATCCGTTGACGAACAGCTCATCCATTTTGCCACCGACACGGGTGCACTCCTCCTGGATGGTATGGGAGATGGGGTCTGGCTCTGGAATCATGCAGAAGATATGCATCAGACCCGCATGACCGGTCGCAGTTACCTGGAAGTGAAGGATAATTTTCAGTTTCTCAACTATACAGCTTTTTCTATTTTACAGGCCACGAGGACCCGTATCTCAAAAACTGAATATATTTCCTGCCCCTCTTGCGGCAGAACATTGTTCGACCTCCAGGAAACCACCGGCAGGATCCGTTCCATTACCCATCACCTGAAAGGCGTTAAAATAGCCATCATGGGTTGTATAGTCAACGGCCCTGGTGAAATGGCCGATGCCGATTTCGGTTATGTGGGAAGCGGACCAGGGAAGATCACTTTATACAAAGGAAAGGAAGTGGTCAAACGCGGTGTGGACAGTGAAGTGGCTGTGGAAGAGCTGATCAATATTCTTAAGGAGAGCGGTGTGTGGATAGAGCCGGGAATGAATTCCTGAGGCAGTTGGATCCATTCTCGTCGAAAATTCAAGTTGAGGCCAACAATCAAGATCATTCTCAATATTCCATACAATTTTCGTCCTGCCAAATTATCGCTTTGACTTCTGCAGATGATTGAAACGGTTTCGGATACCTGACATTTCAATCTACTTCCTCAAAGCATTTCTTCCAGCCGTCTGATATGCGATTGCCGGAGAGCAAAAAAAACTAAACAAAAAACAAGATCGGAGCCGAATCATTTCTCAGGCCATAAGAAATATCGCTTCATGGCTTCAAAACTAGAGATTCAAATCCGATCTACTCATGAGCGTACTGCCGCTCAGGAATTGGTTTGAGCTGACTGAAACCGAATTCGGCGGCAAAAGAAAGAATTCCCGAGGTCTGGAAATTATTTAATGAAAGTCTGGTATTAACTTGCAGGAAATGTGGATGAAATATGCAAACTGATTTCCTGGTAGTCGGCTCAGGCATCGCGGGATTGACATACGCGCTGAAAGTAGCCCAGGACTCCCCCGACAAAAAAATATCCATTTTCACTAAAACGATTTCCGACGAAACCAATACCAAGTATGCCCAGGGCGGAGTAGCGGGCGTCATTGACCAGGATCATGATAGTTTTGAAAAACATATTGAGGATACACTTATTGCGGGAGACGGGCTTTGCAACAGGGAGGTAGTGGAAATTGTAGTTAAGGAGGGAGTGGAGCGGATTAATGAGATCATAAAATGGGGAGCCCGATTCGATAAGGATCCGGATGGAGATTTTGCGCTGGGTAGAGAAGGCGGACATAGTGAGTATCGCATTTTGCACCATAAAGATGTAACTGGAAAGGAAATCGAAAGGGCATTGCTTGAAACCCTGAAGAAGAGACCCAATATTGAATTGATCACGCATTGTTTTGTCCTCGACCTGATCACCCAACACCATCTCGGATACCTGGTTACCAAGGCCACTCCCGACATCGAATGCTATGGTGTATATGCATTGAACCTGCGCACGAAGAAGATTGAAACAATCCTGGCAAAGATCGTGTTGCTGGCCACCGGTGGGAATGGTCAGGTATATAGGAGCACCACTAATCCCATTATCGCCACGGGAGACGGAGTGGCGATGCATTACCGGGCTAAGGGCAGAATTGAAAACATGGAATTCATCCAGTTTCACCCAACTGCTTTGTACCAACCCGGTATTAAGGGCCAGGCATTCCTGATAACGGAAGCGGTTCGTGGAGATGGTGCAATCCTGCGCAATATTGCCGGCGAGGCCTTCATGGAACACTATGATGCAAGAAGGGACCTGGCTCCGCGTGATATTGTAGCGAGGGCAATGGACAACGAAATGAAAAAGGGTGGTACGGAACATGTTTGGCTGGATTGCCGGCACATGGACCCCGACAAATTCATCCACCATTTTCCAAATATTCATGAAAAGTGTTTGTCAATTGGAATTGATTTCAGGAAGGACATGATTCCCGTTGCGCCAGCAGCGCATTATAGTTGCGGCGGCATCAAGACCGATGAGTGGGCTAGAACTTCCATCCGGAATTTGTTTGCCGCCGGTGAATGTGCCAGTACCGGATTGCATGGAGCTAATCGTCTGGCAAGTAATTCCCTCCTGGAAGCCATGGTATTTGCGCATCGCGCGTATGAAGAGTCTGTGAAAGCAATTGGGAATTTGTCATACAGGGAGGGCATACCGGACTGGAAGGCGGAGGGAACCAATGCTCCGCGGGAAATGATCCTAATAACCCAGAGTTTGAAAGAATTGCAACAGGTGATGAGTGATTATGTGGGAATCGTGCGGACTAACGTGCGCCTGGAGAGGGCCATGCGCAGATTGGACCTCCTCCATGAAGAAACGGAAAACCTGTATGAGACCACGGAAGTTTCGCCCCAACTTTGTGAACTGAGAAATATGATCACGGTCGGATACCTCATCGTCAAGTCGGCACAGTTCAGGCATGAAAGCAGGGGCCTGCATTTTAATACCGACTATCCCGGAAAGAGTAAGCTGGTGCAGAATATCGTACTCTGAATCGGGGATTGATTGAAAATTCATATCACCGTTTCCTTAGAAGGCGGATATCTTATCTCAGTGACTAAAGACCAATGACTATTGACTAATGACTTGCCTTACCTTTGCCGCCATGTATTATTTGATTTATGGGTTCTTATACCTGGTTTCACTTCTACCATGGCGGGTAATGTATTTTTTAGGAGATGCTGTTTATGGTCTCGTTTATTATATACTTGGTTACCGGAAAAATGTTGTCATGGAGAATCTCCGGATCGCTTTTCCCGAAAAATCGGAAGAGGGAAGAAAAAAGATTGCTAAAAAATTCTACCACAATTTTGTAGATACATTTGTCGAATCCATCAAGATTATTTCCGTCAGTGAGAAAGAATTGGAAAAAAGGTTCTCCGCCGACCTTTCCATACTGGATGAACTATATGCAGGCAACAGGAACCTCCAAATGCACGCGGGTCATCACTTCAACTGGGAAATCATCAACTGGGGTATTGCCCGCCACTCCAAATTCCCATTTGTGGGTGTGTATATGCCTATAAAAAATAAGGCGCTGAACCGAATATTCTACAATTTGCGCGGCCGATACGGTACCATTCTGGTGCCCGCGACGGAGTTCAAAAAGAATTTCAGGAATTATGTGAGTGGCAGGTATGCGTTGGGGTTGGTGGCAGACCAAAATCCGGGCTGTCCTTCATCCGCTTACTGGCTTCCATTTTTTGGCAAGCTGGCTCCTTTTGTAACCGGACCGGAAAAAGGCGCCAGGCTGAATGATACGGCGGTGGCTTTCGGAACTTTCTATAAACTGAAGCGAGGCCATTACAAGCTGGAATTCACGCTCATCACCAAGGATCCAAATTCCCTTCCCGAAGGAGAACTTACGAGAAGATTTGTGAGTTACCTGGAGGAAAATATTCGCAGGAGGCCCGATAATTATTTGTGGAGTCACCGCAGATGGAAATGGGAATACAAAGAAGAATATGCAAACCTTAGGATTGATCAGTGATGAATGCACTCAATAAATACGGCTATCGCCAGGGATTTTCCTTCGGTCAAATATGCCAATATCTTTCATTTCCAGCCTGGAATCCGCTTTCGGCCATTCTTCAATTTAATACGCTGGTTTCTTTGGCGACGGATATGGATTGTTCTTCCCTGATCCTGTTCCATCCGCCCAAAACATTTCTGATATTGGGGAAACCCTGTCTCTTAAGCAGAGAAGCCGCAATCACGCTCCTATATCCACCCGTGCAGTGCACATAAATAGTATGGCGCTCATCGATCATTGCCAGGGAGCCAGGGTCTTTCATGTCACTAAGCGGAAGGTTCACCGCGTCTCTTATATGTCCTTCGGCAAATTCCACGGGCTTCCGAACATCGAGCAGTACTATGTTTTCATCGTAGGGGATGTCCATAGCGAGTTCCGCTGGTTCAATGTCAATGATCATGTCAAATCTTTCGCCATCCTCTTTCCAGGTCTTGAATCCACCATCCAGGTAACCGATGATCTTTTCAAATCCCACCCGCGCCAATCGTACAATACTCTCTTCTTCTTTTCCCGGTTCTGTTACCAGCAGGATGTCTTTGTCGAATGGCAGGAGGCTGCCGGCCCATTCCGCAAACCGGCCTTCCAGCCCAATGAATATTGAACCCGGCAAAAAACCGAATGTAAATTCATTGGCATTTCTGGTATCGAGAAGAATAAAATCCTCCTCCTTCTTTATCATTTTCCTTACCGTTTCCACGGTGAAAGGAGTCATGCCCTGCTTCAAGACCTTATCCAGGCTTTCGCATCCTTCTTTATTGATTCTCGCATTGATGGAAAAATATCCGGGCGGTTCGGTAAGGCCTTCCGTAACCGCTTTGATGAATAAGTCCCTGCTTTGCGATTTCAACGCATAGTTGGTTTCTTTTTCATCACGAATAGTGCTATGCGTCTCAGTACCCAGGTTCTTGCCACAGGCGCTACCCTTTCCATGGGCCGGATAAACGAGCACATCATCCGGAAGCAGGACAATTTTTTTCTGGAGCGAATCGTACAACATGCCGGCGAGCTGCTCCTTGCTTAAATTAATCTGTTGAGCCAGGTCGGGACGGCCTACATCACCTACAAATAAAGTGTCGCCTGTAAAAACACAATGAGGATTTCCACTTTCGTCTTTGAGCAAATAGCAGGAGGATTCCAGGGTATGCCCCGGTGTATGCAGGACTTCTATACTGAGTTTTCCAATACTGAATGTTTCTGAATCATGGGCCACATAAACCGGGAGACCGGATTCAGTGCCAGGCCCATAAATAATTTGAGCACCTGTTTTCCTGGCGAGATCGATATGTCCACTTACAAAATCCGCATGAAAATGTGTCTCGAAAATATATTTGACGACGGCATTTCTTTCCCTGGCCAATTCCAGGTAAATATCCGTGTCCCTAACCGGGTCTATCACCGCAGCCTCACCTTCACTCTCAATAAAATAAGCCGCCTCACTCAGGCAGCCCGTATATAACTGCTTTATGAACATGAATTCATTTTTGCAAAAATAATAATAAAAAAACGGCCGTCACAAGGGCAGCCGTTTGGTCCAATTTGATTCTGCTAACCGAGTAATTCCTCGACAAAATCATTTATTTCCGCCAATCGCTTATGATTAACGGAGTAATAAATGAATTTGCCTTCTCTGGAAGTGGTTACAATGCCAGCCCTGCGCAAAATTGCCAGGTGCTGAGATGCAACCGATTGTTCCAGTCGCAACTGCACATACAATTCTGTCACTGTCATTTTTGATTTTTCATCCAGCAGACGAATCATTTGCTGGCGCAATTTGTGGTTTAGGGCTCTCAAGATTAGTACAGCTTTTTTGACGCTTAGGAAATCAATTCTTAACTGTACTTCATTCTCATGGTCAGAACCACTGAGAATCATCGTATACGGGCTAAGGCCGGTCATAGGAAATCTAATTTTAAATATTTAACCATTAAACTTTCAAGAGCAAATATATGCCTCAAATGACAAATAAATGTCAATTTATCCCTTAATAATCTAAAAATTCAGGATGATTATTTTTTTGTTTTGTCGGTTGCGAAATGAAATTCCTTAACGTAGAGGGGTTCTGTATAAGCC
The DNA here is from genome assembly GCA_041484195.1 of Agriterribacter sp. Classification (GTDB taxonomy): domain Bacteria; phylum Bacteroidota; class Bacteroidia; order Chitinophagales; family Chitinophagaceae; genus PSRI01. The sequence goes on along the minus strand of JBGPHC010000002.1, from coordinate 185,794 downwards.
AGGTCAGCAAACAGTTTCAGCGAATAACGCTCGTAAACTTCTTTAGCTAAGTGTTTACCATTATATTCAAGCTCTCCGAAGCTTGGCCCGGGGTTATTTCCCATCATGGTTTTCCATTTTCCGGAACCATTGCCAAAAAAAAGGATACGGAAGTCCTTTATTTTGGCGGAAAATGAATTTTCATCGAGGATTAGAGCCCCGGGGGTCAAAATGACTTCCTTTTTTGGGCCGAAAATGGCGGTGAACACCTCATTTCTCCTGGCATCGATCATGGGGCAATAGGCATCGAAACCTGGAAATTGGACAATGGCTGCGGCGGCCATGAGTTCTAAAGTGCCCACCGTGATCATGGGAATGTTCAAAGCATAGCAGAGCCCTTTAGCACTTGCCATTCCAACCCGCAAACCGGTATAAGAACCGGGTCCCGCTGTTACACCAACACCGTCCAGATCTTTTGGAGAAAGGTGGAATTCCTGTAATATCTTTTGAATCGCCGGTTGCACAAATGACGCGTGGTCCTTTTGCTGGTCATTTTCCAGTTGGATCAATAATTCGGTATCCCTGGCCAAACCAACGGATGCTTTTTCCAGGGCCGTGTCAATATACAGGAGTAATGCCATAATTTCTAATTGATGACTGAATTATTTCGCGGGCAGGTTTTTTTTTGATAATCCAAGTGTATCAATAATTCGTTTTCAGGAATTCATTTTCATTCGTTCAGCGTTTCCAGTTCCTCTTCCAGTGCGGGCGCAACCACATAACGATCACCGTAACCCGCTAATTTTTTCAGGAGATCATGGATCCTTCTGAGTCCAATCTTGCGACTCCATTCGAAAGGGCCATAAGGATAATTGGTGCCGAGTTTCATCGCGATATCAATTTCCTCCCTGCTACTCACACCTTCCCCCAGGGCAAAATATGCCTCGTTGATGATCATCGCCACAATCCTCGGGGCCACCATGCCTGGTTCATCTTCCAGCAATTTATATTTCCAGCCTAATTCATCCATGATTTTCCGGGTCATGTTCAATTGGCCCTGCCGGGCTACAAGTTCTACCAGGTTGCGATTCAGAAATCCCGGCCAGGCATTGATCCGGACGGCTGTCTCGAAAGGCACTGATTCCAATTTGTCTTCTACCAGGTTGATGAATACCAGCTTGCCTGGAGGATATTTCCTGTAATGATCCTGTTTCGGCTGCAAATCAAAAAAAGCTTCAGCGGCGGGATAATTTGCAAATTCATTGGCAGCATGCACCCAGATCAATTCAATATTTCCGGATTGATTTTTTTTGGGCCAATCTTCACGCCTATCTTCGCTTGCATTTACAATCACCAGCATGGCTGAAATTTCCGCAAAAATAGGTTGGCCGATTGAAGGAATCTTCGCAATTTTAATTCCTTTCAAAAATAATTCATGGAAAAATCAATCATCCGCACTAAATATGCTCCCGCGCCCATCGGACCTTATAGCCAGGCCGTCAGGAGCGGCGACCTGTTATTTGTTTCCGGCCAGATAGCCATCAATCCTGAAACTGGAAATTTGGAAACAGGCGATCCCGCTAAAGAAACGGATCAGGTGATGCAAAACCTCCAATCCATATTGAAGGAAGCCCGTATGGATTTTAATCACGTGGTGAAAACAACTATTTTCCTGAGTGATATGGCCATTTTTGAATCCGTGAATGCCGCTTATGGAAAATATTTTAGTGGTGACTACCCTGCCCGGGAAACAGTGGCGGTAAAATCCCTTCCCAAGAATGTGAACGTTGAGATCAGCGTCATAGCCCGTCAATAAGATTTTTTTATTGTGCTGACTTCGAAAAATTCAACCATAAATGCATGAATATGGCCCATCGATTTTTGCTATCTGTCTTTTTTTTCGTTCAAACCATTTGCGCGCAATCCCAGGGTAACGATGTCTGGAAACTCAGGGCTGATAAGATTGATCCATCACATTATTATGGTATTACCGTGGCGAATGGAATGATCGGGATCGTTTCTTCTCCGGAGCCTTTCAAGGTGAAAGATGTTGTGCTGGCAGGCGCTTATGATTTATATGGAAGAGGCCGCGTCAGTAATTTTCTGCGCAGCTTCAATCTCCTGAACATGTATCTCGATATTGATGGCAAAAGGATCGGGGCTGAAGATGCGGCTAATATGGAACAGTCGCTTGACATGAAACACGCGGGTTTCAATTCCCGCTTTGATTTCGGTGACAAGGCTTCCGTTGCCTACACTTACTATTCGCTACGGCAATTGCCATACACAGTCTTGATGGATGTGAATATCACTGCGAAAAAAGACATTAATATCACCGCATCCAGTGTTATGGAAGCACCCGATGCACTCAAGGATGTGCAAAATTATTATAACGAGATTGACCGTCCTCACGTTGTAATCAGTCTGCTTACCTCTTCCGCCAAGAGTCCCACCGGCAAACTATTAATGTGTGCATCCAATACTTTCATGTTTGAAGAGCCCCATGGTCAGGAGCCAAGAGTGATCCATGAAATGTGGGATAATAATATGCACCTGATGAAATTCAGCCGCCATGTCAAAGCAGGTGAGACCTACCATTTTTCCATAGTAGGCTCCTCTATAACATCGGCACATCATGACGATCCACTGAATGAAGCGGAACGGCTTACCATATTCGCTAAGCTGGAAGGTCATGACCGACTGCTTCAGTTTCACAACAAGGCCTGGGATGATCTCTGGAAGAGTGATATTATAATTAAAGGAGACGATTCTTCCCAGCAGGAAGTGCACAGTATGCTTTATCATCTCTATTCATTCTGTCGTGCCGGTTCCGCACTTTCTCCTTCTCCGATGGGGCTTTCGGGCCTGGGCTATAATGGACATGTTTTTTGGGATACTGAATTGTGGATGTTCCCAGCGCTGCTGGTATTGCATCCTGAATTGGCGCAATCCCTGATTGAATACCGATTCCGAAGGCTGGAAGCCGCCAAAAGAAATGCCTTTGCCCTGGGATTCAAAGGCGCCATGTTTCCCTGGGAGAGTACCGAAACGGGTGTGGAAGAAACCCCCGTCTGGGCGCTAAGTGGCCCATTTGAGCATCATATTACGGCCTGCGTTGGCATAGCTGCCTGGAATTATTATTGCGTTACACAGGACAAGAACTGGTTACGCGAAAAAGGCTGGCCCATCCTGAAGGAAACGGCGGATTTCTGGGCTTCGAGAGTGGAAAGAAATGGGCCGGGCAAATACGAAATCAGGAATGTGGTAGCAGCGGATGAGTGGGCCGAGAATGTTGATAATGATGCATTTACCAACGCAGCGGCAAAAGCGAACCTGCAATACGCGTTAGAAGCAGCGAAAATACTAGGTTTTGTGTCTGATGAGGACTGGAAACTGGTGGCTCAGAATATCCCGATCCTGAAATTTCCCGATGGCATTACCCGTGAGCACGCGACCTACAATGGAGAGAAAATAAAGCAGGCAGATGCAAACCTGCTTGCCTATCCACTAAGAGAAATTACCAATCCATCGGATATCAGAAGAGACTTGGAATACTATGAACCCAGGATTGGAGAAGGTCCAGCCATGACTCATGCGATTTTTGCGATACTCTATGCGAGACTGGGAGAAGGAGATAAGGCATATAAGGCATTCAAAAATGGATTTAGTTCCAATATGAGACCCCCTTTTGGAGTCATCGCCGAGACGGCCACAGGAAATAATCCCTATTTTGCAACAGGCGCCGGCGGTATGATCCAGAGTATGTTGATGGGTTTCGGGGGATTGGAAATAACGCCCAAAGGCATCATTCAGGTTAAATCCAAATTGCCCTCAGGCTGGAAAAACCTGACCATGACCGGAATTGGAATTGAAAAGAAGGTGTATATTGTGAATCCTTAGTTAAAATTTTATTAGTTTAGACCAAACAAGCTGTTTTGCGCAAACTGACTGCCATAGTATTTTGTATTGTATTCTTTTTCAACCTGTCAGGCTACAGGCTATTGCTCAATTATTGGGAGTCGCGCGAGAATGACAGATTGGAAGCCAGGCTTGATAAGAATGATTATGACGAGAAGGACCTGGTTGAAGTTAAGATTCCCATACGTCTGCCTTATTTCTACAACTGGAAAGAGTTTGAGCGTTGCGACGGGGAAGTGGAACTGGACGGAGTGCAGTATAAATATGTAAAGCGCAAAGTGTACAATGATTCCCTGGTCCTGATGTGCATCCCCAACCAGGCTAAAATGAAAATGCATAGTGCCAGGGATGAGATGTTCAACCTGATCAACGACATCCAGAATAATACTTCGAATAAGCATTCTGACAATTCCAATCCCTTTGCAGGATTTAAGAATACTCTCTCCGATTATGACGGAAACCACCAGGATTGGGAATTCGCCTCGCTTTCTACTTCTTTTTCATATGGTTTTGATACCACACCCCCCATTCTGACAGCCTATGTCAGATATCCTGAGCAGCCCCCCGATGCCTGAACGCTATTATCCACGATTCTCATCTTTTCTGCAGCAATTTAATGTAATGCCTGAATGTTTATGTCGCCCAGTTGGGTTAAGCCATAACATCAGTTGAATGCTAAGATAAAGACCAGATCATAGTCATTCCATCTTGAATTACGGAATCAGAATCTGCAGAAAGTCTCCGAACATGAGAGAATTGAGTAATAGAACTATTGCAGGATCAGCTATCATCATTTAATCTGTCAGGCAAAAACGCGTATAATCAACCATTCAATAAACAAATATTAATGAACATGAAAAGGTTCCTGTTTGCCGTAGCTCCGGCTGTGTTTGTAATCCTGGTATCCTGTAATCAGACTAAGAAGGACTATCAGGAAGTTCTGAGCGATCCCATTCTGTACAGCAAGGTCACGGGCCAGCTTACTGACGTAATCACTTATGATATTTTCACTCCTCCGGTGGCCAGCAGGATTTACGCCTATGCCCACCTGGCTGCATACGAAGTGATTGCCCACACAAATGATCGATACCAATCATTAGATGGGCAGATTAAGGATCTGAAGAATGTTCCTGCACCGGAAAAAGGCAAGAAACTGAACCCGCATTTCGCGGCCACTCTGGCTTTCATGAATATTGGAAAAGCGCTCACTTTTTCCACTACAACTACCGACAGCATTATTGACGGCGTAAAAAAGCTGGCTATCGATCACGGTATGCCCCAAGATGAGTATGATAATTCGATTGCATATGCAGACCAAATGGGGAAATTTATTCTTGACTGGGCTAAAACAGACAATTATGCTCAAACCAGGTCTGCCAGCAAATACACTGTTCCCAATGATGAAGGCAAGTGGGTTCCAACGCCCCCGGGGTATTTCCCCGCTATAGAACCGCACTGGATGGAGATCAGGCCCATCGTTATGGACAGCAGCAATCAGTTTGCGGCAGATCCACCCATGGCATTCAGCAAGGAGAAAGGAACCCCTTTCTACAACATGGTAAAGGAAGTATATGATTCAGTCAATGAGCAAACCACTTTGCAGCAATCCATCAATAATTTCTGGGACTGCAATGGTTTTAAACTGATTGTGGTGGGTCATGTCATGTATGCCACCAAGGCAATGACACCCGGAGGCCATTGGATGGGCATAACGGGAATCATCTGCAAGAATCAGAAATCAGATTTCGACGAGACCGTTTACACCTATGCCTCTGTTTCCTTTGCGTTGATGGATGCATTCATCTCCTGCTGGGAGTCTAAATTCTACTGGAGCCTGATTCGTCCGGAGACTTATATCAATAAATATATTGATGAGAACTGGAAACCTTTTTTGCAAACGCCTCCTTTCCCGGAATATACCAGCGGTCATGGAGAAATTTCAACTGCTGCTGCCACGGTGCTCACAAATATTCATGGACCGAATCTGGTATTTAAGGATTCGACTGAAAGACCATGGGGATGGCCTGACAGAAGCTTCAATTCTGCCCTGCAGGCGGCACATGAAGCTGGTATGAGCAGATTTTACGGAGGCATTCATTACAAGAATTCCGTGCTGGAATCATTCAAACAGGGTTCGAAACTCGGAGAACTTGTAACATCTAAATACCAAATGCGTAAAAAACAGACCGCCACTTTGAAGTAACCGGATTACATAATTATTTATTCATCTCAAAATAAATTGTCATGCGCAGATTATTCTTATTCATTTTCGTTGCCTTCCTGGTGAATCAGGAGGCTAAGGCCCAGGGTTGTGTAGCCATACGAAGTACGGGTGGAACTGCCAGCACACTGGAGCACATGAATGACACCGGCAAGGGAAAAGACTGGACCCTCAATATCAATAACCGATATTTCAAGTCATTCCGACATTTTGTGGGCACAGCAGAACAAAAGCAAAGAAAAGAGCAGGGTACAGAAGTGATCAACCATGCCTATACTATGGATATCTACCTGCAGCGCAACCTCAATAAGCGTTGGTCTGTGGCCCTGGATGTACCCATCATCGCGAACGGCCGTTCCTCATTGTATGAGCATGGTGGCAATAATGGCGGACCGAATGCCAGGCAAAGCACCCATTCTTTTGGAATCGGCGATGTCAGATTCGCCGTGTATAGTTGGCTGTTAGATCCAGCCAAGAATCCCAAATGGAATGTTCAGGCCGGACTTGGTTTGAAATTGCCGACAGGTGATTACCGTTACCAGGATTATTTTATAAAGAATGACAGCACAAGAATACTCGGTCCTGTTGACCAGTCTATTCAATTGGGCGACGGAGGCACAGGCATTACTTTAGAATTAAATGCTTTCTATAGTCTAACCCATTCATTAAGCGTCTATGGAAATTTTTATTATCTCAGCAGTCCCAGGGAACAAAATGGAGTTTCCACTGCAAGAGGCGGCACGCCTTCTGCAAGCGCGAAAGCAAATGGCAGCGATGTTATGAGTGTGCCGGATCAATACATGATTAGAGCCGGTGCAAATCTGATGTTTAATAGCTTTTCCGCTTCACTGGGTGTTCGCGATGAATGCCTTCCGGTTCATGACCTCATAGGAGGGAGCAATGGATTCAGGAGACCAGGTTATATTATTTCAATTGAACCAGGACTGAATTACGCTCTGAAAAATGTGAATCTCTATGCATATGTTCCGGTAGCAGTGGTGCGCAACAGAACCCAAAGTGTTCCAGACAAGATCACTACTCAAAAGACCGGAGTGTACGCACAGGGTGATGCAGCCTTCGCCGATTATGCGGTAAATATAGGGTGCACCATCCGGTTCTGATATTGAACAAGGAGAACTGGTTTATTCAAAATCTAAACGACAAAAGCCCTGGCCCTTAAGACTGAAATTAATTTCTCATTAAGCAATCGAAAACTAACTGCAATGAAAATTTTTAGAGAGAAGATGTACAGAGCGGGCCTTGTGGCAATATTATTTTCCATACAATGTCTGCAGGCACAAACCGATATGGATGCCATCTTGATGAACAAGACCCAATTTTGTAATGGGCCGATATACGCCCATTCATCCTGGGATCACTATTGGGAAGGCACCCTGAAGAGGAACAATGAAAATTTGGGTACGGTCAGCACACAGTCCCTGATGTATATGGCCAATTACGGAATCACCGGTAAACTCAATGTGATGGCAGCCACATCCTATGTGTGGACGAAGGCGTCTGCGGGAGTGCTTCATGGGCTGCATGGAGTGCAGGACATATCAGTATTGGTAAAATGGAAAGGACTGACACAGAATTTTGGAAAAAATAAAATATCCCTGTTCTTAATGGGAGGATTTTCCACTCCATTGACAAATTATGTGATCGACTATTTGCCTCTATCCATTGGATTGGGATCATCAAACGCCACAGCCAGGGGAATGATTGACTACCAAAGGGGGAGAATTACAGTGACAGCCTCTGCGGCATATATTGCACGCAGCAACGTTAAGCTCGACAGGCCTTCCTACTTTGATACGGAACTCCATCTCACCAACAAGGTCAGAATGCCCAATGCCACGCAGTACCAATTGCGTGGGGGTTACCGGGGCAAATACCTGATCGCTGAGGCGCTAGTCACTAATTGGACCACATTGGGAGGATTTGATATAACACGCAACAATATGCCTTTTCCCAGCAACCGTATGAATGCGACATCCGTTGGCGCGATGGTAAAATACACGCTGAAGCAACATACTAACCTGGCGTTAGTAGCAGGAGGAGATTACACGGTGGCAGGCCGCAATGTGGGCCGGTCAACCACATTGCATGGAGGCATATTCTATGCGTTCTATTTCAATAAGAAGAACAGACCAAATTCACCTTCATCCTTCTAAATAACGGAAAATGAAAAAGATATTCTATCTGATAAGTGCATTGGCAGTCTCGGCCCTGCTATTGCCGGTTTCCTGCTCGAAAAGTGTTTCCGACAGAACGGCCAACCTGCCGCCGCTAAACCAGGATCATCTTGACCTGGATGCTGGCGCCTGGAAGCCTGTCTTACTCAATGCCCCTACTGATATTGTGGTCGCTTCCCCTGCAGCCACAAGCTCTCCTGATTATATCGCCCAGATCAATGAGATCAAAACCTGGCAGGCTAAGATCACTGCGGAGCAGGAGGCGTCAATCAAATATTGGGGTGCCGGTGCCGTATTGCGTTGGAATGAAATCCTGAGAGATCTTGTGGCAAAACATAACCTTCCACCTTATCAGAATCCCGATGGCACTTACCCGGCTCCCAACGCCAATAACCCGCTGGCCTACCCGCAGTTCCCCTTTGCCAATCCACCCTACGCGGCCAGAGCCTATGCCTATGTGAGCGCGGCTCTGTATGATGCGCTGGTAACGGCCTGGTATTATAAGAAACAATACAATCGCCCCGCGCCATATAAAGTTGATTCATCGCTAAAAGTATTTGTATCCAGGTCAGAACTTCCTTCTTATCCGTCGGAAGATGCCGTAGTGATAGGCACCGTAGCTGAAATGCTAAAGCTGCTTTTCCCCGGTGACCAGGATTTCATTCAGCAAAAAGTAGAAGAGCATAGACTGGCGAGGATTATTTCAGGTGCCAATGTGCGCAGCGATATGGAAGCAGGCGAAGCACTTGGGAAAGCGGTGGCTCAGAAATTTGTGGCGCGCGCGAGAACCGACAAAGCCGGCGCCGCAGGCGGTAATCCTACATTGTGGGCTCAATATGAAACAGACGCCAAGGCAAAAGGTGAGATTCCCTGGTACAGTCTGGAAGTTCCCAGGAGACCACCCATGCTGCCCCTTTTTGGAAAAGTGAAACCCTTCTTATTTGATTCGGCTACGGAAGTGGCTCTTCGGCCAGGTCCACCACCTTCAACTTCCAGTGAGGAAATGAAAACACAGACGCAAGAGATCTACGACCTGGTCAAAAATCCAACCAGGGAACGCATTGAGATTGTGCATTTCTGGGCCGATGGAGTGAATACTTCCACTCCCGCCGGGCATTGGGACGCCATTGCCGCGGAAGATTTTATTAAACAAAATTATAGCGAAGTGCGATGGGCCCGAAATATGGCGCTGCTCAATATGGCCCTGATGGATGCGGTTATCGTTTGTTGGGATACCAAATTTACTTATTTTAATCCCCGCCCGAGTCAATTGAATCCAAAGATTAAAACACTTACAGGGTTGCCTAATTTCCCCTCTTATATTTCAGGGCATTCCACTTTCAGCGGAGCGGCGGCCACTATATTGGGACATATTATTCCCGCGAGGGCGACTGATTATACGGCAATGGCACAGGAAGCTTCCCTGTCAAGAATGTATGGAGGAATTCATTATCGCGCCGACTGTCAGGTGGGTTTGGATGTTGGAAGAAATATAGGACAGAAGGCGATAGATCGCGCTGTTTCAGATGGTGCGGAATAAATAGATTTTGCAGTATGAGTCATAATACCAGACACCGTAATTCTTTACGGTGTCTTTAAACCCAGCCCGAAAATCAGGCCGGGTTGAAGAAATAAAACGCTGAAAAATATTGAATCAAAAAATTCTTATTAAAATAAGTTTTGGGAAATAGTCATAACCAAACAGACACCGTAATTCTTTACGGTGTCTTTAAACCCAGCCCGAAAAACCAGGTTGAGTTATAGTCAGTACCCCGAAAAATATTGAATCAAAAAATTCTTATTAAAATAAGTTTTGGAAAATAGTCATAACCAAACAGATACCGTAATTCTTTACGGTGTCTTTAAACCCGGCCCGAAAAAACCAGGTTGAGTTATAGACAGCACCCCGAAAAATATTGAATCAAAAAGTTCTTACTAAAATAAGTTTTGGAAAATAGTCATAACCAAACAGACACCGTAATTCTTTACGGTGTCTTTAAACCAATTCTGATCTGCTGGTTCCGAAACCCAATGTAAAATGGATGAGCATTGCCAAAAGAAGATATTACAAATTGAGTTTTGGAGTATAATCATAACCAATGAGACACCGTAATTCTTTACGGTATCTTTACTCCCTGCTTTCTTCCCGGAATCCGGTGCACCCGGGACCAATTCTGTTTTTCTCCGATAAATTCTGATCATGAAGAAAATGATCATCCCGGTTATGTCTGGGCTCTTCCTCTCAAATATTGCAATAACGCAGTTGGTTCCCATTGCTTCGGATGCATCTAGGGTTAAGCAACTGGATAGTATTTTTGTAAGTGGCCAATCAAATAGCTCCCGGATGTCTTATCTACCCGAAGTGGACTGTCTTACGATAATGCCAAATATGTGAGCGGATCAATGAACTATGATGGAAAAAATGTTGATTTGACTGGCAAGATGGTCGAAGGCAATCCCACATGGATCAACAGGGCGGGTATGGTTGTCCGGTACAAGAACTTTAGTTCCACTATGGAGTTTAGTTATGTAGGGAAAAGTTACAGTGACGCCAACAATACTGCCTTCAATCCCACCGGAGCCACAGGCCTGGTATCTTCCTACCATTTGCTGGATTGGGCATTTGATTTGGATTTTTTGAAATCATATAATATTTCAGGAGGCATCAATAACCTCGCCAACACCCGGTATTTTACGCGGCGTATCAATATGTACCCGGGCCCGGGTATTCTGCCGGGAGATGGTAGATCATTCTACCTGTCAGTTGGAATAAGATTTTAGGATTCCGGACTTTTTGAAAGAATACAGATATGCATCCTTCCTGACTATACGATATTTGCATCGTGTACACGCGGTGCTTTTTTTATGCTACCTTAGAAGCATTGATAAAGCCATTATGAAAAGATCATTCTCCCTCCTGTTTCTTTTTATATTCCTGCTCCCCACTTATTTTTTTGGTCAGCAGCCCCAGACTCCGGACCAGATTTTTGGGGAATTGTTTGTGGACGTACAAATGGACCGCATATTTCCCGATGGAAAAACATTTGTGGATTGTGTGCCCCGGAAAGACCCCAAACAAATCCTGTCTGACTACGCAAAGCTGAAAAAGCTGGCAAAAAAAGCCAAAGTTCCGGTGGATCTGAAAAAATTTGTGGAAGAAAATTTTGAATTGCCTTCAAATGGCGCGGGCAATTATCATTCTGATTCAACGGAAGATGTGATCGTGCATATCAGGAAACTCTGGGCAGTATTGAAGCGTGAACCAGACAGGACTATCCCCGGAAGCTCGTTGTTGCCACTACCGTATCCTTACATTGTTCCGGGAGGCCGGTTCCGGGAAGTCTATTACTGGGATTCCTATTTCACCATGCTGGGTTTACAGGAAAGTGGTGAAACCGGTATGATTGAAAATATGATTCGGAATTTTGCCTTCCTTATAGATAAATACGGCCATATACCCAATGGCAACCGCAGTTATTATCTCGGCCGCTCCCAGCCACCGTTTTTCGCATGCATGGTTCAGTTATTGGCAGAAATAAAAGGAGACACAGTATATAATAATTTTCTTCCAGAGCTCGAAAAGGAATACCAGTTCTGGATGGAAGGAGCAGAACCATTAAAACCCGGTGAAGCGCACAGACGCGTCGTGAAACTTCAGGATGGCACAATCATGAACAGGTATTGGGATGATATGGAATCACCACGGCAGGAAAGTTATCGCGAGGATGAAGAAGTGGCCCGGCTGTCTGGCAGGGATATGATTGAAATGTATCACCACCTGCGTGCGGGAGCGGAAAGTGGTATAGACTTCAGCAGCAGATGGTTTAGAGATGACGCCAATATCAACACGATTGAAACAACGGATTATATAGCCGTTGACCTTAACAGCCTGCTCTTTAACCTCGAAAAAGTATTGGCACTGGCATATAAAAATAAAAAGTCAGATAATATAAAACTGTCGTCCGAGAATACCACAAAAGCAGCCGCCTACGAACTGAAGGCTGAGGGAAGAAGAAAAGCCATTGAAAAATTTTGCTGGAATGCAAAGGCGGGGTATTACTCGGATTACAATTTTGTCAAGATGCAGGCCGAAGACAATATTACGCTGGCGGCGATGTATCCTCTGTTTTTCAGGATCGCCGAAAGTGAAAGGGCTGCTCAAACCAAAACCGTGGTACTGAATAATCTTCTGAAGCAGGGTGGCCTCACCACCACAATGTATAAGACCGGTCAGCAATGGGATGCTCCCAATGGCTGGGCTCCATTGCAATGGATGAGCATCATGGGTCTGGAAAAATATGGATTCTCAGCAGAAGCACGGGACCTGGCGCATCGCTGGATAAGATTGAACGTGAATGTTTATAAGCATACCGGTAAATTGATGGAGAAATACAATGTGATGGACACGCATCTTGAAGCCGGTGGAGGTGAATATCCATCCCAGGATGGATTTGGCTGGACCAATGGTGTATTGATGAAGCTGATCAGTCTGTATGGGATGCCGGATTGACCTGGTCGGCTCTTGTTCCTGCGATCTCTGATTGTCCGTACCCAATCGAATGAATCGAACCTGGATATTGCAGAATGATCAGAGTCAATTCCATTCTTTCAAATTCAACCCATGGTAATTCATTCAGTTGGTATGCCTCATATCTTGTGTGCCGGGCGCACTCGCTATTGAATTCTGGGTATCATGCCGCGGATTCCCATATCCACTATATTCTCACTGGCAACCGGTTCCCAAAGCTCGTCATTATTCAAATCAATCCATTCAAAACTCTTGTTGGTGGATAGGGAGAGTTCAATGATGATGTCTTTCGTTTCATTTCCGGTAATTGTCAATTTACCGGGGGTAAAAGCGGCAGTCACCACACAGGAGCCTTGCGGGATTGGGGAAGTGGCAAAAATGGGATTAACTACGGTAGTGGCTCCATCGGGAGCCTGACCCGACGTATCTATTACCTGGCTCATCCCTGCCACCGTTAGCAGGGTCTCGAATCCCCAATAGCCCTGTTTTCGATTACCATTGACCGTTATAGAATTATTTTTGATGGCATAGGATGTCAGATAGGTATTATATCCAATAAACGAGGCTACCGTGCCTGTGAAATCCTGGTTGATGGTAACACCCGCAATGGTTGTATCCACATGAAAGGATACATCATAATTCTGGTAAGCCAATGACACCCTCAGCCATTCGTATTCTCCGGGCTTTATATCTTTTATGGGGATTGCGAAAAACACTTCATTATTCCCTGCGAAACCGGATTGCGCAAAATCAATCGCCGCTTCACCTCCCGCAGTTGTTTCCGGAGCCTTATACAGGATGGCACCCTGGCCCAGGGCAGTCGTGGAATTGGGCGCCAGTTCAATATAATGGGCGCTCATCTTATTGAATATAGGGCTTTGTGCCGCATGGCCCGGAGGAATGGAAGAAGGCTGTCCTATATTATCGAGCCTGGCCTGTGTGGAATCGAATTTGAATCTGAAAACGAGGCTGGTATTTGCACTCCCAACGTTATTGTCTTTCTTACAACCCGCGAGCAGGGCAAATGTTGAAGCGATCAATAATAGTCTCAATTTCACAAAGATCGTTTTGATTATTTCAAAAACGTTTCAGACTTCTAAAAATTGTTGCTGCATGTTGGCTGCCGGCAAGGAGTTCTGAAAGCTTTTGTTTGGGAGATGAGGAGTTTGAATATGGTTCTGCCGCAACTAATTATTAAGCTTTGTAAACCCTCCGTCAATCGGGTAGTCGCAGCCCGTGATGAATGAAGCTTCATCTGAACATAAGTAAAGTGCCAGGAATCCGATCTCTTCCGGCATAGCCATCCGGCCAATGGGTTGGGTCTTGGAAAGTTTTTCAAACATTTCTTTTTCCTTTCCCGGATAATTTTTCGCAAGAAATCCATCTACGAATGGCGTATGTACCCTTGCAGGTGAAATGCAATTGCAGCGTATATTATGTTGAATATAGTCTTTAGCCACAGCAAGGGTCATTGCTGCAATGGCGCCCTTGGTGGTGGAATAAGCAAACCGATCCGGAATGCCAACAAGTGCCGCCACCGACGCAAGGTTTAGAATAACGCCTCCGTCAGTTTTCATGTGCGGAATAACTTCGTGCAGGCAGTTATAGACACCCTTGACATTCACACGCATCAGTCGGTCGAAATCTTCCTCTTTTGTATTCTCCGCATTTCCTATATGTGCAATTCCGGCATTGTTCACCAGGATTTGGATCCCTCCATTATCCCTGGCTATTTGCCCAACAGCGGTCTTCACCTCGGCCTGGCTGGAAACATCGCATTTCCTAAAAGACGCGATACCGCCGGTGGCAACGATTTCTTTCACTAGTGTCTTAGATCCCTGTTCATCAACGTCCAGGATATATACTTCGGCCCCCTGCTTGGAGAATATTGAGGCAATGGCTCTACCGATGCCGCTCCCTCCTCCAGTGATAATCGCGACCTTATTGTCTAATCTGAACATATTCTTCAGGAATTTATGAATCGTGCCGGCATCGGATTACAATCATAGAATCACCCTCATATAGCTTCACAAACTCACACCTCTTTTCCATGGAATGAAATCATCCTGGTTCAATTGAACTGCTTTCGGGATTATTTCTCCGCTGGCTGCCCTGATACAATATTCCAGTATTTCCTCACCCATCTCTTCAATGCTTCGCTCACCTTCAATAATGGGGCCCGTATCAATATCAATGATATCCTTCATCCTGTTGGCCAAGCTGGAATTGGTGGCAATCTTTATGGTGGGACAAACAGGATTACCCGTAGGCGTACCGAGACCTGTGGTGAAAAGGATGAGCGTGGCTCCCGAAGCGGCCTTGCCAGTAGTGGCTTCCACGTCATTACCTGGCGTACATACCAGGCTTAGGCCAGGCTTTGTGGCAGGCTCGGTATAATCCAGCACATCTGCTACCGGTGAAGTTCCTCCTTTTTTAGCGGCACCCGCGGACTTAATAGCATCTGTAATGAGGCCATCCCTGATATTTCCGGGAGATGGATTCATGTGAAATCCAGAACCTACTTCATGTGCCTGCTTGTCGTAGCTCCGCATCAGGTGTATGAATTTCTCTGCCGTGGGTCTGTCAACCGAGCGATCCACCAACTCCTGCTCCACACCACAGAGTTCTGGAAATTCTGCCAACAATATCTTTCCTCCCAGTGCAACTACCAGGTCAGCACAATAGCCCACCGCTGGGTTTGCGGAAATACCACTAAACCCATCGCTACCGCCGCATTTCACACCTATGCAGAGCTCGCTGAGTGGCGCCGGTTTTCTCTCAGACTTATTTGCTTCCACCAGACCAAGAAAAGTCTTTTGAATGGCTTGCGTGATGAGTTGTTCTTCTGACTGGGACTGTTGCTGTTCAAATATCAATAATGGTTTGTCAAATTTGGGATTCCTTGCTTTCAGATCATTCAGGAAATCCTGTACCTGGAGATGCTGGCAACCCAGGCTCAGCAATGTAACTCCCGCTACGTTGGGATGATCGGCATAAGCTGCGAGCAATTTGCCAAGTATGGCCGCGTCCTGCCTGGTACCCCCGCATCCACCCTGGTGATTCAGAAATTTAATACCATCAATATTCCTGAAAATTCGGCCATTGCTATTTGAGGGAGGAGGAGCGAAGCTTTCAGAATTCAGATCCTTTCCCTGCTTGTACAACCCGACCAAATTCCTGGTGTATGATTTATATTTTTCTGTCACTGCATAACCCAATTCATTCTGCATTGCTTCACGAATCACATCCATGTTCCTGTTTTCACAAAAAACGGTGGGAATGAAAAGCCAATAATTGGCCGTCCCTACTCTTCCATCGCTTCGATGATATCCCATGAATGTTCTTCCTGCGAATTTTGAAATATCAGGAGCATGCCATTGGTACGTGGCATTACGGTATGCATAGGGTTCCGCAGCGTGTTTTGTGTTTTCGGTGGTCATCCTGGAGCCGCGGGAAAGCCCGGATTGCAATTTGCCTACCGTTACGCCATACATGATCACGGTATCGCCCGTCTGCATATCATTGATAAAAAATTTATGCTTTGCGGGAATATCATCTTTCAACAAATATTCGCTTCCCTCAAATGATATTGTTTCTCCTTTCCTGAGGTTAGTGAGCGCTACTAATACGTTGTCATGAGGGTGTATCCTGAGAACTTTTTGTTTCATATTCAAGAAAAATAATTCTTCAAAGACGATTTTTGAGGCGGGATCAGCTGGTCTTATATCCTTTCCAGCCATACCATGCCACCACAATAAAGCATAGCAAAGGTACGCTATAGGCAATTGCCGTTGAATAGCGCACTGCGAAATTACCCATTACATAGGGCATAATTGCGCCACCCACAATGGACATGATAATGAAGGAGGACCCTTTCTTGGTGTAATGACCAAGATCCTTCACTCCCAGCGCGAAAATGGTTGGGAACATGATGGATTCAAAAAAGAATATGGCCATTAATGAATAAATAGACATCCAGCCCCGGCCCATGATCACCAGCAGGCAAAGAAGTATATTGACAAGAGCATACATCGTGAGAAGGCGAGCAGGTGAAATGGTGCGCATCAGCGCGGTTCCGGCAAAGCGCCCGATGGTAAAAAGCAGCAGGCTGATGGAGAGGAGATACGAAGCGTTTGAGTTGCTTATAGTACCCTTGACCTCCGTGCAATAATTTATGAATAATGCCGCGATTCCCACCTGGGCAGCCACATAAAAAAATTGTGCTATCACCGCTCCTGTGAAATTTTTGTGTTTGAACAGGGGCTTCTTATCAAGCCGTGCATCAGATACTATTTCACTTTCCCTGATTTCGGGGAGAGGGGTTCTCCAGAATAAGAATGCCATGAACAATACCAGGGTCCCAATGATAAGATAGACCTGCATGACCGAATCGAGATTGTTGCCGGAGCCTATATGGTCGTTGGCAAAAAATAAATTCGCGGCAATGATTGGGCCGATAAATGATCCGACTCCATTGAAGCTCTGGGAAAGATTCAGGCGAAACTCAGAAGTTTCAGGTTTGCCCAGCACGGTTACATAGGGATTGGCAGCTGTTTCCAGAAAGGTCAGTCCGGAGGCCAATATGAATAGCGATAGCAGGAAAAAATCAAAGCTGGCTGTTCTGGCAGAGGGATAAAACAAAAAAGCGCCGCAGGTGTATAAGAGAAGTCCGAATATAATCCCCCGCTTATATCCATATTTGTTCATGAATATGCCAGCGGGTAGTGCTACCAGGAAATAGGCGCCAAAATATGCCATCTGCAATAAGGTTGAACGCCCCTTATCTATATTCAGCGTTTCCTGAAAATGTTTATTGAGAACATCCAGCAGTCCGTATGCCAGGCCCCAAAGGAAAAACAGGCTGGTCACCAGGATCAGCGGAAAGACATAATTTTTTTCTGCGCCCTGGTCGGGTGTAGTAGTTTTAGTTGCAGTGGTGATGGCCATGAAATCCGGTTTGATGATTCTATCAATAATTGATGATTCTGGAAACTAATCCTCACAATTCCGATTTCTTATTTGAATAGTTTTTTCAGGTCAACGATCGGTCCAAATGCGTATAACCTCCGTCAACATATATGATCTGTCCCGTTGTATGGCTCGACCTTTCGCTCAACAGGAATACCACCATGCTGGCTATTTCTTCAGAGGTGGTCATCCGTTTTTCCAACGGGATCTTCGATATGATCTGTGCCAATTTTTCTTTTGGATTGGGTAGGGAATTGATCCAGTTTTCATAGAGGGGTGTCCAGACCTCTGCCGGGATCACGGCATTCACACGTATTGAAAAGGGCAGCAATTCCACGGCCCATTCACGCGTGAGTGCGTTGATGGCTCCTTTTGAAGCCGCATATCCGGATGTATTGCCCTGGCCCGTTACAGCCACTTTGGATCCTATATTGATGATGTTTCCCCTGGTAGTCTTGAGGAAGGGCAATGCATAGTGTGCCAGGTTGTAATAATGGCTTAAGTTTTTCTGCAGCGATTCAAGAAATTTTTCAGGGTTCCCGCTCTCAAGACCAACGCCATCATTCACGCCGGCATTATTGACCAATCCGTCAATCCTGGAGTATTTATCAATCGTAAAATCAATTACCTCTTTACAGGCTTCCTGTCGGGCCAGTTCCACTTTCACTGACGAAGCCTTACCACCCGCTTTGACAATATTGTCGATGACCGATTGATTGTCATTCTTATTTCTGCCGGCAATTACCACAATGCCTCCTTCTGCCGCGATGGTCTTGCTAATGGCAGCACCAATTCCTTTGGCGCCTCCGGTTACTATAAAGACTTTATTATTCAGGTTCAGGTTCATATTGCTGACTTTGTATTCCCTTTTTTTCAGTATTGGGGCATGACCCCATCAGAGATCATAAAATTGAATCGCATTCAAGCCGAAAATTTTTTGCTTGTCTTCTTCTTCAAATCCTTCCATATATTTTTCCAGCAGGCTCTTCCATTGAACATAAATGCCCGAAACCAGGATCACGGGCCAGTCGCTTCCGTACATCAGCCTGTTGGTGCCAAAGGCTTTGAATACTGCATCAAGATAAGGATAAAAATCACCCGGACTCCATTGTTTCCACAGTGCTTCTGTAAACAGGCCTGAGAGTTTGCAATACACATTCGGGCGCTTACCCATTTCAATCATGAGTGATTTCCAGTGCTCCATTTTTTTGTGCCTGATATCAGGCTTGGCACAATGATCGATCACCATTTTTTGATCGGGGAACTCTGAAACGAAATCAAGAACCGCCCCCAATTGCCCATGGTAGATCAGGATATCATAAGTGTAGTTAAAGGGTTTCAACGCGCTGATACCATGCCTGAATTTTTTCCCAAATAAAAAATCATCCGGTTCGGACTGCACTATATGCCGCCAGCCTTTGATGATCTTATAGCGGGAAAAATAGGCTAATCGTTCTTCAACATTCTCTGCCTGTAGATCTACCCATCCCACCACGCCTTTAATGATATCATGAGTTCCAGCCAGTTCAACCAGAAAATGAGTTTCCAGTTCAGACTGGTCAGCCTGCACAGCCACAACTCCATCCACCGCATTTCTTTTGAGTGAGTTGGCGATGCTCTCAGGAAGATAATCCTGCTGCAAAATCTTCATGTCATCTGTAATCCAGGCATCTCTTTTCCGATCGAATTTCCAGAAATGTACATGTGTATCAATGCAGGTATGCTCCATGAGTCAGTGGTCTGTTAGGTATGCGAATCAATAAGATATTTCTTGAAAAAATGGCTATCGTATGGGAAAAAATATCTCATTGTAAACTGAATTCAGGTTTCGGGGGAACATCAAAGCCGGGATGCTTAAAATAATCTTTGAGCTGACTATCTTATATGCGGCGCGAATTGATCCGCTAAAAACCTGTTCCCGGTTTCATTCATATGAACACCATCCAGTGTGAGAATACCCTGGCTCTTATCATCAGGGTTATGTGCATTGATATAGGCAATGGTAGCTTTGTGGAGATCCAGCAATTCCACATTCTTGTTCTTCGCGATGACCCGGATGATTTCGGCATATTTATTCAGATCGCCGTCTAACTCATTCACGAAATCTTTCTTCTCGCCGATAACCGTGGGTGTGCAGATCACCACTTTGGCTCCACCAGCCTGTATCTTTTCAATGATCCTGTTGTAAAATATTTCAAATTTATCAGGATCCGTGCCGGTTCCAAAGCTTTTTTTATGCCATACGTCATTGATTCCAATATATATAAAAACCAGGTCAGGCTTCTGGCTGAGCACATCATCTTCAAGCCTCAAATAAAGGTCATATACTTTGTTACCACTAATGCCGGCTCCTATCAAATCGAAATCCTTGCCCTTACCGGCTTTTTCCAGATCCTGTTGTAATAAGGTAATATACCCGGTGGGACCTACTCCGGCCTGTGTGATAGAATCTCCAAAGAAAATTATTTTTTTCTTTTGTTGTTTGGCAAATGCAGAAAGCATGGCGAGCGATATTATGAAGCCTGAAATAAACAATAACCTTTTCATGACAGAAATTTTAGTCAATAAATTATGAGTGAATCTTTACAATTACAATTCAAATATTTTTTCCATCAGGATCCATTTTTCTCCGGGCTTTGACCAGGGCAGGGCCTGTTGAAATCTCCACATCAACGATTCCCATTCCTGCACTTTTGGATTGGCAGCATCCATGGCGGCTTTCTTTTCGAACGTAAATCCTTCACCCGCTTCAATGATCATAAACATCCTGTTGCCGGTCCGGTAAATATCGAGAACCTCTATGCCGCTATTCCTGATGCTCTCTGCAATCTCAGGCCAGATGGCTTTGTGATAAGATTCATATTCCGATATTAATCCGGGATCATCCTTCAGATCGAGTGCAAGGCAATATCTTTTCATTCATTATATTTTTTTTGCCGGGCATACTGGTGACTAAGCCTCCATCTTTTAGATGACCCACATACCTTGTCATTATGAGTACACTCGCTATAAACCAGTGGACTGTTCATACTTGATCAATTCCTGCCTGGCTCTCCCCAACCCTTCAATCCCCAATTCCACTATGTCGCCCGGTTTCAGGTAAAAAGGCACTGGCTTTTGCCCCAGGCCCACACCTGCGGGAGTGCCCGTGCTGATGATATCGCCAGGGAGCAGGGTCATAAACTCGCTCAGGTAGGCTACCAGGTGAGGAACCTTGAATACCATGTTCTTGGTATTCCCATCCTGCATCATTTTGCCATTAACGGTAAGCCATAAACGTAGATTGTTTATGTCGGGAATTTCATCTGGTGTGGCCAGATATGGGCCCAAAGGAGCGAAGGTATCGCAGCTCTTACCCTTCACCCATTGGCCGCTTCTCTCCAGTTGAAAAGCGCGCTCACTGTAATCATTATGCAGCAGATAGCCGGCAATATAGCCCGGGGCTTCATCTTCATTTATATAAGAAGCCTTCTTGCCTATCACGACTGCCAGTTCCGCTTCCCAATCCGTTTTCAGACTATTCCTTGGAATGACCACCCTGTCATTGGGTCCGCAGATGGCCGTAGTTGATTTGAAGAATACTACCGGTTCCGTAGGAAGTTGCATATTACTTTCTGCGGCATGATCCGAATAATTCAGCCCGATGCAAATCAGCTTCGAAGGGCGTGCGACGGGAGGCCCCAGCCTGGTGGAAGCCGGTATGACCGGGCAGGCTGCCTGGTTTGTCTTCAGCCATGCCTTCAAACGGTTGATCCCATCAGCTTCAAAAAATGCTTCATTGAAATCCTCGCCGAAGGCGCTGACGTTAATTCTTCTCCCATCCTGCAGTTCAATGCCAGGTGATTCATGTGCGGCATTTCCAAATCGGATCAGTTTCATGGTAATTCCTCATTTCAATAGTCTAAACTAAGTCCATTTTTATAGTATGCCAAACCAAATTCTGCAACCGTTTGATTAACTAACAATCATTAGCTTTTTGATTTAACTTTGCCCGGTTCCAAGTTCACCTGAACATGAATATTCAACCACAAAACAAGATCAGGATTGTCACGGCCGCCTCTCTCTTCGACGGGCATGACGCGGCAATCAATATCATGAGACGCATCCTTCAAAGCAAGGGTGCGGAGATCATTCACCTGGGTCATAACAGAAGTGTTCATGAAATTGTGGAATGTGCCATTGAAGAGGATGTTCAGGGCATCGCCATCACCAGCTACCAGGGCGGTCATGTGGAATTTTTCAAATACATGAAAGACCTGCTGGAAGAAAATGGTTGCGGGCATATCAAAATCTTTGGTGGAGGTGGCGGAACCATCCTCCCGAAGGAAATCGAAGAGTTGCAACATTATGGAATCAGCCGCATTTATTCCCCCGACGACGGCAGAAGGATGGGGCTGGATGGAATGATCGAAGACCTGATGGGGAAATGCGATTTCTCACTGAACGGAAAGGGTGAATATAAGAGTCCCATGACTTTAGGTGAAGTGAAAGACGTGAGAAAAATTGCCCGGCATATCACCAATGCCGAAAATGGGTCGCCACTCCAAAATGGCGGAACCTCTGGCGCTGGTCCCAAACATATTATCCCGGTATTAGGTATCACTGGAACCGGCGGCGCGGGCAAATCTTCCGTAACTGATGAGATACTTCGCCGTTTCCTGAATGCCTTCACAAACAAAACCATTGCGGTAATATCCGTTGACCCTTCCAAGAAAAAAACGGGTGGCGCCCTGCTGGGTGATCGCATTCGCATGAATTCGATTTCTCACCCCCGCGCCTACATGCGCAGCCTTGCAACCCGTGATGATAACACTTCCGTCAGCAGCGCCATGCAGGAAGCCATCAATATCTGCAAATCTGCCGGATTCGACATTGTCATCCTGGAATCAGCAGGTGTGGGACAGAGTGATACTTCCATTCTCGACTTTTGCGACATAAGCCTCTACGTAATGACCCCGGAATATGGCGCCGCCTCCCAATTGGAGAAAATCAACTTGCTGGACTATGCCGACATTGTCTGTATAAATAAATTTGACAAGCCGGGGGCGCTGGATGCATTGCATGACGTGCGAAAACAATTCAAACGCAACCATAATTTATGGACAGCCAGTGACGAAAGCCTTCCCGTGATTGGTACTATCGCAGCGCAGTTCAATGATTCAGGAATCAATGAATTGTTTGAAAAATTGATGACTGCCATCGAAAAAAAGACGGGGGTTCATTTTGGCCCTCTTGAATTGCATGGACACCTCAGGGAAACCTCCAACCGGGCTCTTATCATACCTCCAAAGCGGGTTAGATATTTGAGTGAGATCACGGAAACTATCCGCGGCTATGCCACCTGGGCAGACGAACAGTGCAGGATTTCTTCCATGCTCTACCAGGTGAATGGGACTCTGGATGAAGCCAATAAATTTTCGGCAACGACTATCCGTGAATTGGAACAGGTCAGAGAATCCCTGGAAAATAAATTAGCTCCTGAATGCAGGAGACTGATCCGTGAATGGGATGCGTTGCAAAAACAATACAATGCTGATTATTTTGAATACCAGGTAAGGGACCAGGTTCTGAAGCAGCCACTCTTTGTGAAGTCCCTGAGCGGTACCCGGATACCCAGGGTAATTCTGCCACAATACCAGGATTGGGGAGATATCCTCAAATGGCAATTGCAGGAAAATGTTCCGGGTAAGTTCCCATTTACCGCCGGTGTATTTGAATTGAAGCGTCAGGATGAAGATCCGACCCGTATGTTCGCGGGTGAAGGCGGTCCGGAAAGAACCAACAGACGCTTTCATTATGTATCAATCGGCCAGCCTGCAATAAGACTGAGCACCGCATTTGACAGCGTGACCCTCTACGGAGAGGATCCTGCACCGAGACCCGATATTTATGGCAAAATCGGTAATAGCGGCGTGAGTATCGCCACAGTTGACGATGCTAAAAAACTTTACAGTGGCTTTGACCTTTGCGATCCCAGGACAAGCGTGAGCATGACGATCAATGGCCCCGCACCCATGATCCTTGCGTTTTTCATGAATGCCGCCATTGACCAGCAATGCGAAAAATACATTGATGAAATGGGGATATGGAAAGAAGTGGAGCGAATTGCTGAAGCGAAATTCCGTGATATTCCGGCACCGGCCTACTTCAACCCGGCAACACCAGGAATCTTGCCCGAGGGGAACAATGGTCTGGGTTTGAAATTACTGGGTCTCAGTGGTGATGAAGTCCTGCCCCGGGAGGTCTATGAGAAAATAAAGTCAGATGCCCTGACGCAGGTGAGGGGAACTGTGCAGGCGGATATCCTGAAAGAAGACCAGGCTCAAAATACCTGTATTTTCTCCACTGAATTCGCTTTGAAGCTCATGGGAGATGTGCAATCGTATTTCATCGAAAACAAGATCAGGAATTTTTATAGCGTAAGCATCAGTGGTTATCATATTGCCGAGGCAGGGGCTAATCCCGTTACACAACTGGCTTTCACATTGGCCAACGGATTCACCTATGTTGAATATTTCCTCAGCCGTGGCATGCATATTGACGAGTTTGCACCCAATTTGAGTTTCTTTTTCAGCAATGGGATGGATGCCGAATATAGTGTGATAGGAAGAGTAGCGCGAAGGATATGGGGAAAGGCCATGAAGCTGAAATACGGGGGGAATGAACGCTCGCAAAAATTGAAATACCATATTCAAACCAGTGGCCGAAGCCTGCATGCACAGGAAATTGATTTTAATGATATCCGCACCACCTTGCAGGCACTCTATGCGATATACGATAACTGCAACTCCCTTCATACTAACGCTTACGATGAAGCGATCACCACGCCTACGGAAGAAAGCGTTCGCAGAGCCATGGCCATACAACTCATTATTAACCGTGAATTGGGTTCGGCCAAAACCGAAAACGCCACCCAGGGTTCATTCATCATTGAAGAACTGACCGCACTTGTTGAAGAAGCCGTGTTGCTGGAATTTGATCGCATTTCAGAACGTGGTGGTGTTCTGGGAGCCATGGAACGAATGTACCAGCGCAATAAGATCCAGGAAGAAAGCCTCTACTATGAAACACTTAAACATACGGGTGAACTTCCAATAGTTGGCGTGAATACTTTTCTCAATAAAAAGGGCAGTCCCACTATCACCCCGGGCGAAGTAATTCGCAGCACCGCTGAAGAGAAAGAGCAGCAGATCAGGAATCTCAATGATTTTCATAAGCGCAATGAAGCCAGGAGTCATGATATGCTGAAACGCCTTCAGGAAACTGCCATTCGAAATGAGAATTTGTTTGATGAGTTAATGGAAACAGTCAAATATTGCTCACTCGGACAGATCACTCATGCCCTCTATGAAGTGGGAGGGCAGTACAGGAGGAATATGTAGGAACTTCGCTCCCGCCATTTCCAGGCAAAGCCCGGTTATTCAATTTCAATTTAATTTGTGCCGGGATTTACTATCTAAGCTCAGGTATATAAATTTGTCGATCATGCCTACCCGCTCATTAATTCCAATCGCATTTGCTTCCCGTTCACTTCGTGGCAAGAAGCCAGTAACCATTTTGGCCGGCGATATAGGAGGTACAAAGACCAATCTGGCTTTGTATCGGGCCGATTCTAAATCCGTAATTCAATTGCGGGAAAGCAGATATGCATCACGTGAATACAAGTCCCTTGCGGAAATTGTAACCCAATTCGCAGGGGATGAATGGCCGGACCGGATTTGCATGGCTGTGGCTGGTCCCGTCCTCAATGGGAAAGTGAAACTCACCAATCTATCCTGGGAACTTGACAGCGAGGCTATGAGCTCTTCGCTCAGGATACCAGTTACATTCATCAATGACCTTGAAGCAAATGCCTATGGCCTTGCTGGCCTGCAAGCTCATGAATTAGCAGCTATGCATCCCGGTAATCTGTCAGGGAAGGGCAATATTGCCATCATATCCGCGGGTACCGGCCTTGGTGAAGCGGGTATGTTCTATGATGGTAAACGCTATCATCCATTCGCCACAGAAGGGGGGCATTGCGATTTTGCCCCCAGGACAGAACAGGACCTTGAGCTCTGGCGCTTTCTGAGCAGATTGTTCGGGCATGTGAGTTGGGAAAGGGTTGTGTCAGGTCCCGGTATTCATGCCATTTTCAATTTTCTCACAACGGCTGAACAAAAGCCAGTTCCAGACTGGCTTCAGGAACAATTGAGAGACAATGAGGATCCCGCTGCCGTCATCAGCAATGCGGCTTTGAATCAACATGAGCCGGTTTGCCAGGAAGCCCTCGCGTTGTTTTCCCGTTATCTGGCGATAGAATCTTCCAACCTTGTCTTGAAACTCAAGGCTACGGGAGGATGCTACCTGGGCGGCGGGATCGCACCAAAATTATTACCCCTGCTTCAAAACGGAGAGTGGTATCAGAATTTCATTGATGCCGGGCGCATGAAACCCCTCCTTCAGCAGGTACCCATTTACGTGATCACTAATTCTAAGACTGCATTGCTGGGTGCTGCCTATTACGGTGTTTACAGTATGCAGCCGGGTATGCCAGCTAATGACGCTGCACAACCAGGTCGTTCGGCTAATTAAAAAAATCCCGCCATTGACGGGATTTGGAATGAGTTATCATGAATGCCGCCCGGAGCTACATTTTTTTCGCGGGTTTGGGGTAATGCCTCATTTTTCCATCAATCTCCAGAATTTTTCCGTCTTTTACCATGATATCATCGGTGTGATAGGCAGAATCCATTTTCCCTTTCTTATCTGTCCATTTCTCCTTATACCACATAGTAACCCAAGTAGCCTTATAATCGGGGTAATAGGCCCCAAGCCAGGTATCATGCTCTACAATGTCACTGGCCATTTTGGCTCTTTCTCCTGTAAACATGGCTTTCACACTGTCTCTTGGACCGCGGTAATGATAATAATCAAAATTTAGCTCTATCGTGTCACCGAAATTCTCCATGGCTCCGGCAACGTCTCCGTCAACATATTTCTTAAATGTTTCCAGAACCATTAAGGTGATCTTGTCATCGCCCGGTTGCCAATTGATAGAATATTTGTGCGAGAATGGGTAAGTGACTGCGACTTTCTGGACAGCAGCCGAAGAGTCAGCAGGTTTTTCTTCTTTGGGCTGCTGTTGTTTGGTATTGCAGCCTACCAGCATTGCGATAGTCATTGGTAATAGCATAATCTTTTTCATATATATTCTTTTTTTGGTGAGTTGATCAGGAAAACATTCGCATAGTTGTATTTTATGACTTTACTACATTTTTTTCTTCGGTATGGGGAAATGCCGGGTCTTCTCGTCCAGCTCGACAATCTTTCCATTCATGATTTTCAGATCGTCCATATGATAAATGGAATCTGTTTTCCCTTTCTTGTCGGTCCATTTTTGCTTGTACCATAAACCCACGTACTCGTCTTTCTTGTCTTTGGAAATCACCGATTCAAAATCCGACATATCAATCTTGATGCTGGCGAGATTCTTCCAGGAATCCTTAAACATCGCAGTAAGGCTGTCTTTGGATATTTTCGCATCGAAATAATCACCCGACCAGCGAACGGAATCGGCGAAAGCTTTCAAGCTCTCTTCCACATTTCCTGTTTCAAACGCCTTGAGGGCATTGAGTACAATAGCCACATTCTCCTGGTTGCCTCTATCCCAATTATCTGCCGGATGCCCGATCGTGTATGCATAATGGATATTAGACTGCACTGCAGGTTTTGTTGAATCAGCGACGGCTTCATTTGCCGCAGGCTGCTTAACCTGGTTCTGGCAGGAGGACATAAAGAGGACCAGACCCATGATTAACCAAAGAAACAATTTTTTCATACTTCATAATTTAGAATGTTAATAATGCCAATCAGTAGAAGAGACTGGGGAGCATACTGAGCTAAGGGAATGGATTCGGTCGAATATAGGAAAGCAGGAGGATTTTTATTGGAGCGGGGCGGATAAGATGGTCATCAGATTCCCAACAAGTTAAATATTACAAATGATACCCGCAAACATTGCTCCGCTTCTTTTTGAGTAGACTGGGAATAGGCAAGAATTTCGTTTTCCGGCGTAACTTAGTCAGTCATGATAAAATTGGAAAACGAGCTGCTCCGGGCACAAATTCATCCCAGTGGAGCGGAATTGCAAAGCCTTCGCCTCAAATCCAACGGCCTGGAATACCTGTGGCAGGCAGATCCGGCTTTCTGGGCCAAACATGCTCCCTTGCTTTTCCCGATCGTGGGGACCCTGAAGAATGACAGTTATTATTATGGGGGACGGTCATACCATATGGCCAGGCACGGCTTTGCCCGGGAAAAAGAATTCAGCGTGGAAAGCTCAAATGACAGGGAAGCGATTTTTGTATTGAAAGACGATGGCCTTACGCGTCAAATCTATCCCTTCGCGTTTGTGTTGAAATTGCATTACCGCTTGCTCGGTTCAAAACTTTACCTGCAATACCAGGTGCAGAATCCGGCAAATGAATCGCTTTATTTCTCTATCGGAGGCCATCCTGCATTCAATGTGCCGCTCGTGGCTCATACGGAATACAATGACTATTATCTTGAATTCAACCAGGCGGAAAAAGCGGACCGGTGGACGCTGGAGAATGGATTGCTGAAAGTTGATCCTGGGCCATTTTTGGAAAATAGCAGCCTTTTGTCCCTTAGCAAGGAACTCTTCGCGAATGATGCCATCGTATTGAAAGGATTGCATTCTTCAATCGTCAGCCTGCGCTGTCACAAATCAACCCATGGTCTTGATTTTGGAATCGAAGGCTGGCCCGCATTGGGAATCTGGGCGGCGCCTGGGGCTCCTTTCGTATGTATTGAACCCTGGTGTGGGCACACTGATTTGGTTACACATAACCAGGAACTCAGTCAAAAAGCCGGGATTATCCCACTCGGACCCCATGGCAATTGGGAAAAAGAATGGTGGGTGAACCTTTACTGAGAATGATTCAGTCTTTGTACTCCAATTTATTGCCAATTCCCATAACCATTACTTCATTCACATTGCTATCAGATCTTACATACCTTTATACTATGAGAAAAAAGTATTTTCCAAATCCGTTTTTATTACTCCCAGTCCTATTGTTCCTTGCAGGGTCGCGTGTTTGCGCGCAAGTGAGTTTGGAACAATTGGAAGAGAAGAAAATTACACTCCCAAATGGATGGGCCCTGACCCCCGTAGGTAAAACCATCCCCTTAGGGGACCTCCCTTTGAATATTACATTCAGCGCCAGCGAAAGGTATATGGCTGTAACTAACAATGGACAAAGCACACAATCCATTCAACTGATTGACGTGAAGAACGAAAAGATCCTGGATGAAGTGACTATCCCAAAATCGTGGCTGGGCCTTAAATTCAGTGCCAATGAAAAATGGCTCTATGCTTCGGGAGGTAATGACAACTGGATCCTAAAATACGCGCTAATAAATAATCGGTTGACCCTGGCAGATAGTATTAAGCTGGGAAGGAAATGGCCAACAAAAATTTCGCCGGCAGGAATAGAGATCAATGACCCTGCTCATGCCTTGTATGTCGTAACCAAGGAAGATAGTGCCCTCTATGTTATTGACCTGAATAACAAGAAATTGCTTCATCGTCTACCCTTGGGCGCGGAAGCCTACACCTGCCTGCTGTCGGCTGACAGAAAGGAATTATATATTTCACTCTGGGGTGGCGACAAAGTGCTGGTCTACAATATCCGTCAAAACAAAATCCTGTTCCGGATCTCCGTGGGAGATAATCCCAATGATCTTTGTGCCACCGGCAACGGGAGATACCTTTTTGTGGCTAATGCCAACGACAACAGCGTTACGGTTATTGATATCCGTTTAAAAAAGGTAATTGAAACACTCAATACGGCCCTGTTTCCAAATTCACCAACGGGCTCTACCACCAATAGCGTGGCCCTGAGTGCCGACGAAAAGACATTGTATATTGCCAATGCCGACAATAATTGCCTGGCGGTTTTCGACGTTAGCCACCCGGGCAAGAGCCGTTCCAGGGGATTCATTCCCGTAGGTTGGTATCCAACCTGTGTAAGGACGAAGGGCTCGCGCATTTATGTTGCCAATGGAAAAGGATTCACTTCCATGGCGAATCCGAACGGACCCAATCCCGTCGAAACAGACCAGCAAACCAAATACAAGGAAGGAGACAAAAGCAAGCCACTTGAATTACAATATATTGGTGGCCTATTTAAAGGCGCTTTGAGCATCATTCCAGTTCCTGACGAAAAAGAACTTGCCATTTATTCACAAGCCGTTTACCATAATACACCATATAATAAGCAAATTGAACAAATGCCCGAAGGAGAAAAAGGCAATCCAATTCCACTAAAACCGGGACTGGAAACACCCATTAAATATGTTTTCTATGTGCTGAAAGAGAATCGCACCTACGACCAGGTATTGGGCGATATGAGTTCCGGCAACGGCGATTCCTCTCTTTGTCTGTTTCCCCGACATATAACACCTAACCAGCATGCATTGGCAGACCAATTTGTGTTGCTGGATAATTTTTATGTGAACGCGGAAGTGAGCGCGGACGGACATAACTGGAGCATGGCAGCTTACGCCAACGACTACGTGGAAAAAACCTGGCCTACAAGCTACGGGGACAGAGGTGGAACCTATGACTATGCCGGTAACCGGAAAATAGCATTTCCCAAAAACGGGTTCATTTGGGATCTGTGTATAAGAAATCATGTCAGTATGCGGAACTACGGAGAATTTTCCGATGATGGAAAACCTCATCTTCCCGGATTGGCCAAGAATACCTGTGCATCCTATCCCGGATGGGATCTTAGTTTCAGAGATATTGACAGAGAAAAAATATGGGAGCGGGATTTTGATTCCCTGCTTTCACTCAACAAAATTCCCCGTTTTAATCTTGTGTACTTACCCAACGATCATACAAGCGGACTTGAGAAAGGTGCTTACACACCTTTTGCAGCGGTTGCAGACAATGACCTGGCATTGGGAAGGCTGGTGGATCATTTGTCGAAGAGCCCTATCTGGAAAGAATCTGTTGTTTTTGTTGTGGAAGATGATGCCCAAAACGGCCCCGACCATGTGGACGCTCACAGGAGTATTGCTTTTGTGGCCGGACCCATTGTCAAAAGGCATTATGTAGATCATACAATGTATTCAACCACCTCCATGTTACGTACGATAGAATTGATTTTAGGTGTACCGCCCATGAGCCAATATGATGCTGCTGCAACTCCTATGTGGCGCAGTTTCACTTCCGGCGCCGACCTGGCATCTTTTGATCACCTCCCCCCGGGTGTGAATATTGATGAGAGGAATACAGCCACCAACGAATACTCCCGCCAAAGCATGGCATTTGACCTGCGGAAGGAAGATAATGTTCCTGATATCTTGTTCAATGAGGTATTGTGGCATGCCATCAAGGGCCAATCAACACCATATCCGGCGCCTCGAAGAGGAGCTTTCCTGCTACAACACCATTCGGAAGAAGATGATGGTGAATGATGAGACTATGTTGATGATTATTTCAAATCCCTGATGGGTGATCACAATCGTCCGGCCAGCTCTGTGAGCTCCCTTTCTTCCAGGACTACTCTACTGGAACCCCCATTGTCCCAGGTCCATTTGATCAGTGAAATCCTGTTATTTGCAATCTCGATGCCCGTAATATCCCCATCACTGAAACAGCAGCAGCCACTGTTAAAATAGGAGGGGCGAAGATTTAAGAATTCTTTATAGACTTTCTCAGATTCCTGATCAAATTTTTGAGAGATCACTTTCAGCAATTCCTGCTCCTTCTTCTGATCATGGTCGTTTCTGGCTTCTGCCAGAGCCCTGTACAATTTTTCGAGGTGGGTAAGCGATTCGAAGACTGGCTGATGCGTGTGGCCCGTAATCAATATCAGTTCTTCCTGGCTGGCTGACCATTCATACATGATGGAATTGTGCCTGGTCTTCAAGACCTCGTTGCAGGAAGGTGTATTTGGGTTGATGCGCAAATAACTCTGCAATGGACCCCATACATTTGACACGAACCACTTGCTGAACCAATTCCCATCGCTTTGCAAATCTCCCTGGTGGCCGTGAGTGAGGAAGATTTTGAGCTCCCCGTTCCCAATAGTTGTCTGCAGGATCACACCCTCATAAATACGCACCTGTTGTCCGAATATCCTCTTCAACTGCCAGGGGGCCAAAGGATCATTTGCCCAGTAGAGATCGTGGTTCCCAAAGACTTTCAGGAAATCATTCCGTTGCAGGAATAATTTTTCCATGCTGAATGATGGCTCATTTTTTTCCTTGACAGAAGCCAGCGTATTTTCCCATAATTCTTCATTATCGCCGAGGCTGATAAACCGGAATCCTTCCCGATTATAAAATTCAAGCGCCGCCAAATAATTTTTTTCACAGCCCATAAAATCATCGGCACCATTCTTAGCTCCCTTGTGCTGGTCTGAAAATATGATCCATTTGCCGGTGGCCGCTTCGAAAGAAATCAATTCCCCCTTTTTCCCAGGATTTATCACGATCTCTTCCAACAAATGTGTCAAAGCTTCATGGACTCTAAGCCTATCGGGACTGGAAGAAAACTTATCCGCCATCCAGGTTAGAGGTCTGAGTAAAATATATTGAAGCAGCCTTCGCATCTGTTAGAAAGGTAAGAAAAGTTACTGTCTGGCAGGTAAGAGAGCTCCTGTAGACTGAGAGATGCAGACACTAAGAAAAATTGCCAGATAAAAAATGCCATGCAAAAGCGACCTCATCATTGCACCTGGAGTATTTCACTCCACCTGGTGCTGTAGCGGGCTGACCTAAGCTCCTGTCGCATTTTCCAATTTTTGCGGATGCCGGCTGTGCAGAATTTCACAGCATCATCCCTCATACTGAAATTAACATTGTCGATGGCACCCATAAGCATGCGCTGGTTATTTTGCCCGTAAGGAACAAAAAGATTGCCCTGGATGGACTGGTCCGGCACCAGTCCACTGAGCGTCACACCTGCTTTTAAATAGCATGCACCTTTTTGATAGAGTTTTTCAACCAAGGGAATGGCGTGCCGGATGAGTTCGTTGGTGAGTGAGCTGGGATGAGGCAGCTCAATGAACAATCCTCTGGTCTGTGGCTGATACTGATAGGTCGGTCCGTGATCATTTGTCACCAGAAATACATGGACAATTCCCGCGGCGGAAGACTGTCTCCGCAGTTTTTCCGCGGCTCTGGAAATATAGGTAGCAACGGCTTCTTTCAAATCTGACAATTGGGTTACGGGTTTTCCGAACATGCGTGTGGTGGCAATCATCTTTTTCGTCTCGAGTGGCTCTTTCATCCCCAGGCAGGGTTCACCGCGTAGTTCCCTGACAAGACGCAGTCCCGTTACGCCGCCCAGGTTTTTCGCCGCCCACGCATCATTCATGGTACTCAGTTGGTAGGCGTCGTAAATGCCCCAACAATCCTTCAACTTTTCCGCATAGTTCCTTCCTACGCCCCATAGATCACTTACTGGCGTGAGTTGCAATGCATCCGAAATTTTTTCCCTGCTGTCAAGTACCATGATACAACGCGTGCCATGTTTATCTTTCTTCGCGAGCCGGTTAGCCAGCTTCGAAAGCAGTTTGCCGGGGGCCACACCCACTGAAACCTTAATCCCGGTCCATTGTTCGGTGATATCCTTTATTTCTGACGCAAGCCGGTAAAGCTCGGGGCCCCTGACTCCTTCCAGATCCAGAAAGGCTTCATCCACTGAATACACTTCTACATTTTGAGGACCCACGATGGTCTTTAAAGTCTCCATCACTCTTCGACTCATATCTCCATACAGACCATAGTTGGAAGAAAATACTGCCACCCCGTTCTTTTCGATGAGTTCCTTAGCCTGGTAATATGGAATGCCCATCTTAATCCCGAGTTCTTTGGCTTCATCGGTCCTGGATATGATGCATCCGTCATTGTTGCTCAGCACAACCGCCGGCTTATTCTGCAATTCAGGCCTGAAAAGCCTTTCGCAGGAACAATAAAAACTATTACAATCCACAACGGCCTTCATTTGATCTTTTTTCAAATATGAATTTTGAGCAAACATGACAGCAGCGATATTCTCCTAAAATGCATGGATCGTGTAGGTGACCACACCCCAGACCGAAAATTCAGCGTATGGATCCACTTCTATGGCTGACAACCTCGAAGTTCCTGGTACCAGTTTTATCTTGTTGAAAGTCTTCTCTAACCGCCGGATTAGCATTTCCCCATTCAGGGACGCTATCACAATTTTTCCATTGACCGCTTTTATGGACCGATCCACGATCACCACGTCCCCTTCATGAATGCCTTCTTCAGACATGCTGTTTCCGTTCACCCGCATGAAAAATGTGGCAGGCTTATTCCTTACCAGTTGTTCATTGAGATCAATACCTCTTTCCATATAATCGTCGGCAGCCGCACCGAATCCTGTGGCGTTCGACGTGGGCACATCCCATTGGTTAAAGCTCTTGGTTCCTTTGTGCCCGGAGCCCACAATTTTTTCCACATCCATATAAATAAGATTTTGAAATACTAAATTATTTAGTAAATTTATGCTAAATTAATTATCGGAAAAAATTTTTGAGATGGAAAATTTATGGGAAGCTTCCATTCCATTACACGGACTTCCGGCAGATCATTCAGAACAGGTTCCAGGCGAAACCAGCAGTGGCCTGGCAAGGAATTCCGGTCTGACTGAATACCTTGTCGTGGCTTGCCCGGGCGAGGAAGTCAGCGAAAAAATCCGGGCGGAACTACAGGAATTCTCCATTAAATATGGCAGCGGTAAAGAAATCCAAGCCAGGCCTCATATTAGGATAGCCCGGTTTCAAGCCCTTGAAATGATGGAAGAGACTCTGATAAGGTGGGTGCAGCGGATCTGCAGCCTTCGGACTGCATTTACAGTTACACTGAATAATTATGGTGGTTTTCCACCAGGAACTATTTACCTGCGTGTGCTTGATCCGCGACCCTTTCAACAATTGGCAATGCAAATGAGATCCGTGGACGATTTTTTCCGGTCGCCGGGCAATCCTCCTTCGGAATTGATTTCGAAGCCATCCCTGAGACTAACTGAGACCGTACCAATAGAAGTATTCAGGCATGTGTTGTTTGATTTTTCAAGCAGGACTTTTTGTGAATCATTTCTGGTGAATGAGCTCTGGCTGCTTAAGAAGGATGATCAATCTGGTGCCTGCAAACTTGTAAACATGTTTCGTTTCCGTCCTGAGAATTCCATTGGTGCAGATCCACCGGACCAATCTAATCAAAAGGAATCAGTTTAACGGATCTCCTCATTAAAAGAAAATGATATGAAACCGAATATTCAAACTATTCCGGGTTATCGCGTCAATGAATACCTGCTGGTGCTGCAGCCGCATGAAGAACTGCAGCATAAGATCAGCCTGGTCCGGAAACAATTTCAGCAGGATTACAGAACTCACAGCTTCGCGAATGGCAGACCCCGGTTAACGCTGGCGAGGTTCACTCAAATAGAAATGATGGAAGAGAGAATCCTCAATCGCCTTGCCTCTGTGGCAATGGGACATTATCCATTCAAGGTGGAATTGAAGGACTACGGAAGCTTTCCCAGTCACACCATTTTCATAAATGTGGGCTCCAAATTACCCTTGCGGGGACTGGTCAGCAAGCTCAAGACCGGGCAAAAGCTCATGAAGATGGACAATGAGCACAAACCACATTTCATCGATGAACCATTTATCCCGGTTGCCGGGAAATTACTGCCCTGGCAATATGAGAAAGGCTGGCTTGAATATCGTAATCGACAATTTACGGGGAGATTCATAGCCGACGCCATGCTGCTCCTGAAAAAGCGGGTGGGAGATCAGTCATACCAGGTTCTGAGCAGGCTTGCATTCATGAACCTGCCGGTGAATGTCAGGCAGGGGGATCTATTCAACTGATCCAGGAAAGAACAGGAATCAGTTTTTTTAAACCCGGGATCATTTCAGGTCATCAAATTCGAGAAGAGATTTTTGGGATTTGATTGGTGGGAGTGGGAGGCGAGGCTATCGCCATGATCGAAAAGATTTGCCTGAAATGGGATCAGTGACGGTCATGGAGAGAAATAATTTATTGCAAACCAGGAGGCACGATTCATGGAAGGGGAGAATTATCAGGGCGGAGAAAATAAAACTTATCTGAAAGGTAGGGGCGCCCAGTTCAACAGTAAGAATCGTTTCTCAAGAGAGGAACAGGTAAAAGAACATGTGGAAGGAATTGACGACTGGACCGAGACTAATGAAGCCACCCAGTATATCGAACAGGAAGTGAAAAGCATCGTCAATAAGGTAGATAGCCCGGACGTAGGCATGTGGTATAGTATGAATCCTTATCAGGGATGCGAGCACGGGTGCATTTATTGCTATGCCCGGAATGTGCATGAATACTGGGGCTACAGCGCGGGATTGGACTTTGAACGCAAGATCATAGTAAAGAAGAACGCGCCACAGATGCTCCGCCGTTTTCTCATGAATCCAAAATGGGAATGTGTGCCTATTTCATTAAGTGGAAACACTGACTGCTACCAGCCTGCTGAGAAAAAATTCAGACTCACCAGAAGCCTGCTGGAAATATGCAGTGAATTCAATCAACCCGTAGGATTAATCAGCAAGAATGCTGGCATGCTCAGGGACAAGGACCTGCTGCAAAAAATGGCTGCGCGGAAACTTGTTTCCATTTTGATTTCAATCACATCCCTGGATGAAGATTTGCGCAGCTTGATGGAACCTCGAACTGCTACCGCCAGACAAAGGCTGCGGGTGATCCGTGATCTGAGTGATCTGGGGGTACGCATGGGCGTTATGTTGGGACCCATGATTCCCGGCTTGAATGAACACGAAATGCAGCGTATCATGAAAGCGGCCAGGGATAACGGCGCAACCTTCACAGCCTACACTTTTATTCGTTTGAATGGAGCGGTTAAATTGCTATTCCACGATTGGCTTTATAAAAACTTCCCGGACAGGGCCGACAAAGTATGGCACCTGATTGAACAAAGTCATGGTGGACAAGTCAATGATAGTCGCTGGGGACTGCGCATGAGTGGCGAAGGCAATATAGCGGAACTGGTGGCCCAGCAATACAAAAAATATGGCAAGCTCTATGGCATGAACGCTGAAAACTGGGAATTGGATACGGGAAACTTTTGCAGACCGGGACAACAGTTGGGATTGTTTTAAGCAGACAGCATTCTGAAATTAGTATGAGCGGAACCGGGACTTTAGGCAGGGTCCTGAATGGAAAGGAGAATCACATTTGAAAATTCTGCAATGGGTTATCCTTGCGGAATTAGCATAATATCCGGCGTCTTTAGTTGGGTGAAAAAAGCTATGAAAGTGGGTGCCAGTCTCGAAGCGTTCAGTTTTAAGCAGGAAACTGGTAAAATCTTCTCATTGGCAGCTTGGTATTGGTTGCCTTATTTATGATCTGCCAGCAAAGAGACCAGAAGCATAATGAGAAGGCAGGAGGGGCGATGACTGGCCATAGGCCACCAAACTGCCTTAACCATAAATTAATGGTTAGATAATAGCAAAGGTGGTTTTGCCATAAATTAATGTAGTTCACGCCATAATGCCCGTATTTTTTTTAAATTGTCGCCTCAATGGCGAATATCTACACAGCTTCGGAAATCAGTGAGGATGGCTTCAATAAAGTCGTTCTTGCAGATGAGTCTGACTCAACCCGTGTGGAAATTATTCCATCCTGCGGAGCGATGCTTCATACTTTTCAAGTTGTCAATGGAAATTCCTTTTTGAATATTATCGACAGCTATACTACCCGGGAAGACTTCGACAAAAATGCAGAATCCGCTGGCTTCAAGGGCTTGAAACTGTCACCATTTGTGTGCCGAATACGTAATGCGACCTATCAATTCAACAACAGGAAATATCACTTCAATAAATTGTATGCCGATGGATCAGCCATTCACGGGCTGCTTTACAGAGCGGCTTTCCACGTAACAAGACTTCATTGCGCTGACGGCGAAGCCCGTGTATTGATGGAATATGATTACGATGGCAGTGATAGCGGCTATCCATTTAGATACAATTGTACCGTTGAATACAAGTTGGAACCACTCCGGAAGCTGACCATTACCACTACCTTGAAAAACCCCGGCCCATCTTCCATTCCGGTTGCCGATGGGTGGCATCCATATTTTACCTTTGGAAAGAAAATCGACGAACTGATGCTTCGTTTTCAGGGCCCGGAAATACTGGAATTTGAGAACCTGATACCCACTGGAAAAATATTACCGAACAAAGATTTCCAAGAATTCCGCCTCATCGGTAACGCGGTAATGGATCATTCTTTTGTGCTGGATTTTGAAAGACAACAGCCGATGTGCGCGTTGATGGATCCTGCATCAGGGTTTGCGTTGGAAATATTTCCGGATAGCATCTACCGTTACCTTCAGATTTACACACCACCTCATAGAAAAAGTATAGCTTTGGAGAATTTGAGTGGAGCTCCCGATTGCTTCAATAATAAAATGGGGCTGGAAATACTGGAATCTGGCCAGGAAATTATCTTTAGCACACAATATAAAATCAGCTCGTCGCGTAATTGATCGGTATGAATGATTCCCTGGCTAAAAAAGTGAAGAAATTCTTTATAGAAAAGTTTCAAAGAGAACCACAAGTATTTTTTTCTCCCGGCCGCATTAATCTCATCGGAGAACACGTAGATTATAATAATGGATTTGTAATGCCGGCGGCAGTTGACAAAGGGATCTATTTTGCAGTAGCTCCAAATGATGAAAACACAGCCAGATTTTTTGCGGCTGATCTGAATGAAGAATATGCAGTTCCATTAGATGCTATTGCCAAGAGCAATGGCTGGAAAAATTACGTTTTAGGGATCGTTGACCAGTTGCAAAGGAATAAATATCCCATCAGGGGCTTTGATTGTGTGCTGAGCGGAGATCTTCCCGCGGGAGCAGGTATGTCGTCCTCCGCGGCGGTAGAATGTGGTTTAGGTTATGCGCTAAATATTATTTTCAACCTGCATATTGACCGTATACTGCTTGCAAAACTGGGTCAAAAGGCGGAGCACAGTTTTCCGGGTGTCAACTGTGGCATCATGGATCAGTTTGCCAACATGATGGGTAAAAAAGACCATGTGATATTATTGGATTGCAGGAACATGGAATATAAATACCTCCAATTTTCCCTCAAAAACTTTTCCCTTGTTTTGATCAATTCCAAAGTGCATCATTCCCATGCCAGCTCGGCTTATAATATGCGGCGGCGCCAATGTGAGGAAGGGTTTAAGATCTTGCGTAGTCAATTCCCGCTTGCGCAGTCATTGAGGGATATTTCAGAAGAAGATTTGATGAATCATTCCGATCTGATGGAGCAAGAATTATTCGAAAAATGTTTGTTCGTGGTCCAGGAGATCAACCGAACCCGCAAAGCGGCCATCATGCTGGAACAAAACGACCTCCCGGCTTTCGGGAAATTGATGTTCGAAACCCACGAAGGCCTGAGTGGGCTCTACCACGTGAGTTGCGAAGAATTGGATTTCCTGGTGGATCAGGCAAAACAAAACGAATCAGTCCTCGGAGCCCGGGTGATGGGTGGTGGATTCGGCGGCTGCACGATCAACCTGGTTCATCAAGAGGCCGTGACCGAATTCGTTGAAACGGCCACCAAAGCTTACCAGGAGAAATACAATATTGTGCCTGAAGCATATCTTGTAAAACTCGAAAATGGTACCGCCCAGCTGAGCGCCTGAAATGCTGGCTTCAGCAGGAGATACATTAATTGTAAAATCCAAACCCCTGGCCGGTGTCTTACCATCGCTTTCTCTTATACTCTTACATAAATCTTTTTCTTATCCATCCAATATCCAAGCAGCCAGCATACCAACATATAGCTGATGGCGAATGCCAGAGAGCCAAATGCGCCCGGAAGTATTTTCTGATAAACATTGCTGTTCAACCAACGATAGAGATTTGTCTTGGGATCCGTTTTCATCATGAACAATACTATCACCAGTAATTCGGACACTAAGTATATAAACAATGGATTCCGTCCGAATACTTCAAAGAAATAAGTCCACTTATTCCATGACTTGATTTCAATTATGAAGATGAGGATGCCCAGGATCACCAGGTCAAGTCCAACGGTATAGCACACAAATGAGCTTGTCCATAATTTCTTATTGATAGGAAATACGATATCCCAGAAATAGGCGATGCACAGAATACTGAATCCTGCCATTAGGAGTTTTGCGACGGTTTCAAATGATTTGCCTTTCTGTTGGATAAAGAGACCGGCATAATATCCCGCGATCACATTCACAATGGAAGGAATCGTGCTCAGAAGCCCTTCCGGATCAAATGGAATTCCTTCACCATGATAGAGATGATGGTCGCCCATGACAGATTTATCAATGGCCAGTCCCAGATTGCCGGTAAGGGAATAATCGCCCCCCACATATAACAAAAGCCAGTATCCTAAGAGGAATACCACACTAAGTGTCCAAACGGTTTTCCGGGACAGGAATTGAATCATCAATGAAGCAAAAAAGTAGCAGAGAGCGATACGTTGCAACACGCCCAAAATGCGGGTATCCCTGATAGGGAAGAATTCATAACCACCACCACGCACCTCGCGGAAAAATGGGAACCAATACATTAAGTATCCCAAAAGGAAAATAATAAAGGTTCTCTTGAATATCTTTCCTAATACTTTACTATTCCCCAAGGCCCTGTATTTCGGCATAGAGAAACTCATGGCGTTGCCCACTACAAAGAGGAATGTTGGAAAGACAAGATCTGTGGGGGTGAATCCATGCCACTTGGCATGTTCTAACGGCGAGAATGGCATTGCGCCGCTTCCTGGCGTATTTACGATAATCATGAAACAAATGGTCATTCCGCGCAATACATCGAGAGCGAGGAATCGTTGAGAGTTGGCTTTGGTCATATATTGATGAAAATTAGGCTCAATACAGGCTGCAGTTTCAGGCTGGTCCCAATCAGTGAATGGACTATCACGATAGGGAAGTTAGTATAAATATCTGAGGCAATCATTTCCAACATGCCTGGCAAGGCGTCGTCATAAAGTCAATTTGATCGATGGGATCAGGTCTTCTGACCTGATCGCAATCATGAAGCCCCGCAACCAGTACTTTGATCTATCTGGTGTCCATATTGCGGAAAACCATTCCCTTTTAGGAATTTTTTATTCCTGCGATTTTGAATAATTCTTTGATTACCAACCTGTCGGGACTTTGGCCTGAACTATGCTTTTTCTGTTCCAAATTCCCGATCCATGAAAGCGAAATTTACCCTGGCAAGTCTGGTTACAAAAATGCTTTTTGCGGCCTCTGTATTAGTACCATTTGTGGCAATGAATCAAACCTGGAATGAAGATTTTTCTTCCAGCGACAAAATAAAAGATTACAATATATATGGCTATACTTTCAGCAAAGCTTCATTGGATGATGCAAAGGGCTCCATTGATGGTAACAGCGTCTATTCAAATGACCTTACACCCACTTCCAATACTTATTTTGCGAGCGGATATTTTTATTTATCTGGTGGCAATTATAATCTTTCTTTCACTCACCAGGCGGTTGCCAAGAACTTTAAATTTCAACCCGAACTATCTGTTCAGTTGGAAGATACAGCGGGTAATGAATTGTCAGCATTTTATGATTTCACCTATACAGATGACAATTTATATGCGGCAAACTCAATTATTCCCTCTGGATCATATTTGGCAGGCTGGTACAAAATTGTTTTCAGATGGAATACCCAGACTAAAGGCAGCGGTACCGAAAGAATCAGCGTGGATGATATAGTGAGTAATATTCCCGTAATCGCAATTACCGGGAAATCGACGAGGCTTGCAGACATTGCATCAACAATCCAGGTGACTCCGGGTACTGTGGGTGGAAATAATTCAGATATCAGGTTTCAGTTTACAAACAATGGCCCTGATGATGCGGATGCTTTTACTTCAAAATCCATTTTTGTTACCGGAGTCGATTTGACCGACCTGAAAGTCACCACCAGGAAGAATGCAAGCTTCAATAGCAAGACAGGTGAAATTAGTGTCAGTCCCCTTTCAGATGGAGAAATAGCTTATGTGCAGCTGAGCTTCAATCGAATTTCAGTTCAGTCAATTGAAGTGCAGAGTCAGCCCAATGCCTTGACTGTGATGACAGATCCTATAGTCGGCAACAATTTTACAAGTTACAAGGAGTTCATGCTTCTGCCCGTTATTTTGAGATCATTCAATCTTGAGAAATTGTCCTTTGACCAGGTAGAGTTGAAATGGGAGATTGAGAATGGCGATAATATCACTTACACCGAAGTGCAGCGTTCTTCAGATGGAATTGGCTTCTCCACAATTTCCGGATTGAGCGTTACCCGGGCAACCAACTATTATAAAGACTTGGAGGAAGTTCCTTCCGGAAACTTGTTTTACAGGCTAAAATTTACAGAAAGATCAGGTGGGAAATCCTATAGCGCCATACTCAGAATCAGTAAGGGATCCGCAAGTTCTCAAATAAATATTTATCCTAATCCGGCTAAGGATTATATAAGTCTTCAGCTAAAGGAGCAGGCGAAAGCAATTACCGTGACCATTATTGACAATGCGGGTAGAATAGTGATGACCAAATCTGCCAGTAATTCCAGTACCCTGTCATTTAATCTCAGCAATTTGCCCAGGGGATTGTATAGAATGGTTGCCCTGGCAGATGGGGAGAAGACGGCAAAAACCTTTATAAAATTCTGATTACAAACTTTTTTGGATAGGACCTTTTCGCAGAATAAGCTCCCCGCCAGCTCGCGGGGTTTCGCTTTTTTGACTTCCTTCTGCAAGGCACGCATTGTCAACAGGCTGTCACAATCCCTGACTTTTGCAAATCTTTATGAATAAGCCAAGGTTTTTTCCCTGAACTTTGTGTTGTAAAACCGGTACAATTTTGGAACTTAGTACTGCGTTATTACGTTATTAGATGGAAGCGATCGGAAATCAGTTCTTTTAGAAATTCATTAACAGTATGGATGCAAACCTTGGCCTCTGTTTTG
Source organism: Agriterribacter sp. (assembly GCA_041484195.1). Taxonomy (GTDB): domain Bacteria; phylum Bacteroidota; class Bacteroidia; order Chitinophagales; family Chitinophagaceae; genus PSRI01. The sequence continues at coordinate 142,919 of JBGPHC010000002.1, read as the reverse complement.
CGTCTTATAGGTGAAGATTACAAATAACAGTCAATTTTCTCATAAGCAGTTAGTTTTGGTTGCGGCCCCTATTTCCATAGGGGCCAATTTTTTGTGCCATATTCAAGGAGACTGGATCTTCTTAAACATGTAGAATCGGCATAAGAGCCAAGCCAGTACTGAACCCAAGGCATCTGCTACCATATCACTCCGGTCAAAACTCCGGGATGGCACAAAGTATTTTTGGAAATATTCCATTCCAATCCCAAACAGAGAGGATAACAGGACGATTCCTACCATTATTACCGGTCTCTTTTGCAACGAAAACCTAAAGATGGCGTATCTGCTCCACAGGACTACCAGGGTTCCGAAAATGAATACATGTATAATTTTGTCCAGGTCCGGGAGGCCGAAAAGACCTTCGGAAGGGATGGAACTGCCTGGAATCGCCAATAATATGAAAATAATGGCAGCCCAAATGACTGTGGGCCAGGGTTTGTTAAAGAATTTCAAATGCATCTGTCAGGGGGAGATTAGGCGCTTACCATGGAGGTATAAGCATCGGCCTTCAGTAGACCATCAGCCTCGGCCGGATTATCGACAATTATCTTAATCATCCAGCCTGCACCGTAAGGATCACTGTTTACCAATTCCGGTTGGCTGTTCAATTGAGGATTCACCTCTGCAATAGTTCCCGATAAAGGCAGGAAAAGGTCACTCACTGTCTTGACTGCTTCCACTGTGCCGAAAGCGGATTCTGCCGCAAGCTTTTGGTTCAGGGTTTCTATATCAACATACACTATATCGCCTAACTCATTCTGGGCATAGTCCGTAATGCCTACCCATGCTGTATTGCCTTCCAGTCGAACCCATTCGTGATCTTTAGTATAAAGCAGATTTTTGGGGAAATTCATGATGCGTCTTTTTAGGATAAAGCAAATGTAATCTCCCGCAATGTAAATAACTATTTTTGGACCTTGGAGCCGAAAAAAAATTATCGTGCGTTTATTTGAAACCTATCCGGCATCTCACACAGCCCTGACAATATTTGTATTTTAAGCTGCAGCTCTTATTATCAATACCTCCTGTTAGGGCCGAAACGGATCAGGCATATTATGAAGTCACTCTAACATAAAATGAGATGTAATCGGGAGCCCGTTTCAAATGAAATCATGCTCTGCAAAATAGAGCAGTACATGGTCCTTCAGGAAATTTTCCTGCTCAGGCAGGCTCTGGTCCGGAAGTGCCTTCAATTGCCGAAAATGTGGCCAGCCGTCTTCGTCTTTCCTTTCCAGTTCGTAGTAACCACTTTGAGCAAACAGACTGCAGACGGCCACATGCATCAAATCCTGTTTTTGCTCTTTAGTGAATTTAGAACGCAGTTGTCCGAATTCCTGTATGCCGATCAGGAATAATATTGCTTCCAGGTCTGGTTTTTTTCCAAACCTATTCATCAATTTCTCTTCGAGCTTCCACCACCTGGATTGAAGATCATTCTTAGCATCTATCATGGCTGCAAAGCTAAGCCAAAACTTTGCCTTCATCCTGATATTTCGCCACTGGACCACGATCCGGTATGGCTGGTTTTGAGTTTAGACCTTAGCTTTGCTTTATATGGTAAACACTGATTTTATAAAAGGAGAGTTCCGGATTTCCACCGATCCCGCCCTCCTGAATATAGATGTCATTCACCAATTTCTCAGCCATTCTTATTGGGCAGAAAACATACCGGTTGAAATTGTAAAAAAATCAATTGCCGGGTCCATCTGTTTTGGAGTTTATCATCATGAGCTTCAGATCGGATTCGCAAGGGTGGTCACCGACAAAGCCACATTTGCATACCTGGCAGATGTATTCATTGATGAAAAATTCAGGGGTCTTGGATTATCTAAATGGCTGATGGAAACAATCATTTCCCATCATGAATTGGCAGGATTACGCAGGTGGATGCTGGGCACCCGGGATGCGCATGGATTGTAGCGGCAATTCGGGTTCACAGAGCTTCCTAACCCCGAACGATTCATGCAAATTCACAATCCGGATGTTTACCGAAAAATGAAGAAATCCATTTGAAACTTCCAACGGTCTCAGATCATTTGAATCCTATTGCACCTTCTCGGTAACAACTGCTGTCCCATAGGCCAAAACTTCCGTCACACCATTCATAACTTCATTGGCATCATAACGCATATTGATGATGGCATTGGCGCCTCTCTGTGCGGCCTGCTCCATCATATGCTGGAATGCTTCCTCGCGAGTGGCTTCGCAAAGCTCCACATAAATAGAAATCCTTCCCCCGAAAAGAGTCTGTAAACCTCCTGCCACATTCCCGAGCAGGCTCCTGGAACGGACCGTAATGCCGCGTACTACTCCGAGGTTCTTAACGACGCGATGGCCCGATAATTCAATGCTGGTTGTAATCATTCCTGGATCAATCATATCAGTTAGTTTAGCACTAAGCTATTCGATTTACTTCATTGGCTTTGTCTGCCCAAGAATTACCTTTGCTGAAAATTTAGTGTAATGCTTCAAGTGCAATTTATCCGCCAGAACCCCGACCTGGTGAAGAAGAGATTGGCAATAAAGCAATTTAAAGAGATCGGCCTCGTGGATCATGTAATGGACCTTGACGACCAGAGAAAAAAATTGCAGGTGGAAAATGACAATATCCTGGCTCAGGTCAATAGCAATTCCAAAGAAATAGGGCAACTGATGGCAAAGGGTGAAAAAGATAAAGCGGAAATGCTGAAAAAGTTGGTTGCTTCGCTTAAATCCTCATTGCAACCAATAGGCGAACAATTGGCGGCGACGGAAAAGATTCTGCAGGAAGCGTTGGTGAAAATTCCCAATCTTCCATCTGAGAAAGTGCCCCCGGGCAAGTCCCCGGCAGATAATGAGCTGGTGCGCGAATCGGGCCCCAAACCTGCATTGCCCGCCGGCGCACTCCCGCACTGGGACCTTGCGACCAAATACAACCTCATCAATTTTGAGTTGGGAAATAAAATCACCGGCAGTGGGTTCCCGGTGTACGTGAACAAGGGTGCGAAATATCAAAGAGCGCTGATACAGTATTTTCTGGATTTCAATACAGACGCGGGATATACCGAATACCTCCCTCCTTTCATGGTGAATGAAAGTTCCGCATTTGGAACAGGTCAATTGCCGGATAAAGAAGGTCAAATGTATTTCGTGAATGAAGATCACCTGTATTTGATCCCAACAGCCGAAGTACCCGTTACCAATATCTATCGCGACGAGATCCTCAAAGAGAAGGATTTGCCTGTGAAGATGACTGCTTACACACCATGCTTCAGAAGAGAGGCTGGAAGCTATGGCAAGGATGTGCGCGGGTTGAACAGGGTGCATCAATTCGACAAGGTGGAATTAGTGCAGTTGGTTCATCCTGATAGAAGCTACGAAGCGCTGGATGAAATGGTAGAACATGTGGCGAAATTATTAGAATCATTAAACCTGCCTTTTCGCATCCTTAGATTATGCGGTGGTGATATGGGATTCACTTCGGCGCTCACTTACGATTTTGAAGTTTATAGTGGAGCCCAGGAAAAATGGCTGGAAGTTAGTTCGGTCTCCAATTTTGAATCTTACCAGACCAACCGGATGAAGATCCGCTTCAAAGATAGTGCCGGCAAAACCCAATTGCTTCATACTCTCAACGGAAGCTCATTGGCCCTGCCCCGCGTATTGGCTAGTTTATTGGAAAATAATCAGACAGAGAATTCGATCCAAATACCTTCAATCCTGCATCCGTATTTTGGTATGACCGAGATCCGATAATACCGGAGCATGAAATAAGGGCTACAACTGACAGAGAGTCCCGGTCTCTATTGCATGATTTCAAAAAAAAAGCAAAGGTAGAAACCTTCGCAATTTTTATTTTGATTGAGACTTAGAAGACTAATTAAAATCCAACTTTTAGGCTGAGTTGGTAAAGCTCATTAAGCTGCGCCATTGAGTAATCGTTGAATTCAATTTTCCCTCTCAACGATTCACTGAGTTTAAATCCATAGCCTAGGCCCAGTACAATTCCATTGCCCACCATTTTTTCCTTACTATACTGCAGGTTACTGTAGCTGCCGTGGTTATAATCTCCGGATTCAAAATGATAAGTGCTGCCTGAGCGTAAGGCAAAGCCGATGCCAGCCAGGAAACCCGTACCCGGTTCCAGCCCGCTGAAATACTGGGTCTTCACTTCGGCGATAAATTGCCTGTAATAAACGCCCTGATTTTCTGCCATACCCCACTTGGGCACATTGTTGGAGTTGAAATAATTGAGACCGACGATTCCATTCAGGTGAGTTGAAAAATTGAATTGTTCTTCCGCATGAATACTCAGGCCGCGAAAGCCAATCTTGTTTTCCTGGCCGTAACCGGCGCCTAAAAATGTTTTGAGATCAATCTGCGCATATGAAAGAAATGAAGTACATATGAGCACAAGAGTAATGAGTGACTTTCTCATAAATTAAGAGTTGATTAATAGGGTTGAATTACTGATTGAAACTCATTTACCATATGATAATTGTATATGGCAAAATGATTGACTCTTGAAAAGTCAATTCCCGTGCCAAAAATTAATTTCGGGAAACAATAACCGCCGCCATATTATTGCAGAATAACCTTAGGACTTGACTCAATTGGTTTATTAATCAGGCAATTGTTTTGGAATAATTCATTTTAGGCTTAGGAGCCCTTGACGACGGAAATTACTTCCAGGGATTGGAGATTACAGGATATTTTCATTGATACTGTGAGGTGATGAACTCATGTATAGCCAAGTGAATCTTGAATTAAAGAATTCGCGACGGATTTTCCAGCAATTCAGCCATTCTGAAATTTTACATTAAACCTTTCGTTTTCACTTCAGTCATTAGTCTTCCTAACAAAGTCTTCATGCCGGTAAGTAACCAGGTTAGAAACCAGCATCTCTTGTGGAGAGCCGGGTTTGGACCCTCAGCGGAATCTATACAAGAGCTAGCAAATGCCAGCCAGGGTGAAATTTTCAAGCGACTGCTCAAGTTTTCGTCAAAAAATCCCGAATATATTGATGTGGCTAATAACGCGTTTGATGGCCTTTTCAAAGGGCTGCAGGAGGCAGGGAGAATTGAGAATCTCAGCAAGGAGCAAAAGCAGGCGCTGCGAAAACAGAGCAGGGAAGGAATCAGGAACCTTAACCTCAGGTGGATCGAAGAGATGGTCAACGGGCAGGCACAGCTCCTCGAGAAAATGGCCTTCTTCTGGCATGGTCATTTCGCCTGCCGAAATCTGAATATGTATTTCCAACAGGGTTTATTGGATATCATCCGCAAAAATGCTTTGGGAAATTTTGGGGAACTCCTCCGGGAAGTATCCAAGAGCGCCGCGATGTTGGCATTTCTGAACAATCAGCAGAACAGGAAGCAACACCCCAATGAGAATTTTGCTCGGGAAGTGATGGAATTGTTTACAATGGGCAGAGGCAATTATACGGAAGAAGATATTCGCGAAGCGGCGAGAGCTTTTACAGGGTGGGGCTTTACCATTGGTGGCGAATTTGTTTTCAGAAAACAGTTACATGATAACGGGGTTAAAACTGTATTAGGCCGGCGCGGAAATTTTGACGGAGATGATATTCTAGACATCTTACTGGAGCACCGGCAGACGGCCAGGTTCATTGCAGGAAAAATTTATAAATATTTTGTGAATGAGGAACTGGATGAAGCAAATCTTAGCTGGGTCTCGGATCGCTTTTATAACAGCAATTACGATATCAGAAAACTGATGGAAGATATATTTACCAGCGACTGGTTCTATGACCCCCGGAATATAGGAACAAGGATAAAGTCCCCGGTTGAGCTGCTGGTGGGCATGCGCAGGATTTTACCAATGGAGCTGGCCAATGAAGAGATGCAATTGATGTTCCAGAAAGTATTGGGGCAAATCCTCTTCTATCCACCCAATGTGGCGGGCTGGCCCGGGGGAAAGAATTGGATAGATGGATCTTCGCTGATGGTGAGACTCAGGATTCCGGGTTTAATCGCGGAGAATGACGAATTCAACCTGAAACCCAAGACAGATGATGACCAGCAAATGGGACAAATGATGAGGGAGCCGGATGATCCGGGACCTTCCATGACGAGAGCTCCCAACACAGCCGGACTGCGGATAGAAGCCAGAGTAGAATGGGATGTGTATCTACAGAATTTTAGTGGAGTTGAAAAGAAAGACTTGATTAGGAGCATTGCAGGAATATTATTCCAAAAGACCGAAGTGAATGATAAGACCATCATGAAATACGCTGACATCAATAACAGGGAATCATTTATCAGGACGGCAACCATCAAAATGATGAGCATGCCGGAGTACCAGTTGTGTTAAGAAGTCTGTCAGGTTTTTTTGTGCGTGATGGTAAGCGGCATGGATGGAAATGGTATGATTGATTTGCAAAGTGAAATTAGAATCATGAATATTAAGCGAAGAACATTCCTGCAAACGGGCACATTGGCCTCAGCGTCCATGATGCTTCCCGGATTCATGAAGGCACTCCAAAGACCCAACATGGTACCGCCAGGAAATAAAGTCTTGGTGGTGCTCCAATTCAGCGGAGGAAATGACGGCCTGAATACGGTAATACCTGTGCGCAATGATATTTATTATAAGGAGAGGCCCGGGCTGGGTATCCGACGGGAAAAGGCTCTGATACTCTCGGATGAGGTAGGTTTGAATCCTTCGCTACCTGCGTTCAGGGATTTATATGAGGATGGAAGCTTGGGAATCCTGAATGGTGTTGGGTATCCCAATCCCGATCGTTCGCATTTCAGGAGTATGGATATCTGGCAAAGCGGCAGCTCCGGCAAAGAATATGTGAATACTGGTTGGATTGGACGTTACCTGGATGCGCAATGCAATGGTTGTGACAAGCCCACCCAGGCGATTGAAATAGACGACGTGTTGAGCCTTGCTTTGAAAGGTGAAAAAAACAAAGGCCTGGCCCTGAGAGATCCGCGCCGCCTCTATAATAGTTCGCAGGAAAAATTTTTCAAGGATATTTCTGAAACCCACAAAGCGGGCGGGGATGAGGTTGACTATCTCTATAAAACCATGGCAGATACCCTGAACAGCGCTGATTATATTTTCCGGCAAAGCAGACTTCATCCATCAGGGGCCAGCTATCCGGCCACGCAAACAGGCCGGAGCCTGAAAACCATTGCGTCATTGATTTTTTCCGATATCAATACAAAAGTATATTACCTGTCACTCGGTAGTTTTGATACGCATATCAACCAACAGCCCCAGCAACAAAAACTGTTTGAAGAATTAAACAATGCCCTGAAAGTATTTGTAAAAGATATGAAAGACAATAACCGTTTTCAGGATCTTTGTATGTTCACATTTTCTGAATTTGGAAGAAGGGTATCGCAAAATGCCAGTGGAGGTACTGATCATGGAACGGCAAATACAATGTTTTTTATCGGCGGCGGATTGAAACAGAAAGGTATCTTGAATGGCATGCCCAACCTCAACGACCTGATAGAAGATGATCTGAAATACTCGGTAGATTTCAAAAATGTTTACGCAACGGTTCTGAAGAACTGGTTGAATGCAGATGACCGTGAAATTCTGGGCAATTCTTTTGACTATCTTAATTTTCTCTGACCCGGTAGCTTCACTCCAATTTGCTTAGAGATTTGATCTTCCGGTCGGAGGGGAGATTCTTGTCAGTCCGGATTCTTTTTCAGCAGCAACGCGAGCTCCACTGCCTTAAGTGCATTCGCCCTTCCATAACCATACCATTTACTATGGCCTCTATCGTCATAATTGCCCTGGGCCATATCGATTTTATCTGCTGTTAACTTCAGGATATCTTTTACTTCCTGCCTGCTGAGTCCGGGATTTGCAGATAGGATCAGGGCGCAAACTCCCGCAGCTCCGGGACATGCACTTGAAGTGCCCCCGAAATCGGAAATATAGTCTGCCAATCCTTTCCGCTTCTCACCTGCCCGGCCGCTCCGATCCGTAGTCCATATCCCCCTGGTCAGAGGCCTGCAGTGACGGGGTTTTTTCAATTCAAAATCATTGCTGGGAAAACAGACCCAGATACAATCGCCAAAATCACTGTAAACACTCCTGCTGCTTCTGTCGTTACAAGCCGCGATGGCCAATACATCCGGGTGGCTGACATATTTGTCGAGGTCGGCGTTTTCATTTCCATTTCCCGCCGCAAAGAGGATAATACATCCTTTTCCCTTACGGCCATGGATAGCTGCATAATGGAGGGCGTCACTCGTCAAAGCGGCGATGGGCTGCCTCGTCCTATGAAGGCGGTCCTTTGGATTCCACCAATCGCCGTCCTCCGGTCCCCAACTGCAGGAAATAATGTCGGCCCCATGCTCAACGGCCCAGAAAATGGAGTCGGCCTCATCCTTGGAGCCCAGTTCAGAAACATTTCTTATGGGCAGGAGCCTGGAGGCAGGTGCCACGCCACAAGCTTTATGAATACCTGATGCACAGGCCACGCCGGCACAGGCAGTACCATGATTGTCGTCGGGAAGTTTCGGCGTTGGATCCGAATTCCTATAAGAGGCATCCCTGGGCGCTTTGATCTTTCCCTTTATGTTGAATTCAACATGGTGGATGTCCACACCATCGTCAATAACCGCTATGGTGACGGATCTTCCCTGTGTGATGCCATGCGCCTGCCCTACCTGGGCGCTGGCCCTAATCTTTCTCTTGCCAATGCGGGTTGATTTGAGGTGCCATTGCCTGAAATAAATGGCCGGTGGCATTGGCAGTCTTCTCTTGCTCGACTTGCGGATCAGTTCCGGTTCGCAGTATTCCACTTCCTTTTTTTTCAGGATATTCTTGCAGATATTGAAAATTTCCATTCCGGTGCCTTCCGTAGCCTGTACGAAATAAGTTTTGGGTGCATATTTGACTTCATCTTTAATTTTAAGGTTGAAGTCCTTTAATATCTTTTGAATGATCTTTTTTTCCGTATTCGGTTTGAACCTCACAAAAATATTTTCAGTGTAAATAACGGGTTGGCTGGTACCCTTGTCAACCAAAACCCTTCCCGCGAATCGGATATTATTTTCCTGCTTGAGATTTTTTCTCGCTTCATTTCTCACCCGCAAGGGATCCTTATGAGTTTTTTTCACTGCCAGGATCGTAACATCAGCTCGGGGGATTTTTTGCTTTACCTGAAATTTAGATATTGCTTGTTTGGAACCTTGGCTTTGTACTGAGTCGCCCAGGGTCTTTCCTTTCCTGGTTCGAACCACCACCATGTCATTGCTTTCCTGCAATTCAACTTTCTCTCCATCGCTGCCGGAGGTGTAGGACATTTTACGCATATTCCAAAAGTTTAACTCCAATAAGGTAGAGAAAGCTTTTTGAAATAAGAAGGGAAAGTGGATTGCGTTTTAATTTTCAAGGAGACTATTATTTTCGGGAACTATTTTTTCGCAATCCTGTACAATCTCCATCCCATGAATCCGAAGAACAGGACACCCAGTAATTCATAACCAATGGCCCCTCCCAATAAGCTGCTGATCCCATGTTCCAGGCTCAATTTTTTCAAACCCTGTGCGATTGAATCGTTGGCCGCAAGAATAGCCACCATCACGCCTGCAATGGCACCTCCGGCTACCAGGCCTGTGGCAAATAAATTTCCTTTTCCTAAGTCTTCTTCTCCGGGGGAATCGATCCTGCCCTTTTTCCTCTGTTGCCAGTCTGTAATGCCACGGATGGCACCTCCTATGAATATGGGAAGCGTTGTGGACAGCGGAAGATAGATCCCTATGGCAAATGAAAGGGATTTGATATTACAGAGCTCCATTACAATCGCTACACAAACTCCCACCAGCACAAACTGCCAGTCAAGGTTAAACGAAAGGATTCCCCGGATAAGTGTCGCCATCAGCGTGGCCTGAGGTGCAGAATATTTGTCCTGGCCAATGGCATGTTCAATACCCTGGGCCAGCATTTCCCGGGTGGGAGTATCAAGCACTTTAACCGTGAGGCCGATGGCAATCGAAGAAACAATGGCCCCTATGAAAAGAGAAATCTGCTGGTATCGGGGTGTTGCCCCGATAATATAGCCTGTCTTCAGATCCTGCGATGTGGCGCCGGCATTGGCAGCCGCGATGCAGATCATGCTCCCTACCACGAGTGCCATAGGCTCATATATTTTTCCAGTCCATCCCACCATGATAAAAACCAGGCAGGTTCCCATCAGTGTTGCAATGGTCATTCCGGAAATAGGATTGTTGGAATTGCCGATCAATCCCACGATCCGGGACGAAACCGTTACGAAGAAGGCACCAAAAAGAACTACCAGTACACCCAGCAATAGTCTGCTGAAGATATTACTGCCCGGTATCAATGGCAGGGCGGTCATGATTAGGACCAATGCCAGGCTTCCATAACCAACCACCTTAATGGAAAGATCTCTGTCGGTGCGCGCTATTTTCTGTGTTTCCGCGTCGGGACTTTTCTTGATTGACCTGAGGCTGTCCCTGAAAGAAGAAATGATGGTGGGGACCGTCTTGAGCAGCGTGATAAATCCACCGGCAGCTACGGCTCCGGCTCCAATTTGTCGCACGTATGCTCGGTATATTGCATCCGAAAAATCGGCAAAGCTGTGGGTATCCGGGTTCCATCCTCCGGGTCCTCCGGGCTTGGTGAGATCTGTGAGATATCCAAGTTTGACTAGCTGGGCGGCGATAACGTCCGAAGAAACCAGGGAAGCAAGAAGTGGGATGAAAACGAACCAGCTTAACACACTGCCTGCCACTAACACGCCCGCGATTTTTGGTCCAATGATATAACCCACGCCCATATATTCAGGAGTGATCTCACCTGCAATCTTGGCCGAAGGAAAAAACCTGTTGGTTTGCCTGGTCATGAAAGCAGGCGTTTCGGCGATTACATGAAATATTCTTTGCAGAAGGGCATAGGCAATGGCAAATCCGAGGCCCTGAAACGCGGTCTTCGCGAATTCGCCACCCTTTTCTCCGGCTTTCAAAACCGCTGCACATGCCGTGCCTTCCGGATACGGCAGGTTTTCGTGCTCTTTCACAATCAGGGAACGACGGAGGGGGATCATCATCAATGTTCCAAGTATTCCACCCAGGATGGCGAGCGTGAGTATCGTAAAATAATTGAAATATTCGCTGTTAGTTTTGTCGCTCAGGAACAAGAAACCCGGGAGGGTGAATACAACCCCGGCTGCGATGCTTTCGCCTGCTGAGCCCGTGGTTTGGATGATATTATTTTCCAGAATTGTGGTCTTCAGGAATAAGCGGCTGAGTGTGATGGCCATCACGGCAATGGGTATGGAAGCTGAAACGGTAAGACCGGCTTTAAGTGCGAGATATACGGTGGCTGCACCGAAAATGATACCGAATGCTGATCCTGTCAACACCGCTTTCAGGGTGAATTCGGGCATATTGGTTTCGGGAGCTACAAAGGGCTGGAATTTTTTTTCTTCTAACATGGCTGCATCTTATTGTGGCGAAGGAAGATAGTAAAAACCACATAACGGCGAGGTAAATGAGAAAATTTTGTCATCTCAGTTTCACTTAAAATTTACGGGATCATTTACCCGGATGCATCATAGTCTGAAGTTTCTTTGAAAGAAAGAATAAGATGAGGGAAGCGACGCCGGCTATGAATACGAACAACATGAAGAATTCGTATAAATTGCTCATTTGGTAGCCGAGAAAAGATGTGATTTTTCCTTTTTCCGGTTCGGGGTACAGCGCGCTCAGCACGCCCGCAAATTTATTGGCAAAGGCGTTGGCAGTGAACCAAACGGCCATCAGGAGTGAAGCGAATTTCAGCGGTGCCAGCTTATTGACCAGGGAAAGTCCGATAGGAGACAGACACAATTCGCCGCAAGTATGTAGTGCATACATGCCCGTGAGCCAGATCATACTCACTTTTATATTGGGCTGAACGTCTTTCACGCCCGTGGCGATCCATAAATATCCCAATGCCAGGAAAAATAGGCCCATGGCCATTTTGGTGGGAGAACTGGGTTCCCTCTTTCCCAATTTTAGCCAGAGCCATGCAAAGAAGGGAGCGAACAACACCACAAATGTGGAATTGAGAGACTGGAAAGTGCTGGCTGGTAATTCGTCAAAAACGATAGTCGTCTTCAGCGTTGTGATTAGATATATATTGACTGCAACCAGGGCCAGGGAGAAAAGACCCAGCAGGGAATAGACTGTATTCCTTAGCGATCTATCGAAGGCGGAGCTCAGATTCCTGCCTGCTTTTCTGAGAAGCGTAACCAGATAATAAAGCAGTAAGGCTGAGACGATATTGATGGACCACAAGGGAATTCTTAGCCCCAGGTGTCTGTTCGTTTGTTCATCTGCAAAAAACGTGAGAGAAGCGCCGGCCTGCTCGAATGCGCTCCAGAAAAAGATCACGAAAAAAGAAACGATGAATATTACGGACACCCTGCTTTTTTCAATTTTTGAAAGGGTCTTATCGCTGTATATGAGAAATGCAATGAATACGATGGAAGCAATTAGCAGGTAAAAAAGATAGTTGAATATTTTCGCGTCAATATAGATCAGCGCGATGGTAATCAGGGCCATTACTACCAGGCTCGTTACCATGACCGCAGGTTTGAAGAAGCTTTTCGGCGCGCCTTCGGGAGTCAGTCCCAGCACCTTATTGTTCGCATCCACCACGTATTTTCGATGGAATAAAAGCTGCACCACAACACTGAGGCACATTCCGATTCCCCCTGCGAGGAATGCCCATTTAAAATCCGCCGGATTTCCGGTATCACCTACCATTCCGCAGATGAATGGTCCGATTGCGCCTCCTACATTAATACCCATATAGAAAATGGTGTAAGCCGCGTCTTTTCTATGGTCTCCCTCGGGATATAATTGCCCGACCAGGGAAGAGATATTCGGTTTGAAAAAGCCGTTACCCGCAATCATGAATCCCAGGCCCGTGAAAAATAATAATGAGGATAGTTGGGGATTCTGGTAGAAATGTCCGCAAAAGAATAGTATGAACTCGCCAATTGCCATGACGATGCCGCCTGCAATGATGGACCTTCGGTTACCCCAGTATCGGTCAGCGATGAATCCACCCACCAAAGGAGTAAGGTAAACGAGACTGGTATAACTTCCGTATAAGTTAGATGCAAATACCTTGTCGAACATGAGGGCTTTGGTAATGAAAAGAACGAGGATAGCCCTCATTCCGTAGTAGTTGAAACGCTCCCACATTTCGGTTGCGAACAAAATGTACAGTCCCTTAGGGTGACCTTTTACGGTAGTCTTCTGCATCTGTTCCGGTTTAATCGTTGAATATTTTCCGCTGAGGCAATTAAGAGGCAAAATATAGAATTATTCCTGGATAGCATAAATAAAAGAGGTAAGCCACCCATAAAATAAATTCGAAGTTCCAAAGGCTTCACTCTAAATTAGAGCCCGGAAATACTATTAGCATATGAAAATTTTATTGTTGGGATCGGGTGGTAGAGAGCACGCCCTTGCCTGGAAGCTCAGTCAAAGTACCCATTGCAGTCAATTGTTCATTGCGCCTGGTAATGCAGGTACTGCTTCCTGTGGTACCAATGTTGATATCCTGCCGACGCAATTTGAAGAGCTGAAAAAGTTTTGTCTTGAGCAGGAAGTTGAAATGGTGGTCGTTGGCCCTGAAGAGCCACTTGTAAAAGGCATTTACGATTTTTTTGAGGCGGATGAGAGTCTCCGGAACATAGCGGTGATTGGGCCTTCCAAAGAAGGCGCCCGTCTTGAAGGGAGCAAAGCTTTTGCCAAGGCATTCATGATGCGCCACGACGTACCCACGGCTGCATACAAAGAATTTGACCTCGACAATTATGAACAGGGCGTTGCTTACCTGCAGGCGCATCCTACGCCCATCGTGCTGAAGGCTGACGGACTTGCAGCCGGCAAGGGTGTGATCATTTGCCAGAACCCGGTGGAGGCCATGGCCGAATTTGAACTGATGATCCAGCAATCTAAATTCGGAGACGCCAGCAAGAAAGTGGTCGTGGAGGAATTTCTCACAGGCATTGAGGTGAGCCTTTTTTTGCTGACAGACGGCCTCCATTATGTGATGTTGCCGGAAGCGAAGGATTACAAACGTATAGGGATAGGCGATAAAGGGCTGAACACGGGCGGCATGGGGGCGGTGAGCCCGGTTCCGTTCGTGGACAAATCCTTCATGAAGAAAGTCATTACTAAGATTGTTGAGCCTACCATCCGTGGCCTTGCGGAAGAAAATATAAACTATAAGGGATTCATATTCCTGGGTGTAATCAAAGTGAAGGATGAGCCCTACCTGATCGAATATAACTGCCGCCTGGGCGATCCGGAAACGGAAGCGGTGATACCCAGGCTTCGAAATGATTTAGGGGAATTGCTGATAGCAGTATCACGGAAACGGCTAAGCGATATTAAGTTGGAAATAGATCCCCGAAATACCGTAACCATCGTCGCCGTGAGCAAGGGATATCCGGGTGAATATGAAAAAGGATTTGAAATCGAAGGCCTCGACATGATCCGCGAAGACGACGCCATCGTTTTTCATGCTGGTACCCGGATTGAAGACGGGAAAACTGTCACCAATGGCGGCAGAGTGCTGGCCGTGACTTCATTTGGAAACACGATTTCCCACGCCGTTGAGAAATCAAAGGCCATCCTGGAAATCGTGCAGTTCGAAGGCATGTACTATCGCGGCGATATAGGATACGAATTTTATTGAGCCTTTCCGCGCATGGAAGGCTGCTACTGACTTTCGAGCGAAAATCCCTGCATTTCCTCCCTGGTAAACGCCTCATGTCCGGCTGGAATTAGACGCATTATCGACACATTCGGAATTTGAAATCCCGCTCTTGTTGTACTTTCAGTATGACGGGAAAAATATTTTTATCCTAAAGTCAATAAAAATCAAGGTTTTGCCGTTTTGTATTTCGAATTATTTACATCAAATTTGCAGGCATTAATTACAAACCACCTTTCCAATATCAATTATGGGTCTTTTTAACTGGTTTACGCAAGATATTGCAATCGATCTGGGAACAGCCAATACCCTCATTATACATGACGACGAAATAGTGGTGAATGAGCCTTCAATTGTAGCGCTGGATAGAAATAATCCTAAGAATGTGCTGGCCGTGGGCAAGAAGGCCCTCATGATGCACGAAAAAACACACGAAAGCATACGCACCGTTCGGCCGCTGAAAGACGGCGTAATTGCCGATTTTAATGCTGCAGAACTGATGATCAGGGAGATGATCAAAATGATCTACCCCAAAAAGCCTCTATTTCCTCCCAGTTGGCGAATGATGATCTGTATTCCCTCCAGCATCACGGAAGTGGAAAAACGCGCCGTTCGTGACAGTGCGGAACAGGCTGGCGCCAAAGAAGTTTACCTCCTGCACGAACCCATGGCCGCCGCACTGGGTATCGGCATTGACGTGGAAGAGCCAGTGGGAAACATGATTGTTGACATCGGCGGAGGCACTACCGGCATCACCGTGATCGCCCTGGCTGGTATCGTCTGCGACCAGTCCATACGCATCGCAGGGGACGAATTCACTGCGGATATCATGGAGGCGCTGCGCCGCTATCATAGCCTGCTCATCGGGGAAAGGACTTCGGAACAAATCAAGATTCAGATCGGCGCCGCCATGAAAGACCTGGACAATCCTCCCGATGACCTGCCCGTAAATGGCCGTGACCTGGTGACGGGTATCCCCAAACAAATCATGGTGAGCTATCAGGAAGTGGCCGAGGCACTCGACAAAAGCATTTTCAAGATAGAAGAAGCCATTTTAAAGGCCTTGGAAACAACACCGCCGGAACTCGCGGCAGATATATACCGCCGTGGCATCTATATAACCGGAGGTGGCGCCCTGCTAAGGGGGTTGGACAAACGTTTGAGCCAGAAGATAAAATTGCCTGTGCACGTAGCGGATGATCCCTTGAAGAGCGTGGTGAGAGGAACAGGAATTGCGCTCAAAAATTACCAGCGCTATCCTTTCGTAATGCGATAGAGCCATTTGATGAACAGCCTACCCCCTGAACCATGTCACACAACCCAGGCTGGGGTATCAGTATCTGAAAGCTGGCTGCAATCCGGGAAAGGGATGGAATATTTAAGATTTGAATTTCAAAATTCCCCATTGTGCGAAACATCTTTCTATTCATCAGGCGGTATTTCAATTTTGTCTTCTTCGTGATCATACAGATTGTAGCCCTCTCCATGCTCTTTAAATACAACCGCTTTCACGAAGCCGCTTTCATGGGGGTAGCAGGTGAGTTTACGGGACGTATCAGTGAAAAATATAATAAGGTTGAATACTATTTCCAGTTGAAGAAGACCAATGAAGCTCTGGTAAACGAAAATGCCCACCTGAGAAATTTATTGAAGCAGGATTTTCTTCCATCCGACTCCACTCAGAAAATAGTCATTGATTCCATAAGAATCGACTCGCTCGAACGATTTCGCAGGTATCTCTATATGCCCGCAAAAGTTGTCAATAATTCGGTCACTTCTCAAACCAACTATATAACCATCAGCAGGGGCCTTAAACAGGGAGTTCAAAAGGATATGACGGTTGTGAGCTCTGAAGGCATCGTGGGTACTGTAATTAATGTGAGCAATAATATGGCCACGGTCATGAGTTTGCTCAACCGGCAAAGCCGCGTGAGCTCGAGTTTGAAGAAAACGGGAGAAACCGGTACGGTGGAATGGGATGGGAATGACCCCCAGGTACTGACCCTTAGAAATATTCCCAAAAGCGCCCGGGTGAATATAGGTGATACCGTGGTATCTGGCATAAATTCCAGTTATCCGCCAGGCCAGGCCGTAGGCTATGTGACTGCGGTGGAAGCCGAAAAGAGCAGCAACTTCTATTCCCTTTCGCTGAAACCAGCTACCAATTTCTTCAATATTCAATTTGTATACGTTGTCAAAAATCTCCAGAAGGAAGAGCAGGACGCATTGGAAAAAGCAACACACAAGCAGGATTTACAATGAGTGAATTACTGAAAAATATCATTCGGTTTGCGGCCTTCATCCTGGTGCAGGTTTTTATCCTGAATAAGATCCCGCCATTGCATGGATTCATTAGCCCCTATCTCTATTTTCTGTACATTCTCTTGTTGCCTTTTTCCATGTCGAGGATCAGCCTGGTTTTCGTTGGCTTCCTATTTGGCCTGACATTGGACTATTTCACCAAAACACCGGGACTTCATGCCGCATCCTGCTCATTGATCGCCTACTTACGCCCCTTCCTCATAAATGTTCTGGTCACGCACGAGGGCATGGGCTACAACTACACAGAGCCTGCCCCATCGAGCATGGGATGGACTCCCTATATAGTTTATGTACTCGTACTCTCCTTCATCCATAACGCCTATTTGGTTTTCCTCGAATGGCTTCAATTTGGAAATTTCTGGTATTTCCTGGGGAAAGTATTCTCCACAACGGGCATCAGCTTCCTGCTCATCATGATCACGGAAACCCTTTTCTACCGGAAACAGAAATTCCGGACCAACACCTGATCAAACAGAAATATAACGGATGATAAATAAAGACTAAACTTGCAATTCGAAGCAATACACGCAATTGAAAAAGCGATTCTTAATACTATAATAAATTTCACTCCAGGCCATGCCTGTATTCAATCAATCCCGGCAAAATGTTATCCGTCTGATTTTTGTAGCTACTTTCCTGGTGATAGTGACCAGGCTTTTTATCCTCCAGGTTGTATCTGAAAAATATAAAGTGCAGGCTATGGATAATGCGGTTTACAAAAAAGTGGTATATCCCGACCGCGGTATCATCTTCGACAGAAAGGGGAAAGCCATCCTGAATAATACGATCATCTTTGACCTGATGGTGACACCTGCGGAAATCAGGAATGTAGACACCAATTATCTGTGCAACCTCCTTAATATTGACACAACGGAATTCGAAAGGAGGATGAGAAACGTGTTGTTCAAGAATCGAAACAGGTATATGCCATCCGTATTTGAAGATCTTCTGCCTCCCGACATGCAGGCCAGGCTGGAAGAGAATATCTGGCGCTTCCCCGGATTTACCCTGGTGGAAAGGCCTATTCGTGTGTATCCCTATCACGCTGCGGCGCACCTGCTGGGATATATCGGCGAAGTGGATTCCGCCATCCTCAGGCGCAGTAATTTCTTCTACCAGTTGGGGGACTATGTGGGCAGGTCAGGCATGGAGCAATCATACGAATCGGTGCTTATGGGCCAGAGAGGCGTACAATACCTGATCAAAGATAACCGAAACCGCATCCAGGGCTCCTGGGAACAAGGTAAGTACGATACCGCTGCCATTGCCGGAAGAAATATCAAAACCTTTCTTGACATCGACTTGCAGGCCCTCGCGGAAAAATTGCTGACCAATAAAGTCGGCAGCATCGTGGCCCTGGATCCCAAAACAGGAGGCATCCTTGCAATGGCCTCGGGACCCAGCTTCGATCCGAATGACCTTACGGGTCCTGAGAAACAAAAGAATTATGCCCGGATGGTGCTGGATGTGTCCGGGCCCTTACTCAACAGGTCTATTGGGGGCAGGTATGAGCCGGGCTCCACTTTCAAACCAATTGGAGGTTTGGTAGCCCTGGATGAAGGTGTGATTACCCCGTCTTACGGCTATTCATGCCTGGGTGCCTACCGCGCATGTGCCAAGCCCATCAGCTGTGAACACAGTAATCCCGGTCACGCGGCCAACCTGCGCCTGGCATTGGCCAATTCCTGCAACTCCTATTTCTCGCAGGTGTACAGACTGGCAGTAGACAATCCGCAATACAGGAATGTGAAGGCGGGATACATGAAATGGAAGGAATACATGAATGCTTTTGGATTGGGCCACAAGCTTGGCATTGACCTTCCCAGCGAGGACTCTGGCAATATACCCGATACCAGCGTTTACAATAAAGACTACCGCGGCGCCTGGAATTCTTGCACCAACGTTACATTGGGCATTGGCCAGGACAAGATGCAGGCCACCCCATTGCAACTCGCTAACGCGATGTGCATCATTGCGAACAAAGGGTATTATTATATTCCTCATATTGCAGAGACCATCGAGGGTGAATCCGGAAATGATTCGCTGCTGATCGCCTATCGCAAGAAACATGCTGTCCTTACTCATATCTCAGCTGAAGCCTATGAAGCCATTCACAGTGGCATGCAGGACGTAGTGGAAAAAGGAACTGCAATGGGAGCAAGTATACCCGGGATCAATATCTGCGCTAAAACGGGTACAGCCGAAAAATATACAATACTCGACGGTAAAAGAATAAAGCTTCCCAACAATTCCATGTTTGTTTGTTTCGCCCCCCGTGAAAATCCGAAGATCGCCATTGCCGTGGCAGTGGAGAATGCGGGATTTGGAGCCACCTGGGCCGCTCCAATGGCTTCCTTGCTAATTGAAAAATATTTGAACGACACCCTTAGGCAGGAAAGACTGAAAGAAGTTGAAAGAATAGAAGGAACTAACCTGATGCCAGAATACCTCAAAAGGAAGCAATTTGTTGAAGATTCCACCAGGGCTTACTACTATTTCAACCTCTATCAGGATAGCAGCTATCTCCAGAAATACCTGAATCCCCATATAAAATCACCGGAGATTCAAAAGAAATCAAAGGCTCCCGGTAAACCGGTCGCCTTTTACAAGAATCACGCTGACCTTGATCATCGCAAAAATATTTTCCGGTCCAAAATCAATCCCGGCACCACATGAACCAGCAGAGTCCTAACATATCAAGAGGCGTTGATTGGTCAATGGTTTGGATGTATCTCATTCTTTGTGTCATTGGCATCATGTGTATTTTTGCCGCCACTTATCGCGAAGGCGATAATGTGATGCAAAGTTTTCTTTCATTGAAAACAGACTATAGCAAGCAGGCGCTCTATTTCCTGCTGGCGATAGCGCTTGGCATTGTAATCTTACTGACAGACAGCAAATTCTTTACCGCAACTGCCAATTTATTTTATCTGTTTGGCATCCTGCTCATGTTCCTGGTCTTTCCCTTTCATTCCAGGATAAAAGGAACTGAATCCATCATTAAATTGGGGCTTTTCAATATACAACCTGCCGAGCTCTGCAAAATATTCGTGAACCTGGCCCTGGCTAAATATCTCTCGCAGCAGGATACGGATTTTTCCAAACTGAAATCACAATTGATTGCCACCGGTCTGGTACTCTTTCCCGCGATCCTCTGCAGATTTCAAAGTGAAACGGGCCTGGCGCTTGTGTATTTTTCTTTCTTCCTGGTGATGTATCGGGAAGGCTTGCCCGGCGCCGTACTGGTGATTGGATTTTCACTGGCTGCATTGGTTGTGGCCACCTTATTGCTGGAACCCGACACGCTGGCCATCATACTCACCGTTATCGCGGTGATCACTATCTATGTTTTGAGAAAACAGATAAAGAAAAAACGCAGAATTTTTTTCATGATAGCGGGATTTTGGATCCTATGTGTGGGCGTGCAACGATTTGCCGTGCCATTCTTCTTTGACCATGTGCTGGAGCCATACCAGGTGAAACGAATTTACGATGCCATTGGCCGCGACTATGTTCCCAAAAATCAGGCGCAAGCGGAATTGGTTCTGAAAGAAGAAGAAAGTAAGAGCAGAAAGTCCCAGGAAGCCGGAAATTATAATGTGCGGCAGTCTAAAATCGCCATAGGCTCCGGAGGATTATTCGGAAAAGGTTTGTTGAAGGGGACTCAGACCCGCTATGGGTTTGTTCCTGAACAAAGAACGGATTTTATTTTTGACACCATCGGTGAGGGTTTCGGGTTCGTGGGCAGTTTTATTTTCCTCTCCCTGTACCTGGTATTGCTCTTGCGGATCGTGACCGTCGCGGAACGACAGCGAAGTACTTTCAGCAGAGCCTATGCATATGGGGTAGCCGCTGTTATCTTCTTCCATACTACCATCAATGTGGGCATGACCATCGGTCTCGTTCCTGTAATTGGTATTCCACTTCCTTTTGTGAGCTATGGGGGCACTTCATTCCTGACTTTTTCAGTCATGCTATTTATTCTGGTAAGACTCGATGCAGACAGGCACATGGTTTTGAGGTAGGACACCTGATTGCATCCCATCCCCATTCATGCATTACATTTGCCTTTTTCCATGATCCAAATAACAATCCCGCAATGGGCATGACCATTATACCACTTTCTGAAGGCACATTTACCATCGACAAATCAAAGCTATTTGTTCCATTTGACCTGGGTAATGATGATTTGCAGAAGCGTCCAATCGGAAGTCTGTTGGTGGAAGTGCAACCTTTTGTAGTAATAACATCCAGGGATATATTGTTATTGGATACGGGATTAGGCTTTTCCAATGATGATGGAATCCTTCAGATACATCAAAATCTGGTTGATAATGGGATCAGCCCATTGGATATTACAAAAGTGCTGGTCTCGCATTTGCACAAGGATCACGCCGGAGGTATCAGCCTGGCGGATCCGATCCTGGGCAACCGGCACCTGAGTTTTCCGCACGCGACTTATTATTTGCAGAGGCAGGAATTGAATTTTGCATTTCAGAAAGGCCTTCCATCCTATATTCCCAACGAGTTTGAATTGTTGAAGTCAACTGCGAATGTGGAGTTTGTGGAGAACAATGGTATGATTGATGGCTATATCCGCTATGAACTCACCGGTGCACATTCTCCTTTTCACCAGGTTTTTTGGATTGAGGAAGGAGATGAAATAATATTTTTTGGCGCCGATGTGGCTCCGCAATTGCATCAAATGAAAAACAAGTTCATCGCGAAATACGATTTTGACGGAAAAAAATGCATGGAATTGAGGCAGGAATGGTGGAAGAAGGGGCAGGATGAGAACTGGACCTTTCTTTTTTATCACGACGTAAAAAATCCGGTCTGGAAATTCCGTAATCCGCTTGCCTGAGATTCTTATTGAGGCTCAGGGCTTTCCCCCTGTTTTTCCCTAAAAAAAATGAAGGCCAGCTCTAGACAGAGCCAGCCGTTGCTAACCTATGAAAAACACCAAGTTAAAATTAGGTAAATTATTTTTATTTTTTTTTAAAAACCTTTGTCTTTTTTGAGTGGCCTAAGTTCCTGACGCTGCTTCAATCGCTGCATCCATTCCCTTTTCAAAAGATCTCTAAACCTGTCTTCCGATCCATACACTTCCTGGGCCCTCTCGGGATTTAGGATCCTTGCAAATTCAGTCCTGTATTTCTTACGGATATCCAATACTTTTTGCTGCTTTTCCAAGTCGTCATGAATATTCTTGTCTGTAAGAACATTCTTTACGTCCATCCTGTACTTATTAAAAACGGGCCAGAATTTTTCAGCTTCTTCGGAACTAAGGTTCAGTTGCTTGGTAATATATGCTATTTCAAGAGCCCTTATTTTTTCTCCCTGGTTTCCAACACCAATATCATCCTGGGACCTACCTGGCAGGAAGGCGAAAATACTAAATCCTAAAATCAAAAATAATTTTTTCATCTCCAACTTTATTTTTTAATTGGTGACTAACGAAGCGCCGCCAGCCAATGGGTTTTCATTCAAATACTCCCTGAATTCATTATCCGAAGTTTCCTTGAGTACGGCGAGAATGCTGTTATCATCCAGGTTCAGAAGGGCTAAACCATTGATATTGTCTTGGCTGTCAAGGCCGGTTCCGTCAATATCCAAAGTATTATTGAGGAAATTTGAAAGCGCCTCATCCGAAACTGAAGGGATGTCCTTAAGGGGTTCAGCCTGTGGTGCAAGGGGTGTTATAACTGCAACCGGAGTTTTGACCTCATTCCACCTGAGAGCATTGAATAAGGCGCTGAGTCCGATAAATCCAGCTACAGCGGCCGCCGCTGCAAAATAGATCCAGTTTCTCTTTGGCTTTACAAAAGGTATAACCCTGGCTTTCTGCCGGGACGCAACATTGCTCATTATATTTCGGGAAAGGCTCTCAAAATATCCCTCGGGAATGCTGAAAACATTCTTGTTTCTGAGCCTTGCAAGAACTGGCGATAGTCCGGCCAATTCGCCGTCAACGGAACTTTCTTCTTCCTGTTTCCTGATCTTTTGCATAATAGATCCGGCCAGTGAATCGAAATAACCCTCCTGAACCATGAAGGGATTCTTTATTTCGAGGCGGTCCAGGGTTGAACCCCCCAAACCTGCTCCCTGACCGGAAGGCTGGTTCTCCATTTCCCTGATTCTGAGAATAATATTCAAGGCTAAATCGTCAAAATAGCCTTCCGGTACCTCAAAAACATTCAGGTATTCAAGATTAGCAACGGCTGGACTGATGCCCTTCAATTCTTCCAATATCAAAACTCGGGTGTTCATATTTGTTAAGACTTCGTTATAACCGATTGGTTTAATGATTTAGGATAAAATCTTCAATTTTCTTTACTGCATGGTGGTAGCTGGCTTTCAGGGCCCCTTCTGAGGTTTCCAGAACACGGCTCATTTCCTCGTAAGGCATCTCATCAAAATACCTCAGGTTGAAGACAATCCTTTGTTTTTCAGGGAGCTTTTGAATCGCCATTTGCAATTTCCACTCCAACTTGTTGCCGTCAAAATGCTTATCAGCCTGTAGCTGATTGGCCAAACCATTTTCTTCCTGGTCTATGGAAACAGAACTTCTTTTTTTCTGCTGCTCCAGAAAGGAGAGACTTTCATTGGTAGCGATTCTGTACAACCAGGTATAGAGTTGGGAATCCTCCCTGAAATTCTCCAATCCGTTCCATACTTTAATGAACATATTCTGCAAAACGTCATTGGCATCCTCATGGTCAATTACCATGCGCCGGATATGCCAATACAATTTTTCCTGGTACTTCTTGATAATCGCCGTAAAAGCCTTTTCTTTTGTTGCAGGTATACGGAATTCCTGCAATAATGCTATATCCTCTGGATTAACAGGCATGCGAATAATTTGGGAGTTCAGCATAAAAATAAAAAAACCAATCTTAAGATTGGCTTTTCTCTTTGAAGTTTAATTCATCCAAGTGAATTAATCCTGTTTTCTTTTCAAAACTTTTTCCACTGCCACTACAATATCAGGACTGTCGAGGCCATATTTTTTCAGCAGTTCCATGGGTTTTCCACTTTCTCCAAATGTATCCCGGGTGCCCACATATTCAATGGGTATTGGTGCATGCTTTGAAGTGCATTGAGCAATCGCGTCTCCCAATCCGCCAATTACATTGTGTTCTTCTACAGTTACTGCACATTTTGTTTTTCGGGTGGAATTCAATACGGCTTCTTCGTCCAGTGGTTTTACAGTGTGGATATTGATCAATTCCACGCTTATCCCTTTCTCTTCCAGGATGATGCCGGCTTCTATGGCTTTCCATACCATATGCCCGCATGCGAATATGGACACAGCATTGCCCCTGGAGAAATACTGCGCCTTGCCGATCTCAAATTCCTGATCGGGATCTGTAAATATGGGCCATACAGGCCGGCCAAATCGCAGGTACACGGGACCGGGATAATCGGCAATAGCCAGCGTTGCTAATTTAGTTTGATTATAGTCACAGGGAACTATAACCGTCATTCCGGGAAGCATTTTCATCAACCCGATATCTTCGAGAATCTGGTGTGTAGCCCCATCTTCACCAAGGGTGAGACCAGCATGCGAAGCGCAGATCTTTACATTCTTTCCGGAATAAGCCACGGATTGACGGATTTGATCATACACACGGCCAGTTGAAAAATTCGCGAAAGTGGTTGTGTAAGGGATCTTGCCGCCAATGGTGAGTCCGGCGCCTATTCCAATCATATTGGCTTCGGCAATACCACACTGAAAAAAGCGGTCGGGAAAATCTTTGATAAATGGGCCCAGTTTCAGCGAGCCCGCAAGATCGGCCGTAAGTGCCACCACATTTGGATTCTTCTTCCCCAATTCATGTATTCCATCGCCAAAACCACTCCTTGTATCTTTCTGGCCTGTTACTTTAATGTCTTTTAACATGATCTGAAATTATGATTGATCAGCAAAGTAAAGCAGAAGTTTCCGCTTTTGAACTGATAGCAGGTTTATTTTATGTACTGGTAAATGCTCACTTAATCAATCTTGAGAAAATCAGATGGCAATATTTTTATTCCAGGAATTATAATCAAGCCTCCAGGAGCGGAATGTCCCACTCCGTTTCTTTCCTTCAAATAAATTACAGCATGAATTTCTTAGCAGCGGGATGAAGTTGTTACATGCCTGTTCCCGGATCAATTCATTTGAAAATTCCTGCCTGTGAATAATTTTTCGTCGGCCTTTAATTTTTGTTCCCATTTCCAGGCAGTGAGCATGATATCATCCAGGTTGAATTTGGGGTTCCAATTTAAAAATTGCCTGGCTTTATCATTGTTGGCGTAGATGGCGATTACATCTCCAGGCCTCCTGGGCCCGATTGTATAATTGAGTTTGACACCGGTGATATTTTCAAATGCCCTGATTGCTTCCAATACGGTAATTCCGCTTCCAGTCCCCAGGTTAAAAACATCACAATAGCCATGATTCCTATTATCGAGAAGATATTGCAGGGCTAGTGTATGGGCATGAGCCAGGTCGCACACATGAATAAAATCCCTCACGCAGGAGCCATCACGAGTAGGATAGTCGTCTCCGAATACCTCCAGCGTTTGGATCTTGCCGATAGCTGTTTGGGTAATGGCCGGCACGAGATTTTGGGGCTTTTCGATGGGGTATTCGCCCAGCAGGGAACTGGGATGGGCTCCCGCCGGATTGAAATATCTCAGCAGGATGCATTTGTCGCGGTTGGCGCGTGCAAATTCATTTATGATCTGCTCTCCTATTTGTTTGGTATAACCGTAGGGTGATTCGGCGGGTTTGGGTGGCGTGTCTTCTGTGACGGGAATCTTATCCGGGTTGCCATATACGGTGCAGGAAGATGAAAAGACAAAATAGGAGATCTCGAATTCTTCCACACATTTGAGGAGATTGATGAGTGAAACCAGGTTGTTTTCAAAGTATAACAATGGTTTTTCAACCGATTCACCCACAGACTTGAATGCGGCAAAGTGGATGATGCCGATTATATCCGTATTTTCCTGGAATATGGCATGCGTATCATCAAAATTGCAAAGGTCAACCTTATAGTTCTTGACTTTTTTTCCTGAAATCTTTTCAATCCCCTCCAGGAGCCGCGTAGAGGAACGGGAATTGTTATCGACCGATATTACTTCGAAACCATTTTCGATCAGGTCCAGAATAGTATGTGAACCTATGTATCCGCATCCTCCCGTTACCAGAATTTTTTTCATATCGATCAGTCTGAAATTTTGCTCAAGATACTAAGTTCATTAAATATTGGCCATAGCCACTTTTCATGAGAGGCCGGGCCATTTCCAACAACTGGTCCTGGTTTATAAAGCCCTTTCTGTATGCAATTTCTTCAATACAGGCGATCTTGATACCCTGCCTTTGTTCTATTACCTGCACAAACAGGGCGGCCTGCATCAGCGAATCAAAAGTGCCGGTATCCAGCCAGGCTGTTCCCCTGGGCAGAACGGAAACCTTGAGTTTGCCCCTGCGCAGATATTCTTTGTTTACGTCGGTGATTTCAAATTCTCCTCTGGGGGAGGGTTTGAGGTTCCTGGCGATTTCCACAACAGAATTGTCATAAAAATAAAGACCAGGCACGGCATACTTGCTTTTGGGCCTTGCAGGTTTTTCTTCTATGGAGATGACGTTCATATGAATATCAAATTCCACCACCCCATAACGTTCGGGATCACTCACCTGGTAGGCATAAATGATGCCACCTTCCGGACTAATATTCATGCTCAATTGTTCTCCCAATCCGGCACCGTAAAAAATGTTATCACCCAGAACCAGCGCCACTTTTTCCTTGCCTATGAATTTTTCGCCAATTACGAAAGCCTGCGCCAGCCCGTTTGGGGTGGCTTGTTCGGCATAGCTGAATTGTAATCCCAAACGGCTGCCATCTCCGAATAATCGTTTAAAGCCTGGTAGATCCTGGGGCGTAGAGATAATCAGGATATCACGGATACCCGCCAGCATCAGGGTTGAAAGCGGGTAATAGACCATGGGTTTGTCATATATGGGCATGATCTGCTTGCTGATAGCATAGGTAATGGGATGCAGCCTGGTTCCTGATCCGCCTGCCAGTATAATTCCTTTCATAATTTGATGATTAAGGTCATTGATTCCGCTACTGAATAACCCTGCAAGTTATCCCCTCCAAGGTATAAAATGTTTGGACTATAGGAAAATGTAACGGGCTATATAATAGACCATCGCGGCCATCAGGGCGCTGACCGGTATGGTCAATATCCAGGCCCATAAAAGATTTACGGTTACGCCCCACCGTACGGCCGAAAGGCGTTTAGTAGCGCCTACTCCCATAATGGAACCCGCGATGGTGTGAGTAGTGCTGACTGGGATCTTGAGATTCTCAGTTACAAACAGTGTAATGGCACCCGCAGTCTCTGCGGCCACTCCTTCGAAGGGAGTCACTTTGGTGATGCGGCTTCCCATGGTTTTCACAATCCTCCATCCGCCACTCATCGTACCCAGGGCCATCGCTGTATAGCAGGATAAAGGCACCCATACCGGCATTTCCCCGAACGATTTGATATTACCATTCGCTATCAGGGCCACGGTAATGATGCCCATAACTTTTTGCGCGTCATTGCCGCCATGACCAATACTAAAAGCGGCCGACGAAACCAATTGCAGGCGTTTAAACCAGACCGCGGAGCGATGCGCATTCAGCCGGCTCAGGTAAAGGGTAAAAGTGGCCATTACAACTATGATGAGCCCCAGCAATATCCATTTGAAATTATGTGAATCGAATATGACCCGGAGACCATATAAATGGAAATGGGTTTTCAATTTTTCGGAATGGAATTCAAGAATGTTGTAGAGGAATATACCTACCGCCGCTATCACAGACAATGAAAAGATTTTAGGCCAGATTCCTTTCTGAAAGGAATTAATGAACCATACGGAGATGAAGAAAGCCATGATCATCCCTACCAGGGGGGCGAGAATAATAAAACTCACAGTTTTGATCACGGGATCCGGATTAATGGAACTGAAGCCCGCATGCGCGATGGCTGCTCCTGCAAAACCGCCGATCAGGGTGTGGGACGAAGAAGTTGGTATGCCAAACCACCATGTCAGGAGGTTCCAGATAATGGCAGCCACGAGACCCGAAATAATCACCGGAAGTGTAATATTTCCTTCCTTTACGGTATTGGCAATCGTATTGGCCACACCATGGTCCCTAAAAATAAAAAAAGCGACAAAATTGAATAGGGCAGCCCAGAGAACGGCCTGGAATGGCGTGAGTACCTTGGTTGAAACAACTGTCGCAATTGAATTCGCAGCGTCATGGAACCCATTTATATAATCAAAGATAATAGCCAGGATTATGATAATGACCAGAAGCGTCATGCGTTTATTTTGAAAATTTTAAAATCTGAGGCTGAATGTGGAATATGAAAAAATTGAAATGGCACTGATCTTTTTCTGGTCAGGCATATTTGACGATAATGGACTCAATGACGTTGGCGGCGTCTTCACATTTGTCTGTCGCGATTTCCATTACCTGGTAGATCTCTCTTTTCTTGATCACTTCTTTGGCATCGGGCTCGGTGGCAAAAAGCCGCTCAATGCTCATGTCGAAAACATCATCCGCCTGGTTCTCGATACTGTTGATTTTTACAAGCGCCTCGGTAATCTGACGGAGATTCTTCATATTTCTCAATTCACTTACGGCGCTGTGAATGTATTCGCAGGCCTGCACAATCAGGTCAGCAAATTTTTGAATGCCCAGGTCGTTAGTGTTGATCCTGTAAAAATTTATTTTTTTCGATGTGGCAAAAATATAATCCGCAATATCGTCAAGAGCCGAAGCCAGGTAATGAATATCTTCCCTGTCAAAGGGCGTTATAAAATTCCGGCCCAATTCGGTGAAAATCTTGTGGGTGAGATCATCATTCACATGCTCCAGTTCTTCAATCTGAGAACTGATCGTAGCCCTCCTGTCGAAATCGTGTTCATTGACGGCTTCTTTCAATTTATGGGCCATCAGCAACACCTTGCCAGCCACCTCCTCAAAAAGTTGGTAAAATACCCTGTCCTTCGGAAGAAATATTTTCATGAAGGAGTTGAAAGCCATAGCATTGAAATTTGCGGCAAAATTAGAACTCTATGGTCGGGCGTGGGAATGATTTGGAGAGTTAATAATTTCTTAACATTGGCGCTTCGCCACTTACTCGGCCTAATATATTTTATTGATTTTGATGTGGATAGGTTGAAATATTTCAGTTGGCAGTTGGAGCTGATTCACCGGATCAGGCATTCTGACTTAAGAACAGAATGCTTTGAGTCACAAAATAAGAGATTTTCCTGTCCGGGCTAAGCTTTGGTGAAATGAATTTTCTCTGACCGATAGAGGCCTTCCTTCCTACCTGAACCCAATATGGAAACTTCGGGCGATTCTGCGTTCGTGAAAGGCCCAAAGAAAAATAAGGCTTTTTAAGAATTCATGGCAGGCCCTTGCCGATGAAGTATGACCCAACAGTATGCGATAGATGCTAAGCCATACTGCATTCACGGTATATTCTTTTTCGGGGTAGGGATAAAGTTTACATTTGCCCAGCTTAAGGAAAAATATGAACTGTTATTTCAGAAAAGGAGTCCTGATCCTTTTTTTCATGCTTTTTATTTTTGAGGCTCGGTCCCAGTTTCTCATGGACATGATAGATACTTCCAAAGACATGGGGAGAGGCATGCTCTCCATTTACAAAAGGTTCAGCCATATACAGATTACCGGTTATCTGCAGCCTCAATTCCAGCTTGCCGAAAGCCAGGGCGCCAGGAGTTTCAACGGTGGTGATTTTTCTCCTTATTCGAATAACAGGTTTATGCTGCGCAGGGGTCGCATACTTTTTGGATATGTCCATTACGACAAACTTGAAAGGCCAACCGTGCAATTTGTATTTCAGTTTGATGGAACCGAACGTGGCGTTTTTATCCGGGATTTTTGGGGAA
Organism: Agriterribacter sp.; assembly: GCA_041484195.1. Lineage (GTDB taxonomy): Bacteria > Bacteroidota > Bacteroidia > Chitinophagales > Chitinophagaceae > PSRI01. The sequence continues at coordinate 112,876 of JBGPHC010000002.1, read as the reverse complement.
GGATTTATGAGAACAAGTTTCAGCGTTTTGCCTTTGTCGCCGGTATGTTCGCAAGGCCCTTCGGTTATGAGATCAATCTTTCTTCATCCGACAGGGAAGCCCCGGAAAGAGGACGAATGTCCCAAACCCTGATGAAAACAGAAAGGGATATTGGAGTCATGACCAGTTTCGAAGCCAGGGAAAAATCAGCAAGCTTGAAGTACCTGCATATTGACCTGGGAGTTTTCAATGGACAGGGATTGAGCGGCCCAACGGACTATGATAGTTATAAAGATTTGATCGGGCAAGTCTTGCTGAAACCTTACCCAATCGGTAAACATACTCTACTTTCCGGCGGGATCTCCTATTACAATGGAGGTCTCAGACAAAATTCCAGGTACAGCTATCAGATGAGTGAACTAAATGGAACCAAGACTTTCCTGGCAGATTCATCAATTACACATATTGGCCGGAAATCGCCGCGTATATATTATGGTATAAACGCGCAACTGAAGCTGCTTCACAAATGGGGTGCCACAGAAATAAGAGGAGAATATTGGCAGGGCACGCAAACCGCGACAGAATTTCTTTCGGAAACACCGGGAACCATTCCAATGCTGAACAATAATTACGCGCCTTATTATACCCGCAAGTTTAACGGCGCCTTTTTTTATTTCCTCCAGAATATAATCAACAATAAACACCAATTGGTCATTAAGTATGATTGGTATGACCCCAATACAAGAGTGCAAGGTGACGAAATTGGGAAAGCCGGATCAAATACCAACCTCGCGGATCTCCGATACAATACACTGGGATTTGGGTACATATATTATATATTGCCAAACGCGAAAATGATGGTTTGGTATGATTTGGTGAAAAATGAGATCACCCAAGTGCCTGGATTTTCCTCCAACACACATGATAATATATTCACCCTCAGGTTTCAATTCAGATTCTGATAGATTATTTTTCTTCACCAATGCCTGGTAACAATTCCATAACGTTCCCTTAACGGGGGATTAACAGTCAAGTGTTTGTTTTGCGCAATTAAAATATTCACATGTGCAAAAGAATCGCCTTGTTATGGTTCGTATTCGGTATTGCGTTCACGGGATTCTCACAAACAGGAAGTATAAGCGGAAAGATTACTAATTCCAGGAATGAGCAGTTGGTAGGTGTAACAGTAAAAATTGAAGGCCTGCCAGGGGCCATTACTACGGATATTGATGGTCGTTATACTATCAAATTAGAGGCTTCAAAGAAATATAAAATCGAATTTACAGCCGTTGGCTACCAACCAAAATTTATTGAAGAGGTTGCAGTTGTGGCAGGCGAGGAAACAACGCTGGATGTGTTAATGGAGGACTCGAAAAAAAATCAACTTTCGGAAGTCGTCATTAAGGGATCTTCTCCCAGGCGGGAAACGGTAAATGCCTTAATCAATTTTCAGAAAAATACACCGGTGGTGGCCCAGGTAATATCAGCAGAAGCGATCAGGCGTTCTCCTGATAAAAACACCGGCGAGGTATTAAAGAGAGTTCCGGGTACATCCATTCAGGAAGGGAAATATCTGGTTGTGAGAGGGCTTGCCGATCGATACAATCTAGCCATGCTCAACGGCGTCATGCTGAGCAGCACGGAACCCGATCGAAAAACTTTCAGTTTTGATATTTTTCCCGCAGCGATGATTGATAATATCATCATGAATAAGACTTTCATTCCCGAGCTTCCAGGTGAATGGGCGGGAGGGCTCGTCCAGGTGAATACAAAAGATATTCCTTCGGCTAATTTCTTCAATTTTCAGATCGGTTCAGGATTCAATGAGCAGACAATCGGCAAAGATTTTCTTAAATATAAAGGCGGAAAAACAGATTGGCTTGGCATTGACGATGGTACCAGGGCCCTGCCTTCCAGCATGCCGACCAAGAGCGAATTTGCCGAAATGACAAGCACTCAGCAGGCTGCCATTGGACGTGACTTCAAAAATATCTGGACAACGGAAAAGGGTCATCTTCCCCTGAATGCATCTTTCCAAATGAGTGGCGGATTTGCCGGTAAATTATTGGGTAAGAAAATTGGTGGCATCCTGGCCCTCAACTATAACCAGAATAACAGGCGAACAGACTATACCAATAGCTTTATCAGTAATGTTCAGGGAGATATTGATTTTGTATTCAATAACAAAAAATATAATAAGGAAGTCGTGTTGGGCGGACTGGCAAATTTTGCCATACAGCTTAATTCCAATAATAAGATTTCATTTAAGAATATTATAAACGTCAATACCAATAATTATGTAACTGAAAGATCCGGTAAAGATTATATCCTCGGAGGAAGCCAGGGGCAGAATATCAGAGCATTTGAATTGGGTTTCAAGCAAAATATCTTTTTTAATACCCAGCTGCTTGGGGAGCATAATATTACCGGCCTGGGAGGGCTAAAGTTTAAATGGTATGGGAGTTTCAATATCCTCGACCAATATATACCCGACCAACGCAGGCTGGAATATATCCAGGATGAAACACAGGCCGGCGATCCATATATAGCGTTAATCTCCGGCGGCAATTCCCAAAAATCAGGCAGCAGGTTCTACAGCACATTGAGCGATTATATATATAACGCGGGTGGGGACCTGGCCAAAACTTTCAACTTATTCAATTACAAGCAGACGGCCAAAGCTGGTTACCTATTTCAGATCAAGGACCGTTTATTTGACAGCCGACCCTTTTATTACCAGATTTCAAGGGACACAACAGGTCTTGTAAATCTTCCTCCCGACAAGATCTTTGCGTCAGGAAATATAACGGGAGCGGATAATGGCATCACGTTCGGGGAATTGGAAGGCAGTCAATACAGGTACCTGGCTAATACCATCCTGAATGCGACTTTTATTCAATTTGACAACCAGCTCTCACAAAAACTCAGGATTGTCTGGGGTGTCAGGTTCGAGAGTTTCGATCAGTTGGTTGGAAGCGTCAAACAGAGTGATCCCAGGCATGTCCACTCAAGAGTCAATGACTGGCTGCCAGGCTTGAACCTGACCTATAAGCTTTCAGATAAAACCAATTTGCGCTTGTCTGGATCCCAAACAGTAGTTCGCCCCGAATTTCGTGAGCTGAGCCCTTTCGCGTTTTATGATTTTGAATTGGGCGCAACTTCCATTGGAAACAAGAACCTGCAGCGTACCAAGATTGCGAACGTGGATCTGCGATACGAAATCTATCCAAGGGCAGGAGAGTTATTCACTATCGGCCTGTTCTATAAATATTTTCAGAAACCGATTGAGCTATACTTCAATGCTTCGGGTGCAGGAAGCAGTAATACATTCAATTTTGCCAACGCTGATAATGCTACAGGATATGGAGCGGAATTGGAAATGCGAAAGAAACTGGATTTTTTCAGTGCATTGAAGAATTTCACGGTCACCGGAAATTTCAGCTACATATTCAACAGGGTTCAGGGGCTCAATATCGACAGGCCTATGCAAGGTCAGAGTCCCTATCTCATAAATGTGGGATTGCAATATGATTTGGAAAAAGCAGGGTTAAGCACGACCGTTTTATTCAACCAGATTGGCCGACGCATTCTCTTTGTCGGCAATCTCCAGCAATCAACCGGAGTTGGGGTACCAGAAATTTGGGAAAACCCCAGGGCATTGCTCGATTTCCAGATTGCCAAAAAGTTGCTCAGGCAAAAAGGCGAAATCAGGCTGAATATATCTGATATTATCAATCAACATTCCTATTTCTATCATGACCTTGATGGCAACAAGAAATTCTCAAGGGATTCCAAGGATGCCATCGCTGTTGACCGGGTGTACGGTTCCAATGTCAGTCTGACCTTTGGCTATACCATTAAATAATCTGTAGAAACAGAAAACTTCTAAAAAATCAAATTGTTTTTATGAAAAAATTACTTGTATTGGCTTTACCAGGAATAATCCTGGCTTCATCGTGCCGTAAGATTGAAATTGACGGAAACGGGGGAACAACAACTCCACCAACTACTGAAAGCACTATTTTGTCGGGAACCATCAGGTCAGACATCAATTTGAAAACCGGAAAGACCTATACGCTGAGAGGCATTGTATATGTTGCAGAAGGGGCGGTCATGACCATTGAACCCGGCACAACGGTGTTAGGAGATAAGGGTTCCAGGGGAACTTTGGTCATTACCCGCGGCAGCAAGTTGATTGCTAACGGAGCATCTGATAAACCGATTGTTTTTACCAGCAGCGAAGGCGCTAGTTCAAAAAGTGGTGACTGGGGTGGGATAGTACTTCTTGGACGTGCAAAGACTAATGCCAGCTACAATGGAACTGCGGGGCTGGGTGAAGCCGAAGGTGGTATAAACAATGGAGATGGATATGGACTTTTCGGTGGAGCTGACGATGATGATAATAGCGGTTCATTAAAATATGTTCGTATTGAATATGCAGGATATGCTTTCTTGCCGGACAAGGAATTAAATGGCTTAAGCTTATATGCAGTGGGCCGTGGTACTACCATTTCTTATGTGGAAGTGGCTTATGCAGCTGATGACAGCTTTGAATGGTTTGGCGGAACTGTAAATTGTGACCACCTGATTGCCTACAAAGGATTGGACGATGAATTCGATACCGACAATGGTTTTTCAGGTCATGTGCAATTCGGTATTGGGATTCGTGATTCTGCGGTTGCCGATGTGAGCGGCAGTAATGGTTTTGAAAGTGATAATGATGCGGGTGGTTCAGTGCTTACTCCCCAAACAAGGGCGATCTTTAGTAATATGACATTGGTTGGGCCCCGTCAAAACACTACGAGTGTTGGGAATGCCTTATTCAGGAATGCGGCCCAGATCCGTCGTAATTCATCTCTGACGGTTCTCAATTCTGTTTTTCTGGGATGGCCCACAGGTTTATATATTGATGCTACAACCGGAAGGCCTACGGACCTGAATATCGCTTCAGGTGATCTGCTTTGGGCAGGAAATATATTGGCTGGTTGCACAACTCCTATAAAATACGGAGCCAGCAGTTCGGCACCCACGGGTTGGTCAACTACTGATTTAATAAATTGGCACAACACCATTGAGTTCAATAATTCGATACTGACTAACACATCCGATGCAGGCTATGCCGCACCTTACAATTACACCAGCCCGGATTTTGGAGTATCGCCCGGTTCGCCGGTACTATCAGGAATTTATCCATTTACCGATCCTAAATTAACGGGATTCCAGACGGTCGCCTATCGCGGTGCTGTAGGCCCGAACGACAATTGGTATAAAGGCTGGACGAATTTCCCCCAATAAGCCTTTGCCAACAAGTATTTTCCTTAAGCAATAATTGTAATCTGCACCGCTCCTGAGTCTTCAGGGGCGGTCTTTGTTTGTGTTGGGCTTCCTGAATGGCAATTTCCTGATTCTGCTGCAATAGGCGGCAACCATCCCTGCGTCTTGGCGGATTCCAATTTCAAGTCATTAACTAATCACTAATGTTATATTAAGATCCGGAAAAATCTTTTGCTTCATATTAATCCCGATGCGTTATGCGAAAGACTTATCATTGTCAGTTGCCATTGCAACCAGAGCGCAGGAAAAAACCAGATTGGCCCCGATTAGTTTCTGCCAACTGATATTTAGTGGGTCAGTAATTACTAAAAAGGATTACTTATGAGAAAGACTCATTAATCTCAGCCATTTCAGAAATATCCAAGTTCTCTCTTTTCCCTGCCTTGTTCATCATGGTCTCGATTATTTGGGCAGTAGAATGCCTGAATTGAATGTCAACTGGCTTTGCATTTTTAATCCATGATTCGAACTGATGTGGAAAATGGCCCGTGAGGCCCTGAAGGCTTTTTACTCCGAGCCTCTCTAATGCAGCGGCATTGCATTGTTGTTCATATTGTCCTTTGATAGGTATCACCATCATCTTCTTTTTCAGGTGCAGGATTTCGGCGGGCGTTTCGAACCCTGCACCACAAATGATAGCGCCGCAGTTGATCAGAGACCGATTGAATGCCTGTTTTTCCACAGGAATGAATGTAATATGACCCTGCCTGCTGACAGAGCTTACCTGCCGTGAGAATACCCTGAAATCATAGGAAACTAGTGATCCGAAATATTTCATGATCTCAACATCACAATAGGAGGGCAGATAGACGGTGATAAACCCTTGATCGCTGGGATGCGCTTCCCATATTTCTTTTTTGATGACGGGAGTCAGAATAAAATCGTCATAGGATTGAAAATGCAACCCGACGTATTTTGAAGAGCGGGCATAATTCTTCAGGAGCCATTCTCCTACAGGATTTTGCTTTTCGGGCCTTGGCGTATGTTCGGACATAAAGCTGGCTTGGTGTCCGAAATTAATCGAAGGAATCTTTTTCAGTGCGCAGGAAAGGGAAGTTATGCATTCAAAATCGTTGATGACCAGATCATATTTTTCAACAGGTAGCTCTTTCACCTCTCTCCGAAGGCGTATGGGCGCAAATTTTCTGAATATCCTGATATAATCCAGTTTCCCGGAGCAGGTGTAGAAAAGACTCAGTCCCTTACTCCGGTATTTCACAGGGGCGTTAAGAGCCAGACTGCTGTTGGCGCCGCTGAGGAATAGGTCAATCTCTCCGTATTGCTCCAGGTAGGGTAATAATTCCATAGCACGGCTGATATGACCATTCCCCGTCGCCTGAATGGCATAGAATATCTTTCTCTTTTTCATACAGCTAGTGAATTGATATGGAAATTTATTTCGTCAGTGATCACATTGGTCCTGGGCATTTCATTTTCAACCTGGCAGGGTGGGAATTTCTTCTCATCGAATTGAAAAATCGTCCACTCATTCTTGTCGTATTCCAGGGCAGTGCAATGTTCCACCCAATCACCGGAATTGAGATATGTGACGCTGCCATGGTCATTACTGATAATTCTCTTTTGCGGTTTGTGGACATGTCCGCAGATCACGTAGTCGTATTTCTTGTTTATCGCAAGTTCCGCCGCCGTCAATTCAAAATCATTCAGTTTTGCCACGGCCTTATTTACTTCGGCCATGATGGTTTTGGAAAAGGATATTCTTTCCTTTCCCACTGTTTTCAGGATGAAATTGACAAACTTGTTAATCAATATCAGGAAGCCATAGCCGCTACTCCCGAGCTTTGCCAGAATTTTGGCGGCTCCCCTGGTGGTATTGTCAAAAATATCGCCATGAAAAATCCAGGTCATTTTCTGGTCGATCTCCAAAACCAACTTGTCGGTCAGCACAAGATTGCCAACCGTGAAATCGGAATAGCGGCGTAACATTTCATCGTGATTTCCGGTGATATAAAAAACGCGTGCGCCGCGGGTAATGCAATTGAAAAATTCTTTGATCACATTCATGTGAGACGTGGGAAAATATCTTTTGGAGAATTGCCAGCCGTCGAAAATATCGCCATTGAGGATCAGGATACTGGGGGAGATGGTTTTCAGGTAGGCTGCCAGTTCTTTTGCACGGCAACCATAGGTTCCAAGATGGATGTCAGAGATTACAACTACGTCAACAGGGCGTTTTTCCATTGGATTTCGTTTTCCAAAGATCAACAGTTGCTATTACCTGATGATTAAGCGGAGGTTAAGCCATTATGAGCATTATGTCATGGAATCATTAATAGCCGTTAATTATCCGGGATGCCGGAAGATTTGGGCTTAGTATGATATTCAAAAGAATAGTAAATTGTTCCAAATATGCCACTGTTAAGTTTCGATTAATTCAAAGAGTATGGGGATGTTGCGGATGAGCGAGGGATCCTAATTACTTAATTTGCCTCAATCAAAAAACCTCCTTTATGAAACGATTCATATTTCCATTTTTCCTCTTATTCCTATTTAATACCTCCATTTGTGCGCAACACAAAACAGAAAATGTAGTCATAGTCACGCTTGACGGAATGCGTTGGCAGGAGGTGTTCAGCGGGATTGATTCTGTTATAGTCAATAATCCAAAATACACAAATGATAAGGAGGCGCTCAACTCCAGGTTCTGGAGCGGAGATCTTGGGGAAAGAAGAAAAAAATTATTTCCATTCCTGTGGACGGTAGTGGCAAAGCAAGGGCAGCTATATGGCAACAGGAATCTGCAGAATAATGTCAACAACGCAAACCCTTATTGGTTTTCCTATCCCGGGTATAATGAAATTTTTACTGGCTATCCCGATCCTGATGTGAATTCAAATGATAAGATCAGGAATAAAAATACCAATGTATTAGAATTCATAAACAGGCAAAAGGAATATGCTGGAAAAGTGGCGGTGTTTTCAACCTGGGATGTGTTCCCATACATACTGAATAAATGGCGGAGCGGAATCTATATAAATTCCGATCAGGATTCGCTGAAATTCAATAACCGGGAATTAAAACTGATCAACGACATTCAATTTCTCACCCCCAGGCCCATCGGAGTGAGGCCCGATGTACTCACTTATGCCGCAGGAAGAGAATACCTCAGAGCTTATCAGCCCAGGGTCCTGTACATTGCATTTGATGAGACAGATGATCTTGCACATGCCGGTCAATATGATCAATACCTGGAAAGCGCACACGCAGAAGACGCCATGATCGCGGACTTATGGAGGACCATCCAATCCATGGCTGCATACAAAGGCAAAACCACCCTGATCATCACCTGTGATCATGGACGGGGTGATAAAATAAAAGATCAGTGGACAGACCATGGTCAGAAAGTTGAAGACGCGGGACATATCTGGATTGCGGTCCTGGGCCCCGATTCGAAACCTTTGGGAGAGGCGGGATGGCCGGGGCAATTATACCAGGAGCAAATTGCGGCCACGATAGCAAGATTGCTTGGTCTTGATTTCAAGGCCGAACATCCGGTGGCGCAACCGATTAATTCCATTTTTACTAAATAGCTTTATCTCTTCCCGGGCAGCCATCCGGGATCAGGCCATTGACGATTCTTTCACAATCATTAAATCCGGTTTATTGCTGACAAGTCTCTTTCCATCCAAGCCGCGTCATCGGGAGATAACAGTTGCGCTCTATGCCGCGTCCGCCGCCTTTCTCACCTACGCTTCGGTGTATGCCTATCGAAAACCCTTTACAGTCGCCATATTTGAAGGAGTCAGATTCTGGGGCATTCCTTATCAAACGCTACTCATCATCAGCCAGGTGATAGGCTATATGGCCAGCAAATTTTATGGAATCAAGTTCATTGCCGAACTGAAAAGGCTTCGCAGGTGGAAGGCCATAGCAATATTAATGAGTGTGGCTTGGATTGCACTCTTGTTCTTTGCCCTGGTGCCGCCACCTTACGGAATGATTTTTCTTTTCATTAATGGATTCCCACTGGGCCTGCTCTGGGGAATTGTATTCAGTTATGTCGAGGGCCGGCGAATGACAGATTTCATCGGTTCCGTATTGGCGGTGAGTTTTATTTTTTCATCCGGGTTTGTAAAATCGGTGGCCAAATGGTTGATGATTGAAAAGCATGTGACTGAGCAATGGATGCCTTTTGTAACCGGTGCCGTATTCGCTATTCCCATGATCGTTTTTGTGCTCATGCTGGAAAAAATTCCAATGCCTACGGTGGAAGACATTCGCATGAGAACCGTGAGAGCGCCCATGAACAAAGCAGGGAGGAAGAAATTCCTGAAGACCTTTACCCTGGGCCTGGTACTGGTGGTGATCAGTTATTTTTTTCTTTCCATAATGCGGGATATCCGCGACAATTTCATGGCGAATATTTGGAACGAACTTGGGCATGGAAACCAGGCGGGTATCTTCAACGAAACAGAAGTACCGATTACCCTGGTGGTGCTGGTCATCATGAGCATGCTGGTTTTGATAAGGAATAACATGAAAGCATTCCGCCTCATTCATTTCATCGTACTCGCGGCATTCCTGCTTACCGGAATTTCTTCCTGGTTATTTCTGGCAGGGCAAATTGGCGGAGTGACCTGGATGATTTTGGTAGGCCTGGGACTATATGCCGGGTATATACCCTACAACGCGATTTTCTTTGAGCGATTGATCGCGGTATTCAGGATGAGCGGAAATGTGGGTTTCCTCATTTATCTTTCTGATGCTTTTGGCTACCTGGGAAGTGTAGGAGTCATGCTGTCCAAGGAAATCTTCCAGGTGCAGGCGAAATGGACGGTATTGTATCCCTATGGGGTAGTCTTGCTTTCCATCGTGGGGTTGGTAAGTACCGTTGGTTCGCTCATCTATTTCAACAGGAAATACAGGCTTAAAGTAGAAGGATCAAATCCAATCAGCGATAAGCCCATTCAGGTCTCTTCGAATACCTGAGAATCGAGTTTCCTGGTTATTCCTTTTTCGCGTCGAGTATAAATCCAAAAGTGCTGCCTATATCTACCTTGCTTCGGACATGAATGCTTTGACCATGCGCTTCAATGATATGTTTGCATATGGACAAACCTAACCCACTGCCACCCTCTTTTCTGCTTCGGGCGGCGTCTGTTCTGTAAAATCTTTCAAAAACCCTGGGCAGGTGGTCTTCACTAATACCTATGCCTTCGTCACTAATTTCCACCAATACATGACGTCCGTCGGTGATATAGGCGCTTGCTGTTATATTCCCATCCATCTTGCCATACTTGAGGGCATTATCCACCAGGTTGATCAAAACCATCCTAATTTTCTCTTTGTCGGCAAAAACCGTGAGCGGAGATTCACATCCTTTCTTGATGCCCAGCTTGATGGCTTTCTGCACCGCGATCAGGGAGAGAGAATCGAATACTTCCCTGATCAGATCCTGGATCACAAAATTTTCTTTGTAGAGGATATGTTCCCCGCTCTCCAGTCTGGTTATCTCGTCGAGGTCATTGAGGATATTTACGAGTCGTTGAATATTCTTGGAAGTGCTACCTAAAAACTTTGTGCTGACTTCAGGGTTATTCATGGCTCCATTCAGCAGGGTATCGATATAACCCTGTATGGCGAAAATGGGAGTCTTTAACTCATGCGAAAGATTTTGCAAAAATTCTTTCCTGAAAGCCTCATTGGCCCGTAAAACTTCTATTTCTTTCTTCCTTTGTTCGGCCCAACGCTCCACATCCTGACTCACTTCGTCAATACTCTTTTGAGGAAGGATATTCTTATAATAGAATTCTTCCCGCTTGCTGGCCTTGGTTTGATAAATAAATTTGTAGATGAGCTTGATTTTCCGGTATATGAATCGTTCCATCGTGAAGTTGATCAGCGCGTAACTTCCCGAAAAGATCACCACAAAAAAAATGATGGCCACCCACCATACCGGCTCAAAAAAAAGTATGCAAAGCGAAATTGGTATTGAAATAATGAAAGCAGTGAATGCGGAGAGCTGCCTCGGTGAAATATTTTTTGTATTCAGCATTTCAGAAAATGAGTTTCATGCCGCAAGTTACAATTTAAGGAAAGGATGAAATACAATCCCTCGTTTGCTTTTAGCGACATCAGGCTGTTCATGGACCACCTGCTCTGGTTTGCGGGTATGGGCGAATGGCATGCGGAAAAATGATATCAGACGGTCTTTCACCAGCTGTTCCTTAAATTACCAATTTATATCCAACGCCCTTTACGGTTGTTATGCAATCAATTCCCAATTTTTGTCGGATCTTCCTGATATGAACGTCAATGGTTCTGTCACCCACGATCACCTCGGTTCCCCATATCTGGCTCAATATTTCATTGCGCAGGAAAACTCTTCCCGGTTTAGTGGCCAGTAGTTGGAGTAATTCAAATTCTTTCTTAGCCAGAACCACTTCGCGCCCCTGCACAGTAACAAGGAATTTAAGGGGATCAATGGTAATATCCCCCACCTGTAAGATACCATCACTATCCGGTTTCCGGACCCTCCTGAACAGGGAGTTTACTTTTGAGATCAGAACTTTGGGGCTGATGGGTTTACTGATATAATCATCTGCGCCATATTCCAGACCCTTGATATGGGATGTCTCATCACTTAGCGCCGTAAGGAAAATGATCAGCGTGTCGCGAAAATTCGGCTGGGACCTGAGAGACTGGCAAACTTCCATTCCATTCTTGTTGGGCATCATCACATCCAGGACGATCAGGTCGGGCCTGTACATCTTTGACTTGTGCAAGGCATCTTCTCCGTCTTTTGCAGTGATCGTTTCATAGCCTTCATTCCTGAGATTATAACTTATGATCTCTAAAATATCCGGTTCATCATCTGCAATCAATACCTTCTTGCCTTTGGTTTCCATTTAACAATATATTTACGCAAAATTAACTTCACCCACCTTACCATCCCAATATGGCGGATTATGTAATTGTTAAAGGAAAATAGGTAATTGGCACTAAATTCATTGTATAAACGTTACTGATTGCACATTACACGCAAATTTCAGCCTAAATTTGCAGTAGCGGGTTGCCAAGAAATATGTTAAAATCTTTACTCCTATATCTGTTCTTCATTTGCTTTTCCATAAAAGTGCAGGCAAGTGCCGATACGCTTAAAAAGAATATTGACATTTCCCGACTACGGTATCACGAAAGTATCGATAAGGAACAGCGGAATGCCCTTTTTCGCAACGGCGGGAATGGCCAGTACATCAGGGCTTCATCCAATGAAGACATCAATCTGCTTGTAACGGATGCCATCATCAGGCAGGTAAATGAACTCCAGGATTCCATCGAATTGAGTAAGCAGCTTGACCACAGGCTAAAGGTCAAATACCTCAGCGGTTTGGAAAATCTGCTTAAGGGGTTCAACATCGGCTGGAAAAACAGGACCCTCAATGCGGCCGAAGGCCCCGAATTGGTTGCCAATTACAGAGCATTGATGGAAGAGGACATGGGTGGCCGGGGCATCGAGGAAATAGTTGAACGGGAGTCATATGAAATCGGGAATATCAATATCAACGGGCAGGGCAGCGCGATGTATGAAAATCCGGGCTTTGCCAACGCGAGGAATATACTGTTCAGAAAATTCTGTGCCGCTCATCCCGATCAAATCCTTCCCAGGCTTGAATTCTACAGCACGGTTCCATTTGCCGACAGCCTGGTGGAAGTGGCAGGACACCGGAATCCCAACCAACTATATGATTTCGCGGCAGCAACCAGGACAAATGTGGGGAAGTTAATTCGGCGAAACCCCGACTCACTCGTGAAGGCTATAACGGCCATCGCTACCAGCAAAAGCGGACAGCAATATTATCCATTCCTGGATGAGATCATTCATGGTCATTTAACCATTAACGATATTGCAAATGTGATGGACGATAACCTGCAGTACTATCGCTTACTGGTGAAAATGCAAACCAGTTATGCCGACAGGATGATCAGAAAGGATACGCCCCTGGCCCATGATAAATTACTGTCAAAACTCCAGGACAGGGCCATAAATGTATACATTGACCAGATCAATGCGCTCCATGAAGATCCTGATAATGTGAGGTTCAAATCCATTGAACCGCTGACTCCTGAAGAATTATATTTCCTGATTGTATTGGGTGAAGACGTAATCTACACATCCAGCTATAAAGGAGTGCTTAACCGCATTCTCCAACGCATGGCCGTTCCCGCGGGTGACACACTTCTGATGAATGTGAAATTCGATCACTTCAAGAAATTCATTAAGATGGCTGCGGGATACAATAAGTTGGATGAATTCCTGGCGACTATGCCCGACAGCAGCGCCCAACGCCTGATGATGGCATTCGTAAGGGGCCTTGAAAAGACGGGTACACTGGAAGATGCCGTAGATGTGGCCGACTCCTACGGGAGTATCAGGAATCCCGTTGTGAAAAAACTCATAGACCAGGAAATTGACAAGAACCTCGCCGAAGGCCACCTGACCAACGACAAGAGAACCATCGTCATTTACCAGATCCTGCAGACCATATTCCAGTCTTCGCAGGACAGTACGATCGACATATCACAGCTATTGAAGATTCCACCCGTTTACCGACTGGAGTACAAAGACCTCGCCGATGACAGCGGGCGCGTGGTGCAACAGGTTTTCTTTTATGGTGATAAGGACGGACAGGAATCCTATACCAATTTCATCAGCCTATTCAATAACCCTGATTGGAAGATACAAAAGCGCCCCGAATGGGTGGAAATCAAGTCCAAAAAAGGAAAGCCTGTTTGGATTTTTGCCAATCTTCCGCTCGACTACGAAAAAGGATTGGATTCCATCGCACAAACCCATCTTGCACAATTTCTCGAAAAGAAAAACCTGCGGCCTTCAATCACCATTCACCGGGGTCATAGCTATTGGGTAGGGTCCACCATCCGTAATCTTCCTCCTTCATCTAAAATAGTGATCCTGGGATCTTGCGGAGGCTATCACAACCTGGACGATGTTTTAAGAACCTGCCCCGACGCGCATATAATTTCGTCAAAGGAAGTGGGTACAAAAACCATAAATGAACCCATATTGAAGGCCATTAACGATGATCTAAGGGATGGCCGGAATATTGAATGGATTACCATGTGGCGAGACCTCGCCGCGAAATTCCCCACCGGAGACGCAAGGGAAAGATTTGATAATTATGTGCCTCCATACAAGAACCTCGGGGCATTGTTCATAAAGGCATATACCAAGGCCATGGCAGAAGATGAATAGAATCGCCTTACTGGTAATGGATTAGAATAAATTAGAGCCCAAGGCCTTTTGATGACCGGGAAATACCTCTCCTCAATTCAGGCTATATTTGCTCTTCATTATGCCTCAACTTTCAGGAGCAAAGAAGATTTTCGATTTCAGTCTGCTGCGCAGGGTATTCCACTATGCTGCCCCATATAAAAGACAGTTTTATGTCTCTATCTTCCTCTCCCTATTGCTGGCGGCATTTACCCCTGTACGCCCATACCTGATCCAATTGACGGTGGACAAATTTATCAGGGCGGGAAATCTTGATTGGATAATCATTATTACTATCATTCAAATCGGTCTCCTCTTCCTCGAAACAGGCTTCCGTTTCTATTTTTCTTTTCTCACGAGCTGGCTTGGGCAGACAGTCGTAAAGGATTTGCGAACTGCAGTGTACCGTAAAATCGTAAATCTAAACCTGTCGCAATTTGACAAGACGCCGATTGGCACCATGACCACCAGGACCATCAACGATATTGAAGCGGTCAATGATATTTTTTCAGAAGGACTGATACCCATTATTGCCGACCTGCTGTCAATCATAGCCATTTTGGGAGTCATGTTTTTCAGTAACTGGAAGCTGACACTGATCTGCATTTCACCCTTCCCAATCTTGATGCTGGCCACTTACTGGTTTAAGGAAAGCGTGAATAAATCATTTCAAAGAGTCAGAAACGCGGTGGCCCATCTCAATGCATTTGTGCAGGAACATATATCGGGAATGCAGATCGTTCAAGCTTTTTCAGCAGAAGAGAGAGAATTTCAAAAGTTCAAAAAAATCAATACAGAACATCGCAACGCGAATATCAGGGCCATTTTTGCCTATTCAATTTTCTTCCCCATTGTGGAAATTATCCTGGCAGTTTCAACCGGCCTTCTGATCTGGTGGAGCGCAAAAGGCGTTTTGATAGGAGAGGCCACTTCAGGAACGATGATCGCTTTTATTCTTTACCTAAACCTGCTATTCCGGCCACTGCGCGTCATCGCCGATAAATTCAACGTATTGCAAATGGGAATGGTGGCAAGCGAACGTGTATTTAAGGTGCTGGACAATCCTGACTACATTAAAAATGATGGTCACTATGCTCCCTCGGTCATCAAAGGCAAGGTAGAATTCGACAAAGTATATTTTGCTTATGATGATGACAATTACGTGTTGAAGGACATCTCTTTTCTGATCAATCCAGGAGAAACCATGGCGATAGTGGGGCATACCGGCAGCGGTAAGACTTCAATCATCAGTTTGATCAATCGCCTCTATCATATTCAAAAAGGTGCGATCCGCATTGACGACGTCAATATCGAGGATTATAAACTGGAATTTCTACGCAGCAAAATTGGTGTGGTATTGCAGGATGTGTTTCTCTTTTCCGGTTCCATTTATGAAAACGTAACGCTCCGGAATGAAGGGATCAGCCGTGATGAAGTGATCCGCGCGGCCAAGCTAATCGGCATGCATGATTTTATTATGCAGTTGCCCGGAGGATATGATTATGATGTGATGGAAAGAGGAAGCACCCTCTCACTCGGACAGAGGCAATTATTGTCATTTATCAGGGCCCTATTATATGATCCTGCCATTCTCATTCTTGATGAAGCGACTTCATCGGTAGATACCGAAAGTGAACAATTGATTCAGCATGCCATTGATACCCTTATTTCAGGTAGAACCTCCATCGTCATAGCCCATCGGCTGAGTACCATCCGGAAAGCCAACAAAATTCTGGTGCTGGACAAGGGAGTCATTAAAGAGATGGGTAAGCATGAAGATTTGCTTGAAAAAAAAGAATTTTATTATCATTTATACCAGATGCAGTTTAAAAAAGAAGTGGCCAAATTCCCTGCGTAACAATTTTTCAAAATCCATGTTCGCAATTTGAGTTTTTCAATAGCACGGCGTTATCTTTGCCGCAAATTTGAGGAGTGTCATGGTTCGAAAAACTGTAAAGTCTATACTGGTAGCGGCTTTCAGCTTATATAGTATATTTATTTATAATATATCATTTGCCCAGGAGCCAGCAACAGAAAATCCCCAGCAACCTGCTGGTTTGAATAAGGGAGAGAATTATGAGGGAAAGGAGGAATTCGATGCCAATGAGGTGATTTTTGGACACGTTTTGGACGCCCACCAATTTCATTTTCTCACCTATAAAAATAGCAGCGGCGAGCACCACCTGAGCATACCCCTGCCGATTATCCTGTATTCTCCACAAAAGGGATTTTCCGTTTTCATGGCGTCTGAGTTTCATCATGGTGAAAAGGAAGTGGCTGGATACCGGATTGAAGGTGAGAAAATCGCAGCGGTGGATCCTACTGTGAAGGTGTATGATCTTTCTCCAACCCGCAATGTGGTCCAAATGATCCTGTCGCTTGGGCTACTGACTTTTCTGATGGTTGGGATCGCAAAGAAATACAAAAAAGGGATCGGCGTCAAATCAGCGCCCACGGGGTGGCAGAATGCAATCGAGCCCATAATCACATTCGTTAGGGATGAAGTCGCAAAGCCAAATCTGGGCGACAAATGGGAGAAATTCATGCCTTTTCTGCTTACAGTATTTTTCTTTATTTTGATCAATGCCATTATCGGATTGATACCCGGAACGGCTAATGTGGCAGGTAATATCGCATTTACCGCCGTGCTGGGTATTATTTCGTTCGTGTTGATCCTTTTCAACAGTAACAAACATTATTGGTCGCATATTTTCAACCCACCGGTGCCTGGGGGCGTTAAACCGATAATGGTACTGGTGGAAGTGATGAGCATTTTTACCAAACCCTTTGCCCTGATCATACGTCTTTTTGCCAATATGCTGGCCGGTCACATTGTTATTATTTGCCTCATCTCATTGATTTTTATTTTCGGCGCCATCAATAAATGGATAGGTTGGGGCTTTTCTCCCTTATCCATCGGTTTTTCCGTATTCATTTATTTTATTGAAATCCTGGTGGCCTTCCTGCAGGCTTATATTTTTATAATGTTGACAGCGGTATTTGTTGGACAGGCATTTGAAGATGGTCATCACGAGGAACACAAGCAGGATGATGCTGCCATTGTTTGAGTCAGATTTTAAACCAATATAAAAGGACAATTATGGATGTTTTGAATGTCTTATTAAGCACGACACCTTGGGCAAATGCAGGGGGCGCTATTGGTGCAGGTCTAGCCGCAATTGGCGCCGGCATCGGTATTGGTCAGATTGGTAAAGGAGCCGTTGAGGCCATTGCCCGTCAGCCGGAAGCCGTAGGTGATATTCGCAACAACATGATCCTGACCGCCGCATTGATTGAAGGGGTAGCCCTGTTTGCGGTAATTGCAGGTATCCTTGCGATGTTCGTGAAGTAAAAACGCCGGATCACTACACGTAATGCAAAGGGCGGAGCTTGTAGTGATCCCTATTGAATTACTGAGTCATCAATAATCTTAATTTATTTCCCATGGATTTGCTTACTCCTTCATTTGGACTGATCATTTGGACCTTACTGGCCTTCCTGATCGTGTTTTATATCCTAAAGAAATTTGCATGGAAACCCATCCTGAAATCCCTGAATGACCGGGAAAAAAATATTGCGGATTCCCTTGCAACTGCGGAAAAAGTGCGGGCCGAAATGGCACAGTTGAAAAGCGAAAACGAAATATTATTGGCGAAAGCAAGGGAAGAGAGGTCTCTGATGCTGAAAGAAGCCAAGGATATCAAGGATAAAATTATCAGCGATGCCAGGGAACAGGCCAAAGCGGAAGCGGCAAGGATCATAGATGATACCCAAATAACCATCGAAAACCAGAAAATGGCCGCGGTAACAGACCTGAAAAATCAGGTGGGTAATATGGTGCTTGAAGTGGCTGCGAAAGTCCTGCGACGTGAATTGAATAATACAGGCGCCCAGGAAAACTATATCAGGGAATTGACAAAAGAAGTGAAACTAAATTAGAGGTTGAGGCCTTGCGTGACAAAATCAATATAAGATGCTCCATCCACGGTTAGCTGGCAGATATGCAAAAAGCCTGATTGATCTGGCTCTCGAAAGAAATGAACTGGCGCAAGTGCACCAGGACATGCTTTTTTTGCAATCGGTTTGCAAGCAGAGCCGTGAATTTGTGAACCTGCTCCGCAGTCCCGTAGTCAACGCTGACAAAAAGGAAAGCATCCTAACGGCCATCACTAAGGGAAATATAGGTGAATTGGCCCTTGAGTTCTGCAAATTGCTGATCAGAAAGGGGCGGGAGACTGTTTTGCCGGAAATTATTTCCGCATTTGTTGAACAGTACAACCGGGTGAAAGGAATACATATTGTGAAACTCACAACGGCTCAGCCTCCCGGTGAGGCATTGAAGCAGGAGATCATCAAAAAAATAGAGACTGAAACCTTAATCAGGAATATTGAATTGCAGGTGGAGGTGAAGGAAGAATTGATAGGAGGATTTGTCCTGGAATTTGATGGTAATCTCGTTGATGCCAGCATTCTAAGGGACTTAAAGGATATTCAAAAGCAATTCCGGGATAATATCTATGTGCGTAACATCAGATGAAGCTGGGTGAAACTATAAACAACAATCAATAAATTTCTTGTATGGCAGAGATTAGACCAGATGAAATCAGTGCGATACTGCGACAGCAGTTGAGCAATTTTGAAGCAGGCGCAGACTTGGAAGAGATCGGTACGGTTTTACAGGTGGGAGATGGGATCGCACGTATTTATGGATTAAATAATGTGGGAGCCGGGGAGTTGGTGGAATTTGAAAACGGCGTAAGGGCCGTGGCTTTGAACCTTGAAGAAGACAATGTGGGTGTGGTATTGATGGGTGAATCCACACATATCAAAGAAGGTGACAAAGTGAAGCGGAC
The DNA here is from genome assembly GCA_041484195.1 of Agriterribacter sp. Taxonomy (GTDB): domain Bacteria; phylum Bacteroidota; class Bacteroidia; order Chitinophagales; family Chitinophagaceae; genus PSRI01. The sequence goes on along the minus strand of JBGPHC010000002.1, from coordinate 93,457 downwards.
GGGTAAGATCGCGTCCATTAAAGTAGGTGAAGGAGTAATGGGTCGCGTCATCAATGTATTGGGTGAGCCAATAGACGGTAAGGGTCCCATTGGCGGCGAACTATATGAAATGCCTCTGGAAAGAAAAGCGCCCGGCGTCATTTACCGGGAGCCGGTGAAAGAGCCGCTTCAGACAGGTATTAAGTCTATCGACGCTATGATCCCCATCGGTCGAGGGCAAAGGGAACTCATCATCGGCGACCGCCAGACTGGTAAGACCGCTATAGCAGTGGATACCATTATTAATCAAAGAGAATTTTTCCAGGCAGGCAAGCCTGTGTATTGCATATATGTCGCTTGCGGACAAAAAGCGTCCACCATTGCCAATGTCATGAAGACCCTGGAAGACAATGGCGCCATGGAATTTACCGTGATAGTAGCTGCTTCAGCTTCAGATCCGGCTCCGCAGCAGTTCTTTGCGCCATACGCGGGCGCCTGCATCGGAGAATTTTTCCGCGACACTGGCCGCCCTGCCCTGATTATTTTCGATGACCTGAGCAAACAGGCCGTGGCTTATCGCGAAGTGTCTTTGTTGTTGCGCCGGCCCCCGGGACGTGAAGCTTATCCCGGCGACGTATTTTACCTGCACAGCCGTCTATTGGAGCGTGCCGCTAAAGTGATCAGCGATGATAAGGTGGCGAAGAATATGAATGACGTGCCTCCATCCATCAAACACCTGGTAAAAGGAGGAGGTTCACTAACTGCTTTGCCGATCATTGAGACCCAGGCCGGTGACGTGTCCGCCTATATCCCCACCAACGTGATCTCCATAACGGACGGTCAAATATTCCTGGAATCCAACTTGTTCAACGCGGGTATTCGTCCCGCCATCAATGTGGGGATTTCGGTTAGCCGTGTGGGTGGGAATGCGCAAATCAAGTCCATGAAAAAAGTGGCAGGTACACTCAAACTGGACCAGGCGCTATACCGCGAGATGGAGGCATTTTCTAAATTCGGCGGCGACCTGGATCCGGCAACAAAAATGATCCTGGACAAAGGAGCGCGCAACGTGGAAATATTAAAGCAACCACAATATTCACCGATGGCGGTTGAGAAGCAGGTAGCCATCATATACCTCGGAACTCAGGGACTCCTGACCAATGTGCCCGTGAGCAGGATGAAGGAATTTGAAGAGATTTTCCTGATTGAGATGGAGAATAAATTGCCGGAAGTTTTGGCCGAATTCAAGCATGGCAATCTTCCGGACGACGCTGTGAAGAAGATGACAGAGCTCGCGATGAAGCTGTCAATACCATTCAAAAAATAACATTTGGTAAATAATTTGAATAGCCCCTCCCTAACGGGGGGCTATTTGCGTTTTAAGATTTGATTAAAATGTTGATTTGCTGATTGATAACATAATATATGGAATGACAATTCGTTATTAGGTAACCATTATTCGTTTTAAGTATAATCACTTAAGAACGAAAGCGAATCCTGAATTATGAAAATGAACCCGGTTCTCAACCTAAACCTGGCACCATTATGCCTGAAAAGCGGCATTCTGAATCAGAGTGCGTGCTTTGCATTTTCCCAAAAACTTGCATTAGGTTTTACAATTAGCAGGATCAGTTTCCTGATTCAGTCCCGATTGAATCAACTGACATTTCGAAATATTTTCGATGCATTCATTCCTGAAGAAGTTTCTCAAAAAATGAGCGCTGGAAAAAACCATTTCATTTCAAGATTAACAAATGCTAATCGCCAAATCAAATTGGTCGAAGCAATTCAGGGTTACATCGAAATTGCAATAAATACGTATTTGCCTGTAGTACCTTGTATCCATATCCGAAATTCTATGGGACCGAGTAATCACGAAAAACACGAAAATCCCGAATTATGAAAACCTATTTTTACTCAATCCGTAGGTTATCATTGCATATAATTCTGCTGACGATTGCCGGCTGTTTTGGATATGTAAGTGCGAATGCTCAGGCTACCTTTTCATCACCCGTGAGCATTGGTAAACCCTGTAGTGGTGCCAATGGAACTGCCGATTTCATGTACGATGGCCCTACAAAGACGCTTACAACTTTGCAAACATGTTCCCCAAGCTTAGGTGCTCCCGGCTTCAGTATCTTTGGTTCGGGTATTGCATTTAACCCTAAGGACACTAACCTGTATTATATCCGCTATACCAGTGGCAATAGCTACGTGTGGAGATGGAAACCTGGAACGGCCTGCCCGCCGGCAACCGCTCTTTTGAAGGTTTATCCTGGCGTAGCCATTCTGGGTCTCACATTCGATCCCAACGGTTTGGGTTACCAGTTGATATTCACCGGATCAAGTCCGTATGGACTCCAATTGCAGCAGGTAGATTTTACTACCGGAACCCTGGGACCCGCGATAAATGTTACCCTGCCGGGAGGCATGCCAGCGATCACAACTCAGAATGGGGATATCCTGATTACACCTGGGGGGCAGATGCTCATTATTTTCGACCATAAGTTCTTTACCATCAATTACCAGGACTATGGAATCAATCCGCTCCAGGCCACCTATATCAATACCATTGCCGGAAACCAGATTGTAGGGCTTTCCTACGCGGAAGGTAAACTGCTGGCGGCCGACAACACTAACAAATATTATGAAATAGACATACTTACCGGTACCAAAACCGCGGTTACGGCGCCCTGTTATCAGAGTAATGATATGTCCAATATCAACACCGGTATTGGGGCATCTAAAAAACTCGCTTCGATTAATCCGACCGCTACGCCCGGAGTATATGACGTTAGCTATGATATCTATGTTCAGAATTACGGTAACTGGCCGCTGACAAAACTCGATATAGAGGATGATTTGACCCAGGTGGCAGTTACGGGAATGGAAACGATTTCTAATGTTACCGCATCCTTGACAAGTAACCCCGCCGGGGTAGCACTGAACCCATCTTATGATGGGATAAGCGATATTTATCTGATTAACCCAAGTACTTCGCAGAACCTTGCTGCCTACCCGGTCGCAAACAATCATTTTACGATCCGCGTTTCATTCAGGATTACCGGAGTATTGCCCGGATATGAATATGATAACAATGCCTATGCTAGCGGGAATGGTTACCTGAATCGCAACGTTTGGGACATCTCTACCAATGGATCAAATCCCGATCTGAATGGTAACTATAAACCAGATGATACGGGTGAAGATCAGCCGACACCTTTTATTATTTCAGTTGCGCCTGAATTACCTCCTTGCGCGGCGCTGAATACCGTATTGATGACACAAACCTTCGGTACGGGTGCGGGTTTAACTACGTCTATTCCCGGCGGTACCGGATCATCAGACTATACCGGTTCAATCACGCAACCGATTCCGCTTGAAACATATACCATTTCAAATAATGCCAATAACGGTAACATAGCCCGTTGGTTGAGCATGGCCGACCATACGGGTAATGCCAACGGAAGAATGTTGCTCGTGAATGCTGATAATAATGGAACCGTGATCTACAGAGACCTGGTGAATGTGCAGTGTCCCAACCTCAAGTATTCGTTCTTTGCCTATATAGCAAATATTGGTAACCCTGCATACTATACATTCTGTAGCGCATTTGGTGGATACCAGCCTCCGAAATTGATATTCACCGTGAGAAATGCGGCGGACTTCAGCATCATCAGTAATATTACCACACCCGATATAAACAGCTCGGCCTGGGCACAGTACGGATTCAAATTTGTGATGCCTGCAGGTGTGACCCAGGTGATACTAGAAATCACAAATGCCGGACCCGGGGGCTGTGGTAATGACGTAGCACTCGACGATATTCAATTTGGCCTCTGCGATCCCCAGCCAACAGTTTCTGCAGGAGCAAGTGCCGGTTGTATTGGAGGATCTACCACCCTGAACGGTACCCTCAGCGATCCCACAGTTATTTCCGGTACCATAGACTATCAGTGGCAGTCGAGCCCGGATAATGCAACCTGGACAAACATACCCGGCGCAACCACGGCTAACTATACTATTAACCCGGTTACCGCGCCTGATGCAAAATATTACAGACTGGTGGTTCAGAGTGCAGGCAATGTAAATCCTGCATGTAAATATATATCGAATAGTTTCTTTCTGACCTTGAAGACACCTTCAACGGCGCCAACTTCCATACTGGCCAATCAGCTTGTTACCTGTCCTACTAACCCGGTAAACCTTACAGAAGTGGGCGGTTCTCTGGGCACCAACGCCACATGGCACTGGTATAGTGGAAGCTGTGGTGGTACGGCTGTGGGCATTGGTAGCAGTATTTCTGTGCAGCCTGCAGTTACCACAACCTATTATGTAAGAGCGGAGGGAGATTGTAACATAACTGCATGTGCGCAGGTAACCATAACCGTGCAACCTTGTATTATATTACCTGTTGATTTTCTCCAGTTCAGCGCGGTACAGCACAGCGATGCGGTAAATCTCACTTGGAAAGTGGTCACCACCGACCAGATAGATCATTTTGATGTAGAGCGCTCAACCGACGGAACCAATTTTTCCACTATCGGAACTGTGAGTAAATCAGTGCCATTGAATGTTCCTGTAACCCTAACCTACCAGGATTATGATCTGAACGTAAACAGCAATATCGTTTACTATCGAATCAGGGTGGTCAATAAAGACGGACTATCTAAATACAGCAATGTGCTGGTGGTGCGATTGACTTCGCTTGCATCCGACAGAATCAGGATCATGCCGAATCCGGCTTCGTCTTCAGTGAATATCAGCATGTACTCCTCATTGAAAGGGGAAGTGGAAATAAAATTAGTCGATATGACGGGCAAAATGGTCCTTAGCCGGACGGAAAAAATAGAAGCAGGAAATAATACCATTACACTTAGCCAGCTTAGCCAATTGAGCGATGGCATCTACACGATCCTGCTCCGGATCAATGATCGCTACGAGCACGAGCGACTGGTGATTAAAAAGTAGAATAAATCAACTGATTATTAAAATAGTCCTCCCACACGGGGGGACTTTTTTTTAAAAAAAATTGGAAAATTAATTTGGTTTATAAAATAAACTACTTTATGTTTGTAACAAAATTAGGCATATGAAGAATTGGCTGTCATTAGTAGCGTTAGTTCTGGCATTGCATCCTGGGTTCACACAAACCACAATCAGTGGCAGGGTCACCGATAATAAGAAGCATGCCTTGATAGGAGTTAGTATAAGCCTGAAGGATGGATACGACGGCGCCACAACGGATTCCAGCGGCCTGTTTAGTTTTAAAACCACCGAAAAGGGAAGACAGATCATCGTGGCCAGCATAATTGGATATCGTCCCGTTGAGCAGGCAATTGAAATAGGTGCTGCAAATATCAATGTCGATCTGCAAATGAAGGAAGAAGTGAGCGAACTTAAGGCAGTGGTGATTACCGCCGGAACCTTCGAAGCCAGCGACAAGAAAAAGACTACCGTTCTGTCTCCTCTGGATATTGTTACAACTGCGAGCGGGAATGGAGATATCACGGGCGCGCTGAAGACCCTTCCTGGCGCTCAGCAGGTAGGAGAACATGAAGGCCTGTTTGTGCGAGGGGGAACCGCGACAGAAACCAAGATCTTCATTGATGGTACGCTGGTGAACAATTTTTTTTACAGCAGTGTGCCCAATGTCGCGCAAAGAGGACGATTTTCTCCCTTCCTGTTCAGCGGAACCGTGTTCAGCACCGGGGGATATTCCGCCCTGTATGGGCAGGCACTTTCTTCAGCTCTGATTCTGGAATCCATAGACCTTCCGGAAAGAAGCCAGGCCACCCTGGGAATATCCGTTATCGGGGTTAATGGAGCTTACCAGAAACTTTCCAAAAACAAGAAATCCTCATGGGGTATCAGCTATGGCTACACGAACCCGGCGTTGGCCATCAAATTATACAAATCAGTACAGAAATACAGTAACTATCCCGTTTTTCACACAGGAGATGCCAATTTCAGGATCAGGACCTCCCAAACGGGTTTCCTGAAATATTACGGATATTTCAGCGGCAATCAATTGGCATTCCGCACACCCAGCATCGATACCCTCGGTTATAAGGACGCATTTGCTCTGAAGAACTTCAACATGTATCACAACCTGTCGTACAGGGAAAATATCGGATGGAAAATAAAACTGAATGCCGGGCTTTCTTATTCGAATAATAAAAATGATATCAGCAGTCGTTTGAACGACCAGGATAATAAAGAGGTGGTCTTGCAGGGTCTCGAATTCAAGAATTTCGGACTGATTCAAAAGGGGGACTACCTGAACGCTAAAATGGTCTTTGAAAGAAGAATGCGGGGTCTGACTATGATAAGGTTCGGGGGAGAATACAATTACAGCAATGACCGTTCCGACTTCACCAATTACAACGGGCAGGCATTTAATAGCCGTGTCAGAGAAAATCTGGCAACGGCATTTGCAGAATCAGATATTTATATAACTAATGATGTGGCGGCCAAACTGGGTACACGTTTTGAACATTCTGCTTTGCTGAACAAGGTGAATTTTGCGCCACGGGTTTCATTGGCATATAAATTGAGCAGGCAAGACCAGGCCTCCCTGGCATACGGAATATTCTATCAGGATCCTGAAACTCAATACCTTCCAGGTATCAATCCACTTGGATTTTCAAAGGCAACACATTATATCCTGCAATATCAAAAAGTGACCAATCTTGTCACCCTGAGGCTTGAGGCATTTTATAAGAAATATGAGAAACTGCTCAAGACTGATTTTACCTATTTTGGCCAACAAATGGTGGCGGCTAATAACAATGGATATGGTGACGCGAGAGGTTTCGAAGTCTTTTGGCGCGACAAGAAAACCGTGCGCAACCTTGACTATTGGGTATCTTATTCTTTTCTGGATACAAAAAGAGACTTCCTGAATTTCCCCTATGCCATCCAACCCAGTTTCGCCGCGAGGCACACGGCATCCGTGGTCTTAAAAAAATTCGTGACCAAATGGAAAACGGGCTTCAATGCTTCTTATAATTTTGCCAGTGGCCGGCCTTATTATTATATCGGATATGACGACAATACACACGCATACAAATTCGATGATATTGGAAAGACGCCAGATTACAATAATGTCAGTTTCAGTATAAATTATATACCGGGTATCGGAAAGCAGAATGCAAAAATGTTTGCAGTCTACGTATTGTCTGTAAGCAATATTTTCGGGATCAACCAGGTCTACAATTTTCAATACTCTTATGATGGATCCCGGAAAGAAGCGGTGATACCATCTGTGAAGACCTTTGTATATATAGGCGTCTTCATCAGTTTTGGGGTTGACAGAACACAGGATGCCATCAACAATAATTTGTAGAAAGCTGACTGACTTATTTTGAATTAATTTAAAAAACCAAAATAAATCAAAATGAAACAGGTATTTGTGATTTTACTAGCCTTCATAACCTCATTGAGTGTTGTGGGCCAAAGCGACAAATATGTCAAGACGATGGAATCCAAGATGGTCGCCGTTGACAGCACGACGACACCAGCCGGACTGATTGATCTGGCTAATTCCTTCCAGCGCATAGGAGAAGCCGAAAAGAACCAATGGCTTCCCTATTACTATGCTGCCTTATTGAGTGCCAGATCGGGATACATGCTATCGAACGGGCAAACGCCAGGCCCCTCAGTCATTGATCCAATCGCCGACAAGTCAGAAGTATTAATCAAGAAGGCCGAAGAACTGGCGGGAAAGAATTCTGAAATCTATATCGTCAAAAAGATGATCGCTACCCTCAGGTTGATGGCGGATCCTATGAATCGCTGGCAGACAAACGGACCGGAGGCAACTGAAGCACTGGCTAAGGCCAAAGAACTGAATCCCGAGAACCCCAGGACGTTTTTACTGGAAGGGCAAGACAAATTTTATACGCCGGAACAATATGGAGGAAGCAAGACCGAAGCCAAGGCCTTATTTGAGGCAGCCATAAAAAAATATGAAAGTTTTAAGCCTGAATCCAGCATTTCTCCTCAATGGGGCCTTTCAACAACTAAATATTTTTATTCCCTGTGCAAATAGTTGATAACACTGAAATTGTATAAGTGGGTTAATATCAATAAAGGGCCACTGATCATTTGCTATTTGAATTAGGTTTGGCAATGGAGTCAGGTCAGTGGCTCATACTTCCACCGGCGAACAGTTGGCGATGGTCAGAACCGGGGGATATGAATATACCGTAAAGCCGGAATTCCGTATTTAGTGCCTTCATTCCTTGTATGATAAAATTATAAAAATGCAAAATGAAAATTTTTCTCCTGAGGACAGCATCCGGGTCATTCAGGCGATGATCGAAAAAACAAAGTCCACGGTGGCGGATAACAGTTATTATTTTCTGCTTTGGGGCTGGCTCGTATTCATTGGCTGTATAGGGCAATTTGTATTAAAAGTACTGGTTCAATACCCTTATCACTACCTCATTTGGAACATCACGTTCATAGGGATCATATTCTCCATTTATCATGGTGTAAAGGAACGCGGGCATAAGAAAGCGAAAACCTATGTGAGCGAGAGTCTGGACAATCTTTGGATCGCCATCGTGGTTTCATATATTTTATTCGATTTCGCGTTTGTAAGATTTGGATGGGAGGGTTGCTATACCTTTTACATGATGCTGTATGCTTTGGGCTGCTTCGTAACTGGGAGGGTGTTGAAATTCTACCCACTGATATGGGGCGCAATTGGCAGTTGGTGTCTGGCTTTGATTTCAACCTTCACACCAATTGACTATAATATATTACTGTGCGGCCTGGCCATATTGATCAGCTACATCATACCTGGTCATTTATTAAAAAGACAATACAGAAAGCTGAACATGCATGTTTAAAGACCTGGATCCCATATTACATTCCCAGTTGAGACTGGCGATCATTTCTCTGCTCATTGGCGTGAAAGAAGCTGAATTTAATTATTTCAAAGAAAAGACCAATGCCACGGCAGGCAATCTGAGCGTCCAGATCACAAAATTGAAGGAAGCAGGATATATTGAAGTAGTGAAACAATACAAGGACAATTACCCACAAACAATTTGCAAGATCACGCCAAAGGGGAGAAGAGCTTTTGAAGAATACGTTCAGGATCTCCAGACATATCTCAAGTCCAGAAAATAAAATAGCGCAGGAAAAAACTTCCTACGCTATGTTTGGCTAATCTCAAACGGGGTATTTCGGAAAACGCTACTCTTTCGGTTTAACTCTTGATCAGGGGAACGATCAGGGTTTCTGTATTGTTCACAACAATTTCCAGGAAATAATTTCCGGGCGACATTTTACCACTCCCTTCCAATTGGTATTGGTTCAGCCCTTCCACACCCTGAATTCTCTTCTTCATGAGCTCCTGCCCCGACTCATCCTTAATCTTCATACTCACAAAAGCGCGGTCTTTCAGTTGCACGTTTATGTGAATGTCATTTAGAGTGGGACTGGGTGTAACACTCACCAGAGACAAGGTGCTGGTTCGGTAAAGCTGCACCACCATCAGTTTGGAATAATTAGTCCTTCCCCTGGCATCGGTTATCTTCAATCGATAATAATTCGTGTTGTGTACCGGCCTTTCATCAACCAGTGAAAAATGAGTCATTTCCTCACTGTTCGGAAAGGTACCGATGGCATTAAAATCACTTCCATTTCGGCTATGTTCAACAGTGATGCTATAACCGGGATTGATCTTTGCCTGGCACCAGACCGCGATTTTCCTGTTGTTGAGTGATTGCCCCCCAAAATCGGCGATTTCAACAGGCACGGAACCAGAAGAATCTTCAGACCAACTGAACAGGCAGCATTCCGCTGGCTTTCCCTTCGCGTAAGCGGGGACATACAAGCCGAATCCAAACAAAATAATACAAGACAGCAATTGTAACTTACCGATGAATTTTTTCATTGTCGTGAATTTGATGATGAAAATTACTGGGCACGGACAATGGTTAAAACAGGACATCCGGTTCATTCAAAGGAGATCAAATTGGACTCAGGGGATCGGTAAGGGTTGATACTCTAATTTAATACTCTTTCAAGGTTCTATATCAAGTTAATCTTTTTCTTTTAAAGCCCCCTTAGAAAAGGGGGCTCTTCCGATTAGGAATTCACAACCTCTATAAACTTTTATTTCTTCAATATCTTCCTGACAATTTTGCTACCATCGTCATAGATCATTTCAACCATGTACATTCCCGGATGATCCATTCCTGCAACATGGGTATTAAGTGTAAGGGTTGTGTTATTAAGGCCTCGTACTGATTTCTTATAAATTTGTTTGCCCCAAATATCAACGATCCTAAGGCTTGTCAGTTTACTTTTCCCCTCTAAGCCGATATTGAAACTACCTGATACGGGATTGGGACTAATCCTGACCAGATTGGCGTTCTCCGATTCATTAAGATCCACTATTACCACTTTACTATAACTGTATTTCCCATCTATATCCACCTGCTTGATGCGATAAAATATATTTTTCACCGCAATTCCTTTCAGGTCATCCCTAAAATGATATGACTTCATTGAGCCATTGTTTTCATCCACGGAAAAAAGCAGGCCAATCGTTTTGAAATCTGATCCGCCTACTATGCTTCTTTGAATTTCAAATTGTTTGTTGTTGACCTGTGATTCAGTAACCCAATTTATTTGTACAACTTCATTGTTTAGTGTTTTTGCAGATACACTCAGGAATCTCACCGGTAGCGTCGAAGCGACGGAGAAATCAATAGTCGCTTTGGCAGTATTGGAATACAATGGAGGCATCCCTGCATCCATCAATCTGTATTGGAAGCTGGCGATTTTGCCTTTAAATCCAGCATTGGGAGTAAAGCTGAAATTGCCGGAGGGATCCAGTGTAACCACACCATCCGCCGAAGGCGTGACCAATTCTGCCATGATGGATTCATGGTCAGGATCAAAATCATTCAGGAGCACATTGCCGTTGGCAGTGAAGTCATTGTTTCCCGTAAAAAAATCATCTTCGGCGCCAGGTTCTCTGTTGCAGTTTGTTTTATAATAAGTGGGAACAGACTCATAAAATTCATCCACACCTGCACTGACGGCACTATTGATTCCCTGGTAATTCCAGAACAGTTTGTAAACTCCGGAAGGAAGCCCGCTAAGGGTCTTGTTATAGACGTAAACAGTACTTCCATCGGATCCGGTCACTTCCACGCTGTCCAGCAGTTGAAAAACCTCGTTGTTGTAATTGGTAAGGTATAATTTGAACCAGCTTCTCTGGCTGATATTTCCATTGAATTTGTATTTGAAGAATAGGTCCATACTTCCGGGGATATCCAGCAGTGGCGTGAAGAATCCCGTAATTTGACTGGAACTGGAGGCGGGGCCGCTTACGATGCTGCCATCACCCTCAAATGCGGGAAGGCCGTTTTGATTAATATCCATGTCTTCGAAATGCCAACACTGTCCTTCCAAATAAGGCCTCACATCGGGGAGGGATGGCGCCAATGGGCGCGTATTGAATTTTTCACTGATCTGCGCCTGCGTATCAGTAAGGAAAAACATGGTGAAAAGCAAAGTGTTTAGGGTAAACAACTTTTTCATTCCTTGTGGTTTGAGAGGTTTTACAATTGTCCAATCGGTTTCTTCTGGCTATGCGTCTGACGGTCTTCATCCACGATATTGAAAAAGTTGCTCGAAGGAAAGCAGGATTTAATCTGGGTGCGGTTTTTGGAAGGAATGGAAACAGTGAAACGGCGAATGGTTATGATTGAAGCCTAATACTACGAATGTTGAATTTATCCAGGTTGTGCAGGAAAAGGTTTTAAAATTAATGTCCCGGTTTTGAGTAGGAGAAACCCGGAGAAGAATGGAATTACAGTCTCAATGGGTGGATTTATTGCAACAAATTTAGGCAGAACTTTTTCAATAAAACAAACTTTAATTGCATAAATCTTGTTGACATATATCAATAAATTCAACCTTTTTCCGGATTGATTATTTTTACAGCAGATGATCAGCAATTTATACATTGCATTATGTTAATCATCCAGGTTTTTTCTTTGTCAAAGCATTTTAAGGAGATCAAGGCGGTGGATGATATTTCATTTTCCGTCCGCGAAGCCGACATTTATGGCTTCCTCGGCCAAAACGGCGCAGGCAAATCCACAACTATCAGAATGCTACTCACCCTGATCAATCCCAGCTCCGGCAAGATCGAAATCTTTGGAAGAGACCTGGCTACCAATCGGGCATCGATATTAAGGGAAGTGGGCGCGGTCATTGAGCGCCCGGACCTGTACAAATATCTCACGGGTTATGAAAACCTGTCAATCTTCGCAAGACTCAGCGGCATCGGCTTTTCGAAGCCGAAGATTATGGAACAACTGGACCGGGTTGGACTTTCCGCCAGGGCACATAGCAGGGTGGAAACTTATTCCCAGGGAATGAAACAGCGTTTGGGCATTGCCGTTGCACTTGTGCATGATCCGAAACTGATCATACTGGATGAACCCACTAACGGTCTTGACCCGCAGGGAATAGCGGATATCCGGAATTTGATCCTGCACCTCAGCAGGGACCAGAAAAAGACGGTATTGGTCTCTTCCCATCTCTTGAGTGAAATGGAACAGATCGCGACCCGCATGCTTATCATCGATAAGGGGAAAAAGATTGTGGAAGGTGATGTCAAGGACCTTCTCGGGCCCACGAGGATGCTGGTGGAGCTGAATACCACTGACAATGAGGCGGCGTTGGTTCGGATACGGGCCAGTTCATGGAATGAATACCTGCAATCGGGTGGCAAAAAGGGCATAGTGTTTAGGATGAACCAGGAACAAGTGCCACTGCTTACACAACAATTGGTGGACATGGGGATCGGGATCCTTTCGATTCAACCGAGGCATGCACTGGAAGAATATTTCTTATCATTAACTTCAGGCAACCAGCATGTGGACACTATTGCGGATTGAATTATTCAAGATATTCAGGAGGTCAAGAACCTATATCGCGTTTGTGGCCATCGCGGCTATTGTGTTCCTGATTCAACTCGCGCTCTTTGTAGATGGAAAGACCTACCTGGATTTCGTGATGCAGGGCCTTTCCCAAAACTTTGATGTGAGCGGTACCATACTCAATGGCTATTTTGTCTGCTTTATCATCCTGCAGACTCTGCTGATCCATATTCCACTTTTGATAGCATTGGTTGCCGGGGACATGGTGGCCGGTGAGGCTAATATGGGAACCCTTCGTATGCTGATCACCAAACCCGTGAGTCGCGAAAAGTTATTGCTGAGCAAATTCTTCGCGGCATTGTTTTATACCCTGCTATTGCTTTTATGGATGGCGATCTTGTCTTTACTTGGCTCTCTTCTCATATTTGGAAGAGGTGATCTCCTGATCATGAAGAGTGAACAGGTGATCGTATTAGCGAAAGCAGATATCTTATGGAGATATTTCGCGGCCTTTGGATTTGCTGCCATTGCCATGTTCGCCGTAGCTTCTCTGGCATTTTTCCTTTCCATTTTCGCTGAGAATTCTATTGGACCAATCGTTGCCACCATGAGCATCGTGATTGTATTTACCATTCTCACTACGATGGATATTCCTTTTTTCAGAAATATCAAACCCTATTTATTCACCTATCACATGATTGGCTGGAAAGGGTTTTTTGACCAGCCACTTCGCTATGGCAGTATTGCCTGGTCGGCGGGTATCCTGCTATTGCATATCATTGTATTTACCGGTTCCGCGATTGCCATCTTCAGGAAAAAGGATATCCTCAGCTAGACCGCTCCGGGGATCTCTCATTTTCATTCAACTTCAATCGAACAAGGATTGATTAAAATGTAGCAACGGTGAATCTTTGGCTGAACCATTTATTATTCATGGATTGAATCGCCTGCAACATGGCCATATTCATTGAGGAATCTTCTTTCTCTAAATTATCGGAAGAGCCGAATTCCTGAAATGCCAGGAAATCAAGGCAGGTTAACATCAAATAGTCAGGGGCTCCCGATATTTCTATATAGGCCAGCAGAGATTCATGGAGGATTTTCAATTCGTATTTCCGCACACAGAGGATTAGATTGAGTTCTAATAATCTTTTTATTTTTTCATTTTCAACATCTGGGCCTTCAATCAACATGGGGAGCCATTTGCAGGAATTATGGGGAATGAGTTTTCTGATGCTTTCCATCAGAACTGATTTATCTCTAAAAGCCGGATTGACTCTGTATTCGATTTCATTTTCTGGCAATTCAGTCAGATATTTCTTAAGCCTGCCATGAATTTCTGATCCCGGACTTTCGAGCTGCAGGATTGGCGCAGCTATTTTCTTCCTGGCCAGTAGTGCAATACAAAGCAATGCACCAACCAGGTTGGTATGATAGGTTTCCTTAAATGCATAAGCAGATTTTTCCAGTTCACCAGCCTGCAGGTACACTTGCTGTTCAAATGCCGGTCCGGGCAGGAATGACAATCGATCCCAGACACTGCACAAATATTGCCAGGCTCCATATGAATATTCATTCCAGGCATCATTCAAAAAAACATGGCATGCCAGGAACTCGCCCAATAAATCAAAATTTTCATCTGCTAATTGCCAGAGAATCGATGCGTTAATGGTTTCTTGAATCTTTCTTATATTAATGCCATTGCCGGGCTGTTGTTTTCCGAAATCCGTCAGGTACATGAGTGTATGTGTAAATACATAGGCATCATTCACTGTCATGAAAGCCGGATGGTTCCTGCCATTGACAATGGAAAAGGGAAGGATGTCTTCCTGGTTAAATGAGACTGGAAGACCCAATAACCTGTTTACCCATGCACTATCAAGATACCGGAAGGGTTGTCTTTCGGCAAGTTGGTCAAAACCCAATCCAATGGCCTGTTCTAAGAGGAGGTCCCAATCTGCGTTTCCGGACTCGGCAGCTTTCAGAAAAATATGGCCTAGTCCCAAAGTGGTGCATGCCGAAGGTCTGCGAAGGATAGCTTCAAAATTCTTCCTGTTCCTGATCAGCGGTTCAATCTTAGTGATGGCGAATTCCAAATATTTAACCAGTTCAGAATTTTTGTCCGATACCCGCTTCCCTAGAAATAGCAGCAATGCAAATTCAGTCAATATTTTTTCCCTGAATCCTTCACTGGCGTCCTCATTCCGGGGCCAGGAGGCCTCATATTGGTCAAAACGATCCACATGCTTGAGCATGAATTCTATCACAAATTGAATCCGGAGCTCAAGCTCTTTGTCGCCAGGGAAATCGTATATCTGGTGTTCCATCTAATTTGTCAGAAGAAAGTACTGTCTCAGGAGCAGGTTGAAATCCACGATTTATTGAAATCATCGGGAATGAGCAGCTTTTTAGTAGTCAGAGAATCCAGCCTTGCTGTTGCATAACCAGGGGATCGTAAATAATTTTCTACCTTCTGAGACAGTATTTCATTTTAGTGAAGAACGCGGATTTCAGCTCCTGATGCCTTCCAGGCGATGGCCCAATTCATTGGTAAGATTAAGGCTTTCCTTGAGAGAATCCACTAGCTGAAAGTTTTCGAGGATGGAATCCCTAAGTCTGGGACCTCTCCAGAAAACGATCCTGAACGTTGTTCCGCAAAATACTTCCCAGGGTTCCTCATAAGCGCTGAGGCTACCGAAGGTTTTGGAATTTGCAAACTCGCGAAAAGTCATGTCCAGGTTAATGATTTTTTCATCGCCCGCCATTTGCAGGACTTTTTGAAGATCTAAATTTGCCATCTGATAAAGGTTTAATGATTAATTAAGTCATTAAAGTTAGAGACATGCTTTGCGCAATTCAATACCCTAATAGTAGTACTTAGATGCACGTATATATTGCAGGGAAATTACGTGGAAGGGTTTGGTAGACAGGGTCAGTGAACTTGTTTGTAGTCTTTTATTAGAATAAAGATATTTGAATTTCCTTCTTTGGATAAAATACACCCACTATTACAAAGGGATTACTCGCTCTTCGCATATGCCATTCTTTTGTAGTGCCAAGAAAAAGATACAGGTCCTTCTCTTTTAGAAATTCTGCTTCGTATTTTTCTCTCACTTTTTGCAGTGCGACAGTTTCATTTCCTTCCGCTGATCTTAGACAGTTCCAGTACAATGCTCCAATTTCCCAATCTTCTATCATCAATGTGCTGGAAATGCCTTCGTCATCTAAGAATTTATATGAAAACGTATAAGGTAATTTTGGAATTAATATTTCGGGCGATTTATCGCTATCAAATAGTTCGAGTTGTTTGCGGATTTCTTTCCACTCGTTTTTCCACTCCCGTTCATCTTCTTCAATTTCAAATGAAACAATCTTAGAGGGCTTAAATGTTGCCAGAGAAACATTTGCTGGACTATTTGAATCTGACAACAGTTTGGCCTTATTTGTATAGACATTCTTCAAACAGTATGCCTTGCGTTCTTGCCAGTTATTTTTTGTTGATATTTTTCCTGACACTTTGAGTTTGGAAAAACTATAATCGAGAGGAGAGTGGCTTTCCGGACGAAAGTCGTCCTTGCGTTTAATCAAATCCAATTCGATCCAATTGTATTTGAATGTTTCTATTTTCCCGTCTCTACGAAGACCCTGCAGAAATTTTAGAGGTACAGGATAAATACGAATCCATTCCCCATTTTCCAGTACGCCTGCCGTACAAACTAATTCGTCATAGCTTCGGGACGGTAATGGGTAGGTTGTTACCGTTATTAATACCCTGGTCAATGCCATTATCAAATGTGCTTTGTTTCATATTCAAAACCCGGGAGCAATTCAATAGACTCCGCCAAATGTTTGCGATGACATTGACAAATATTAGATTCGAAGCAGGTCAAAGCGATGCGCTCATATTGCTTTAATATATTTAGTATGGCAATTTGTGTGGCCTTCGTCTCAGTTAGATTTCCCTTTTTGTAAGTTTCAAAAAGTCTATCATAATCGGCTTGGGAATTTAAATCCTGTCTTTGTTGTGATTTTATTCCAACTTCAGGGTAGTGAATGTATTTTATACCCAAACTTTGACAATATTTCTTCAATTTGTTTTTTGAAAATCCGTATTTCATGCTTTGGGGATTGTTACGAACATCCACTAACACCTTTACATCATTATTTAACAAACGAGTTAAATAGTTTTCCAACGATATACCCTCATATCCAATTGTAAATAATATCGTCTTATTGATTCTCGGCCTGGATTCGTTTACTTTTTCAAGTTCCTTTTTGGTCAGGATACTACTTGCTGTTAGGCTATTAATGGCAAAATATGGATAGTTGATATAAGTATGCTTCATTAAGGCAGTGCTTTTCATTTTTCCATAAAGGTTTTTTACTGCGATTAAATGCTGTTTATCTGTTTCTTTGAGGGTATTTAACATGTCTGATTGGTCATTGCTGGCGAAACTGCTTTCTGTTTCCGTCAAAATTCCCTTTCTTGCCATCGCTTTTAAATCGGCCACTGCGGAGTATGAATAGCAGCCATATTTATATGGAATAAAGTCATATTCAGGTTTTTCCTGGAGCTGGCTTAGAAGAAATAGTAATTTTTGCAGGCGAAACTTTTCTAATTGCCCGTCAAATAATTGAAATAATGCCAGTATAATCTTCCTCCTGTAAAACATTGTACAAATTTAGTCAAGTTCCTCATCTTTGAAAGGAAGGGGATTATATCTTGTGATTAGACTGGATTCCGCGGGAGTTGATGCAGGTGTGTAAATGCCAATGATTCCGGTTTTGTCATCGGCTAGTAGCATCACTTATTGAAAATTGTTCCGGGTCCTTCGTGTCAACGACAATTGCCTGAGCCCTTAGATCGCCAAGCCTTTGATGCTTGTCGGTATTAATAATTGTAATGATTGCGGGAATCCCATAAATGAGTATGTCGATGGGATCTAATAAATGCCTCTTGAATGTCTGTGTCCATTCAATTTCCTTTCCTTTAAGTGTCAGTACTTTCAGATAAAGTCCCTGGTGAGCAAGTGTCGCGCCATAGTTTGCTTCAATTACCACAAAATAAACAGTCCAAAATATAGGGATTGGCAAAGCCATGAGCCCGCTGACCGAATTCTCGCCATTGCTGTCTTCAGTTCCAAAGAGCAGGATGTAAATATAGGTTGCAATTGAAACCAGCGAATAGTCAATAATGGTTGCGATGATTCGTTTCTTGAGATTTGTTTTGGATTTTTGAATCAGGAGATTAGGTTGAAGGGATTGCTCTTGTATGATTGCACCCGGTGTATGATGACTAATAATACATTTGTAGCTGTTGATATTCATCTGCTCCACCTTCCTAAATATACTCTTCCCCGAAAGCAATAACGCCATCCCAGGAAAAATTCCGGGTTGGCGTTAATTAAGTAATGGTTATTACTTAGCTAAGCATATTTGGTTACACCGGGTATTGCCGCAGCATACATACCATCGGCATCGGGCAATACGGGCGGAGTTGCAGCCCAGGCATATTCCTTGGGATGCAGGTCAATTCCCGAATTGATGGCCTTATCCCATTCAATCACCTGTCCGCTATAGGTAGCCATACGACCCAGTATGGAAGTCATCGTGCTCCTGGCGCCATGCTCCGCCTGCTCAAATTTGTACTGGCCCTTAGCGATCGCGGCGAATAATTCGTCGTGTTCAGTCTGGTATGGATTGTTCTCGGTCTTGCGGTCAAACTGATAGAGCACTTTTCCTTTATGATCCACAATATTCGCGTCGCCGCAGAATATTTTTCCCTTGGTACCTACCAGCAATTCGTCCACCTTACTCATGGTCTTTGGCTGGTGACGGCACTGGCTGTTGAGAACGGAGCCATCGGCATAATGAAATTCCACATAGTGATGATCGAATATCTCACCATAGTCTTTTCCTTTTCTCACTTCCCTTCCGCCCATACCCTGGGCTCTCACGGGATAACCGCCCTTGAACCAGTTGATCACATCGATATTGTGGATATGCTGCTCGGTGATATGATCTCCGCATAACCATACGAAATAATACCAGTTCCGCATTTGGTATTCCATTTCAGTCTGCCCCGGCTGGCGGGGATGCACCCATACGCCGTCATTGTTCCACCAGGCCTGTGCGGAAACAATGTCTCCAATCATATCCCTGCGTTTCAAAAGCTCACGGTATGAATTTTGGAAATGTCTTTGCAGACCCACCACCACATTCAGTTTTTTCTGTTTGGCGATTATGGCTGTTTCCAGAACTTTCTTGATTCCGGCGGGATCCGTGGCAACGGGTTTTTCCATGAACACATGCTTATTCTGCCTGATGGCTTCTTCAAAATGAATCGGGCGGAACCCCGGAGGCGTGGCCAGGATTACTACATCAGCCAGTGGAATGGCTTTCAGATATGCATCGAAGCCGACAAATTTTCTTTCTTCGGGCACATCCACACGGGCCTTGATATTTCCTTCCGAATTATCGGTGGAAGTGAGTTCCTTATAAGAACTGTCCAGCCTGTCACGGAAAGCATCGGCCATGGCTACCAGTTTGACATTTTCCCTGGTTAGCAGGGCCTGTGTTGCTGCGCCCGTGCCCCGGCCTCCGCAGCCTATCAATGCGATCCGGATGGTACCAGGCGAGCCGGAAAAATAATTAGCCCTTGACAATAAGGGTGTAGCCAATAGGCCTCCTGCCAGGAGGGAAGAACTTTTTACAAATTCCCGACGACTGGTATTCCTGCCGGATGGATTTTTCTTATTCATGCAATTGGTTTTTTATGATGAAGCAATCAGTTTTTGAGGTATTGTTTATAAAATAGCTCGGCTTCTTCTGCACTTGGCTGTTTTAAGGGCCTCACCAACCTAAACCCCACGAACATCGCGTCTGTCAGCCACCAGCGACTCTTGGGTACCTGTGGATCCCTCTTGTTCCAGGAGGCTTCCGAATGTCTGCGGGCCGCGGGTCTCAGAGCGGATGCCTCATCCAAATAACTTCCTCCCCTAACGCTACGAGGATAGCGGGTAGATAGTGGCACCAAAGGATCCACGGCATTTTCAGCAAGCTGCGCAAAATAATTTTCGTCATACTGATCCAATGTCCATTCACTCACATTACCCATCATATCATAGAGTCCCCAGGCATTGGGCAGTTTTTGTGCCACTTTGTGGAATTTATTTTTGCTGTTGCCATTAAACCAGGCATATTTCCCAAGTTCTTTCCCGTTATCCCCGAAAGGATAAATAGTGGTAGTTCCGGCGCGGCAGGCATATTCCCATTCGGCCTCTGTAGGTAAACGAAAGAAAATGCCTGTTTTCTTATAGAGCCAGCGGCAGTACATCGATGCGGCATCCTGGCTCATGCTGTTTACAGGATAGCCACCCTCTTTACCCATACCCCAGCTTAGATCAATATATTGCGGCGTAGGCCTGGTGACTGCGTCCACATTCGAATTCACGGGCGTGTTTTCATCTCTGAAAAAAAGATCAAATTCATCCCGGGTCACCTCATGCGCGCCCATCCAGAAAGCAGAGAGCATAACTTTCCTGGCCGGACCTTCATCGCTTTCATGCATTTTATCCACTTCACCGCTGCCCATTAAATAGGAGCCGGCAGGAATGGGAACCATCGGGAAATTCAATCGGGTAGCGGGGATATCCTGGATATATGCTTTGAAACTGCTGTCCGCATTTTGTTGCGCCCATCCAATAAATGTAAGATTGATCAATATGGCAAGGAGTCCGGTCTTTTTCAATGCTCATCCATTTTGCTATGCCCGGAAAGTTAGGAAAAGAAACGATATGAATACAGGAAGCTGCTGGCTGGATTTACGCAATCGGTTTCGCTCCATTTTGAGCCATACATAAATTATCAAAACCCAATTCACTTGCCCGCGGCAAATGCGCCTCTATGATATGAACAAATCCTGTCAATAAATGACAACGAGAAGAAATTGCAGAAGAGATTTTTGGCCATTGTCATCCTTTCTGTCTAAATTTATGACATCATTTATTTTATCCTGGAGCTCATTATGCTGATCGGATTCGGGAAATAGCTCTGGCGCATGTGCGGGTTAAGGAACAGAAACAGATAAATTTTGTCTCCAGAAATATTTTTCCAATATATTTATTTTCCAAACCACCAACTATGCAACGCAGAAAATTCTTGCAGCAGGGAATCATGGCCGGAGCATCAACGCTCACCGGCGCCGCAGTCGTCGCGAATGAAATACCCGGGAAAAAAATGAATCAGCCCATAGAAAAACCCTTCAACCTGAAATATGCCATCCACGACGGCATGTTCAGGAATAGTGGGGGAAATGATTTTATTGATCAACTCAAATTCGCTCATGACATGGGTTTTAGGGCCATGGAAGACAATGGCATGGCCGAAAGAACTCCGGAAATGCAGACCAGGATTGGCGAAACTATGGCAAAACTGGGAATGGAAATGGGCGTTTTTGTATTGCAAAAAGGCGGCAATGGCGCGAATACGCTGGCAGCGGGCAAAAAAGAATATATTGATATTTTTTTGGCCGGCTGCAGGAATGCGGTTGAAGTGGCCAAAAGAGTGAATGCCAAATGGACCACGATGGTTCCCGGCGATTTCGAAAGAAATTTACCAATGGGCATCCAAACGGCAAACGTGATTGAAGCTCTTCGCCGGGGTGTAGAAATCCTGGAACCTCACAATATCATCATGGTGCTGGAACCCCTGAGTGATACGCCCGATCTATTTCTCCGCCATTCCGACCAAACCTATATGATCTGCAAGGCCGTCAACAGTCCTTCCTGCAAGATCCTATTCGACATGTATCATATGCAGCGCAACGAAGGAAATGTCATCAATAATATTGACAAGGCCTGGGAGGAGATTGCCTATTTCCAGATTGGGGATAACCCACACAGGAATGAACCCACCACTGGTGAAATGAATTACAAGAATATCTTCAAACACCTCTATGAAAAAGGCTATAAGGGTGTTTTGGGAATGGAACATGGCAATTCAAAACCAGGCAAAGAAGGCGAACAGGCATTGATAAAAGCTTATCGTGACAGCGACAATTTCCTGTGAGTATAAAGTTAAAATGGATTTTTTCAAACCCCTTTGATTTAGGTTTGTCATAAAATCCGGCAGTATTGGCCGCTGACCATGAGAAGGATAGCTCTGTTTTTTTCTTTGATATTATTAACCTGTGAATCGGCACCCGCACAGGATGCCATGACCCTGGTGAAAAAGCTCAAAGCCAAACTGGATAAAATTCAGGATTATGAAGCCAGTGGTATTCTTAAAACCGAAGTGAGTTTCATAAAGATCCCCATTTCAAACGTCGAAATATATTATAAACGGCCCGACCATTTCAAGATAAAAAAAGAGGGAGGCATTTCCATCTTACCAAAAGGAGGCGTGAGCGTCAATATTATTTCTTTACTGGAATCCGATCAGTTCGCCGCAGTATCTGCCGGAAATGCAAGGATTGGGAATACACCTGTCTCCATAGTAAAACTGATCCCCCTCAGCGAAGACGCCCATGTAGTGCTCGCCACTTTGTATATCGATGAAACAAATCTCCTCGTCCTGAAAGCCATCACAACAACCAAAGAGAATGGAACCTATGAAATGGAAATGACTTATGGGAAATACGCAGAATCAGGCCTGCCTGACAAAGTGATACTTATTTTTAATACCAGTGACTACAAATTGCCCAAGGGTGTAACATTCGAATACGAAGGAGCGGAAAAACCTCGGACTACTGATGACAAAACACAGGACAAAAAAGGGAAAATACAGATCACTTATAATTCATACGCCATTAACAAAGGCATCTCGGACAAGATTTTTGAATAGCAGTCTTCGGTAAACATCACTTACTAGCCAAGATTCTGCGTAAGGCATGGCCCGGCAGGAATATCAACCCTCACCCGCTTCTTCAATCTTTTCATCCTCCACATTAGTGAGCACCACATCTGACATACGCTTGAGGGGATTAGACCGGTTTTGCGCATATTCGTTTCTGTTCTTAAAGATTTCCAAAGCCATAAATATGGCGGCGCGGAAAGATGACTCGTCAGCTTTGTCTTTTCCGGCAATATCGAAAGCAGTTCCATGATCGGGAGATGTACGCACTGCCGGTAAGCCCGCGGTATAATTCACCCCTTCCCCAACGGCCAGCGACTTGAAAGGGATCAGCCCCTGGTCGTGGTACATGGCAAGCACGGCATCAAATCTTTCAAAACTGCCTCTCGCAAAAAAAGCATCGGCGCTATAAGGCCCATGGATCAGGATATTATTGTGCTTGGCATCCTTGATCGCCGGCCGGATGATCTCTTCTTCTTCCTTACCGATCAGACCTTCGTCCCCGGCATGCGGATTGAGCCCGAGTACTGCAATCTTCGGCTTATCAATACCGAAATCTTTTTGGAGACTTTCTCTTAGTATTAATATTTTCTTGAGAATGCCCTGTCGTGTAATATTCCTGGCTACATCTGCTAACGGAATATGTTCCGTCACCAACCCTACACGCATATTCTCGGCCACCATTAACATTAGCACATCTTCGGCGGCAAAGGCAAATTTCAGAAATGGAGTATGTCCGCTGTAATCAAACTCAGGGGACTGTACATTTTTCTTGTGAATGGGAGCTGTCACCAGAACCTGAATGGCCCCTTCTTTCAATGCCTGAACCGCTGCCTGCAGGGATTTCACCGCATATTTTCCACCTGCCTCGGTCAACTGGCCGGGGTTTATGGGCACATCTTCTTCCCAGCAATTATACACATTGATCTGTTTTGGGCTGACCTTATGGATTTCCTTTACACTCTGAAAATTAAAATTTATTTCGGGTATGGCCTTGCGGTAAAAATTGATAACCTTATTGGAAGCAAAAACGACCGGCGTGCAATGCTCGAGCATCCTGGCGTCGGCAAAAGTCTTAAGGATGAGTTCAATGCCAATGCCATTAATGTCTCCACAGGAAATCCCGATCACTGGTTTTTGATTTTCGTTGGCCATAATTCCGTATTGTGAAGCGAATTTACGGCTTTCATCCATATGAGAAGGCCATTTTGTACTTTTGCCGCTTCTTATGTACAGGCTGAAAAAATCACTGGGGCAGCACTTTCTCCGAGATGAAAATATGATCCATAAGATCATTGCGACCCTCATGGAAAGACCGTTCAGGCAATTGCTGGAAGTGGGACCGGGAGGCGGGGCGCTTACGAAATATTTATTGCAAATTCCCGGAATTGATTTTAAAGCCGTTGAATTGGATGAGGAGAAACTGGCATATCTCGTTGAAGCTTATCCTGAAAGCAAAGAGAAATTTCTGCATCAAAGCATACTGGAAATGGAGAAGCCCTTCAAGGGTCCCTTTACGGTAATCGGTAATTTTCCATATAATATTTCATCTCAGATCCTGTTCAGGATGCTGGAATGGAAAGAAGACCTGGAGACCATGCTTGGAATGTTTCAGAAAGAAGTGGCACAGCGGGTGGCAGCCGGGCCCGGCAGCAAGGTCTATGGAATCCTGAGTGTATTGGTACAGGCATTCTTTGAAGTGGAATATCTCTTCGAAGTCCATGAAAATTGTTTCCGGCCACCACCTAAAGTTAAAAGCGCGGTAATACGCCTGACGCCCAAAAAAGAAAGGGTGAGCATGAAGAATGAAAAGGAATTTTTCCTGCTGGTAAAAACCGCTTTCAATCAGCGAAGAAAAACGCTTCGCAATGCGGTGCGAAAATTGTTTGATGATGAAATTTTGCAGGATCCTATTTTCGACAAAAGAGCCGAGCAACTGAGTATTGAAGATTTTGGAAAACTCAGTTTTAAATTGAAATAAAAGTCCCGTACAGTCGGACAAACTTTATGAAAAAAGTCATCATCACCGCTAAAGTACATGAATACCTGATTGACCAATTGACCCAGAGAGGCTATTCGGTTCAGTACAAGCCACAGATCAGTTATCAGGAATTACAGCAGCAGGGGCCGGATGTGGAAGGATTGATAGTGACGACCAGACTGAGGATTGACCGGAACCTTATTGATGAATTCCCCGCTTTGAAATGGATTGGAAGATTGGGAAGTGGCATGGAGCTCATTGACGTGGAATATGCGCAGAGCAGGGGCATTCGCTGCGAAAGCAGTCCCGAAGGAAACCGTAATGCCGTTGCAGAGCATGCTTTGGCAATGCTGCTTTCGCTGATGAACAAGATCGGCAGCAGCAGCCATGAGGTGGCAGAAGGTAAGTGGATCCGTGATGCCAACAGAGGCACTGAATTGAGCGGCAAAACAGTTGGGATATTCGGGTTTGGAAATACAGGTGGCGCATTTGCAAAAATCCTCTCCTCCTTCGACGTTACCATCCTGGCATACGACAAATATAAATTTGGTTTCGCCAAGGGCAATATTCATGAAGCCAATCCCGGCCAAATTGCAAAATATGCCGATGTCTTGAGCCTGCACCTGCCACTCACATCGGAAACCCATCACCTGGCCGATCAGGATTTCTTTGAATCGCTGGAACGAAGGCCTTATTTTCTCAATACTTCTCGAGGTAAAATCCACGATACGACAGCTTTGATCACGGCCCTGAAGAACAATAAAATTGCCGGGGTAGGATTAGACGTCCTGGAAAATGAAAAACTCGAAACCTACAGCGAGGAAGAAAAGGATCAGTTGCAATGGCTCACCAGACAGGCCAATGCAATTATCACACCCCATATTGCCGGCTATAGCCATGAAGCATTTTTCAAGATGGCCAAAGTTATCCTTGACAAATTGGGCCTTTAATATGAGCACACAGGGCCAGCGGCTGATTTATTTACTTAAACCGCTGGCATTCAATAAAGGGAAACCCTGAGTAAGGGGCCTTTAAAATTTGTTTTGGAATAATTTTTTTCTATTTTTGCTCCCACACATTGAATTGCAACGCTTCAGCTAAGTACTGAGGCGTTGTTATTTTTTTCTTTATAAACCAAAATGGGGTCAACCATCGCTATGGTAATGTATGTGTCAAAGGAAACGCTTGAGCAGATGAAAGCGGAGCTTCAAAAAATGAGGACTGTTGACAGGCCGGCTGCTTCACGCGCAATTGCTGAAGCACGCGAAAAAGGCGACCTCAAAGAAAATGCCGAATACGACGCCGCGAAAGAATCGCAGGGTATCCTGGAAGCGCGTATCGCTAAATTGGAAGGAGACATCGCCAACGCAAGGATTCTTGAAACCGACAATATCGACACCAGCAAGGTGAGCATACTCACCAAAGTGACGCTCACCAATCTGAATACTAAAAAGCAGGTCACCTATCAGATTGTTTCTGAAAAAGAAGCCGACCTGAAAGTGGGCAAGATTTCTATTACTTCGCCTATCGGCAAGGGCTTGCTGGGCAGGTCTGTTGGTGAGGTAGCAGAAGTGCAGGCTCCCGCGGGAATCATAAAATTCAGGATCGAGAATATCGCGGTATGACAATCTGCATCGGGAGCTATGATGTCTTGAAACCCAATGCACGCATTGGTTCAAAATTCAAATAATTTTTACCATGACCATTTTTTCAAAAATTATTACCGGTGAGATTCCCAGTTATAAAATTGCAGAGAATGAAAGGTTTTTCGCATTCCTCGATATTTTCCCGCTCGTAAAAGGCCATACCCTGGTCATTCCCAAATTGGAAGTGGACAATCTCTTTGACCTGCCCCATGAATACCTGAGGGAAATATTATTATTTGCCCAACCCATTGCCAAAGCCATCGAGCGTTCATTCGACTGTAACCGCTGCGGCATCAGCGTAGTGGGATTGGAAGTACCTCATGCGCATGTACATCTCATCCCAATTAATTCAGTCAATGATCTGAATTTCACAAGAGGCAAGCTCAAATTGTCGCAGGATGAATTGAAGGCTTCTCAGACTCTTATCCTCAGCAATCTTCAAAGCTCTTCACTCTAATTGAAGGATTTACCTCTGGCGGATCCTATCAGGATTGTTATCCAGAAATTCTTCCCAGGCTTTCAATTTTTTCCTGGACGTAACGACCGTGATGGTTTTTGCAGAAGCCATGGCCACAGGTGAGGAAGATTGGAAATGGTGGCAGATGGCTACGGCAAGCGCATCTGACGCGTCGAAATACCGGGGCTTTTCTTTGATGATTATGATTCTTTGCAGCATGCTCCATACCTGGTCCTTAGCTGCATTTCCATTGCCCGTGATAGATTGCTTTATTTTTCTGGGAGCATATTCAGTAACGGGAATGCCTGCCTGCATAGCCGCCGCGATCGCCACACCCTGCGCCCTTCCCAACTTCAGCATACTTTGCACATTCTTGCCAAAGAAAGGAGCTTCGATCGCACATTGATGAGGGTGAAATTTCTTAATGAGAGCAGTCACTTTTTCGTGAATCAGGTTCAGCCTTTCATAGTGGTCTTTCTTGGCTGATAGTTTCAGAATATTCATTTCCAACATTTCCACCTGGTTTCCATTAATGGCTATTAGTCCATAGCCCATCATGAGTGTGCCAGGATCTATACCTAAAATGATTTGTTGATTCTTTTGCAAATCGAAGCCTATTTTTGAGAAAATAATCTCCAGCCTGAACAAAAATATCAAAATATTCCTCAATTGGGTGATCGGACCCGTTTTGTTCATTTGGCTTAGCTGGTCCATCCTTGTCCAAGTGAGGCAACAAGCCAATTTAGAAGACGCAATTCGGAGTATTAAGGAAGCGGCCTACGGTGAACGGGCGCCGCAATTTTGGATGGTGCTGATATTAATGTTGCTGAACTGGGGCATTGAAGCGCTGAAATGGAAATGGCTCCTGGCATCACTGGAAAAAACATCTTTCCTGAGAGCCTTCAAAGCAGTCCTGACCGGCGTTGCCCTGGCCCTGAACACGCCCAACAGGATTGGTGAATACGGAGGCAGGGTCTTATACGTTTCAGAAGGGAAACGGATTCCCGCCATTTCATTGTCAATCGCCGGAAGTTTCAGCCAACTCATCATTACCCTTTTGATGGGTGGACTGGGGTTGATTTTTTCCAGACAGGCATTTCTGCACACAGCATCGGCTGAATCCATGTATCTCCTGACAAGGGTCTTAGTCTGGGGCGTTTTTATTACGGCCACAGCCTGCCTGCTATTGTATTTTCGATTAGGCTGGATAGTTAGAACTTTCTTAAGAATACCGGGACTGTCTTACCTCGTGAAACAATTGGCTGTACTGGAGAATCTCAATGTTACAATTTTGTTAAGAGTACTGGGACTTTCATTCCTGCGGTATCTGGTTTTTGTGCTGCAATATATTTTGTTATTGCAGGTGATGCATGTAGAAATAGGCTTGTGGCCTGCCTTTTGGCTGATCGCGATCCTGTATCTCGTGCTCGCAGTTATACCAACAATTACACTGCTGGAGTTAGGAATCCGCGGAAAAGCCAGTATCTTGTTATTTAAACTCTATAGTGCCAATACTGTCGGAATATATGCAACGGCAACGGGTATCTGGCTTGTCAACCTGTTAGTACCGGCCCTGGCTGGTAGCTTGTTGATTATTGGCGTTAAAATCTTTAATGAAAAACAATGAGGAGCAGATTTTTCGGTACCCTTTTGTTAATGTTAAGCTGGATACACCTGAGCGCGGGAGATGATTTTTGCAACATCCGCAACACCACGTTTTTGAATGGTGAAAGGATCACGTTAAAAGTCTTTTACAACGTGATTGGCATTTATGTGGATGCCGGCACGGCCACTTTTTCGACTGACATAGAAAATTTCAACGGTAAAACCACCTACCACATCGTAGGAGAAGGCAGATCCAATTCATCCTACGACTGGATTTTTAAAGTCCGCGACCGGTATGAAACCTATGTTGATACCGCGACGCTCAAACCCTATAAGTTTATCAGGAATGTTGACGAAGGCGGCTATAAGAAATATGAAAATGTGACTTTCAATCGTGATGCCAACAGCGTGATTACCACCAAGGGAGTCTACAAAGCGCCGGATTGCATACAGGATGTGCTGAGCGCGATCTATTATGCACGGAATATAAATTTCGATGATTATAGCCCCGGCGACAAGATCAACTTCACTATGTTCATGGATGACGAGGTGCATAATCTCTATATCCGCTACTTGGGAAAAGAGACTGTGAAAACACGCTATGGCAAATTCAAGTCCATCAAATTCAAACCCCTCCTGATCAAGGGAACCATTTTTGAAGGTGGCGAAAAAATGACGGTGTGGGTAAGCGATGATGGCAATCACCTGCCCCTGCGCATCGAAAGCCCCATCAGCGTGGGAAGTCTGAAAGTTGACATGATGGGCTACCGCAACCTTCGCTACCCCCTGTCGGCTATGATCAGCTTTCGATAACAGGCAGGCAATCCTCCATCTGATTCCATTTTCCATCGCCACAAAGGGCCGCGTTCAAATTTCATCAAGCCTTAACAAGTCCTTACTCCTGATCCCTTTTTCGGAAAGTTGGAGGTTACAGCATTCATAGTTGGGATCGTGTTCGAAGAATAGAATATAGTGTTGCTGTTGCGCTTCCTGCAGGAATGCCTTCTTCTCCTGGATGGTGGTCAGGGGAAACATGTCGTAAGCCATGACGTAGGGGATGGGAATGTGGCCGATTGAAGGAAGCAGATCCGCCATGTACACCACGGTTTTTCCTTTGTAATTGTGGATCTCCGGCAACATCATGGCATCCGTATGCCCGAAGGCAAACCGCACTGTAATATTGGGAGTGAATTTGATGCCATCCATTACTTCCAGGAATTTCAACTTCCCCGAATCCTGTATGGGTTGAATATTTTCTTTGAGAAAGGATGCTTTTTCTCTGTCATTGGGTTTGATGGCCCATTGCCAATGCCGCTCATTGCTCCAATAAATCGCGTTCGGAAAAGCGGGGATCATTTTATTGTTTTCAATATTGATGGCCCCCCCGCAATGGTCGAAATGAAGATGCGTAAGAAAAACATCCGTGATGTCATCACGGTGAAAGCCGTGCTTTGCAAGGGATTTGTCCAGCGAATCATCTCCATGCAAAAAATAGTGCCCGAAGAATTTCGCGTCCTGTTTATTTCCCAGACCGGTATCCACCAAAATCAACCGATTATCATCTTCGATCAGGAGGCATCGCAGGGCCCAGGGACAGAGATTATTATCATCGGCTGGATTCAGCTTGTTCCAGATTGATTTGGGAACTACGCCGAACATGGCCCCACCATCCAACTTGAAATATCCCGTGTTAATGCTGTACAATTTCATCCTGCTAAGATATTGCAACCAGGTGTTTCTTTTGCCAGGTGAGGGCATGCCACAAAAGAAAAAAGCCGATCACGAAAAAACTCATCAGCGCCAGAACCGAAATCTTCATCGATTCCGTGATCTCTTCTATCAATCCGAAACTGATCATACCTATAACGATCGCAATTTTTTCCGTTACGTCATAAAAGCTGAAATAAGAAGTGGTATCATGAGTTACGGGCATCAGTTTTGAATAGGTGGACCGGCTCAGGGATTGTATGCCACCCATCACCAGTCCCGCCACGGATGCGAGTGTATAGAAATGCATTTCTACATTCACATTCCGGTCGTGCAGGAGCGCTATGAAATAAGTCGCCACACAAATGAAAATCCAAATAACCACCACGCCCATCAGGGTTCGTAGATTTCCGAAGATCCCCGAAAGTTTGGCCATGCCCCAGGCGCCAGGGATCGCGACCAGTTGTATGATCAACAGGGTGATGATCAGTTTTTCCATCGGGAGGCTCAATTCCTTTGTTCCAAAAACAGTGGCAACCAGCATGACTGTCTGCACACCCATATTGTAGAAGAAATAAGCTGTGAGATAGCGCTTCAGCAATGGCTGATGGGAGATTTCATTCCACACTTTTCTCAGCTCAATGAATCCATTAGTGAGAATGTTGAACTGGGGTCGGAAGTCTGCCGGCGTACCCCGGGGTAAGCGTCGAAGAGTGAATTGCGCGAAACCCAGCCACCAGACGCCCACCAACAAAAATGAAACCCGGGGCGGTAATGTGTCATCTTGCTGCATACCGAACCAATCCGGATTAAACACAAACACAAAACAGATCAGTTGCATCAAAACGCTGCCGATATATCCCATGGTGAATCCTCTTGCGCTTAGTGCATCCCTTTGTTCGAGCGGAGCAATTTCCGGCAAATAGGAATTGTAGAAAACAAGGCTGGCCCAAAATCCCACACAGGCCAGTATGGAAAATAGAATGGCGACCCAAAGAGTCTGCATGCCGGAAAAAAAATAAAGACAACTACAGGATACACTGCCCAGGATACAAAAAAAGCTCATGAATGTCCTCTTATTCCCTTTGTAATCGGCAATGGATGAAAGGATGGGAGATAAAAAGGCAACAATGAGTATCCCAACGGCAAAGGTATAATCGTAGAGGGAGGAATTGACAAAACGCCTTCCGAGAAAATATACGTAGTCCACCGTATTCTTATCCTTGTCACCGGTAATAGCCACGTAATAAGCGGGGAAAATGGTTGTAGTGATCACCAGGTTATATACCGAATTGGCCCAATCATACATCACCCATCCGTTCACTATTTTTTTTGAATCAGGTTTCATGCAGCCAATTTTCTAAAGTCAAGCATTTGCGTAAATTAAACTATTCTAACATTCAGTCAACAAACCACTGCCACAACAAACCCAATGTTCATTCTTAGGGTATGGTAGTAGTTTAGTAAAATGTGAACTGCCTCTGGTGTTTTCTATTGAAATCATGTGAGCTATCTTATTTGATATAGCCCGTCATAATGAGAATGAGCAAGATGATGCCGGCCACGATCCGGTATATTCCAAACAATCTGAAACCATGTTTCTGGAGAACGCCAATAAAAAATTTGATCGCCAGTATCGCAACCACAAATGCAACTATATTCCCGATCACCAGCAATTTGATCTGTTCCGCATGAATATTTTCATAGCCTTTCAACAATTTATAACCCGTCGCTGCGATCATGGTAGGCACGGCCAGGAAAAATGAGAATTCTGCGGCAAGGCTTCTGCTTAGCTTTTGCTGCATGCCACCCACAATGGAAGCCGCGCTCCGGCTCACCCCCGGTATCATGGCAATACATTGCCAGATTCCAATTATAAATGCCTTGCCATACGAAATCTTTTCTTCTTCATGGATGATGGGTTTCCCGAAGATTGAATCAATAAAGAGCAAAATCACGCCACCCGCCAGCATGGTGATGGCGACCGTAAGCGGGCTATCCAGCAAAGCGTCAATTTTTTTGTTGAATATAAAACCCAGTACAATTGCGGGTATCACGGCAATGAGCAATTTCAAATAGAATTGCCATCTCCTGAAATCAATGAATTTTTTCCAATACAATACCACCACTGAAAGGATGGCGCCCAATTGTATGGCCACCGTATAGGTCTTGCTGAAATCAGTGGAAGGAATGCCTAATAATCTTTCGGCAATGATCATGTGTCCGGTTGACGAAATAGGAAGGTATTCGGTTATTCCTTCAACAATGGCAATGATGATGGCTTGCATGCTGTCCATTGGGCTGCAGTGGTTATTTGATAAATGAGATTCAGGTCAATAAAAAGACCAGGTGGTAAAAATAGGGGATAAGTCAATAGGTTGCGGTGAGTCGCCGTTCTTTTATTGAAGACTGAGCTTTGCTTTTTATCAATGAAACTAATCCCATTTAATAAATAGGAAACCGGGTATAACGATATATCATAGATGGAATCAAAGTCCCGCACTATGGCCTGGGTTTGCGCATGATGGCATACACTTCTATAAGAAGCCCGAGGATAATCAGGATTGGGGCAACGGTAATTCTTCTTGCGCTATACACTTCTTTATAATCAAACATCTTAGGATCCTGTGTTTTGCCACCTGCCATTAACAGAAGCCCGAGAATGATCACGGCACCGCCAATGATCATCCAGGTATAATTCTTCTTGTCGAAAATGACGTTATCCTGTTTCTTATCTGTCATATAATCAAATTGAGACTGCAATATAAAACTATTAACAAAAATCATTTCATCACCATTATCCCTGGCAGGTTTCCCTAGTACAGATCGTCCAGTTTCATTTTCAGGTACTTGATCACACTGCGATGGGTGCTGATAAATGTGATGCTGATCCCCGTGATGATGATTGCCATGAATAACAGGCCGAGCAAGGTATAATCCCTGAGGGCCTTGATTTCAGGCAGCCATTGCTCTACGGCGAAAATAAAAAGTAATAATACCCCTATGGCAATTAAGGCGCTGACAAATCCATTCACCACTGCTTTTGCGTCAAAAGGCTTGGAGATAAACCACCTGGTAGCACCCACCATTTGCATGGTCTTTATTAGAAAACGGTTGCTAAACATGGCCAGCTTGATAGTATTATCAATCAGGAGTATCACGAGGATGGCCAGAAGCGTTACGGCTACCACCAACACCCAGCCGACTTTCCTCACTACATTGTTTAAATTAGTTACCACCGCATCGGGATATTTCACTTCTCCCACTATGATGTTCTGGCTGAGATCGGCGACGATCAGGTTCAGGGTGTCCTTGTTTACATAATTGGGTTTGAGATAAAAATCAATGCTGGCCGGCAATGGATTATAATCTAAGACCTTGGTCCAATCCTCATTATTGTCTTTCAGGAATCTTTCCCGCGCCATATCCTTGGTCACATATTCCGCCTTAGCGGCATAGGGTTTTGATTCTATGTAAGATTGCAGGGTATCAATATCCTTTTGGGGGGCATTTTCTCTCAGGTACACCTGAACCTGTACGCTGCCACGGAAATAATGTTCCAGTTTGCTACCATTGATCAGAAACCAACCCAGTATACCAACCAGGATCAGGAGGGAAGCAACGCCCAGGACGCTGAAAAAATAGGATGGTTTACTTCTTTTCATAGAGGTCTTGCTGATTTCTGCCATGCGCTAGGATTAATTGGTTTGTGTAATGGAATCAACGCCGGGCACAGATTGGTATAGGAGCAAAAATAGCGGTTTTAGCTTTCCAATCCGTATTTTTGTCCCCCTCTTAACGGATGCTCAACCAGATTATTTTCAGGAAGTGGAGGGATTTAACTTTTTCTCAACGCCGAATCGATTTGCAGGAGCCTTCAGCAGGAGTCGGGCACGAAGCTGGTGCGCGATTGCCGGTACCATGCCCCGGCATCTTTGATACCCGGCAATCCGGTGAAGGTTGGAAGTTCAGGAAACTGGGAAGGGCTTAAAGTAAATTATAATCAGATCAATGGAATACAATTTCAGGGAAATAGAAAAAAGATGGCAGAAAATCTGGAAAAAGAACAATGTCTATAAGGTGAATAATGATTCACCCAAGCCCAAATATTATGTACTCGATATGTTCCCCTATCCCAGCGGGGCAGGCCTCCATGTCGGCCATCCGTTGGGCTATATTGCCAGCGATATTTATACAAGATTTAAGAGACTGAAAGGCTTCAATGTATTGCATCCGATGGGCTATGATGCCTTCGGCCTGCCGGCTGAACAATACGCGATTGAGCATGGCATACACCCAGCCGTGAGCACGGAACAGAATATTAATAATTTCCGCAGGCAGTTGGATAATATCGGATTTTGTTTCGACTGGAGCCGCGAAATCCGAACCAGCGATCCCAAATACTACAAGTGGACACAATGGATTTTCCTGCAACTGTTTGACAGTTGGTATAACAAGAAGAGTCAGAGGGCCGAACGAATATCCCTTCTGGTGAAACTATTTGAAAAGCAGGGCAATCTCAATACCGAATATCCTGGCATGGGATCCCGGGATAACGCTGTGGGCGACTTCTCTGCGGAAGACTGGAATTCCTTTGATGAGCCCAGGCGCCAGGAAATCCTGATGGATTATCGCCTGGCCTATTGCGGCTATGGCGAAGTAAATTGGTGCGAGGCGCTGGGCACAGTGCTGGCCAATGACGAAGTTATCAACGGGCTTAGTGAGCGTGGAGGCTATCCCGTTATCAAGAAGAAGCTGAGACAATGGTACCTGCGCATTACCGACTATGCAGATCGTTTACTGGAAGGTTTGAAAACTGTGGAATACAGTGATGCCATGAAAGAGATGCAGACAAACTGGATAGGAAAGAGCTATGGCGCAGAGATCGATTTTCACATGATCATTCCGGACGATGAATCCGATAAAACGATCCTCCGAGTCTATACCACCCGCCCCGATACAATATTCGGCGTGGATTTCATGGTGATAGCGCCGGAACACGAACTGGTGGAAAAGATTGTTACACCGGAACAAAAATCAGCCGTGGACGAGTACATTGATTATGTGAAGAGCCGGAGCGAAAGGGAAAGGATAGCCGAGAAAAAGATCACGGGCTGCTTTACCGGAGCTTATGCCGAGAATCCATTTAATGGGAGAGCCATTCCGGTCTGGATAAGTGAATATGTGTTGGCCGGATATGGCACAGGCGCAATCATGGCCGTACCCTGTGGCGATGAAAGGGACCATAAATTTGCAAAGCATTTCAATATTCCCATCACCAATATTATCGGTGACTATTATAATGGGGAAGAAGCCAATCCTACCAAGGATGCCCTGCTCCTCAACAGCGGCTTCCTAAATGGTATGCTCATGCGTGACGCGATTGAAGTGGTGATTAAAAAACTGGTAGACCTGGGCATCGGAAAGAAAAAAGTGAATTATAAAATGCGCGATGCCGCATTTAGCCGTCAACGTTATTGGGGAGAACCATTCCCTATTGTATGGAAGGACGGCATTGCTTTTCCGCTTCCGGAAGATCAGTTGCCGGTAATATTACCCCCTATGGAGGATTTGAAACCGGGTCCCGATGCGGAAGGCCCACTGGCTAACCTCGAGGATTGGAAACATTATGAAGGAGGGACCAGGGAAGTAAACACGATGCCCGGTTATGCCGGATCCAGTTGGTATTTTCTCAGGTATATGGATCCGCATAATGACAAAAGCTTTTGCGACAGAAAAGCCTCTGACTATTGGGGGCAGGTGGATCTTTATATTGGCGGGACCGAACATGCAGTAGGGCATTTGTTGTACAGCCGCATGTGGACAAAAGTGCTCTATGACCTGGGTTATATAGGCCATGATGAACCCTATCGGAAACTGGTGAACCAGGGAATGATACAGGGGAGCAGCAGGTATGTTTACAGATTCGATTTTCACCTGCAGGAGCATATTCCCATTGTCATTGATTTCCCCATCCTGGTTTCAACAAACTTGTTTGAAAAATTTAAGAATGATGAAGACAAGCTGGCGCAAATAGTTGTGTCATCAATGGTTCAGTTTGAAGGACTTGATATTAAGGAACTTTTTTCTTCCTTTGGTTTTTCCAGGCTACACGTGGACGTAAACATTGTCAACGGAGTGGAACTGGACCTCAATGCTTTCAGGAATTGGAGACCCGAATATTCCAATGCTTATTTCATTCTTGCAGACGGTTCAGTTTCTTCACCGGGATCGTCTCAACCAAAAGCGGCCTATATCTGCGGTGTGGAGGTTGAAAAGATGAGCAAGCGATATTATAACGTGGTTAACCCCGATGATATCGTATTCAAATTCGGCGCCGATACTTTTCGTATGTATGAAATGTTTCTCGGGCCTGTAGAGCAGAGTAAGCCCTGGGAAACCAAAGGGATCGAAGGAGTGCACCGCTTCATCAAAAAATTATGGCGCCTTTTTTACGATGAGGTCAAAGGAAAATGTTGGAATGAAGAAAAACCCAATGAACAGGAGCTGAAAATATTGCATAGGGCCATTCGCAAAGTTGAGGAGGATACTGAAAGATTTTCATTCAATACAGGCGTGAGCGCCTTCATGGTTTGTGTGAACGAACTAACCGAGATTAAATGCCATAAGCGTGAAATCCTGGAAGCATTATTGATCATACTCACACCTTACGCGCCGCATGTATGCGAGGAATTATGGCATGCGTTGGGAAATACGACAACCATTCTGGACGCGGCGTTTCCCAAGTTGGAACAGAAATATCTTCAGGAATCATCCAAGGTATATCCCGTTTCCATAAATGGAAAATTACGAACCCAGATTGACATCAGCCTTGATGCAACTCAGAATGATGTGGAACAGATCATTCTTCAAAATGAAATAGTGCAAAAATGGCTGGAAGGAAAATCTCCCAAGAGGCTGATCTTTGTGAAAAATAAAATGATTAACGTGGTGGTGTAGGTTTGGAACCTGGTGGCAGAAACCGGATGACGGCGCTCGTCTGCTCCGTACTTTCAAGTCTCGCCTCATATCGTTTATTATCCACGATTGCCACCATAAAAGATGTATTGGGCGGTATGGAACCCAGGTTTTCTGCAACCATGATGAGTTCATTATCATCCTTCAGATCATGTACCGCCAGTTTCACCGTATAAGCAGTATCGCTAAGGCGTATATGCTCAAATATCAAATGCTGGTTCAGAAATAGAGAAATGGAATCCCCGTCAATTTCGGCATTGTCATAAAATCGCAGCTCGATCGAATCGCCAGCCAATGGGATTTCAGTCGAAATGATTTTTTTACGGCTCACCATTTTTTCTTCAATGGTCATAGGTCCCGGGGTTGGCGGGGCTTTTATTTTAGTGGCGGGAATATTTCTTACCAAGGGTTTTTCAACGGGTGCAATAACTGACTGCAAAGGCTGTTCAGGTGTGGGATTTTCGGGTAGGCGTGCAGGATTCCCCACCGGTTCCGCTCCCGCAATTGCATTCACACTGTCTATCAGGTAGGGATCATTTGCCCCTGCCGTATAATTTTCTATGATAAAGTCCCATTCATCGCTGAAATAAGGGCCACCCGATTTTTGGAGATCCACCGTTCCACCTGCCCTACTTTGGTCATCTTTGGGCGCGCAGGTTCCATTCAGCCAAAGTTTATCGCCACCCGGACAACTGAAATCGGCGTTGGACAATAATGCGCCCTGTTTGATGGATCCGAAAAGGCCCCCTGAGCTTTTTTCTTCGATCAAGTGATCATCCCACCAAACCACCGCATTTTCCTTGCTGTTGAAATAACCCTTGATGGAATAACGCCGGTAATTTCTTCCAGACTCAAAATAATAAGAAGTACCTGTGAGACTATCACCTTTTTGGATGATTTTGAGCTCGACTTTTTTCCTGTTGATTTTTCCTTCCCACACGCCTGTTATCTGCTGGGCAATTGCGCCAGCGTTCCAGAAACATGCCATGAGAAAAATCACATGAATGACCCCTAGTATTTTCAAGCGATTCTGTTTTTAAATGATAGATGGAATTGGAAAATAACGTTCGGGAATATTATATATTTCCTGCAAAATGTTAAAGCCGACCCATTTCATTCATAAATTCAGCATTCGTTGATAGTTAGGGGCTTACTGTGGAAATTTACGGTATGGCATAATCTAAGATTTTTCCTGATGGCCACTTTTCGGAAATCATCCTAAGTTGGTGGAATAATGCGACACGAACCCTGCTAATTTTCGCTGATTGCATAGAATGCTGCGCTGCATGGATCAGGAAAATCTGCTGTCCCTTTTTGCAATACTTAAAAATATTTCGATGATATCACTTGTGAATTAGCTTCTTCACTCAATAAGGGCGAGATCCTGCGACATGGCATTGGAATCAGCGGATCACTGGATGAATCACTAATTTTGAAAGATGTCCACATTATTTGAAAATATTGCCCGCAGGCACCAGTATTTTTTTCATCCCGTTTTGAAATTTGATCCTTTGAATGAAAAGCTGATCCGGCTAGATTTTTCAGAAAATAACAGGGAATTGTCAGCCGCCATCTTTTCCGATACCGAAAAATTTGCGCGATGGCTCGAAAATAAACTGAGTGAGGCAAACGCGAAATTTGGAATTGGAGGTTACGCTGAAAACAGGATACTATATAGCCGCAGTGAGCTGTTTGATGAAGGGCCAGGTGAGGAACCTCGGCGGATTCATTTGGGAATTGATATCTGGGGTGAGGCCGGAACGCCAGTATTCGCATTCATGGGAGGCATGGTGCATAGCATGGCATTCAACGACCGGCTTGGGGATTACGGAGCCACGATGATAATATT
Source organism: Agriterribacter sp. (assembly GCA_041484195.1). GTDB lineage: Bacteria > Bacteroidota > Bacteroidia > Chitinophagales > Chitinophagaceae > PSRI01. Next base: position 54,486 of record JBGPHC010000002.1, on the reverse strand, counting down.
GCACCAACTGGATGGATTCCCATTCTATACTCTGTATGGTCATTTGAGTTTGCAGGATATCAGTCGGCTTGTTCCCGGCAACTATGTTTCCATTGGGCAGGAAATAGCTCATTTTGGGCTCGCGGAGGAGAATGGTCATTGGCCTCCACACTTACATTTCCAGGTAATCCTGGAAATTGGAATGCATCGCGGAGACTATCCTGGTGTGGCAAGATTTTCCGAAAAGGAAAAATGGCTGGCCAATTCACCTGATCCGGATCTCATACTGCAGATGATGCAGTATGTTTGAAATGACAAGAATAAACCCTGGTTCACCTAAACAATTCTTGCTATTTGGCGGTTTTTTTTATAGCTTTTACTATTCTCCTACTAGCCCTATCCGCGAAATAATCATTCATCATCATTAAAACCATCTCTTATGGCATTCAACCTCATTGAAACTGTGCAGGGCCTTTTCAACAATGAGCTGGTCCGCAAAGCCGCCTCTCAGTTCGGCGAATCTGAAGGAGGAATTCAAAAATCCCTTGGGGCAACCATTCCTGCAGTGTTAACCGGATTATTACAAAAGGCCGGGAGCAGCGATGGAGCGTCTGAAATTCTGAATATGGCGAAACAGGCACTCGGGTCGGGGGTACTCTCAAACCTGGGAGGCCTTCTGGGCAGCCAGGGGAGCGGTGGCAGCAGTCCATCGATTAATTTGGCCAGAGGTTTATTGGGCGACAAACTCAACGGTGTTACGAACCTGATCGCGAATTATGGAGGAATTAAGAATACTTCTGCAGCGTCATTGGTGAACCTTGCGGCCCCCGCGGCAATGGGGGCTGTCGGAAAATATGCAAGCGACAACGGACTGGGAGTTGCAGGCGTTGGTTCTTTCCTGGCTACCCAAAAAGATTCTATCCTGAAGGCCATTCCATCAGGGTTCAATATTGCAGGAGCGCTGGGACTGGGGAGCCTCGGAGAAATAGGCTCGAAGTTGAGCTCCATGGTGGCGGATGCCGGAGGAAAAATGATTGGCTCTGCAGGTGAACAGGCTGCAAAACTGGGACCGAAAATGAAATGGTTGTTGCCTGTCCTGCTCATCATCCTGGCAATTGCATTCATTCTATACCTGATCAGGGGATGCGGAGGGAATAAGGTTGAAACAGTGCCAATGTCAGACACGTCAACCAATGTGGCTCCTTCCGCCAATGCTGCTGCCGGGACGAGGGAATCAACAAAGGTGAAATTGCCCGACGGTACCGAACTGAATGCATATAAGGGCGGAGTTGAAGACCAGTTGGTCAATTTCCTGAATGATCCCAACGCTAAAGCCGGTAAAGATGTTTGGTTTGATTTTGATGATCTGAATTTTGAAACAGGCAGTGCAACGATTACAACAGGAAGTCAGAAACAGGTCAGGAATATAGCAGCTATATTGAAGGCCTTTCCCAAGGTGAAAATAAAGATCGGCGGCTATACCGATAAATCAGGCGACTCGGACAGAAATCAAAAATTGTCACAGGAACGGGCAGATGCAACTCTTGCCGCCATCAAAGCCGCAGGAGCCAATTCGAATCAGTTGGTGGGCGCCGAAGGCTATGGTTCCTTGTTCGCAAAGGCCGATGCCACAGCTCCGGACGAAGAGCGAATAAAAGACAGGAGGATCGCCGTGAGTGTAAGAGAAAAATAATGAGGGTAATTGGGAGATGACTCTAAATGCGCCGGGATCATGTTAGTTTTTTCCGGAATCAGGATTTTTATGTGAAAGCGTTCACGAGGTCGCGCCACTCCAGGTCCAGTGAAACATCCGGCATCTTCTTACCGGCAAGCGCATACCAATAGGCAGCATTCTCCAAGTCGCCTTCTTTACGATGAAGGTAGGCATGCACCCAGGACGCTTCCTTGTCATCTATGTCCTGAATGATTTCATGGGCTTTATTCCAGTCGCCATGTGCATCAAACCACAGAGACCTGAGATAAGCGGAACTGCTTTCAGGAGGAGTATTGCCTGACAGGGAATTGATAAAAATCTCTTGTTTCATGGCCAACCATTTCAGATTCAGTTGTAGTTGAAATAGAAATCTCGCCGCAGAAATTCATTTATGATTTCAGCAATTTAAAAGCATGCGTCCATTCATTTCTCAAAAATCCCGGGATGCACCATAACATACAAAGCGGTTCGATGGCGCGTGCAGCCTCTGCCTTGCCCATATCTTCAGTATCCCAACCAAATGCAGTAAGGATCTCCGTCACTTTTTTCCTGGCTGCATCATTGTTCCCGCAGATGAACATGGTTGGTTTGCCCGTTTTGAACCGGGGCTTATACATTTGAGCATTTCCCACGCTATTGAAGGCTTTTACCATTTGTGCTGTTGGCATAAGCTTCTGGATCCGTTCCATCAGGGACTCATCCAGATTCGTGAAGAACTTTAATACACCATTTTCGGGAGGAGCAGCGGCAATTGGGTTGGTAGTATCAATGACTACCTTACCCGCGAAATTTTCAATGCCTGCCAATCGGATAGCATCCACGGTGCCTATTCCATTTGTTGCCAGAACCAATATTTCTCCAAATTGAGCGGTTTCCGCAAAATTGCCTGTAAGCCCCTTGAGATTTTCCTTTTTCCATTTCACTACTTCTTCTTTGGAAGTATTGCGCGTACCTAGTTGCACCTCGTATCCTTCTGCCAAAAATGCGCTTCCCAAAACCCGTCCCACAGGGCCTGAGCCAATGATTCCCACTTTCATAAAATGTAGTTTTAGGTAAATTAACAATTGAAATCTAATTGCAGTTCATCTCTCACCTATTTATCTTTTCCGCCTTCTGAAGAATTTGCCAGAACTATCTAAGGATTTTGAGCCAGCCACAGCCAGTAAAACACTATCTCATTCATAAATCCTGGAAATTCTTAATAAAGGTCTTCATGTACTGCCTCTGTACCGGCAGATAAACTGAAGCTTTGGTTCTGATGACTTGTTCAGACTGAACAAATGATTTTGCCACCAGTTCGCTCCTTCCTTTCTCTATCATGCCAACCAGCAGTTCTTCAGTAATTTCTGTGTGAAATTGTAAGGCGGCTATTTTTGAACCATACAAAAATCCCTGGTTGGCGCAACCGCGGCTGGAAAACAAATGTGTGGCTCCCCCGGGTATATCAAATGTGTCACTATGCCAATGGAAACTGGTGAATTCCTCCGGCATGCCATTGGTAACGCGGAACTCAATACCAGTTCTTTGTTTGGAAATGGTATCCACTGCCATCTTCTTCACCCGCCACCAGCCTATTTCCTTTTCCTTGTTTGGATATACTTTAGCGCCCAGGGCCTCGGCCACCAACTGAGAACCCAGGCATATGCCCAGGACTTTCTTCCCCGATTCGATCACTGACCTGATAAAAGATTTCTCATCTTTCAGCCAACTATATTTTTCTTCCTCATAAACCGACATGGGGCCACCCATAATCACCAGCAAATCTATATCGTCAACAGATGGAAATACAGGGATTTCAAAAATGCGGGTGAATGTAACTTCATGCTCTTGATCACCGGCCAAATCCAGGAGGCTGCCGGGGCTTTCAAATAAGACATGTTGTATAAAATGGACTCTCATGGTGCTATATGCAATCTAAATCAATGCAAGCACTATCTTTCGATAACTGCTGCAATTAATGATGTTCGGATTCAATCAGACTCGGCAGGGATCAATGCTTCGACTAGTTTTCCGTAGTTTTACAAAGTTGATATAAAACCATGCTTAACCCAAACTTAAATACTGACAAAGAATCGCTGAGCGCGGCGGAAAGGGAATTCGAAAATAATATTCGCCCGAGGGATATTGCCGAATTTGCAGGACAGTCAAAAGTGATTGAGAATCTAAAAATTTTCATCAGGGCGGCCAGGCAGCGGGGAGAAGCCCTGGACCATATTCTGTTTCATGGCCCTCCGGGCCTGGGAAAGACCACACTCTCGCGCATTGTTGCCAACGAACTGGGAGTGAATATTAGGGAAACATCAGGGCCCGTAATAGAAAAGCCCGCGGATCTTGCAGGCTTATTGACTAACCTCCAACCTCATGACGTATTGTTCATCGATGAAATCCATAGACTCAGTTCGGTAGTAGAGGAATATTTATATGCTGCAATGGAGGACTATCGGATCGACATCATGATCGACACGGGACCGAATGCACGCAGCATCCAGATAAACCTCAATCCATTTACGCTGGTTGGAGCCACCACAAGGAGCGGACTTCTCACGGCCCCGCTCTTGTCCAGGTTTGCCATCAAATCAAGACTTGAATATTACGACGTTGATACCCTAAAAAAAATTGTCTCAAGGTCTTCAGGCATCCTTGGAGCCGAAATCTCACCCGAAGCCATGCAGGAAATCGCAAGAAGGAGCCGGGGAACACCGCGTGTGGCAAATGCATTGCTGAGGCGGGTGCGTGATTTTGCACAGGTACTAAATGACAACCGGATAGACATCGGTATAACCCAGCATGCTTTGAAAGCACTGAATGTAGATGAACATGGACTCGATGAAATGGATAACCGAATCCTACTGACCATTATTGAAAAGTTCAGGGGTGGGCCAGTAGGTATCTCTACCATCGCCACCGCCGTTTCTGAAGAACCCGGCACACTGGAAGAAGTATATGAACCATTTCTGATACAGGAAGGATTCATTAAGAGAACGCCCCGGGGAAGGGAAGTTACTCATAAGGCCTATGAACATTTGGGAAAATCCTTCCCAGGCAAACCTGGCGAAAATATTCTCTTTTAATGGGCGCGCATCCGGTTTGATATCAAATTCCGGTTTTCTTTTATTACACATGTTCAATAAAAAAGCCAATGCCATCGAAGGCATCGGCCCAAAATAAAGTGGAATGATCAGGAAGGCACTACCAGCCTGAATCCATTACCATGTATATTCACAATTTCTATCGTAGGATCTTCTTTCAGGTATTTTCTCAATTTAGCAATGTAAACATCCATACTCCGGCCGTTGAAATAGGTGTCGCTGCCCCAGATTCTCTTCAGTGCTATTTCCCTTGGGAGCAGGTCATTCTTATATTCGGATAACATCTTCAGCAATTCGTTTTCCTTCGGCGAGAGTGTCTGGGTCTTTCCTTCAATGATAAGTTCCCTAAGCTTCGGATTGAAATGGTATTTGCCAAGATCGTATTCAACATTCACGCTCTCCTTGCTCAATTCATCATTTCTTTTGAGAATGGCTTTAATCTTGAGCAATAATACTTCACTGTCAAATGGCTTTGTGATATAGTCGTCAGCACCCAGTTTATAACCCTGAATAATATCTTCTTTCATGGTCTTCGCCGAAATGAAAAACAGGGGAACATCCGGATTGATATCGCGGATTTCTTCTGCCAGCTTGAAGCCATCCATATGCGGCATCATGACATCCAGGAGACAAAGGTCAAATTTTTCCCTTTGAAAGGCTGCCAAACCCAGGCGCCCATCTCTTTCCAGGACTACTTCATATTCATTGAGCTCAAGGTAATTCTTCAATACCATGCCGAGATTCTGATCGTCTTCGCACAATAAAATTTTTGGTTTATGTGATTCCATGCAGAGAATTTTTTATTTACTGACAAATAAAATTAATTCGTTTTCAAGGGGATACCAATTCTCAATAAATTTTTGTTAAAAGGGTGGAATGTATCGGGCAGGGTTGAAAGCACAAGATACAGTAAATAATGCAGGCTGCACAGGTTTCCGGCTCAGTAGGGCATAACCGAAGATGGTGCGCCTCCACGCCTTGGAACTGGCTTCTATAAACCTGATATCACTTCAACAATTAACTTTGCATTTCAATGGAATGACTATGCGACTGACGACAGACAATAAGTTCAAGAAACTGGTGGTGATTGGTGACAGGGTATTAATCAAACCGCTGCAGGCCAATGAAAAAACTGAAAGCGGACTCTACCTCCCTCCAGGAGTTCAGGAAAAGGAAAAAGTACAACAGGGTTATGTTATAAAAACGGGACCCGGTTATGCTATCCCCATGCCGGTGGAAGGGGAAGAATGGAAGGGTGAGGACGAGCAAGTGAAATATTTCCCCCTGCAGGCCAGGGAGGGCGACCTTGCCATATTCCTGTTGAGTGGCGCCACGGAAGTGATGTACGAAAATGACAAATATTTTATCGTGCCGCAGAGCGCCATCCTAATGCTCGAAAGAGAGGAGCCTCTTTAAATCCAAAGAATCTATTTTAGAAATAAGGTGGTTGAAGGGCCACATTTTCTTGGGTGATGTAAATCCGGCCAACAAGCCTTTTTATTTAACTTGCCTGAAATCTCATACCATGCCCGACAAAAAAGAATTTGTAGAACTAATCAGGTCAGGATACGATTTCAAGGGTGAAAGTTTTCAAATAGGGGCCGCCATGTTTGGAGGTGAATTGATTCCTGACTCAATTGTAAGGCTGCCGTTGAAAACGATGAACCGGCATGGATTGATTGCCGGCGCCACAGGAACGGGAAAGACCAAGACCCTGCAGGTAATTTCTGAAGGGCTCAGCAATGCCAGCGTGCCCGTGATGGTGATGGATATCAAAGGAGACCTAAGCGGCATCGCGGCGGCGGGAGTGGTCAATGACAAGATCACAGAAAGATGCAGCAAGATGGACATAAAATATGAGCCTCTTGCCTATGCCGCGGAATTGATGAGCCTCAGCAACGAAAAGGGAGTTCGTCTTCGTGCTACCGTTAGTGAATTTGGTCCCATACTGCTCTCAAAGATGCTCGAGTTGAATGATACTCAACAGGGCCTGGTATCCATGATCTTCAAGTATTGCGATGACAATAAATTACCATTGCTCGACCTGAAGGATTTTATCAAAGTGCTTCAGTATGTCAGCGACGAAGGAAAATCTGAAATTGAAAAGTCCTATGGTAAGGTCGCGACCACCAGCACCGGCACCATTTTGCGCAAAGTGGTTGAACTGCAACAACAGGGTGCGGATAATTTTTTCGGAGAACCTTCCTTCGAAGTGAATGATCTTATGAAGGTCGCGGATAACGGTAAGGGAATGATCAACATATTGCGCGTGACCGACATGCAGAACCGGCCCAAATTATTTTCCACCTTCATGCTCAGTCTTTTGGCTGAATTATATGCCACTTTACCTGAGGAGGGCGATGCGGACAAACCCAAGCTGGTCATGTTCATTGACGAAGCCCACCTGCTTTTCCAGGAGGCAACCAGCGCCCTGCTTCAGCAAATTGAGACTGTCATTAAACTGATCAGGTCAAAGGGCGTAGGTATTTTTTTCTGTACGCAAAATCCACAGGATATTCCTGCCAGCGTTTTGAGCCAGCATGGCTTGAAAGTACAGCACGCCCTGAGGGCATTTACCGCCGCCGACCGCAAAACAATCAAGCAGGCGGCTGAAAATTATCCCGAAACCAAATTCTATGACGTCGATGAACTCATAACCCAACTGGGAATAGGGGAAGCCTTCGTGACCCTGTTGAATGAAAAGGGAATTCCCACTCCCCTGGTGCATACCATGCTGATTCCGCCGAGGTCCAGGATGGATATTCTTTCCGATGCCGAAATAGACGCGCTGGTAGCAAAATCGAAACTGGTGAAAAAATACGCCAACACCATTGACAGCAAAAGCGCCTATGAAATCCTGACTGATAAATTGGAAGAAGCTTCCAGGAAAGGCACAAATGAAGTGAAGCCCGCAACGAAACAGGAAAAATCCACGCTGGAAAAAGTGTTAGACAGTTCCGCGGCCCACCAGGTTGAACGGACAGCCGCCAGCGTCATAACAAGAAGTTTGCTGGGTGCACTAGGGCTTGGCGGTAGAAGTTCTAAAAAAAGCGGTTGGTTTTGAACCAGTTAATTAATTCTCGACTCAAAATAGCTTTGTGAATAACTGGTTTATGATATAAAGATTGGATAATATGTTTATAAATAGGACAGAATACCACTAAAAGGGTATTGGTTCTATTAATCGCCGCCTTATCTTTGAATCCGGTTTTTCATAGGATATTGGATTTTAAAAACGGGCTGGATTTCTATCCTGGCCCTTTTTTTTAGTCGCATTTCCTGATCTTCCCCGAATCATCCAGCTCCAATTTTCTTTCCGCGATCAGATGGTCGATGATCTTCATTGTCTGTTCTGCATTCAGTTGATCCAGGTTTTGCAATAAGTCTTTTACAGGTATGGCTCCCCGTTCCAGCGTTTCAAAAATCCTGGAACTGATGTTGAAGAAATCGGGCTTCTTCATTCGGGTCTTCTTCTTTTGAAGGCAATTATCACAAACACCACAGTCGGAAGCGCCCTGATCATCGAAATAAACTGCTATGTATCGCGACCTGCAAATCGTGGATTCTTTTATGTATCCGATCATCCTGGTCACGCGGTCCTCAAATGCCTTCTTTCTTTTCTGATATTCCACCATATTGATGGTCAGATTTTCGGCGCTGACTCTGTTTTGCCGGAATCTCAACTGGGGTTTGTCTTTCTGCGGCTGGTATTCGAGGATCCTAGCAACCTGCAGTTGCTGGAGCGCTTTCCTTATATCGTCCGGCCCTGTCCGCATGGTCCAAGCCAGGTTTTTTTCGCGAATAATGACTGGCGAATCCAGGATGCCGGCATAGGAGCGGAGCAGGACTTTGATATAAGGCTCCAGGGTTGGATATTCCAGTTCAAATCGTTCAAGCCCTTCCCTTCCTGCCGTGAACACTACGGTGGAGGGCTGGAATAATTGTTCATCATAGCTGAGTATTTCTTCCTGTTCCAGCACCTTAATTGCATTTGCGGCGAGATTTATATCGAGTCCGAATTTTTTTGTGAAGTCATCAAGATCCAGATCAAACGAAAGATTTTCTCCCGATCCCGAAGGCAATTGCAAATAGTTGACCAGGCTCTGATATACTGATCTGATGGTTTCCATACCAGGATATCTTTGGGAGCTAAGCCCGCCAAGATCTTCCAGATCTTTTTCCTGATAGAGCAAAACCGCCCAGGATTCCTGCCCATCCCTCCCGGCCCGGCCCGCTTCCTGGTAATAGTTTTCCAGGCATTCCGGCAAATCCACATGCACTACGGCTCTCACATCGGGTTTGTCGATGCCCATACCGAAAGCATTGGTACAAACAATCACCCTCACCTTGTTACTGATCCAACGTTCCTGTTTTTCATTGCGCTCCTCGTGCGACAATCCTGCATGATAAAAATCTGCCTGAATCCCATGAAGATTCAGCAGACCCGATATTTCCTGCGTTCTGCGGCGGCTTCTGCAATACACTATGCCGCTTCCTTCGATTTTCTTAAGGATATCAAGCAGCTTATTCACCTTCACTTCAACATTGAAGATGCTGTATGAGAGATTGGGCCTTTCATAAGAACGCTGAAATATCTTCGGATCCTTGAATAACAGTTTTTCACAAAGATCATCCCGGACCAGTTTTGTGGCCGAGGCAGTTAGAGCGAGAATTGGTACTCCTGGCTTTTTTTCACGAATGTTGGCAATCTTCAGATAAGAAGGCCTGAAATCATAGCCCCATTGTGATATGCAATGGGCTTCATCAACGGCAATCAAATTAAGAGGCAGTGCCGCAAGATATTCTGAAAATAAATTCGACTCCAGTCTTTCCGGCGAAACATAGAGGAATTTAAAATTTCCATATAGCGCATTGTCCAGTGTTTTTTTCACTTCCATGAAACTCATTCCGGAATGGATAACCAGCGCTTCAATTCCTTTCTTTTTAAGATTGCCAACCTGGTCTTTCATAAGCGCGATCAGGGGAGAGACTACCAGGCATAACCCATCCATTGCCAAAGCAGGAATCTGGAAACAAATGGACTTGCCTCCGCCCGTGGGCATGATTGCCAGCGTGTCATGACCTTCAAGCACAGACAATATGATTTCTTCCTGTAAAGGCCTGAATGACGAATGCCCCCAATACGATCGCAGTATGGAATGAATATTTCTCAATCAGATCAAAGCTTGGTTATTTTTAAGATTTATGAAGGCCAGCATGCAATGACCGGGCCATGTGGACTCACTAACCAAAAAGTTTTGCGAAATAAATTTTTTGTTCATCGGAATCTGAAAATTGAAAACATGGTTTTGAATATCGCCATTTGGCTTCCCATCTATTTAATTAAAAGGTGAATATTATCATGGTATTCATATTAACTAGTCCACTTTTTTTACATATAGCCTCACTGAATTTATGGCCAGCACTACATCGCTCAAGCCCATAAGCAAAGCGGCAAAAGTGGGAGAGAGGAATCCGAATGCGGCAAATGGAATAGCAATGATATTATAAATGAATGCCCAAAACAGGTTTTGTTTCACAGTGATGAATGTGTGTTTGCCAAGATTCAGGGCATGGGGGAGTTGTTTCAATCCATTATTCATCAAGACCAGGTCGGCGGTCTGCACCGCAATATGAGAGGCATCACTCATCGCGATTCCTATGGTTGCCTTAGCGAGTGCCGGAGCGTCGTTTATCCCATCTCCGACCATTACTGTAGGCGCTGTCTCACTCAGTCCCTGAATCCTGGCCAGTTTCTGAGCAGGGCTCTGTTCCGCAATCACTTCATCAATCTGCAATTGTGCTGCCAGGTCTTTGCTGGGGGCAAGCCGGTCCCCAGTGAGCAAAATTATTTTCATTCCCTTTTTCCTCAGGGTATCCACCACTTTTCCTGCTTCTGGCCTGAGTTCATCTTTTAAGTCAATCCAACCCATCAAATGATCATTCCTTACAATATAAACGTGGTGAGAAAGATCGTCTGTAAGCGTTTCCGCGATCCTGAAGGATCCGGCCCAATACTCATCACCGGATGCCGAAGCCGCTTTGACACCCATGCCTTTCACTTCCTCTATTCTTGACCAGCGGATGTCTGGCTGAATGCGCCAGGCGGAGACAATACTCTGTGCAACGGGGTGGTTTGAATATTTTTCCAGCGAATAAGCGATTCTCTTAAATGATTCTTCCTCTCCTTCCAAAACCCTATACGATGAAATCCTGAACGAGCCTGTGGTCAGGGTGCCGGTCTTGTCGAATACCACCTGCCGGATATTCTTGAACAGTTCAAGGCTTCGGGCATGGCGAAATAATATCCCCGATCTGGCCGCACGGCCCAGGCCCACCGCGATGGCTGCGGGCGTCGCGAGTCCCATGGCACAGGGACAGGCAACTACCAATACGGCGATACTTCTCATCAGCGCAGTAGTGAAATCCTGGAGCACGAAATAATTGACCAGGAAACTCACCAGTGCCAGTCCCAACACCAGTGGAACAAAGATCGCGCTGATTCTGTCTGCAAGCTGCTGAAGCGGCGGCTTCTCGCCCTGTGCCTGCTTAACCAGGTTAATAATATTCGCCAGAACTGATCGGCTAGCCTCTGCCGTTACCTGTGCCTTGAGGGTGCCATCAATCAAGATGCTTCCTCCGATCAGGCTGTTCTTCTGAACTTTGGAAACGGGCATACTCTCGCCGGTGATGATCGCTTCATTTACGCTAGCTTCTCCCCACAAAATCTTGCAATCCGCCGGAACCTGTTCTCCCGTCCTAATCAAGATAAGATCCCCGGGGCGAAGCTGGGTATTGTCAACCTGGAATATCTGCTCCTGGTGCTGATCGTCAAAAGCGATCATATTGGCCCTTACCCTTTGTGATTTAACGAGGCTTTTAAGGGCCTTCTGAGTAGATTGCATGGATAGATCTTCCAGGTAATTGCCCAGGAAGACCAGGGTGATAATGGCGGCGGCGGTTTCATAAAAGAGATAATTTTCTCCCAGCCCCAGCAAAGTGCCGGTGAGACTATATGCAAATGCCGCAGTGGAACCCAGGGCAATCAACACATTCATATTCGGCATTCCGTTCCGGATGCTTTTAATGGCACTCTTTCCAAAAAAAGACATTCCAACAATATAAACGGGCAGGCATAGAGCCAGTTGAATCCAACCATTCATCAGCCAATGCCATTGCAGAACGCCATGCAGCATATGCAGCATCAATACCAGGGTGAAGGGAAGGCAGAACAGGAAATAGCTTAAATAACGGTTGATCTTTTTCGAAGAGGCTGTCTCCACTCTATCGTCCTTCACCACTTTATATCCCAGTGCTTCAATCCCTTTCGACAATTGTTCTGTTTTCATATCTCCCTCGGGCTCAAAAGCTACCATTCCCTCCAAGAGGCTCACTTTCACATTCCGCATCCCTTCTTTTTCGAGGAATTTATTAACCGTAAGGGCACAGTTGGAACAGGTCATACCCTCTACTTTCCATATAACTTTTTCCATAATGCAAATTTACCCCCACTATAACCTGCAAATTTACCATTTATGAAAAATATATTTGCAACCTGGTGTCGGCTGACCGTTGCCACTAACCTATTGGACTCGCGGATAACTGCGAATAGCCAATGATTATGAAGAGAATCATGACATTAATCTGAAAGGAGCGAAGCAGGTATCGGGGAGACTGGAAACCTGTCATGAGAAAAAAAGTCGCCAGACAAATGATTTTCCTTTCTTCGCGATGAATGCACCCTGTAAATGCGGGTTAAATTTAGGTTATGGAATTGGTATTTAAACTGGAGGAATTGCCTGAGGTGGCCATCAAAGTTTTGGAAGCCATGTGCGACCATAAGGTACTCGCGATACATGGGGCCATGGGCGCAGGAAAGACGACCTTGATTCACGCACTGTGTCAAGCCAAGGGTGTGAAGGATCATGTGACGAGCCCCAGTTTTTCCATCATCAACGAATATCAATTTCAGGACGGAGCGCTGATGAGGAAAATATTTCATTTGGACTTGTACCGTCTGAAAGATGAGGAAGAGGCCATGCGGGCAGGCGTTGAAGACTGCCTGTATTCCGGAAGTATTTGTTTTGCGGAATGGCCCGAAAAAGCCCCCGACCTCTTCCCCCAGGGCACAATTCACCTGTTCATGACAACGCTCGACGAGAGAACCAGGCACCTGAAAATTCAGTTTCCCGGCTAATTTTTTGTACATTGTTCCTTCAAATTAATTTTGATACATGTCGTCTGGAAAACCTGTTGTGAGTGCATCCTTCAGCTACGAAACTCTAGAAGAAACACTTGATATAAAGCCGAAGGGAGCCCAGTTGTTCATTGGCATTCCTAAAGAAAATTCTTTCCAGGAAAACCGGATCGCCTTGATTCCGGAAGCAGTGGGCGTGTTGGCGAATAATGGTCACCGTGTGGTTGTGGAACACAGGGCGGGAGAGGGAGCGCATTTTTCCGAAAAGGACTATAGCGAGGCCGGCGCCAAAATAGCATATGATAAAAAGGAAGTGTTTCAATGTGACCTGATCATTAAATCGGCTCCTGTGAGCGAAGAGGAACTCGCATTCATAAAACCCAATCAGACTATTATTTCTCCAATACACCTGCCGGTGATGAAGACCGAGATTCTGCAGAAGCTGATGGAGAAACGGATCACCGCCCTGTCATTCGAGAATCTGAAAGATGATTCCGGCCATAATCCCATAGTGAGAAGTATGAGCGAAATAGCGGGCAGCGCCGTCATGCTGGTAGCAGGCAATTACCTGAGTAATGCAAACAACGGCAAGGGGATGCTCCTGGGCGGAATATCCGGAATACCACCTACAAAAGTCATCATAATCGGGGCAGGAATTGTGGGTGAATACGCGGCCCGAACGGCCATGGCCATGGGCAGCAGTGTGAAAGTGTTCGACAATAATATTTACAAGCTCAAACGGATGCAGAATAATATGGGTGTGCGCATGTGGACTTCCGTTATAGAGCCGAAAATCCTGGCCAAGCAATTAAAAACCTGCGATGTGGCCGTGGGAGCCGTCTCATCTTCGGGGGGACGCTCTCCGATTATTGTAACGGAAGAAATGGTTGCCCAGATGCGACCGGGAAGTGTGATCGTAGATGTTAGTATCGACCGGGGTGGCTGTTTCGAAACTTCCGAAATCACTTCGCATGAGAATCCCATCTTCCTGAAACACGGCGTGATTCATTATTGCGTGCCCAATATCCCTTCGGGCTTTGCCCGCACGGCCTCACAGGCGATCAGTAACGTCCTCATGCCACTCCTCCTGGAGATTGGAGAAGAAGGCGGACTGGAAAACCTTATCTGGCATAAATTCAATATACGCAGCGGCATATACCTGTTCAAGGGAGCCCTGACCAATATTCACCTAAGTCAGCGTTTCAACCTGAAATATACCGACCTTAACCTGTTGATCGCGAGTCAACGTTAGATGAATCAGTGTAATACCTGCCATCGATCCAGGTATCGCTTAGGTTAAATTTGATCAGCCGCTCTATCATTTATGGTTTGAATCAATGCTGCAATAAGCCTCTTTACTTCTGAAAGCGTCTTTTCATCGGTGATTTTCCCTTCGGCACTGATTTTTGTCTTCGCAAATTGAATGAGCAATTGCAGCATATCAATATTTTCTGCATCAACCGCTCTCAGTGTTTCCAATAATGCCTTGTGCCCCCATTGGCCATCAGTTGAAGCGGTGATCAGCAGGGTGGGCTTGCGGGGAAATTGAGAAGAAGAAACGGTCCAGTCAATCGCATTTTTCAGAGTTCCGGGAACGCCATGAGCGTATTCCGGAGTACAAATAATCACGCCTTCTGCATTGTTCAGTTGTTGTCTGAAATCCGACACTTCACTCGCCACATCATCTCCATCATCGTCGGGGTTAAATTGCGGAAGATTTGCAATTCCATCGTAAGCAGTTATGTCCAGGCTTTCTGCTGATAAATCTATGATTGCTTCAATTAAACTGCGATTTATTGAGCTTCGCTTAGTACTTCCGGAAATGGCCAATACTTTTTTCCTGTTCATTGGTGCAGACAAATTTTATTTCGTTCTGGCTCTTGATTGTAAACTGTCATGATGAATTCGGCTTTCTGTATTAGGATATTTGAAGCTGCCTGTCTTCGATGATCACTCTAAATTGAATATCTGCTTTCAATGCTTTAAAGACCTTCAGTATTGTATCAATTGTCGCACTGTTTGCACTACTTTCTAGCTTAGATATCTGTGCCTTTTGAACACCAACAAGTTTTCCCAATTGTTCCTGTGTCAGTTTGCGTTCTTGCCGGGCTTTCTTAATCATATAGCTCAATACTTCCATGTTAAGTTCATACTCATATTTGGCTCTATTTCTTGTACCAATCTTACCAATATATTTATCTTTCATTTCAGAAAGTGAATAAAATTTTGGTGTTGTCTTTGCCATGTTGCTATTTTTTTAGTTTGGTCTCAAAATATTTTACCTTAAGAATATTTGCCCTTTCAATTTCGTTAAGTGGCACTTTGTCAACTTTTTTAATAAATCCATGTAGCAATTACCAGAGTTTCTTCCTCATTGGTATTGTCTCAAAATGCCAACAAACGAATTTGCCGGCCAGCAAACCGAATTCTAAACTCCCCAATGTCTTTTTGTAATTTCTTAAGAAGTCTTGAGTCGTTTGTCTGTTCAGCAAGATCAATGTTAAATAAAACTTTTCTTGCCAATTTTGGGTCCAGGCCAGCAATGAATTTATTTGCATCTTCTAAAAATCTTGTTTGAAAGTATTGCAAATAGAGAGTTTAGGGAAAGATAATGAAAGTTTCTAAATTTGGAAACATTCTTTCCTGCCAAATTATCGAGGTTGACTTCAGGTATCACTCAACTCATTTATATACTCGTATGTCAATCACTTCTTCACAGAACCTGTACTCCTGTTCGTCATTGGAGCTGACAATCACCAGTCTTCCGGAGGAATAATCTTTCATCAATCCCTGGTATAAAGAAACCCCTTCGGCATCGAGGTTGGTGCAGGGTTCATCCAGAAGTAACACGGGTGTGTCTGAAAATACAGCCTGACCCAGCTTCACCCGTTGTTTCATGCCACTGCTGAAATAGCGGATCTGTTTTTCGCGGGCTTTTTCCAATCCGAGTGTGGCAATCATTCCGGGAATGGTCATGGACCTGCGAAAGGGTTTGAATTGCTGATGAAATTCCAGGAACTCCTGCAGGGTCATTTCTTCTACCAGTTCCAGGTAGGGAGTAGCGATGGAAATATATTTATAGGCTTCTTCCGCGGGATGGGGTATGGCATCAATCAGGTATTCAATCTTTCCTTCGGAAGAAGCGATGGCCCCCGCAATCACTTGCAGCAGAGTCGATTTGCCCGAACCATTGGGGCCTGTAATGGCATATTGGTTACCGGAAATGAATTGATATTCAAGATGGCGGAAGATCCAATCGCGGTTGAAACGTTTGCCGGTATTAATCAGCGATATCGTCATCCACGCTGTTTTTAGTGTAGCGCTTTATGATGCCCCTGCCACTTTCGCGCACAAATGTTACGATCTCATCTCTTTCGTCAGTGGCGGGAAATTCTTCCTCGAGGAATTCGAGGGCTTGTGAAGTATTCAAACCTTTATTATAGATAACACGGTATATCTCCAGGATATGGTTTATTTTTTCTATGGTGAATCCTCTCCTTTTCATGCCTACGGAATTCACGCCGGCATAGCTCAGGGGCTGCCGGCCCGCTTTGATGAAAGGAGGTACATCCTTGCCCACCAGGGAACCGCCGCTAATGAAGGCATGCTGCCCAACCTGCACAAACTGGTGTATCGCGCACATGCCACCCAATATGGCCCAGTCCCCCATGATCACATGACCGGCGACCTGTGTATTATTGCTGAGAATGCAATTATTGCCGATGATGCAGTCGTGCGCAATATGGCTATAGGCCATGATCATGCAGTTCTTTCCCACTTTGGTGGTCCAGCGGTCCCTTGTGCCGCGGTGCACCGTGACGAATTCGCGGATGGTAACATTGTCGCCAATTTCAACCGTGGTATCTTCTCCGTCAAACTTAAGGTCCTGAGGGATCGCGGAAATCACTGCCCCCGGGAAGATCCTGCAGTTCCGGCCGATACGAGCGCCTTCCATGATGGTTACATTGCTGCCAACCCAGGTTCCTTCCCCGATTTCCACATTGTGATGAATCACAGTGAAAGGGTCAACCTTCACATTGGTAGCCAGTTTTGCATTGGGATGTATGTAAGTATGGGGATGAATCATTGGTTGATATTTCCTGGTTTATGCTTTTGGTATGCATCAATACTACATACAAAAACGCCAGGCTTTAACCTGACGGAGGCAAAAATAGGAAAAAGATGATACTATCGCTAAACTTGAAATTCCGGAACCTAAAATGCCCTCTGAAAAAATCCTTAATCGTTTCCTGTTGCAGACTGCCGTTCAGGAGCCCAAATGAAATTCAATTAGACCTGGCACTGGACTATTCAACAGGACTTCCAATCTGCCTATTTTTGGGAATCAGCTTTTCAATCTCTTTTCACCAACTGCGCCATCATGGTGGCTTCCGTTACAATCCTATTCCCCACATACACCGTGCCGTGCATTTCGCATAGGCCTCTGCGTATGGGAGCAACGAGTTCCATCTTTAGAATCATGGTGTCACCAGGCACCACTTTTTGCTTGAATTTACAATTGTCGATTTTTACAAAATAGGTATCGTATTGTCCGCTTGGCATCGCATTGATGGCAAGGATGCCGCCTGTCTGAGCCAAAGCTTCGACTTGTAATACGCCGGGCATGATTGGATTCCCTGGAAAATGACCAACGAAAAATGGTTCGTTAAAAGTTACATTCTTGATACCCACGATTCGTATATCAGTCAACTCAATTATTTTATCTACCAGCAGGAAAGGGAATCGATGTGGCAGTGTTTTTTCTATCTGCTGTGTATTAAAAACTGGAGTCTTGTTGGGATCGTACACGGGAACTCCCATCAACTGCTTATTCTTCTTGATATATTGTTTGAGTTTCCTGGCGAAATCAACGTTGCTGGAATGACCGGGACGATTGGCGATGATATGCCCCTTGATGGGATAGCCGATCAGAGCCAGGTCGCCCACTACGTCCAGCAATTTATGACGTGCGGGTTCATTGGGGAACCGTAATTCAAGATTATTGAGATAGCCTTCACTCTTCACTTCAATTTTTTTGCGTCCGAAGGCACTGGCCAGGCGATTCATTTCTTCCGCTGTAACCGGTTTATCAACCACAACGATGGCATTGTTGATGTCACCTCCCTTGATCAGGTTGTTTTCAAGCAGGGTTTCCAATTCATGCAGGAAACAAAAGGTTCGGCAGGGAGCAATTTCATTTTTGAAATCACTCATATGCTTCAATCCCGCGTGTTGGGTTCCCAAAACGGGGCTGTTGAAATCTATCAGCGTTGTAATCTTATATTCAGTAGCAGGCATCGCAACCATTTCTACCCGCTTAACTTCATCATAGTGCGTAATATTGGTATCAAGAGTGTACCATGATTTCGCCGCATCCTGTTCCACAACTCCGGCTTTTTCAATAATCTCTACAAATGGGGCCGAACTTCCGTCGATGATTGGGGTCTCGGGCCCGTTTATCTCGATCAGACAATTGTCTACT
This sequence comes from Agriterribacter sp., assembly GCA_041484195.1. Taxonomy (GTDB): domain Bacteria; phylum Bacteroidota; class Bacteroidia; order Chitinophagales; family Chitinophagaceae; genus PSRI01. Next base: position 36,025 of record JBGPHC010000002.1, on the reverse strand, counting down.
CCCATACCAACCAGCGCTGCCAGGATATGCTCCACAGTACTCACTTTGGCCCCATTATCCTCGATAGTGGTTCCTCTTGAAGTATCCGTGACCAGATCGCAATCCGCTTTCACCATTGGCCGGCCGGGTAGGTCGATTCTTTGGAATTGCAGACCAAAACCAGGGTTGGCAGGTTTCAGCGTCATGTCGGCCTTGATGCCTGTATGGAGTCCGGTTCCTGAGATACTGGCCACCGAGCCGATGGAATGTTGCATGTCCTGGTTAAAATTCGCGTCCATTATTGGTTTTTGAGTGGGCAAAGATAATAAATAGTCAATAGTCCAGCCGGCGCAGGTCAATCAGGGTCTTTCAGTACCGATCACATGCCGGAATCTGATTTTCTTCTTCCTTCAATCCGCTATCTTTGCAGCCATCGATTTGTGGCCTGAAACAAAGCCACCATAAAGGAACCGGAACGTCCGGCATCCAACAAAATCATGACCCAGTAACTTTTTGTATGATCATCAGTTATAATTGGCTTTGTGAATATCTCCCCGAAAATCTTCAATCAGGAGTCCCTTTGCGTACGAGCAACAGGATAGAACCGGACCGGCTCGGCAAAATCCTGACTTCGATCGGGCTGGAAGTGGAAAGGATGGAAGAATTCGAAGAAGTGAAAGGCGGTTTGCAGGGACTGGTCATAGGTGAAGTTTTGGAATGTGAAAAGCATCCTAATGCCGACAAACTCAGCATTACAAAAGTGGACATTGGTACGGGTGAAATCCTTCAGATCGTATGCGGCGCGCCCAATGTGTCAAAAGGTCAAAAATGTGTTGTCGCACCAGTGGGCACCACCATATTTCCTTCAAAAGGATCTCCTGTCACTATGAAAGTGGCAAAAATCCGGGGCATCGAGAGTTTTGGGATGATTTGCGCGGAGGATGAAATAGGACTCGGAGAAAGTCACTCGGGAATCCTGGTCCTGCCTTCGGATACCAGGACAGGCATGCCTGCCGCGGAATATTTCCATCTCCACACTGACTGGATCTATGAAATCGGACTCACGCCTAACAGGATGGATGCCATGAGCCATCTTGGCGTGGCCAGGGATGTATGCGCTTATCTGACAGTGCATGAAAAAAAGAATTATTCCATCAGGTCGCCATATTCAAACAGCTTTAAGATCGATAAACCGGGTGTGAGCTTTGCCGTTAGCATTGAAAATGCCGAAGCCTGCCAACGGTATTCAGGAGTGAGCATTGAAAAGGTTCACATCGGGGAAAGCCCACAATGGCTCCGGGAGCGGTTAGAGTCAATAGGACTTCGTTCCATCAACAATATAGTTGATGCAACTAATTTCATTTTGCATGAAACGGGGCAGCCTTTGCATGCTTTTGACGCTGACCAGGTTCATGGTAGAAAAATAATCGTTAAGAATCTTCCCCAGGGAACTCTTTTCACAACCCTCGACGAAAAGAAGCGCCAGCTCAATGCCGAAGATTTGATGATTTGCGATGGAAATGGGGAGCCCCTGTGTATCGCGGGTGTTTATGGGGGACTGGAAAGCGGAGTGAGCACCCAAACAAAAAATATTTTCCTTGAGAGCGCCTGGTTTGATCCCGTCAGCATCCGCAAGACATCATTCCGTCACAATCTCCGTACTGACGCCGCCATGAGATTTGAAAAAGGCGTGGATATCAGCAATACTGTCAATGTCCTGAAAAGGGCCGCCCTGCTGATCAGGGAATTGACAGGAGGAGAGATCGTGGAAGACATAGTGGACGAATATCCAAATCCCAGGCCGAGGAAGGAAGTGGGAATGAAATTTCACTACCTCAAGAAACTGAGCGGGAAAAATTATCACCCCGATACCATCAAGAAGATCCTGGTAAGCCTGGGATTTGAAATTGAAAAAGAAGGGCTCGACGAAATCAGGGTATCCGTGCCCTATAGCAAACCAGATATAGAATTGCCTGCCGATATCGTGGAGGAAATCATGCGTATTGATGGATTCGACAATGTAGAGATACCCCAATCGATAACCATCAGCCCATCTGTGGAAAGCAATGTGAAAGGAAATGCATTTAAGAATAAAGTGACAAATGGGCTGGTAGGCGCGGGCTTCCATGAGATTTTCACCAATTCCATTACAAACGCAGCATATTTTGACGAGGAGACTTTACAGGCTACCGTGAAGATGCTGAATAATCTCAGCGCTGAATTGAATGTCCTTCGACCCTCCATGCTTGAAACAGGATTGGAAACTGTGGCACACAATCTGAATCATAAGAATAATGACCTGCAGTTTTTTGAATTCGGAAAAACTTATCACACAAGTGGCTTGGGCAATTATGAAGAGTATGAGCATTTGAGTATTTATGTGACCGGTAACATTAAAGAGTCATCCTGGAAGGCAAAGGCTGAAAAAAGCGATTTCTTTTATCTCAAAGGAGTTGTTTCTGCCGCTTTGCAATTGCTGGGCTTGAATGGATTGAAAGAGTATCCGGTTTCAGGAACGAAATTGCAATACGGACTTGAATTTAAAAAGGAAGGTCAGACCCTGGTATTATTGGGACAGGTAAATCCACATCTTTTAGAGCGATTTGATATCAGGCAGCCGGTTGCTTATGCCGATTTTGAATGGGGAAAGATCATAGACCTCGCGGTCAACGGCAAATTGGAATACCATGATATTCCAAAATTTCCCACGGTGCAGCGTGATCTGGCCATTATAGTAGATCAGGAAATCCCTTTTGAAAAAGTTGAAAAACTGGTCCGGAAAGCAAATATCAGCAGGCTCAGATCCCTGAAGCTGTTTGATGTATTTGAAAGTGAAAAATTAGGGCGTGGTAAAAAATCGCTGGCAATCAATTTCACTTTTTTCGACGAGGAAAAAACTCTGACTGATAAGGAAATTGATGAGATGATGCAAAAGCTCATGACTGGTTTCGAAAAAGAACTGCATGCGGAAATCAGAAGATAAAGTGAACCGTGCCAGTGGAGCGGGATCGAAGAAATATGGTTAATTTTAAATCGCTAACTTTTTTTGGTTAGCATAGCGCAGGCACAAGTAAACAAAGAATGAATTCCCTCCAGGACCATATCAAACGAGTGAATGACAAATTGCAACTCTTGTTGAAGCAATATCATTCCATTCATAGGGAAAATGAAAAACTGAAGCGGGAATTGGAATTGCAGAAACAGCGGGAACTCGAGATCAGGCAAAAATCGGAATCATTGCAGCAGCAGGTTGCCATAATAAAGGCCTCATCCGGGCAATTGGACGAGCCCTCGAAAAAAGAGTTGGAAAGACGCATCAGTCATTACATCAGGGAAATTGACCGCTGCCTGGAGGAATTGGGAACTCATTGATCATACTCTCTTAACAAGTCTCACTAATTGTTCCTCCGTGCCACCCCAGAGTTCCAGTGTATATACACCGTAGGGCAAATCGTTGAGGCCAATCCAACGGAAAATTTTTTGACTGGGTTCGATGGTAGTTTCCATCATACTGCAAACCTTGCCTTTATCATCTTTCAGAATAGCCCTAAGAGAGGGATTTACAGTCTCGCTGAGTTCAAAGGTCAAAGTGTCAATAAACACCTGAGATTTCAATTTGGCAAACATTCGATGATTGGTTTTGGATTTTTTCGAGCTTTCATTGGGGCAGGGACGAACACAACAAATTTCTCCGGGAATGGATTATTTTTGAAATATGGTGCAAATCGGTTGGTTGTTGAAAAATTGTGGATAAATGTAAACGTAATATTTAACATATGCAAGAACTTATAGCAATAAATATTCCAATTGGCGACAGGACTTACAGAATCAGGATTTCTCCTTCTGATGAGGAGCAGGTAAGAAAGATCATCAGGATGATTAATGATAAAATTATTGAGTTCAAGACTCAATTCGCGGGTAAGGACATGCAGGATTATATTGCCATGGTGATCATGTGGTATGCCACCCAGCAGCAAAACGGCCAATCATCTGTGCTTGAAAAGGACCTGGGGGACCTGCTCGGCAGGATGGAAGGCAATATTGACAAGGCTTTGGTATCTTAAGAAATCATCATAAGACCAGAGCAGCCGGTTATTACCTTGTATCAATGGGTCATGGATTTTGGGGTATTCACTATGGCCATTCAGGCTGCGGAGTGACCTCAATTGTTCAAGCGACCCGGAATTGGTCACTAAGTTCGGGGGGTTCCTTACTGTAGCGCTTACCTGAAATTGGTCAGTTCCCCAATACTTCGCTTAGCTTTTTTTCCAGCTCTTCACCTCTTAGGTTCTTGCCAATGATCTTCCCGGTGGGATCGAGTAATAAGTTTTGCGGAATAGCCTGAATGCCGTAGAGCCTTGCGACTTCATTATTCCAGAATTGCAGATCACTTACATGGGCCCAGGTGAGTCTATCGTCATGAATGGCCTGAAGCCACTTTTCTCTGCCATCCGGCCTGTCGAGGGAAACGCCCAAAATATAAAAGCCCTTGTCTTTGAACCTTTGGAAAGCTTTTACCACATTGGGATTTTCCTGCCTGCACGGACCACACCAACTGGCCCAAAAATCCAGCAGGAGGTATTTACCTCTGAAGGCGGAAAGTTTCAGCGGGTTTCCTAAAGTATCGGGTTGCGTAAAATCAAGAGCTTCCTCACCAATACTGGTTCTCTTGTAAATATCAATTCGTTCTTTAATTGACTTGCCAGACGAAGTATTTTGCAGAGCCGGGGCAAGCTGATCATACAAGGGCTCTATCTTACTGATGTCAAATTCCTCGCTGCCTGCATATTGCTGCAGAGCAAACAGAGCCACAGCCGAGCGGGGATTGGATTTGATGAATCTGGCGTAAACCTTTTCATTCATTTCTTTCGAAAGGGAATCCAATGACATTTCTGTCTTCCTGAGGTTGACCATATCACCGCTGCTGCGGTATTGCGAATATTGGCTTACCAATGCCTGGATCTGGCCGCTATATAACTTTGCCATCTGGTCAAGCTTCATGAAATCTATATGCGAAGATGATCCCCCCACTTTGATATTTGAAAAGGAGTCGGTACTGCTGATCGTCATTTTCCCAGGCTGAAGGAAAACATAGGCGATACTTCTTTGAGCGTTTTGCGGAGAAACCGCTCCCTCCTTGTAAATAGCCCTTATACGGGAAATGGTGGGCTCTTCGAGTAGGCCTTTAAAACTGTATTTCCCATCTTTTACCTTACTGCTGTCCAAGATGCCCTTGCCACTCATAATATAGTATAACTGAACCCAGTCCGCCTTAACTCTGATTTTGGAAAGATCACCGGAAATAGTAAAGGGTTTGCCTGGTTTATCCTGGGCCTGGGAGCCGAAAAATGCCGATAGGCACAATAAAAGAAGAAATTTCTTCATGAAAGGTCAGTTTTTTGCTGGCTGGCAAGTTACTGAAATATGCACAAGCTGCCGGCCATTTCACAAAACCTAAACGATCGAAAAGCATAGGGTATTGGATGTCAATTCGATTTTTATCCAATCAGTCCGGTTTCGTATCTTCGCTAATTAGGTCCTGCTATGAGTATTACAAACATAGAAAGGAGAAATATGGTAGAACAGTTTAAAAAAATATTACATGCAACTGAATGTCTTGTCCATTATAATTGGTGGAATTGGCCTGCTTATCGGCATCGTAGCGGGTAAATTCATTTTCGCCAGGAACACAAAAAAAATCATAGAAGAAGCCGAAACTCAATCCCAGAAAATAATAGCCGACGCCAAAGTCACGTCCGAGAACCTCAAGAAGGAAAGACTTCTCGAAGCCAAAGAGAAATTTGTCCAATTGAAATCGGAGCACGACAGGGAATTGCTGGAAAAGAACCGGAAGATCGGTGACCAGGAAAATCGCATCAAGCAGAGAGAACAAAGTATCAACCAAAAATTGGAGAATCTCGATAGGCAGTCCAAGGAAAATGAAGCCATTAAGGAGACCTTGAATCGCCAGATTGAGGTGGTGAACCAAAAGAGAACCGAACTTGAAAAGCACCAGGAAGAACATATCAGGCGCCTGGAAAAAATCTCGGCCATGAGTGCCGAAGAAGCAAAGGCACAATTGGTGGAAAGCCTGCGACAGGAAGCCCAGACCCATGCACTTTCTATCCAACAGGAGATTATTGAAGAGGCCAAATTGAAGGCCAATAAGGAAGCACGCAAGATCGTGATCCAGACAATTCAGCGCACCGCTGCAGAACAAACCATCGAAAATACAGTCACAGTCTTTAACCTGGAGAGTGACGAAATCAAAGGTCAGATCATTGGCCGCGAAGGCCGCAATATCCGCGCAATCGAAGCTGCTACGGGCGTGGACCTGATTGTAGATGATACACCAGAGGCAATCGTTTTATCCTCCTTCGATCCACTGAGAAGGGAAATTGCCCGTCTGGCTTTGCAGAGGCTTGTAGCGGATGGACGTATCCATCCGGCGCGGATAGAAGAAGTTGTAGAAAAAACCAGGAGACAACTGGAAGAACAGGTGCTTGAGATCGGAGAAAGAACAGTGATCGAAATGGGTATCCACGGTCTGCATAAGGAACTGGTGAGAATTGTAGGTAAAATGAGGTTCCGTTCTTCATACGGACAAAACCTTTTGATGCATAGCCGAGAAGTTGCGAACCTTTGCGGTATCATGGCCTCGGAACTGGGCATGAACCCCAAACTGGCCAAGAGAGCCGGCCTATTACATGATATAGGAAAAGTGCCCGATGAAGAGACTGAATTGAGCCATGCACTTCTGGGAGCCAAGCTGGCTGAGAAGTATGGGGAAAATCCCGCGGTAGTGAATGCCATCGGGGCCCACCATGATGAAATGGAAATGCGCTATGTTATTTCTCCCATTGTGCAGGCCTGCGACGCCATCAGTGGCGCAAGACCCGGTGCCAGAAGGGAAATCATGCAGCAATATCTGCAAAGGATCAAGGAACTTGAAACCCTGGCCATGGCCTATCCGGGTGTTGAAAAAGCGTATGCTATTCAGGCAGGGCGCGAATTGAGGGTTATTGTCGAAGCCGACAAGGTAACAGATAATGACAGTGAAAAACTGAGCTTTGAGATAGCTCTGAAGATACAAACGGAAATGACCTATCCAGGCCAGATCAAAGTGACTGTTATTCGCGAGAAAAGAGCGGTAAATATGGCTCGTTAATTGTTTTAAGGCCGAATTACCCGATGTTGGAAAAGCCGGGTATTTGGTATTTTTATTTTGCTTTTTCATAGAGGGCCCTTACCTTTGCATCCCTTAAAATTGTATAGCCATGAGCGCAGCAGTACAGTATGTTCACGGAGAATTGACGGAGAAAAAGGAATACCCGAAGTTTAAAGCGGGTGATAATATCACCGTAAATTATAAAGTGGTGGAAGGAAATAAAACCCGTATCCAAAGCTTTAAGGGTGATGTAATCAAGCGGCAGGGAACCGGTCATACGGCTACTTTTACGGTTCGCAAGATTTCTGACGGAGTAGGAGTAGAAAGGACTTTTCCGCTGTTTTCCCCCAATATTGAGTCAATCGTTTTGAACAAAGCCGGAAAAGTAAGACGCGCCAAACTCTATTATCTCCGCTCCAGGAGTGGTAAGAGAGCCAGGATCAAGGAAAGAAGAGTCACTATTTAAGATATTTCCCTCAAATTCAGGAAACGGAAGGCATACAGCTTTCCGTTTTATTTTGTTAAGTGGGGGTTAACTAAGCTTGTGATGAATTATCCCTGGATATCTAACCAATTAATACTGTACCTTTGTTTTCTTAACTTCTAAATCATTTAGCGATGCTCTCACTGAACTACAATTCATTACTGTTGTCAATGCCTGGAGGTACTGAATGGATATTAATTATATTGGCTGTGCTGATCCTTTTTGGAGGTCGTAAAATTCCGGAATTCATGCGCGGATTAGGTCGTGGCATCCGGGAATTTAATGATGCAAAAAGCAACGTGCAGAAGGAGATTGAGGATGGAATTAATGAAAAAGACAAACCCAAACAACAGGCATAATTTCACTGCAGAAAAATTGATTTTTTCTTTGTGTGATTAAAAGAAGAATCTTTTAATTGAGTTGAGGATTTGTATTCATTCACTACAATACAAGCATTCCATCAGGATATTGATACCAGACGAATCACCTGTGAACAGGTGGTTCGTTATTTTTTGCAGCAAATTGAAAAGGCTGCCAGACTCAATGCATTTGTAGAAGTGTATGCGGAAGAAGCATTGGAAAGAGCAAGGCAACTGGACCAAAAAAAATTGAGAGGAGAGAAGACCGGCAAACTTTTCGGCGTGGTGGTGGGGATAAAGGATGTGATTTGCTACAAAGGCCACAAGGTATCTGCAGCTTCTGCTATTCTAAAGGGGTTCACCTCTCTATATAGCGCCACTGCCGTGGAAAGACTATTACTGGAAGATGCAATCATTATCGGCAACCTGAATTGCGATGAATTTGCAATGGGCTCCTCCTCTGAAAATTCTGTTTATGGCCAAGTTCTGAATGCCCTTGATGAATCCCGCGTGCCAGGAGGATCTTCCGGGGGATCGGCAGTTGCCGTTCAGTCGGGCTCCTGTATGTTGAGCCTGGGAACGGATACCGGAGGATCTGTGAGACAGCCTGCGGATTTCTGCGGCATCATTGGTTTGAAACCCAGCTATGGCAGGATTTCAAGACATGGGGTTTTGGCTTATGCTTCATCCTTTGACCAGATAGGCATTTTCGGAAAAAACTTAGCGGATATCGCTATGGCCCTCGAAGTCATCGCGGGTGCCGATGAATTTGACAGCACCAGCAGCCGGCTTCCGGTTCCCCGGTATTCAGAGATAAATTCCATACCCTTAAAAAAGTATAAAATTGCCTATTTCCGGGAGACCCTGGAACATCCATCCCTCGACACCGAAATCAGGGCTTCTATTAAAGGCCTGATTGTGCGCTTGAAGGATGAGGGTCATATCGTTGAGCCACTTGATTTTGAATTCCTTGATTATATTGTTCCGGCTTACTATGTACTCACTACCGCTGAAGCTTCCTCAAACCTTTCCCGTTATGATGGCGTAAGGTATGGCTATCGAAGCCCGGTTCCAGACCTGGATCTGACTGAAATGTACAAGAAAACCCGATCCACAGGTTTTGGCAGAGAGACCAAGAGACGCATCATGCTGGGCAGTTTTGTATTAAGTGCAGGATATTATGACGCTTATTTCACTAAGGCTCAACAGGTTAGAAAATTATTGATCCGGAAGACCGAACAGTTATTCTCCCGATATGATGCCTTGCTGATGCCCACAGCCCCTTCTGTGGCTTTTAAGCTGGGTGAGATGAATAATGACCCCATAGCCATGTTCTTGGCTGACATTTATACAGTTTTTGCCAATCTTGTCGGTATTCCCGCTATTTCCATCCCCATTTTTTACCATAAATCAGGCATGCCTTTTGGAGTACAGGTTATGACAAACCGATTTGAAGAGTTATCTTTGCTCCATCTCTCCAATATCATTTAATACTCCAATTTTCCAAATCCACTGAATTATCCCTTGAATGCCCCTCCGTATTCGATGAATCCGTGTAAAAACTATTTTAAGTTTTCCTTTATCCCTGTGGATCAACCATCTATCCGTATCCCCTGTTGGTTGGAATTATAATTGCTGAACGGGGGCTAACCAAAAAATTGATCATGAAAAAGATGGTATTTCTGGGATTTGGTTGCATTATCTTCACTTTGTTCGCGGCTTTCAGGGCTCCGGGCGAAGAGTCACTCGATTTTAAGGCCAGGGCCCAAGCTGACACGGTTATTACAACCAATGAATCCGTTGCTTTGGCTTCCTTGAGTTCTGTGGCTGAAAAGGAGACTACTAAGCAAATCGCTTCTGTTGAAAATAATGAAGTTTACAAGGACATGTTGACCCATAGCGGCAGCAGTGCAAACTTTGTATCTTATACTTCCTTCAGGCTCCATCCCATGGCTGTTTCATATGTAAAGGACTACCAGGATGATAACGAATTGCGCCTGCAGAAAATGAAATCAACTGCTGTGGCTCAGTTCAGGATGATAGATAATATCCTCTCCAATTATAAGCTCCCCAAGGAACTTAAATATCTGGCCGTGGTAGAATCAGACTTGTACAGCAATGCAGTCTCCCGCGTGGGTGCTGTAGGGCCCTGGCAGCTAATGTCGGGAACGGCCAGGCAATTGGGCCTCAAAGTGGGCCGTTACCACGATGAGCGTAAGAATCTTTATAAGAGCACGAATGCGGCTGCGAAGTACCTGCGCGATTTATATGGCGAATTCAATGATTGGTTGCTGGTCATCGCTGCATACAATGTGGGATCTGCCAGGGTGGAAACTGCCATCCGGAAGAGCCGTAGCCGTAATTTTTGGAGACTCCAGAATTATCTGCCCACAGAATCTCGCAATCATGTGAAGAAATTCATAGCCACACATTATATCATGGAGGGCCAGGCCGGAATTACCACTACGGTGACGGCCGATATTAAAGCAATGAAGAGGAATGCGCTCACAGAAGCCGAGTTGGTAAATACCAGACTGACCCCGGTGAGCGGCAGATATAGTTCTGGGGTGATCGCGAATGCCCTGGGAATGGACCAGGATCAATTTAATCATTACAATCCCGATTTTGATAAGACTGTAGATGTGAAAGGATATGATTTGAGACTGCCAATAGACAAGACCGAGCTCTTTATGGAGAAGAAATCTGATATTTTGAATGGGTCTGTCCAGGCATTATTGAATCCCGCTGTTGGCCGGGATATGGCTAAATATCCCGAGGGGATAAAGTTTCCCGCAAAGGCGGAGAAGAAAATTATCAAGACGGTTCACAAGAAATTACACAGGAAATAAATCAGCCTACATGCCCGGAAGTGCCGGATGGGGATTCCAGCACTTTTTTTATGGCAATTGCCTTGAGCAAACATTCCTCATATTCCTGCTCAGGATCACTGTAATGAGTGATGCCGGAGCCGGTTAGAAAGGAAAGATAGGAAGACGAGGAATTATATTGAATGCTCCTGATGACTACGTTGAAATCGGCGTCCTGCTCTGGTGAGAGATATCCTACAGCACCGGAGAAAAGCCCTCTTTTGGTCCTTTCATATTTTTCGATCAGTTCCATTACGCTGCGCTTCGGTGCACCAGTCATGGATCCCATCGGAAAACTGGCCCTGATCAGGTCCGCCAGGCCCGTGCCTTCCCTTAATTCACCGCTGACTGTCGATATCATCTGGTGCACCTGGGGGAATGAATAGATCCCAAATAGTTCATCCACCTTTACTGTTCCTTCCTTGCAAACGCGGGCCAGGTCATTCCTGACCATGTCCACCACCATTACATTTTCTGCCCGGTCTTTTTGGCTTTCGCTTAGTCTTTGCCGGTTATTTTCATCCTGCACTTTATCTTCCAGATTTCTCTTCCAGGTTCCCTTGATGGGTTGGGAAATAATTTTTGATCCCTCTTTTTTCAGGTAGCGTTCCGGGCTTGCGCAGAGGAGATATTTATCCCCCAACCTGTAAAAAGCTGAAAAAGGATTCGGGGAGAGATCGCTCAGTCGCAGGTAAACTTGTATCGGATTGATCCTTGCCTGTTCTGCATAAAATTCCTGGCAGAAATTGATTTCATAACAATCACCGCGAATGATATGGTTCTGCAGATCGCGAATCGTTTGGAGATATTCATTCCTGGAAATTCTTTCTCTTATATTGACCGGCATTGAAGACCCAGCGTCCTGTTCCGGGCTGCAGCAAATAGACTTGTAAACCTCTGCATGGTTTTCGGTAAATAATCCAATGGCTAATTCATGCTGATTCAGCATTAATACTGTCTCGGGAATAAAAAATGTCAGGTCCGGAAATTGGATATGGTCCGGATGCCTGGAATGCAGTGGCTCAATCTCATTTTTCAGGTCATATCCCAAATGGCCGAAGCACCAATCTTCAGCTTTTTCCACGAATTGCTGGAATTGAGCCAAGGCCTGACCGGCATGGGCAGATATGATCCCCCTGGATCCGGCACCCATGAGACACTCATGGCTGTGCACCGGCAGATTGTATTGATGGTCATCCAGAAAACAACAAATGTTGAACCGGTAGGCCCAGTTCAACATCTGCAATTTGGTCTGCCTGAAATTCTTTATGGGGAAAGACCGGAATTTGCGTTTCACCCCTCTTGTTTAGAAGTCATCTTCATCGTCGAAGCCGCCGCCACTGCCATCGTCGAACAATCCCATATCTTTAAATTCTTCATCGATCCCGAAATCCTCTTCCTCTCCGGCGCCTTTCTTGCCACCGCTCTTTTTATTCTTTGATTTCGGAATGTCGAATTCTTCAAAATCGGGATCCCAGGTATCTTCTTCGTCCACTTTTTCCCAATCATCCTCTATCTCCACGTCTTCATCATCGTCGTCATCATCCTTTTTACCTGATTTTGCCGCTACCTTGGCGTTCTTCTTTGAGGTGGTGTCTTCTTCCGTTTCAATATCGTCATCATCGTCATCCTCCTCCGGTTTCTTGGATTTGGCTGATGATTTGCCGGGTTTTGGTTTGGCATCATTGGCCTCGCCGGTCTTTGCAGTTGTCTTTTTTTCTTTTTCGGATTTCGCCATTGTCTGCATGGATTAACAACGTAAAATTTCTACGAGTTTTTTAAACCGCCAAATTATTTTCAATAAATATTTGGCCAATCAGATTCCAGCAACTATGGAGCCAGAATAATCTGTTCCCGGCCCGGCCCGTTGGAAATATATTTGATCTTAACGCCAAGATATTGATTGATATGGTTCACGTAAATCTTCGTCGCTTTAGGGAGGGCTTCAAAGGAACCAAGGCCTGAAATATCGGCATTCCATCCGGCACAAGATCTGTAAACCGGCTCTATATCCAACTTTGACATTTGATAAGGCACTTCGGCTTTTTCCTCCCCGTCTATCCTATAAGATTCGCATATCTTCAAATCTGTAAATGAATCCAATACATCGGCCTTGGTCATCACCAACTGGGTAACTCCGTTTATCATACCAGCGAATTTCAGGGCCACGAGGTCAATCCATCCGCAACGTCTCGGGCGGCCGGTGGTGGCGCCGAATTCATGTCCCAGTTTTCTCAGCAATTCGCCTGTTTCATCATGCAGTTCCGTTGGAAAAGGGCCACTGCCAACCCGGGTACAATAAGCCTTTGTTACACCAATAACTTCCCTGATTTTTTGCGGGGCAACTCCCAGCCCGGTACATACACCGGCGGAAATGGTATTTGAGGAAGTCACGTAAGGAAAAGTGCCGAAATCCACGTCCAGCATGCTGCCCTGCGCTCCTTCTGCCAATACGGTTTTGCCGGAAGCAATTTTTTCATTGATAAAATATTCCCCATTCACAATATTGAATCCGCGCATGAAATCCACCGCTTCAAAAAATTCTTCTTCCCACCCTGAAATATCTTCGTGGAAATTCATACTGTCCAGAAGTTTCTGGTGTTTCAGCCGGAGCCGGATATATTGCGTGGTAAAATTCTTGTCCAGGATATCTCCTACCCTCAGCGCATTTCTCCCCGTCTTGTCCATATATGCAGGTCCGATGCCTTTAAGTGTGGATCCTATCTTCTCATTTCCCTTTAGCACTTCAGACGCTTTATCAAGAGCCCGGTGTGTTGGCAAGATGAGATTGGTCCTCTCAGATATGAAGAGGTTCTTCCTGTAATCAATCCCAAATGATGCTACCGTTTCACATTCTTTTTTGAGCACTACGGGATCCAACACAACTCCGTTGCCTATCAAGTTAATGGTTTTCTCGTGAAAGATTCCGGATGGAATCTGATGCAGCACAATTTTTTTTTGCTGTACATAAAGTGTATGGCCTGCATTGGGGCCACCCTGGAAACGGGCGATCAGATCATAGCGGGGGGCGAAATAATCAACAATTTTTCCCTTGCCTTCATCGCCCCACTGGAGGCCTAATAAAACGTCAACCATCTATTTGGAATATTATTTGAGGAGCAGCAAAAATAGAGGAATGAAGGCAATAAGGAAAATAAAAGCAAAATCCGCGGCCAATGACGAGAACCCGCTGCAGACCAGCCAAACTATGGGATCCGGATCTAAACAAAACCATCATGAATCGAATTCACCGGTGCCTCCACGAAGCTTTTAAAATGGAAGTATTTTATTTCTGAGCCGGGAGACAAAAGAAAATGAGGAGATGGGAAAAACAATCATTGTGCAGGCTGGATACTCTCTGTGTCATACCGCTCCACGGATTCTATGCCCGAAAGTTGTTTTAGTCGGTTCACCAATTCATCGAGCTCTTCCTTGTCGTGCACAAATAGTTTGACATTGCCTTCGAAGAGCCCATCCTTTGCCTCTACAGTAAGTGCGGCAATATTTATTTTTAGTTCACCCGAAACCAGGTTAGTGATTTTGTGGATAACTCCTACGTCATCGAGTCCCACAATTTTCAATCCGGTGAGGAATGAAATTTCTTTGTTCTTCGCCCATTTGGTCTTCACAATCCGGTGCCCGAAATTGGACATCAGGCGGGGAGCATTCGGACAATTGGTACGATGTATGATCAGCCCTTTGCCGGTACTCACAAAGCCAAACACGTCATCACCCGGGATAGGTTTGCAGCAGTTGGCAAGTGTGTACATGATCTTATCACTGCTTTCCCCGAAAATGATGAGTTCCGCTTCCTTTTTTGGGATGGACCTCGCAAAGTCAGCATCGTGCTTCAGTTCGGGCTCGGGCTTGGGCGGCCTGGGTGCGGAAAGCTTGTCGCCCATCACATGAAAGTCTTTCAGTTCCTTGAGATCAATGATCCGGATGGCGATATTATAGAACAAATCCAGTTGCGAAGGAAGTTTGTAATAGCTCGTCAGCTCATCAATATTATGCTGGTTCATCGCAGCGCCTAACCCTTCCAGTTTGCGTTGCAGAAAATATTTCCCTTCGTCAGCGATCTTTCTCTTTTCTTCTTTGAGCGCGTCCTTAATCTTGCTCTTGGCCTTGGTGGTGACCACAAAATTCAACCAGTCTTCAGAAGGCTTTTGTTTATTGCTCGTAATAATTTCAATCTGGTCTCCGCTTCGCAATTTATGGCTGATGGGCACCAGTTTGTGGTTTACCTTGGCGCCAATACACTTGGTGCCAATGGCACTATGTACGGAAAAGGCAAAGTCGAGAGCCGTTGCGCCGATGGGCAGCATCTTTACGTCTCCTTTGGGCGTATATACATAGATTTCCTCCGCGAGGAAAGAAGTCTTGAAATCCTGGAGAAAGTCAATGGAACTCACGTCCTGATTCGAAAGCGCTTCCCTGATCTGGGTGAACCATTTATCAAACCGGCTTTCGTCGGTGGTTCCTTCCTTGTATTTCCAATGGGCGGCGAGGCCTTTTTCTGCAATCTCATTCATGCGCCTGGTCCTGATCTGCACTTCCACCCATTTCCCCTGTGGACCCATCACAGTAGTGTGAAGGGCTTCATAACCGTTTGATTTGGGATTGCTGAGCCAATCACGCAAACGCTCAGGCGAGGGGCTATACATATCCGTTACGAGTGAATAGGCCTTCCAGCAGTCTTCTTTTTCCTTTTCCGGAGGTGAATCCAGGATGATCCTGACCGCAAAAAGGTCATATACTTCTTCAAAAGCAACACCTTTTTTCTTCATCTTGTTCCAGATGGAATGGATGGATTTGGGCCTTCCGTACACCTCAAAACCCAGACCCGCTTTTTCGAGCCCTTCTTTAATAGGTTTGATGAATTCGTTGATGTAACGGGTTCTTTCTCTTTTGGTTTCTGCCAGTTTCCGGGCCAGGTCCCGGTAGGTGTCCGGCTCCAGGTATTTCATGGCGAGGTCTTCCAATTCCGTCTTGATATTGTAGAGACCCATACGGTGTGCGAGCGGAGCATATACATAAACCGTTTCACTGGAAATCTTGAGCTGCTTTTCCCGCTTCATGCTGTCCAGCGTGCGCATATTGTGAAGCCGGTCTGCCAGCTTGATCAAAATCACTCTGGGATCATCGGTAAGTGTCAGTAAAATCTTCCTGAAATTCTCGGCCTGCTGGCTTGTATTGGTATCTACTACCGAAGATATCTTGGTAAGACCGTCAATGATCCTGGCAATTTCATTCCCGAATTCTCTCTCCACGTCATCCAGCGTGAGGTCTGTATCTTCCACCGTATCATGAAGCAGCGCGCAAATAGTAGAGCGAACCCCCAGACCGATCTCTTCAACGCAAATCCTGGCTACGGCGAGGGGATGGAGGATATAAGGCTCTCCACTCTTACGCCTCATGGTCTTGTGTGCCTCTGCCGACATTTCAAAGGCAAGTCGCACCAACTCCCGATCGCCCGGTTTAAGTTTGGGTTTCAGACATCTCAGCAGGGCACGGTATTGGCGGACTATTTCCTTCTTTTCTTCTTCTTCGGTAAGGTTATACTTCGTTATCTTGACATCAATGTCCATATATATTCAAATTTACGCAAAATGCTTTTCTTTCGGCTTTCCGGCTAAATCAATTACCTTTGCACTCCCTTTTTTGAGGGTAAAGGCTCAATTATAAGATGTTAGTAGAGGCTTTCCAGTTGCTTCGGATCAAGTAGGAGAAGCTGGCAAGCCCGATCAACGATTTCTGCGGATGTGGCGAAATTGGCAGACGCACTAGACTTAGGATCTAGCGCCGAAAGGCATGTGGGTTCGACCCCCTCCATCCGCACAAAAGGTAAAAGACCTGCTCTCCGCAATTTTGCGGATCCTGATAGGTCTCATTTTAAAAAATAAATATTAACAGAATTATATGGCAACGGTTACGCGTGAAAATATTGGATTGCTGAATGACAGGATCACTGTTACCGTCAGCAAGGATGATTACCTGCCTTCATTTGAAAAAGCCTTAAAGCAATACGCCAGGTCGGCCAATGTGCCTGGGTTCCGCAAGGGGATGGTTCCACCTGGCGTGATCAAGAAAATGCATGGCGCTTCAGTGTTCAGCGACGAAGTGCTGAAAAGTATCGAGAAGGGTTTGATGGACTACCTCAACCAGGAAAAACTCGACATCTTCGCCCAGCCGATGCCGTCAACTGAAAATGATCCGGCAAAACTCGACATGAATAACCCGGTTGATTATTCATTTGCCTTTGAAGTGGGTTTGAAACCCGGATTTGAACTGGCTGATCTTGGCAGGATGAAACTTACGCGCTATAAAGTGGAAGTAACGGATCAAATGATAGATGAGGAAGTGAAACGCCTGCAGTCCCGACTGGGGAAAATGACGGAACCGGAAACCATAAGCTCAGACGAAAATGTACTTAATCTCACATTTGAGGAATCTGATGCGCAGGGGAACCCTGTTGAAAATGGAATCTCCAAAGAGAATAGCCTCCTGGTAAAATATTTCAGGGAGCCAAGCCGAAAGGAATTAATTGGCAAAAAGAAATCAGATGTGCTGGTGATTCAACTGAAGGATGGCTTTGAGGATAAGGAAAGGGAATGGCTCATCAATGACCTGGGCCTCGACAAGGAAGATCCCGCAGCTATTGAAAAATATTTTAAGCTTACCATCACCAAGATCGGGCTGGTTGAGAACCGGGAGTTGAATGAGGAATTCTTTGGTGAAGTATATTCCGGCAGGGAGATAAAGACCGAAGCCGAATTTCGCGATCAGATAAAATCCGAAATCGAAAAATACTGGGATGCCCAATCCCGCAACTATCTTCATCACGAATTATATCACGCCTTGATTGATGAAACCAGGATCGAGTTTCCTGAAGGATTCCTGAAGCGCTGGTTGCAAAGCGGAGGAGAAAAACCCAAGTCCACTGAACAGGTAGAAGAAGAATTCCCTGTTTTCAAGAATCAACTTACCTGGACACTTATCAGTGATAAAATGATCAGGGAAAATAATCTGGAAGTGTCTGATGAGGAATTGCGCGAATATTTGAAGAATCAGGTGTTGAGTTATTTTGGAGCCATGCCCCAGGGCACGGATCTGGGATGGATGGATTCCTACGTGGACCGAATGATGAAGGATGAGCAACAGGTTGAAGGGGCCTACCGCAGGTTGATCACCGAAAAGGTTTTTCAATGGGCAGAAACCAAAATCCATCCGGAGGAAAAGCCTATCGGAGCCGAAGATTTTCAAAAACTCCAGAAAGAACACGAACACCATAATCATTAAGGAATTTGCCGGCAGTAATGGCGGTACATATTTTTGAAAGAAGCCAGCCTAATTCAGCTGGCTTTTTTTGAATGTCCGATATATGAGTCGAAAGTTCCCATGAAAAGCTCAAATGGCATTTTGTCTGATTTTTTCTCTTGCACGGTATTTGGGTTTACAAATGACTTAAATTGCTCATTAATACAAGAAATCATCAAGTTATGAATATTGGAAAAGAGTTTGAAAAATACGCGGTAAAGCATAAGGGTATCTCCAGCAATACGCTGGATAGCTATACCAAGCATATGGTCACAAGCCTCACGCCCAACATCATTGAAGAGCGCCCGATGAATGTGGCGGTCATGGATGTTTATAGCAGGCTGATGATGGACCGGATCATTTTCCTGGGCTATCCTATTTCAGATGAAGTGGGTAATATTGTCACCGCCCAGTTATTATTCCTGGATAGTACAGATCGTAGCCGCGATATCCAGATGTATATTAATAGCCCCGGCGGTTCGGTTTATGCAGGCCTGGGAGTTTATGATACCATGCAATATCTCAGTGCCGAAATTGCCACTATTTGCACAGGCATGGCTGCCAGCATGGCTGCTGTTCTAATGTGCGCCGGGGCTAAAGGCAAACGTACCGCCCTTAAGCATGCCAGGATCATGATGCACCAACCCAGCGCGGGTGCAGGCGGACAAGCCAGCGATATCATGATTACTGTGAATGAAGTCAAAAAGCTTAAATCGGAACTGTATGAGATAATCGCTCACCACAGCGGCCAGACTACTGAAAAAATAGTCAAAGATTTTGACCGCGATTTCTGGATGACTGCGCAGGAATCAAAGGACTACGGGCTGGTTGACGAAGTGCTGCTCATCAATCCGAAAAAGCAGATTAAATAAGATGGAAATTTGGGAAGGCCAGATTGGCAGCCCGAAAAAGAGATTTGCAACAAGAGCTGGACTGCAAAGGAATTACAAATCAAAATATAATTAATCAGGATTACTATGATAGACTATAATAAATTCAGTGTCCCACAAAAGCTGGACGATGAAGATATTCCTAATGAGGTGCCGGAGATAGCAATGGAAAAGATGATGAGCGGGTGGCAGTTCGATAAGAAATTCATTGAACAAAGAAAGGTATTCCTCTGGGGTGCTGTAGATGACAAAAGCGCCAAGGATATTACATCAAGGCTTCTTTACCTGGATGCAATTGACCCCGGAAAGGAGATCACTTTTTATATTAACAGCCCGGGAGGGATAGTCACGAGTGGCATGGTCATTTATGATACGATGCAGATGATCAAATCACCCGTGGCCACCGTTTGTATGGGGATGGCGGCCTCAATGGGATCCATCCTGCTCAGCGGCGGGAAAAAGGGTAAAAGGTATATTTTCCCACATGGAGAAGTGATGATCCACCAGCCCAGCGGGGGCGGTCAGGGCACTTCGGCCGACCTGGAAATAATGGCTGAGCAAGTACTGAAAACCAAGGAATTAGGCGCAAAGATCCTGGCCGAAAACTGCGGTCAGACCTTCGAAAAAATAATGAAAGACTTTGACCGTGACTATTGGATGGATGCCAAAGAATCGGTGGCCTATGGCATTGTAGATAAGGTGCTTGAAAAGATTTAACGGGCTTTAGTACCCTTCCATCCGCCATATTCTATGATAAATACAATCTTAAAAAGCAGCGAACCTGAGTTTCTGAATGCCCATATACTGGTATTTCTGCAAAAAGTTTCGGACTTTTGTACCCTAATCAGTTCAAATGTCGGAATTGAAGCAGTTTGCAAGAATCTCGATTCCCGGCCTGAATGATCAGCAGAGAGCATTTGAAGAATGCCCCAGTACAGGTTTATTTTATTAGGAATATTCATTATTTACCAATCTATCATGGCAAAATCAACTTTGCATTGCTCTTTTTGTGGGCGCAGCCGGGATGAAGTGAAGATACTTATCGCAGGCCAGGAAGGGCATATTTGCGAAAATTGCGTCGAGCATGCCCGTGAAATTATTGAACAGGAGCTGATGCTTAAGCATGATTCATCAAACTCACAGTTTAAGCTAACCGTAAAAAAACCTTTGGAGATCAAGAAATTCCTGGACGAGTATGTAATCGGACAGGATGATGCCAAGAAAGTGCTGGCGGTGGCAGTGTACAATCATTACAAGAGGCTTCAATATAAGAGCGGGGAAAATGAAGTAGAGATCGAGAAGAGCAATATCATCATGGTGGGAGAAACGGGTACCGGCAAAACCTTATTGGCGAAAACGATTGCCAGGATGCTGAACGTGCCATTCGCCATTGTGGATGCGACCGTTTTCACCGAAGCAGGTTATGTTGGTGAAGACGTGGAAAGCATTCTCACCAGGTTATTGCAGGTTTGTAATTACGATGTGGCCGCGGCGGAACGTGGCATAGTTTATATAGACGAAATTGACAAGATCGCGCGGAAAGGAGATAATCCTTCTATTACCAGGGACGTGAGCGGCGAGGGCGTGCAGCAGGGACTTCTGAAATTGCTGGAGGGTACGGAAGTTTTGGTGCCTCCCCAGGGTGGCAGAAAGCACCCCGAGCAAAAGCTTATCAAAATCAATACGCAGAATATTCTCTTTGTTTGCGGAGGGGCATTTGACGGAATAGGGAAAGTGATAGCAAGGCGAGTCAATACCAATGCCATTGGATTTAATGTGAACAGCGAGCAGCAGGAATTCATGAAGAAGAATCTCCTGCAATACATCAACGCGCAGGACCTGAAAGCTTTCGGCCTCATTCCCGAATTGCTGGGCCGCCTGCCGGTAGTGACTTATCTCAATCCCCTGGATGCTGAAACACTCAGAGCCATCCTCACTGAACCTAAGAATGCGCTTATCAAGCAATACCATCGCCTTTTTGAATTGGAGGGCATCAAGCTCAAGATTGACAGCGAAGTGATGGACTTCATGGTGAGCAAGGCGGTTGAATACAAATTGGGGGCAAGGGGACTGAGAAGCATTTGCGAAAGTATTCTCACCGATGCTATGTTTGAATTGCCTTCTTCTAATCAGAAACAATTTCACGTAACGCTGGATTACGCCCAGCATAAATTTGACAAGAGTAAGATGAGTCTGCTGAAAGTGGCCTGATGCCTGTAAGCAGGGTTCATCCAAACCATTCTTGAATAAATATCCACAGGCCATCGCATGATTCGGGCCATTGATTTTTCATCATATCTTCGTCACAACACTAACCCTGAAATTTTATGCAGGAACTGATTGAGCGGCTGAAAGCCGAAGCGGGTCTGACAAATGAACAGGCCATGAAGGCCATTATGCTCGTTAAAGATTTCGCGAAAGAAAAATTTCCATTGTTTTCAGGTGCCATCGAGAAGGTATTTACGAAATTCGGTCCTAAGGAAGGAGAGGATTTCCTTGACTAAAAAAATGGCCCCGGTTTTAAAGCGGGGCCCGTAGTTTTCTCATGGCGCGGTCTGTGATCGTTTTGTTTTACCCTTGCAATACCTCTCTGGCTATTACAATCTTTTGTATTTCGCTGGTTCCTTCACCTATTGTGCACAGTTTGCTGTCGCGATAATATTTTTCAACCGGAAACTCCTTTGTGTAGCCATATCCCCCAAAAATCTGAACCGCATCGGTCGCCACTTTTACAGCAACCTCACTGGCAAAATATTTGGCCATGGCTGCTTCCCGGGTCATTGGCATATTCTTGTTTTTTTTGTCGGCGGCCTGTAGTGTCAGCAGTTCAGCTGCCTGGATTTCAGTGGCCATATCTGCCAGCTTAAAAGAAATCCCCTGGAAATTTGAAATCGGCTGGTCGAACTGATGCCGTTCTTTTGAATATTTCAATGCCGCTTCATAAGCTCCCTTTGCAATTCCTACGGATAGGGCCGCTATTGAAATTCTTCCGCCATCCAATACTTTCAGGGACTGCTTGAATCCGTCTCCTACCTCACCCAGCCTGTTAGTGTCGGGTATCCTGCAATTGTCGAAAATCATTTCGGCGGTCTCACTCGCGCGCATGCCCAACTTATTCTCTTTCTTGCCACCGGTGAAACCCGGAGTTCCTCTCTCAACCACAAAAGCCGTGGCATTATTTTTTGTTCTTGGTTCGCCGGTGCGCGCTACTACTACCGCTACATTCCCGGTCTTGCCGTGAGTGATCCAGCACTTGGTTCCATTGATGATCCAATGATCACCGTCTCTTACGGCAGTTGTTTTCATGTTTGCAGCATCGCTGCCGGTATTTGCTTCCGTAAGACCCCAGGCACCCAGCCATTCTCCGGTCGCCAACCGGGACAAGTATTTCTTTTTTTGATCCTCGTTGCCGAAATTCAAGATATGACCTGAACAAAGAGAGCTATGTGCCGCCAGGCTAAGGCCAATAGAACCGCAAACTTTCGCGATCTCCTGTATCACGGCCACATATTCAAGATAACCAAGCCCTGCGCCTCCGTATGATTCGGGTATCAGTATTCCCATCAAACCCAGTTTTCCCATCTCTTTGAATACCTGGAGAGGGAATTCCTGGCTCTCATCCCATTTCATTACATAGGGCCTGATATGTTGATTCGCAAAATCTCTTGCAGTCTGGCTCACCTGCTGCGTCAATTCATCCGTTTGAAAATCCATCGTCTTTTTGTCCTTATAACGCTGCAATATAGAAACTATTTTTTAAATACTAACAACTGTTAGCAAACTAATTTGGGAGCAAATAGCAGCCAGGATCAGAATTCAGGATTAGGCTAATACAAAATCTGCGTGTTCCCGAAGTATAACTTTTATTTGAATTTGACCCATTGGATATAGATAAATCAGAATACCTTCTTTTCTGGCAAATTTCATTGGAGAAACAAAATCGCTGTCACCTGCCACCAATACCAGTTTATCAATTGTCTTCTTACCTGACAGCCACGCTAAATCCAGGCCTATCTTCATATCAACCGCTTTTTGCTTGAAATCAGGTTTTAGATTAAGAGGATTTTTTTGATCCACCTTCCAACCGTTAAAAGACAAATCTCCTAAGCGAAGAGCCATTTGGGGAAATGTTCTCAAATCATTTTGAAATGCGGTCGCGGCTTTGAATTGCGGGTGCTTTGAAAAATCTACTATTTTGCCATCTGGTTTTGGCTTTGAATCCCCATAAGGTCTGCAATCATAGTAGAAAGCTCTGAAGAGAATATCTGAACATCCTATTGCGGAAGTCGATTGCACTTTTTGCATTATGTCATCCCAAAAAGGTTGCATATTATTTATTCTTGGGGGCTTTCCATTTAAGGACTTAAATCTTTGAAGAAAATATCCGCCATCTATTAGTATTGCCACCTTATACATTGGAGACATATAGCGCAAGTTTAGGGAATACGAATAAAAAACCGCCGATTGCCCGTTCTGCACAGACCCTCGGCGGCATATGTTATGCCGGCCCACCGGCGTTTGGATTTCTGATACAAATATAAATCAAAATACATGGTATAATGTTGGCATTACAGAATATGAAACCAATTTTTAAGATTGATTTTCTTCGATACAATTGTCTAGTACTGGATATTTATGGCTCTACATGCGGACAAATCCTATTAATTCCACGCCATAAACATACTCCAGAACTTATTGAACTCGTTGGTGGGAAATCCCCGATCCTTTAAGTATTTTCCTTCCCAAGAGTAAATTCAGGATATTCTATTCCTTAAAAATGAAGCTGTATCTCAGACAACATTTTATGCTGTGAATAATTTGAACATCTTCCTGCCCTCTGCATCATATATGTTCACTCATGTACGGCTTCCACTAAAATATAGTGCTCCAGTTTCCGGTAAGTTTTCTCGTCTAACAGCATTACCTGCTGCAAATCTCCGATGTTTTTGAATTCACCATGCTGCCGGCGGTATTGCAGGAAGGCATTGGCAAGCCTATATCCAATATAAGGATGGGCGCGGAACTCATCAAAGTCCGCTGTATTGATATTTAGTTTCCTAAGTTCCGTTGGAGGACAGCTAAGCCTTTCCCTGATTTTCTGAAAAACCGAATCTGCTAATCCAAAGGTCTCTGCTACCTGGTCAGAGGAATAGAATCCTCCCAGTTTATTCCGGAAATTGATGATACGATTCGCCAGTTTGCTACCAATGCCAGGCAGCGCGATCCAGTCGCTCGTATCGGCTTCGTTGATATTGATGATTTTGACCTTCGTTATTTTGCCCGATTCAAATTTCCTCATTTTAGCGGACGGCGCTTCCATTTTTTCCTTTGCCTTATTTTCAATCCTAACGTAGGGGTATAAGCGCTCATAATCTTTCGTGCTCATGCCATATATTTTACTCAGATCCTCAGCTTTGAGAAATCTTCCGCCCTTTGCCAGATAGCGCTGAATGGTGCCAATGGTCTTATCTCTTAAACCTAGTTTTTTCCATCCCTCGGCCGTCAATAAATTAGGATCGAATGGGAATTGCTGCGCTTCAGGACCTGCCGGATAATAATTCCGGCCCTGGCCTCCATACGAAGAATTCATTTTGTAACTATGGCTTGAGGTATCATCCTTGTTTTTTGGAATGCCTTCTTGTTTTTCCGCCAGGGAAGCAATTCCTTTCTTGAATGATTCCAATTCAGCGGGATCAAATCCGGGGTTATCTGGAAGGAATTCCGGAAGAAACCAAACCAGAAACAGTAATCCCAACAAGGCAATGATTCCATTCCTTTCTTTCCTGGTGAAATTGAAATATTCCCTGATTCGCGACCTTTCCATAAATCAAATCCTCCCGTTTCAAATTAATTTGCGCGATGGAATTATCCAATTTAAAATTGAAACCACTTTTTGGAAGTCAGGAGCGGCATCTGACAGAATTCACAAGAATGAGGAATCAATTTCAGGACGAATTGCTTTCAATCTGGTTGAAAAGGCTGGTTGAAATGGAGCTGCATAAATTCAATCGAAACTGAGGTGGCTGATTTATTCCAGGGTGAATGAGAGTCCGTCGTAACTCAGTTCCCTGCCGGCTGACAGCTCTTTTGAAACATCGGCATGTTTTCCGATCTGGTGACTGATATGGGTAAAATAGCATTGTGGAACTCCGAGTTCATCTGCCATTTCAATGGCCTCGGCAAGACTAAAATGTGAAATATGTTTTTCTTTCCGGAGTGCATTCAGCACAAGGACCCCGCTGGTCCTGATCTTGTTTTTTTCTGCTTCTTCTATGTGATTAGCATCAGTGATATAGGTGAATTTTCCGAACCGGAATCCTAAAACGGGCATCTTGAGATGCCAGACCAATATGGGTACAATGGAAATATCCTTGATCGCAAAAGGCTCGAGGGAGATGGTATTGAGATTGATTTCGGGAGCGCCCGGGTATTTCTTATCGGTAAAAGCATAGGGGAATTCACGTATAATCACTTCCTGCGTCATTTCATTGGCATATATTTCCATGGGTTTCTGCGCAAAGAAATTGAATCCCCTTACATCATCCAATCCTGCCACATGGTCCTTATGCGGATGTGTAAAAACGATCGCGTCCAGTTTTTTCACTCCCGCGCGCAGCATCTGGTATCGGAAATCCGGTCCGCAGTCCACCACTATATTGGCTTCGGGGGATTGTATCAGCACACTGCTCCTGAGTCTCTTGTCCTTCTTGTCGGTAGAAGTGCATACCGGGCAATCGCATCCCACCAGGGGAACGCCACTGCTGGTACCGGTGCCAAGGAAAGTGATCTTGATATTTGGATAACTCACTTGTCAAAACTAAGGGGAAAATCGGGAGGAAGAAAGAAAGCGAAGAAAAAACACTTTTTGATATTAATCTTCTGGCACGGGGCGGGACATAATCTCTTCATATAATTTTTGGGAATCGGCGGTGAGCGCATCCAAATTGATTTCCAATTGAGGCATCAATTCGATGAGTGTGTTGATGCGGCCTTCGAGATTCAGGAATTTATTCAATACCACCACTTTTTTTTGCTGCAGGATGCAATAACCGCTTTGAAAAGTTCCCCGCTCATACCTGATCACGTAGCCGGCTTCTTCCATCACGGCTTCAATCTTGTCGACTGTTTGTTGGTTGTACCTCATAGTAGATGATCGAAATGTTAGGCAAATTTACTGAGATTTGATTAATTAACTCTCGCTATTACAAAAATTGTGAGTTATCAACAGATGCTTAATGAACCCCAATAAGAACCTTTTCGGCTGGGGTACTGTCTTCATTCACAAATTTTCACCATAAAACGGAGGGAAGAAATGGGGAGCGCGAGTATTGTTCTGGGGCAAATTGATCCAATTTTATCCTGGTTCAATCCATGCAATACGCTGTTCCACGCATAATAAGAGTCAGCGATTTTAAAGATGAATTTAGACTACACCTGGTTACATTAGATACAATTATTATTGGCTGTACAAAATTTCTAAAGATATATGCATTCAAAACTCGCAAATGAGCACTAAGGGTTTCCACATATTGCAAAATTCATTCTGATCACATATTTTTATTCTCAGAAATCAATTCCGCTCTATATTCATAGCCCGCGGATTTTCGATTGATCGAGTTAGAGTATTACCTCCTGAAGACTTGTGATGAATAAGATTGCGATTTTACTTCGCTAAATCTTTTTGGTTTTCGTGTTGGTTTTTTATTCTCTGAATACAAAATTGAACATCAGACATTTCCCATTGCCGCAACCTATAAAGACCTTTCAATTTCTATTTTAGTACATAATCCTAAAACCCCTTCATCCAATGGGGAAACACCTGCTTTCTGCTTTTTTGCTATGCCTTTTTTTGCTAACAGGCCAAATATGCTACTCGCAGGACAGCAGTTCCATTTATAACAAGATTTTAAATTTTCCAGACAAGCTTTTGAACAGTGTTCAAAAGAAAGCCTATGTCTTTGAATCCCGATTGGACCTGCAAGCTGAGAAATACCTGGCCCGCATGGAAAAGAGAGAAGAGAAATTGTTCAGGAAAATGTATAAGATAGATTCTACAAAGGCTAGAATCCTACAGACGGAATCAAAAGAGAAGTATTCGCAATTGGCTCAAAGAATTAAGACAGGCGTTGAAGCACCCATAGGAATAGTAACAGGAGGCTACCTGCCCTATATGGATTCCCTCAAAGGCTCACTCACTGTCTTAAAACAGTCTCAAAATCTAATCACTCAATCCGGGCAAATCACCCAAAAGCTGAACAGTTCATTCGATCAGGTTAAACTACTGGAAGCGAAACTACAACAGGCGGAGCAGGTCAAGCAATTCATCAGGGAACGAAAAGAGCAGATCAGGCAGGTATTGAGTCGCTACACGAAACTTCCACAAAGCCTGCTTAGGCAGGTGAAGGGAATAAATAAAGAAGTGTATTACTATGCGCAACAGATCCGTGATTACCGGGAAATGATTAGCCACCCTGAAAAGGTCGAACGCAAGGCTTTTTCTGTTTTGAGCAAGACAAAGCCGTTCCAGGAATTTATGAGAAAGAACAGTATGCTGGCCAGCTTGTTTCGTTTGCCAGTGGATGCTCCCAACGATCCTGCCTACCTGCAAAGTCTGGCAGGTCTTCAGACAAGGGCTCAGGTAAATCAACTCGTCCAAAACCAGTTGACTCTTGGAGGACCGAGCGGGAGCCAACAAATCAGCAGCGGCCTGCAGCAGGCCCAGTCTCAATTGCAAACTTTGAAAGACAAGGTCAGCCGATGGGGCGGGGGCGGCAGTGATATGGAAATGCCGGAAGGTTTCCGTCCGCAAAATTTGAAAACGAAAACCTTTTTGCAACGAATTGTACTGGGCACCGACGTGCAGACCCAGCGATCCACCAGCCTGCTTCCCGCTTCAAGTGACCTCGGAATATCGGCTGGATATAGGCTGAATAATAATAATAGCCTAATCGGCGTGGGCTTCAGTTATAAGATGGGTTGGGGGCAGAATATCCAAAATATCCATATCAGCAGCCAGGGTGCGGGCCTGCGCAGTTTTATCGACTGGAAACTGAAAGGTAGTTTATGGGTTTCCGGTGGTTTTGAGATGAATTATCGTAGCATTTTTAACAGCCTTGATCAACTCAGGGAGCTGAATGCCTGGCAACAAAGCGGCCTTCTCGGCGTGAGCAAGAAGTTTAATGTACAAATGAAATTTTTTAAAAATACCAAAGTCCAGGTACTCTGGGATTTCCTCAGTTACCGGCAGGTTCCGCGAACCCAGCCAATACTGTTCAGGGTGGGGTATGGCTTTTAAAATTTATTTACTGAGTATGAAGAAGATTCTTTTATTTGTCGCTCTCATTTACCTTATACAATCCGTTTTTGCGCAAAATGGCGATAATACCATCGTCAATACGCTTCCGGACTATATTCCGGCTTCTCCTGACGCGGCATCCATTATCAAAGCACAACAGATCGGAATCAACTATTCATCAGGGTCTCCGAATATCAATATCCCTTTAGGAAATCTTAACATCAGGGATTTTAATTTGCCTATTACTCTGAGCTATAATTCCACAGGTGTGAAGTGGATGACTATGCTACTATGATCGGTATGGGATGGAACCTTACCTATGGTGGAGTTATTAGCAGAACCGTAGAAGACAAGCCAGATGAAGGCAGAGAACCCGGCCGGAATGCTTTTACCGCGGACTTTTCTAACCAGAACGAGGCGCTTTGGGAATTTCTTAATTATGCCTACGACAAGCACCTGGATATATTTAGCATTAATCTCCCCAACTATAGCGGGAAATTTATTCTGGACAGCAGTTTTCAACCGGCTTTCCTCACTAATAGCAATTACAGGCTACAGGTGATTAACGGCGCTTTTACAAATGGTTTTATCCTGACTACCGACGACGGTACCCAATATTTTTTCCAAGACGCGGAGATCAGTCAGAGCAGAAATCCCTCGGGCACAAACTGTGAAAAGACAAATGACGGAGTTGCCGTCATCACCAGTTGGTACCTTACCAAAATTATACTTCCCTCTACACGGAAATGGATCGATTTTACATATACTACATCCAATATAATATCCGAATACGCAATAACTCAAACCGTTTCACAGGTGACCTCGACCGAACAATACACCTGTGCCTGGGCTCCATATACGGGAAACGCATGCAGCATAGGCACGGAGCGTTTTTCTACCTGCATACCTACTCAAACCATCACTACAAAATACATTACTAAGATTCAAACCAGCGATGGGGACAGGGTTGATTTCATTTATGACGGAATCACCAGGGCAGACATTCAAGGTGGTAAGCGTTTGTCCGGGCTAACCATTACTAACAGGAATGGCTGGGTGATCAGGCGGGTAGATTTTAATTCCAGTTACAGGACTGCCATTACTTCTGGCCCTTCTTACAGGATGAAGAGGCTATTCCTGGACAACCTAGTCATCAGGGCAGTTCCCACGGAAACCAACCCGACCAGGAAATTGCTCTACCAATTTAGCTATATTGATTACGATAACCTTCCCGCAAGACTCTCTTATGGCCAGGATTTCTATGGCTTTTATAATGGCAAAAACAGCAATGCAAGCTTAATCCCTGTACTAAGTCCTTCTGACATAAACTATACAACTTTCAATAATGGTACGCATAGCGTATTTGCCACTTTTGGTGACAGATCCATTGACAGCATTTATGCCATCAAGGGCCTGTTGAACAGGATCATTTATCCTGCGGGAGGATACGATACGATTCAATACCGTCCAAATAAACATTTGTATTCAGGCGTGGAAAAATTGGCGGGAGGCAATGCTGTTTACAAGATCAGTACCTACTCTGCCAATGGAATGATAGCAAATGAAAGAATGTTTATTTATCGGAATTACGGTGATAATTCTCTTTCTTCCTTATTACTAAATGATAACCCCAGATTTAGTCAAGTAGTCACGACCCGGAAAGATGGATTCATTTGTACTCCGCCAGTTCCTCCCGGAGGGGCTCCTTTTGACTATTTCGAAGGACCTCAATGTAATTTCGCTGTAGTCACTTCGAATTCCATTATTCCGCTCACTGCTATGGGAGGAGAACATATATTCCATCAATCGGTGTTGGTATATGAAATAGGCCAAAGCGGAAGCAATGGAATGATGGAACACCGGTATTCTTTGTTCAATTCCGGCAATTTGGGAGTTTACCACCGTTTGGGAAACTTTATTTTGGAAGCCCCTTACCAGGTTGTGCCGGATATTGTATTAGGCGAAACTCAAACTAACGTTTATAAAGGCAGTACCGGTGGATCTTATCAGCTCCTGAAAGGCAAGCTGAATTACCTTCGTATGTCAGGTTTCAGGTATTATCCGAGCTACGTAACAAAACATAATTTTGTCTATATTAGTCATACCAATCCTCCTGTTTCTTACGAGTTTGACCCCTTTGACGCGGAAGAAATCTACATCAATAAATACACTGTATTGCTAGACAGCACTGTGGAAACCGATTACAGTGACCCTTCAAATCCGATCGTAACGCGCAAGTCATTTCAGTATGGCAATCCCATATATCCTTATCCTACAAAGATCACGACCATTGCCAGCGATTTGAGCCAAAATATCACCTCACTCAAATATCCCCAGGACTATGCGTCATATAATTTCATGACCAGCAGGAATATCGTGGCGCCCATTGTAGAAGAAAGAAAATTAAAAAATACCAGCGTGCTAACCACCACCACCAATACCTATGTGGACTGGTTTGGCAATACCAAAAATATCGTTCTACAGTCTATTGAACTTAAACATGACACGACCACCCAGATGGGCAAAATCCTTTTCACCTCTTATGATACACTAAGCAATGTACAGGAGTTGTCGAAGATCAACGATGAAAAGGTCTCTTATATATGGGATTATAATTCCGATCACCCTGTTGCCAAGGTCATTAATGCTTCCCAATCCACAATCGCCTATACCAGTTTTGAGGCGGATGGTTGGGGTGGATGGACCATGAATCCGGGATCAGTGATATATGGCAGCGATTTTGTAACGGGTAAAAAATCTTTTGGCGGAGTCGTTTATAAGAATGGTCTTCCTCCGGGAACCTACATAGTCACCTTGTGGGGTTATGGCCCTGGCACACAAACCGTCAATGGAATGCAGGGAACCACTTCGCTGACAGTGGGGCATTGGGCCCTTAGAAAATGGGAGATAACCAATCCGGGAAATATTTCAGTTGCCGCGGATAATTGCGATGAGGTGCGCTTGTATCCAAAGGGCGCGGAAATGACCACCTATACTTATGACCCGCTCGTGGGGATTACGACTCTCTGCGATCTGAATAACAGCATCACCTACTATGAATATGACGAAATAGGCCGTTTAATCCTAATCAGAGACCAGGATAAAAATGTACTCAAAAAGTTTGCTTACAACTATTCCGGTCAGCCAGAGGCGTTGAATATTTATTATAATACGCTACGCAGTCAGATATTTACGAAAAATAATTGCTCCCCGGGGAATATAGGTTCACAGGTAACCTACACCGTTCCTGCTGGCAAATATAGTTCGACCTTCAGCCAGTCAGAAGCTGATGCTCAAGCGACGAATGAAATTAATCTCAACGGTCAGAATTATGCAAATGGTCTTGGAACCTGTATTCCCGCAATCACTATTCAGGGATATAACAGTAAAACTCAGAACTATAACTTAAGGTTCACCAACAACAGTACAGGAACCCAATACAATTTCACATTAACGGCCAACACATTTTCTCCTCAAACATTGGGAGCTATACCATCGGGCACCTATACGGTACTGTTTTACCCTCAGGGGGCGCCCATCAGTTGTACTTTTTATATCAATGGATTCACATATTTCGGAACAGGGGCCACTTTTAATAATATATCAATCACCAGCCTGTCCACGGCTAAGATGTATTAATGTAAAATATATCATATGAAACTCATTTTATTATTTTTTTGTATTGGTCTTGCGAGGTTCGAGGGGGAAAGCAGTCTCTACAATATCCAACTGCAGTTACTGGATGGCACTACTCTCAGCATGTCTTCCTTCAAAGGAAAAAAAATAATCATAGCCGCATTCAATGCCGCCTGTCCGCCTAAAACGCAATTGCGTCTCCTGGATTCAATTCAGCAATCGGATATGGAACTTGCAGTGATCGTAATTCCTTCACTTGATTCGGGAGGAACAGGAACCGATCAAAAATTGAAACAACTTAGAGATTCCCTTTCATTGCATTTTACCGTGACTCGTCCCGCCTTGGTTAAGAAAGCGGCATCGACTGCTCAGAACCGTCTCTTTAAATGGCTTACGGATGCCAGCGAGAACTTACATTTTAATGTGGATTGGGAATCTGAAGAACAGGTTTTTGTCATTAACGGAAAGGGGACCTTGTATGCTGTTCTTGGAAAGGGGGCGCCACTTTCCGTTTTGCAGGATGTACTCAAAAATCCAGTGGATGAATAAGCAGAACAGCGATAAATTATTCAAGCTAAGCCCGATCAAATATGACTAACGCATTTTTGTTTCATATCAGGCCATCTCTGGTGATCGCATTTATCTTGCTTTCGTCATCTGTGTCTGCCCAGCAAACACCACCTCCTGCTTATCCATCCAATATTCCGATCAATTACGTCCGGACCTGGGATGCTACCGCACCCGAAGCGGATCCTAATAATTTGATGGGAAGGCCTCTCAAAGATGTAAAACAAACCACCCAATACATTGATGGCCTGGGAAGACCTATAGAGACTATTATCAAACAAGGATCATTCGAAACGGGAGGAACGGCTAGTGACTGGGTGGTTCCAGTAGTATACGATGAGTTTGGCAGGGAGCAATCCAGGTATGCGCCTTTTATGGCCAATAATACCGGAGGCAATACCCATATTACCGATGGGCTTTTCAAAACAAACCCTTTCCAGGAACAGGCAGTTTTTATGCAACAGCAATATAGCGCCCAGGGGGAGACCTATTTTTATGGCCGCACAGATTTTGAATTGTCTCCCCTCGACAGACCGGTGAAGGTTCTTGCGCCGGGAAACAATTGGGTGGGGAATAACCGTGGTATAGAGAGTCAACGCTGGGCGAATACGCCTTCGGATGACATAAGGATTTGGACTGTGACTGATAACGCTGGCACCTGGGGAAGCTATACCATGGTGGGCGCCTACGCCGCCGGTAAACTGTACAAAAATGTAACCGTTGACGAAAACGGTGCGCAGGTGGAAGAATTCAGGAATCTTGATGGCCTGGTGATCATGAAAAAAGTGCAGCTTACCGACGCATCAGACAATGGTGGCGGCAGAGGCTATAATGGTTGGCTATGTACCTATTATATCTATGACAATCTCTCTAATTTGAGATGTGTGGTACAGCCGGGGGGAGTGGAATTGCTGATTCAAAACGGGTGGAATATAAATGTCCTTGGAGGGAATATTCTGAACGAGCAATGTTTCCGCTATGAATATGATGAGCGCAATAATATAAGCATGAAGAAAGTTCCAGGGGCGGGTGAAGTCTGGATGGTCTATGACGCCAGGAACAGGCTGGTGCTTTCGCAAGATGCTAATCTTCGTTCTATAAAATGGTTGTACACGCAATATGATGAACAAAACAGGCCAATAGCGACAGGTTTGATTGATGATACTCATGACAGGGCATACCATGCCAACCTGGCCAAGACCAGCACTGCTTATCCCAACCTGGCCAGTTATAGTAAGGAGGTTCTGACCCAGACATTGTTTGATGATTATACTTGGTTGAGCAGCTTCACTACGCCTTTTAGCGCCACACGGAATACCAGCTTCGATTCTTACTTATTGAGCGCGAGTAATTCGGTCTGGCCATATCCACAATCGGTAATACAATCCGCGCGTACTCAAGGGTTGGTAACTGGCACGCGCACTGAAATCCCCAGCACCGGCCAATACTTATATTCTATTGATTATTATGATGAAAAGGGCAGAGTTATTCAGACGCAGAGTACCAATCTGAGCGGCGGGGTGGACATTACCATTATCCAATATAATTTCAGCGGCCAGCCACTTGTCAGCGTTCTGAGGCAGGAAAAGGCAGGCTCCACCAATTCGCAGACACATATAATTGTTACGAAAACTGAATACGATGATTTAGGCAGGCTCGTGACTGTGAAGAAAGCGATCTATAGCACAGTGAATGGCGTTGCAGTCAATAAAGCGGAGCAAGTCATAGTAAGTAATTCCTACAATAATTTGGGGCAGTTGAAATCCAAAAAGCTGGCGCCTGCTTATAACAGCGGGCAGGGACTGGAAACGCTCAACTATGATTATAACATCAGGGGATGGATGCTGGCGATTAATAAGGAATACCTGGTCAGCAGCCCTGTGGACCACTGGTTCGGCATGGAGCTGGGCTATGATAAGTCCGGCACGGCCCCGGGCACTACTTCTTACACTAAGCCGGAATACAACGGCAATATTTCGGGCTCCATCTGGCGAACGAAGGGTGATGGGATTCGCAGGAAAATGGACTATGATTATGACCTGGCCAACCGGTTTAACCGGGCGGATTATACCCAAAATACAAGCGGCTCAGGTTGGGAATATACTACCATGAATTTTAGCGTGTGGGGATTTGATAGTGATAACGGCTACAAAATGAAATATGATGCCAATGGCAATATTCTTTCTATGATCCAGGGTGGCTGGAAGGCCGGTACAAACACCTATATTGACGCGCTCCATTACACCTATATCCCGAATACAAACAAACTCAAGCAGGTATGGGATGATGCCAATGATCAAAACACCACCCTCGGGGACTTCCACTACAATAGCGCGACCAAGACCGCGACGGATTATGCCTATGACGCCAATGGCAACCTGATACAGGACAATAACAAAGCCATAAGCTCCATTACGTACAATCATCTCAATCTTCCCTCCCTGATAACGGTCACGGGTAAAGGAGCCATTACCTACACCTATGACGCGGCGGGAAATAAACAAAGGAAAGTGACCCAGGAAAACAATGCCACCGTTCCCTATAATGGCGCCAATTACACCACTAATATCACCACTACCACTACCTATATAGCAGGCATGGTGTATGAAAGCAAGGCCTACAGCAATGCTTCGCTTTCCTCGCTTCAATACACCGATCAATTGCAGTTCCTGGCCCAGGAGGAAGGAAGAACCAGGTTCATACCAGTGCAGGGAGCCAGTCCCGCCCGGTTTGAATATGATTATTTCATCAAAGACCATTTGGGCAATGTGAGGATGGTGCTGACCGGGGAGCAGCAGACGGATATGTACCCGGCGGCCACCATGGAAACGGCCACGGCTTCCGTTGAAGAGGCCTATTACAGTAATCTTCCCGCTACCAGGGTTACGCTGCCCAGTGGTTATCCTGCTAATTCACCAGCCGGTAATGCCAGGGTGGCGAAGGTAAACGGAGCGGGAAATAAAATTGGACCGGCCATCATACTAAAAGTCATGGCGGGTGATAAAATAAATATCACCGCCAACAGTTGGTGGGCGAGTGGAACTCCGGGCTCTGCAACGAGTGTGCTCACGGATCTCGCGGCAGCCCTGGCCAATACCGTTCCGTCCGTTGCCGGAGGCAAGATCACCAGTGCCACTATGCAGAGCAGTGGGCTGAGCATGGCCGCGGCACAGGGATTTGTGAACTCACAGTCAGCCAATGGATCCTACCCTAAAGCGTATCTGAATTGGGTTCTGTTAAATGAGCAGTTCAAATTCGAATCCACGGGCAGTGGTTTTGACCAGGTGGGAGCATCCAATACTTTTAAAACCCATAGTCCTGCCACCATCACTGTTCCCAAGAGTGGATTCTTGTATATTTACGTAAGCAATGAAACCACGAATATCGATGTGTTCTTTGACAATTTGCAGGTGAGTCATATCAGGGGGCCGCTATTGGAGGAAACGCATTATTATCCGTTCGG
>JBGPHC010000001.1:0-542405 GCA_041484195.1 Agriterribacter sp. | reverse complement strand
AGGCTGCATAGTTCCTGGTTTTTAAGTAATTAAATGTGGCAATTAAATTTACTTATTATCAGGAACTTACCATTTACTCAGAGACCTAACTCATACATTAGACCTTTTTCTTTACCGAGAGCCGGAAGGCTACACCAAAGACCTTCAGCAGCGGGATCTTCAGCTTGTGGAAGATCGTATGGGCCGTGACGGACTCATCATAACTGCAACTGCTGCATCGCAGGTGGAACCGGGTGCGGCCCTTATAATTTTTGGTACACCCACACCTGCGGCACCGGTAACCGTTTTTCCACTTCAGATCGAAGAGATATTGTTTGCAATCGTCCTCACTCCTGAAGCACTTATCCAACTGCCGCAATGCTATTCCACGAAACATATCCCACTATTTACACCCAAATTAAAATAGTTTAGCAATTACCAACCCCTGGTTTTTACTTTGAGGCCTAAATGGGTAATCCTGTTAATAATTTTGATGTCAATAATCCATGGAGGAAGCCAGGATCAGTCTTTCTACCGCCTCCACGGCTACCTCAAATCTTCTTCCCTCGGTGCCGCTGATCTCTACCCAGGGACTATCCTGATTGACCAGGATATCCTTGTAGATATGAAATAATTTTTCCCTGGTTTTCAGATCGGGGTATTCCCTCAGTTCATCGGCTACCCAAGGAAGATCGGTATTGCAGAGCAGGTAGAGGTCATATTTGCGTCGCACAATCTGGTCAATGATCCATTGATGACAATTCCCAAACACAAACTCGCTCCATACCTTCATCACATACATATTGGTGTCAATAAATAGTAAGGGTGGGGTATTTGCGCGGGATTTGTTTTCGAGAGCGGCTGCGGACCTATCTTCCAAATCCAACTGACCCTTTGCGATGGTAAGCAGATCGGCATAGGAATAATTCATTCCATGTGCCAGTAAATAGGCTCGCGCATATTCGGGGCACCAAACCGTATTGTAATGGAGAGCCAGTTGTTCGCATAGACTGCTTTTACCGGTAGATTCAGGGCCAATGACTACAATCTTTTTCATTAGAGGATCAATGTTCGGGATCACTAAATTATTTTCCTTTGCCTTTACTGATAATATCACAGTTCAATTGATCTGAATGGCTTTTTGTTGAGTGCTCACCGCCCTTTTTTTCCATTCTGCCAGTCCCCAGAAGGCCATCAGCAACAATATGAAATAATAAAGGCTGGTAAAAGCGTAATGTTTCACAAAATACAAGGGTATGGATGCGAAATTAGTAGCGATCCACCAATACCAGCTTTCCACCTTCTTCCTGGCCATCAGCCACATACCCGTGTAGGCGGTGGCGCTGGCAAGAGCATCGGCCCAGGGAATGGCACCGGGAGCAAATTGTTTTTTGAGATAGGAAAGTGTTAAATATATCCCCACATAGAAACCTGCAAAAAATAAAATTTGATGCATCCACTCTCTCTTATTCGAATAAGTAATCTGTACCACATGCTGCCTGCTATCGTCTCTTTTCGCCCAAAGAATCCAACCATAAATACTCATCACCGTATAATAGAAATTCACGCTGGCCTCACCATACAAATGACCATCAATGCTAAGGGAAATATAAATGATAGTACTCACCAGGCCCACAGGATACACCAGGATATTTTCCTTACGGCTAAACCAAACACTTCCAATGCCGGATATCACGGCAATAAATTCCAGCCAGGAAGTTTTTTGAAGGCCCTCCACCAACTGGTGATAGATCTCGGTAAAACTCATGAACGTAAATTGAATTGCAAAGAAAAGCGATTTCCTCAATCCCGATAAATAAGGTTTTGAGGGTCGCCACCCCATGAATATGCGCCTTCATCACTTTAAATTGCGGGTTCATAAAAAATTCATATTTCCGTGATTGAAAACTGTGTAATTTTTTCGCTCAAAATCTAAAAAATATGAATACAAAGGAAATTTCAGAACGCCTGGTTGAATTATGTCGACAGGGGAAATACAAACAGGCACAGCAGGAATTATTCGCCACCAACGCGAAGAGTATTGAGCCTCCGCAATCGCCAGGCGCACAATCTGTGGAAGGGCTGGACAATATCATAAAGAAAGGGGAAGAATTTGAAAAAATGCTTGAAGCCGTGCATGGCGGACATGTAACCGATCCCATAGTGGCGGGCAATTGTATTTCTTTCGGTATTTCCATTGATGCCACTATGAAGGGAGCAGGCCGTACGAAGATGGAAGAGATCGCGGTTTATGAAGTGAAAGATGGAAAAATTGTACAGGAGCAATTCTTTTATTGAGGCGGTGGAAGGTCAGCCAAAATGAGGCGCTTGATTTGGGACAGGACAAATATCTTTGCGGCTTCAAATAAGCATGCATATGAAGATTGTAGTTTTAGGCGCCGGGATGGTTGGCCGGGCCATGGCTATTGACCTGGCCTCGCGCTTTGAGACCACGTCGATAGACCTGAACAGAGAATCCCTCGACATCCTGGAGAAAAAAGCGCCTTCGGTAAAAACCATACAACAAGACCTTTCAAAGACCGGTTCCTACCCGGAATTACTAAAACAATTCGACTTAGTGGTTACAGCCGTACCGGGATTCATGGGATTTAAAACTCTGAAGGGCGTCATCGAAGCCAGGAAAGATGTAGTGGATATATCTTTTTTTTCGGAGGATGTGCTGCAATTGGATGTACTCGCGAAAGAAAAGAAAATAACCGCGATCGTGGACTGCGGAGTAGCTCCCGGAATGAGCAACCTGGTGTTAGGCCGGTATAATGAGGAGATGGAGATCCAAAATTTTGAATGTTATGTGGGTGGCCTACCCGCTGTTCGAAGGAAGCCATTCGAATACAAGGCGCCTTTTTCTCCTATTGACGTGATAGAGGAATATACCCGCCCCGCGAGATATGTTGAAAACGGACATACCGTGACCAAGCCGGCTTTGAGTGATACAGAGTTTATGGATTTTGACGAACTGGGCACGCTTGAGTCCTTCAATACCGATGGCTTGAGATCTCTCATTTTCACGATGAGCCATATTCCCAATATGAAGGAGAAGACCCTTCGCTATCCGGGCCATGTGGACCTCATCATCGCCTTACAGCGCAGTGGATTTTTTGATAAGAACCCGATACCTATTGCAGGCACAACCATCAGCCCGATGGAATTCTCCTCGAAGATTCTTTTCCGCGAATGGAAACTGAAACCAGAAGAAGAAGAACTCACCATCATGAAGGTGATCATTCAGGGCCGGCAGAAAGACAAGAGTAAGACCATCGAGTATTCGATTCTGGATCGCTATGATCCGGTTTCAAAAACCTCTTCCATGGCAAGAACTACCGGTTATACCTGCACCGCCGCCGCAAACATGTTAGCTGATGGTTTGTTCAACAAAAAAGGCATATTTCCTCCGGAATGGATCGGCAAGGACCAGGCTTGTTTTGATTATATCATGGACTATCTCAGGAAAAGGAATGTGAATTGGAAGAAGAGAATCATTGGTGAGTAAGTCATTAGACATTAGTCACTGCGTACGCCGTAGGTTTACCGACCTCGTCCGCCCTTTGATGGATTTCGCCGGGGATTTCGTGCCTCCACGAATCCGCATTTGTGCAAGCGTGTTTGCTACTCTCGAATACTGGCGGATAGTCTTTCGCAACGAAATGCTAACTGCATTTATGCATTGCTGTAAGACGGTTGAAGCAATGTGTTCTATATTTATAGCAAGAATTTCTTAGGAAGAATATGAATATTTGTTAGCGGGGTATTTTGAAAAGCCATTTTCTATTTTTATTATTTTGAGAGTAAGATTGTGAATATTGGTGGCGCGTGAAGACACACGCCTCGGCGGTAATAAAAATTGCCTGAGGAGGATGAAGAATAGATGTTAATACCTGAAGGGAGATACCGCCTAAAGGTTTGAATACGATTACTCGGATTCCGCCACCACTTCTTTCACTTCGGGGATCATGCGTTTCATCATTCCTTCGATGCCGGCCTTGAGCGTGATCATGGATGAAGGACATCCTGAACAGGAACCCTGCAGCATCAGGTTTACCACGCCATGGTCATAACTCCTGAACCGAATGGCGCCACCATCCATTTCCACCGCGGGTTTCACATAATTGTCAAGTAGTTCCTTGATACGCTTAACCACATCGTCGTCATCGGCGGCGACTTCGTTGCTTGAATCCTGCTTCAAGACTGCTACTTCTTCTTCATTGATGATGGCCTTGCCTTCTTCAAGGTATTCCTTGAGGAATTGACGAATAGTGGGAACCACATCCTGCCACTCCGTTTCCGAAGTTCTGGTGAGCGTAACAAAATTGCTGGCGATGAAAACAGCCTTCACAAATGGAAAGGCGAAAATTTCCTGTGCCAGCGGGGAGGGACCGACACTCTCAATATCAGGGAAATCAATACTCTTTCCGGGATACAATAATTTGTTGGCCACGAATTTCATGGTCTCCGGATTTGGAGTCATTTCCGTATAGA
This sequence comes from Agriterribacter sp., assembly GCA_041484195.1. GTDB lineage: Bacteria > Bacteroidota > Bacteroidia > Chitinophagales > Chitinophagaceae > PSRI01. The sequence continues at coordinate 537,929 of JBGPHC010000001.1, read as the reverse complement.
TGCTGATTACGGGATTGCCTGTCTTGATCATACTTGCATATTTATCCTGCAAAGATAACAAGAATCGGGGGCTCTATGCTTACTCAATACCGCAATTGCCAGAACAGCAGGACAGGAAACAGAAAAATTTCTGAATTCGTAAACCCTTGATATTAAAATTGCCACACAATCATCAGATTCCCAGTCATTTTTCGTAGATTCGCAGACCATCAAAATTGATCTATGATTTCCGAAAAAATAGCCAAATCGCTCAATCGGCAGGTGCAGCTCGAAGCCGAATCATCTCAGATTTACCTGGCCATGGCCAGTTGGGCCGAGGTAGAAGGATATAATGGAACTGCCGCCTTCCTATACAAACATTCTGATGAAGAGCGGATCCACATGCTCAAACTAATCAAGTTCATCAATGAAAGAGGCGGGCATGGCGTGATTCCTGCCCTCGCCCAGCCCTCGCTAAAATACAAAGGGATCAAACCATTGTTTGAGCAGGTGCTCAGCCATGAGGTCCATGTGAGCGGCGAAATCAATAAGCTGGTGGATATCTGCTTGAAAGAAAAGGATTATACAACGCATAATTTCCTGCAATGGTATGTGGGGGAACAAATTGAAGAAGAGGCATTGGCCAGGAGAATTATAGACAAACTCAAGCTCATAGGTGACGATAAAGGCGGCCACTATTTATTTGACCGGGATGTGACCACGATTGAAAGCGCATTGAAATCTGAAAAAGGATTTCGTTCCGAATGAATCAAACTTGTTCCAGTTTTTATTGAACAATCGGTTTCACCACATATCCTTTTTGCCTGAGCAGACTGATCAATCCTCCGGGTCCAGCCAGGTGACCAGCGCCAACTGCGAAAAATATACTTCCCTTAGTCATCGAATTTTCGATTACCGGTATCCATTTCCTGTTGCGATTGAATATGAGTGCATCCTCCGAACCCGATATGTCTGGTGATTCCACGATCATCCGGTATAGGGAATCCAATTGTTGATTTTTATAGAATTCAATCATCTTACGGGATTCATTCTGCTGTTCCCCGAATTGGTTTACTGATTCCATGATCATTTTCGCCTGCATGCTGTCGGGCATCTGGTCAAATACCCCGATCTGATCCTCGAGCGTTTCAAGTCCCAGCATTTCCTTGTGCTCGGCCTTACTCATCTTTACAAAATTCAGCTCGTAGGATTCCTGTTGCCCACAGGGCATACTCTTCATATAAATGAGACTCAGAAGCGCAAAAGGCTTTAGTGAACTGAATAAAGCCAATGGCATCCCGACGCTGTCGCGGAAGAAATCATTCAACCTGGCATAATCTTTTTCATTGAAGAAATCGCTCAATTTCTTTCCTTTCAATAAGGAAAGCTGCAGCATCTTCATGTTCATGGAAGGATCATCCATATCCAGTTCTAAGTAAATTTTATCTGAGGCTGAAAATATTTGCTTCAGGGTTTCACTGATCCTAAAATCCTGCGGACAGAGCATGTGGATGGTGCCATACAGATAAGAGGGTTTCTTGAGTTTGTTGCCGGAAATCTGCCAGAGCAGGGAATTGTCTGAAGAGCTTTGCGCGACCGCATTACCAGGTCCGGTAATCGAAAGGGCAATGGCTAAGAAGGTTATAAAATGGTATTTCAATTCTTTAGATTCAATATATACAAAAATATCACAGTTCCGTCTCATCTTCGTTCATTTCTTCATACACGGATTTCAAATTTTTGATATGGCGGCCATAGAGGAAATTGAGATACCATTTATTAATATACCAGGTCAGCACCGTGAGCCCGATCATGATCAGGAAATAAGCCATAGTCGAAAACAGAGAAGAATTGAGATGCATTTGCGAGAGTCCGGGCCACCAGTGCCTGACCATAAAGAGTACAAAGAACAATATCATGAGAATGGGTACCATTAAAGTACCGGCAACCAGGTAGAGGCGTATATATTGTTCCAATTTCAGCACCTGCATCTGCAGATTTGATTTCACCCTGCAGGTAATACATTGCATTTCCTTCAATAATTTGTTCTTATGGTAGTAATAAACTACAAATACCAGTGCCAGTAAGATATAGGCCCAGGCTACCTGGCTTAGTCTTCCACTAAACGCGGTGAAATAATAGAAGGCGACTCCTGAAAATATGACGATCACCATTATGAGTTCAAACAAAAGGTTTTGTTTCATGCGGGCGATGAGTCCGCCTGATTTGGCATGCAGCATGTTCAGGATATCCGGGTCAGAAGATGCCTGGCATTCCTCCTGATTTGTTGCAACCCATATTTCCTTCAGCGTTTCAATTTCCATGTTTCCCTATTTATCGATGTGGTTATTCATAACTGATGTCTTTATTTTTCTCTACTGTAACCAGCTTTTCTACTGGTGAAGCAATGGGCTGGAATTGGAAATGAATATTCTTCCTTAATTTTTCTTTGATACGATTGATTTTCACGCGGAGATTTCCCTGGCTAATGCCAAGGATCTCTTCCATCTCTTCGTATGATTTTTCTTCGAGGTACAGCATAACAATGGCTTTTTCCAATTCAGACAGTCTGGAGATGGCCTCATAAAGCAATTGGCGCTTTTCCTCTTTTTCATGATCATAATGCTCAGCGGAAAGTAGAGGCGCCACATCGAGCTCGGCGATTTTCGGAGATCGTTGACGCTTTCTCAGGTTGGAAATGGCGGTGTTGAGTGCAATCCTGTACATCCAGGTGCTTAGTTTAGATTCGGATCTGAATTGTGGGAAGGCCTTCCATATTTGAATGATTATTTCCTGGAACAGATCCTGCCTGTCCTCACCGGAATGGCCATATAGCCTGCACACTTTTTGAATGATGCCGCTATTCTCGCTTATCAATTGCAGAAAACGTTGCTGTGATTGATCCTGTGCCAAACAGATCTTTTCGTTAAGATACCCAATGGGTCGTTGCGACAGGACAAATGTTACATATTAGGTCGATAAATCATTAAGAAAGGCGCCTGTCAGGACATGACATGCACTACTGCGCCCCTTTCTTTGCAATTCAGCAATCGACGCAGACTGAACCTGCGTGGCCGCTTACCAGTTGAAGGAGATTTGAAAGCCTGTTTATGTTGCCGATATCCTAAGAATGTTTTATGGCAGCAGACTTGCTTCCAGTTTGATTTCGGTATTCAACAATTTAGAAATGGGACAATTGGCTTTGGCATCTGCAGCACATTCATCGAATTTTTCCTTGCTAATGCCGGGAACTTTTGCTTTTAGAACCAGGTGTGAAAAAATGATGGCTCCATTTTCAAGCGCCACCGTGCAGTCAGTGTGAATTTCATCCGCAGTAAAGCCTGCTTCATTCAGCGAAAAGCTCAGTTTCATGCTGAAACATCCCGCGTGAGCGGCCGCCACTAATTCTTCAGGGTTGGTGCCCGCCCCATTTTCAAATCTGGATTTATAGGAGTACTGTGTTTTATTGAGGGTGGTACTTTGAGTGGTGAGATAGCCCTTACCATCTTTTCCTGAGCCATTCCATACGGCTGTTGCAGTTCTTTTCATGATGAATTGATTTTTGATGTTATAAATGGAATAGCAAAGGTCTTAAATCTTTTGCAACCGGATGAGAAAGAAGAAATAAATTTGATCTGCATAAAAAAATTCAAATTGAATCCTGCAATCCATTCAAAGCTGCCTGCTGTAGGGACCACGATATTTACAGTGATGAGTTCATTAGCATTGAAGCATGAAGCCGTAAACCTGGGCCAGGGCTTTCCTGATTTCCCCATGAATCCTGAACTGGTATCATTGGTGAATAAGGCCATGCAAAATGGTTTTAACCAATACACGCATATGAGTGGTTATCCTCCTTTGCGGGAAGCCATAGCGGAGAAGATTCAACGTTTGTACGGAGCAACTGTGCACCCCGAATCTGAAATCACCGTCACACCCGGGGGAACTTATGCTATTTATACAGCGCTCACTTCGGTTCTGCGTGAGGGTGATGAAGTAATTGTTTTTGAACCAGGCTACGATAGCTATGTCCCAAACGTTGAGATCAATGGGGCAAAAGCAATACTGATTCCTTTGCGGATTCCTGATTATAGCATTGACTGGGATTTGGTGCGGCAGGCTATCAGTCCGCGCACGCGTATGATCATGCTGAATTCACCGCATAATCCAACGGGGCGTGTGTTGCAGGAGCATGACATAGAACAATTGAGGTCGGTTGTAAATAATACGGGCATATTTATTTTGAGTGATGAAGTATATGAACATCTGATTTATGACGGGGTACCCCACCTGAGCATGTTGCGTTATCCCGATCTTATGGAAAGGAGTTTTGTGTGCTTTTCATTTGGCAAGGTCTATCATTGTACCGGGTGGAAACTGGGTTATTGTGTTGCCAGGAAGGAATGGATGAAGGAATTCCGAAAAGTGCATCAGTTCAACTGCTTTAGTTGCGACACGCCCAAGCAGGTGGCGATGGCAGAATTTCTGGAGCGCGAAGATGAATACCTTTCACTGGGCGCGTTCATGCAAAAGAAGAGGGATTATTTTTTGGAACTAATGAAGAATACTAAATTCCGGATGTATCATTCTTATGGCAGCTATTTCGTTTTGGGAAGCTTTGCCCATTTCAGTGAAGAATCAGAAAAAGATTTAGCCATGAGGCTGACCAGGGATTACGGGGTAGTCACCATACCTGTCTCTGCGTTTTATAAAAATGAAAATGACCATAAAGTGCTGCGGTTTTGTTTTGCGAAAAAGGAGGAGACGCTGGAGAAAGCAGTGGAACGATTGAGGAAAGTGTGATTAAAGAGGAATTCAAAATACGGCCAGTTTTGAGGACCATATAAGCTCTAAATTTTTTCTCTTGAAAATTGATAAACTCTGAGACAATAAAATCTGCACACTAAAGCTAATGTCTTCATAATTAATACTTTAAATACAAATTAGAGAAAATTTCCACTCTTCCGGCAATTTAACCGCTTATCTAGTTATCAAATTATCACAAAAAATCTTTTTTCGGCCAAAACCCTTCATCAGACTGGCTCCTATGTTAAGAACGATAATAGTCTCTGCCAGCTACCTAAAAAAAAATGGTACTAGGTATTGCATAGTATCAAAATTCTGTTTATATTTGTATCAGATAAGGAAATAACAGATAGACAGAACGAATTTCCAGCAAAGGAAAAAGGAAATGAAAAAATAAGGATTAATAGACCAGGAACAGGCAAGAATAAGATTATTTAACAACACTCTCCCTTTCCTCCCCAGCATTTGTGGAGAAGAACCGGGGAGCAAATTTCCCGAGTTATGAACATTGAGAACACTCAGAGCCAGATGAGGAAAGGCGTGCTCGAATTCTGTATTCTCTCTATTATCAAGAGAGGTGAGGTATATCCGAGTGATATAATTGACGAGATGAAAAGTGCCAATCTGAACATTCTGGAAGGAACCCTCTACCCTCTCTTGACAAGGCTTAAGAATGCCGACTTGCTCACCTACCGCTGGGTAGAAAGTACAGGAGGGCCCCCCAGGAAATATTTTTCGCTTACTGAAAAAGGTGCTTCTTTTTATAGGGAGCTGGAAGCTACCTGGAATGAACTGGCAAATGCTGTTCAGGCCCTTACTAAGAACGGGCAGACGGTGAGTCGTGTTGACCAAAGCAACTTCAACCAATAAAATTGATCAGAAAATGAAAAAGGTAATAAACATAAACTTCCAGGGCCGGGTGATACCTATCGAAGAATCCGCCTATGAAGCGTTGAAGCAATACACCGAAAGCCTGCGCAAGTATTTTGCGCAAGAGGAAGGAAGAGACGAAATCATCAATGATATTGAAAACCGTATTGCGGAATTATTTGATGAAAAGTTGAAGAAAGGCGCTGTTTGCATTACCGATGATGACGTGAATGCTGTGATGATGAGTATGGGAAGGCCTGAAGATTTTGAAGAAGAAGATGGACAGAAAACTTCCAGTGCTGCGGCTCAGCAGGCGAGTGGTCCCCAGCAGCAGGCAAGTACGGAAAGCATTCCCCAGGAGCCCAGGAAATTGTATCGTGCCGAGAATGACAAAGTATTGGGTGGTGTTTGTGCCGGACTGGCGCATTACCTAAGAATAGATCCGGCGGTTGTGCGCATTATTTTCACGCTGATCACTTTTGGTGGTTTTGGGTTTGGAATCCTGCTCTATATAGTGCTCTGGATCGTGCTTCCTTCGAAACCACTCGTAACGAATGTGAGGAAAAGGCTATACCGCAACCCCGATAATGCTATGATTGGTGGAGTGGCCAGCGGATTGGCAGCCTATTTCAATATTGATGTTTGGATTCCACGATTGATATTCCTGCTTCCATTCTTACTCAGCATCATTCCAAATATTTTCAGTGGAATTTGGTGGCATTGGGACGGGCCCAGGGTAGCATTCAGTGGTTTCGGCGGTACATTCTTCATTACCTACATTATACTCTGGATTGTGTTGCCACGCGCAGTTACTGCTTCTGAAAAGCTGGAGATGCGCGGCGAAAAAGTGGACCTGGAAAGCATTAAGAATACTGTGCAGGAAGAATTGCAAAGCGTGAAGGGACGTGCCGAAAAAACGGGAAGTGATATGAAAGACAGGGCACAGGAATGGAGCAAGGAAGTGAGTGCTACCGTACAACAGAAGAGTCAGGCATTTGCTGCAGAGATAGGACCCGCCATGAAAAAAACGGGCACGGGCATCGGAAACGCGATTGGAGTCTTGTTCAAGGCATTCTTTCTTTTCATTGCAGGCGTTATTGCATTTGCTCTGCTGATGGTTCTAGTGGCACTCTTATATAGTGGAGTGGGTGTATTTCCGTTGAAAAATTTCTTGCTTGAAGGATTCTGGCAGAATTTCTTCGCCTGGGGTGTGCTGGTGATGTTCCTGGGAATTCCCATCATCGCCTTTATTACCTGGATCATAAGAAGAATCATGCGGGCAAAATCAAAAAGCCCTTACCTGGGATATATTTTCGGAAGCCTTTGGATACTCGGTCTCATCAGTGTATTTGTCCTCATAGGATTGATCAGCAGGAATTTCAGAACCAAGACAAGCTCTACCGAAGCAGTTACAATAACCCAGCCTTCCAAGGGAAACCTGGTGGTGAAGGTTGCCGGTAGTAAGGTGAAATATTATGAAAGCGACTGGTTTAATGGTGATTTCCCCTTTCTTTCCCTCAATGAAGACAGCATGTTACTGAATACAGTAAGGGTGAAAATTGTGAAGAGTGACGATAGCGCCTATCATATCCAGGCTGTAAAATTCGCAAGGGGCGGCACGCCCGCGATTGCGGAAAACAATGCTTCCAAAATTTCCTTCCCCATTAACCAGGTGGATACCACGGTCTATCTTCCCAGGGGGTTCGCGATTTCACAGGATAATAAATTTCGTAATCAACAGGTGATGGTAGTGGTTGAAGTGCCGGTCGGCAAGAAAATAATGATCGACAAGAGTGTGGATTGGTACGATTGGTTTGATATCAACGTGGACCGCCGGAGAGGATGGAATATACAATGGGAAGAAAAATGGGATAACTCATACTACTGGAATAATAATGTGCAGTACATCATGACTGATGGAGGCCTCGAAAAAGTTGGAAACAAGGAAGAGGATACTATTAATAAACTCAAGAGTGGCAAATTGAAAATGAAGGCAGACGGGAATGGAATCGAAATTCAGGCCGAAGGAGAAACAAAGGACGATGGTGGATATCGCTATAAGGAACAGGTGGATACCGGAGTACCGAATCAACAGAGGCCAGGCAGCCTGGAAAAAACGAAATCCAGGAAAGCCGGAAATGAATCAAAGCCTAGTGCCGCTTCCGGTTTTAGAGCTGAAGCAGAAAATAATGGCGGTATGGGGTATTGGGGCGATCTGCATACCCCCCTCTCACTCATCATCAATCTTATTAACTAGTCGAACTAATATTGAAAGAGGTTTCAATAGACAGGTTGAAGTTGAAACAAAGAAAGGCTCCCGCATTAGTTGGGAGCCTTTTCGCTGTTAACCTTCAAGTAAGGAGGGAAATTAATGGAGTAATTCGGACCTTGCGCGGCTTTATCAGGCAGGAAAGCGGCGCTTAAGCTCTTCCCTTTTATTTCGGATCAGAATGATTTTTTTACAAATGGCGCGAATTTCAAAGGCGTCGTCAAATATTGTTAGCCCATCCATTTTCCGGATCAGTTCCTCGATTTGTAGCTGGTAATACCCGGCAAGGATTTCAGGATAGTCTCCATATACTTTATGGGAAAGGATCAGCGAATCGCTGGTTTCAATCCGGAATCCGCCACCAGCGGAAATTAATGCAGGAATTGCCTGATTTTTCAATTTGGTTGTTCTTGACATGATTTCAGTTTTTTTGTAGCTTGAGCCAGGTCACAAATATGGTGACAATGCTATTCGAAAATAGGAGCGTTGCTACTGATTTTCGAGGTTCCCGATACGGTAAAATTTACGTACTTATACTCATGGTTATTTTGAAGGAGGTATTAATTTTATTCCCCTGTGTAACCTTTACCACTTAAATTCTTTTTTATGCATACGAAATCTGTTTGGAAAAATCCAATTTCACTCATCATTGCCGCAGGCGGCCTGTTATGGGGAAGTTTTTTCTTCTATTCCTGCACCTCTCTGAAGAATGTGGTGAATCTTCCTTTCGATGTTTCGCAATTGCAAAGGATTAATCATCACATAAACCCGGAACAGGCAGCTGAATTAACCAATCGATATAGCAGAACCAGGGGTTCCTGGAGCAAAAAGACCATGCCCGCCAGTGAAGCTTTTAACAAGAGGGAGGTTGATTCCTTATTGAACCAGCAGGGATGCGTTGGTATTCGCATCAGGTACGGAATGGATGAGCAGGGACAGGTAAGGATGGTTCTATACGGAATCAATGAACAAGGAAAGGATATTGCCGAAATGAACGGGAATGAATTAAAAACGGACCTTGCCCAAAACAGGAAACAAAAAGGCTCCGACCAGCAATTTTTTGATCCCCCAATTATACTTGAAAACGGCCAGCGCTGTCCGCAGTACTGTCCCTGAAAAGGAATAGCCCACAGTTGGAAATCATAAACCCGATGAACAAAGCCTTCTATTTGAGCCTTAGCGTATTGGTTCCTGCATTATTAGGTCTGACCCGGTACCGCAACGTAGAGACTTCGTATCGTATTTTTATTATTTTCCTCTGGATGGGATTCCTTGCCGAGATTGCCAACAGAATCCTGATTGGCTCGATTATGAATAACGCGGTATCCTGGAATATCTATAATTGCCTCGAATTTATTATACTAATGCTGCTGTTCAGGGAATGGAAATTATGGAAATCAAAAGAGCAATACTTTTATCCTTTTCTCATTCTCTCCATTTTGATGTGGGTGATAGAGGTGTTGATCATAGGCGGGATCAGGCAATTCAGCCCTTATTTCGCGATATTTTATTGTTTTGTAATTGTGATGGCCGCTATCACCCATCTAAATAAACTAATCACAACGGAGAAAAAGGATATATTGAAGAGCCCGCAATTTATTATTTGCATAGGACTCACCATTTTCTTTACTTATAGGATTTTCGTGGAAGTATCGCTGATGCCGGTGTTCAGCATTTCGAAGGATTTTTTCCACCACGTGTTTGATATACAGGTTTACGTAAATCTTTTGGTAAATTTAATTTACGCCATTGCCATACTATGTCTCCCCAGGAAAAAGACCTATATAAGTTCATATTGATCATTGCCGTTGTTTTAGGCATCATCATTGCCTATTTTATTTTCTCAATAATCCGTCAGCAACGTCGCACGCTCAGTTTGCACCAGGAGAAAATCCTGGCTGAAATTACTACTCTTGAGAATGAAAGAAGGCGTATCGCTTCCGACTTGCACGATGAGATCGGCCCGCTGCTGGCCGCCGTAAAACTCCAGATCAATAGCATTGATTCCGAAGACGAGAGCGACAAAATGCTGATCCATAAATCCAGCACTCAGATTGATGAGATCATTGGGAAAATGCGTGAAATTTCAAATAATCTCATGCCTAATACCCTGGTTAGAAAAGGGTTGGTTTCCGCCTTAGAAGAATTTATCAGCGCGATCAATAAAACCAGCCAGTTAAAACTCAGCATTTCTACCGATAATAATATCACCATAAACAAAGAAAAAGAGATCAACCTGTACCGAATGGTGCAGGAAATCATTCATAATACCATCAAACATGCCAGGGCCACTCAGCTAAACATAAACTTGTATGTAAAGGATAATGATCTTATTTTGATAACAGAAGACAATGGTATAGGCTTTAACTTTGACAACCGGCTGAGGGAAAATTCCGGACTGGGGCTCAGAAACCTGAGTAGCAGGACTGAGATCATGGGAGGCAATTATCATTTTCATTCACAACCCGGAAAGGGAACAAAATATGTATTTGAAATACCTCTGTAAAATCATCGCTGTTTGACATGGCTACCTTGGGAACCATAAAGCTGATCATTGCCGACGATCATGAAATCTTCAGAGATGGATTGAAGTTGATGCTGGCAAGACAGGATGAGATTGAATTGATCGGAGAGGCCGACAATGGCAAGGACCTTGTGGAAATGGTTGAAAAACTTCATCCCGACGTGGTGATGACTGATATTAAAATGCCCATCATGGATGGCATAGAAGCCACAAGGCACCTGACTGAACATTTCCCCGAAGTAGGGATTATTGGCCTGTCCATGTTCAATGAAGACAACCTGATCATTGACATGCTGGAGGCAGGAGCCAAGGGATACCTCCTGAAAAATGCGGATAAAAAGGAAGTGCTTGAAGCCATCAAGACCGTGTACCAGCAGGATAATTATTATTGCCGGCAAACTTCCGCCAAACTGGCCCAGATGATCGCGAAAAGCAAATTCAATCCTTTCACTCAAAAAGTGAGGCCTGAATTCTCCGAAAGAGAAAAAGAGATCATCGCTCTAATCTGCCAGGAATTTACCAATAAGGAGATAGGAGAAAAACTCTTCCTCAGTTCCAGAACGGTGGAGGGTTACCGGATGAAGATCCTGGAGAAAATGAATGTAAAAAATACGGTGGGTATTGTTGTGTATGCCATGAAGCATGGATTTTATGTATCTCCGCAATAAACCGGCATACAGGCAAGGAAACTCCTTTCAAATAGCCATTCATATTTCATTTAAATTTGCCCACCGGTTTCGGAAAACCACTAGCATGAAAACAACTCCTTTTACGAAGATGCACCTGGCTTTAGGCGCCAGGATGGCCGAATTTGCAGGATATAATATGCCGATCAGCTATACCGGGATCAATGATGAACACCAAACGGTGCGCACTAACGCGGGTGTCTTTGACGTTAGCCATATGGGTGAGTTCATTCTGAAGGGTGAAGGCGCCCTTGACCTCATTCAAAGGGTCACTACTAATGATGCATCCAAACTATCGGCGGGTAAGGTCCAATACAGTTGCATGACCAATGTGAATGCCGGCATTGTGGACGACCTGCTGGTTTATTGCATAGAGGAGAATAAGGTTTATATGTTGGTTGTAAACGCTTCCAATATTGAAAAGGATTGGGAATGGATAAGCGATCATAACGACAAGTCTGTGGAAATGCATGATATTTCCGGCAAAACGGCGCTCTTGGCGGTGCAGGGCCCCAACGCTACCAAGATACTGCAGGAACTCACGGAAATGGATATCCTCAACCTTAAGTATTACAGCTTTGTGAAGGGGAAATTTGCGGGGATAGACAATGTCTTGATCAGCGCCACCGGATACACCGGGGCGGGTGGAGTGGAAATATATTTCGAAGACAAGGAAGACTATGCCGAAAGGATTTGGAACAGCATATTCGAAGCAGGCAAATCCAAAGGGATCAAACCAATTGGATTGGGGGCCAGGGATACACTGAGGCTTGAAATGGGATACTGTTTGTATGGGAATGATATTGATGATTTTACCACACCGCTGGAAGCCGGTCTTTCATGGATCACCAAGTTCAACAAGGAATTTGAGGCAAAGGGCTTCCTTGAAAAACAGAAAGCCACCGGTATAGATAAGAAACTGGTAGGCTTCGAAATGATTGAAAAGGGAATCCCCCGGCACGACTACAGGATCAAAGATGAAGAAGGTAATTTGATTGGCAGGGTTACTTCGGGAACTCAATCCCCCACCCTTGGTAAGGCAATTGGCATGGGATATGTTGACTTTTCGCATAGCCCTATCGACAGTGAGATCTATATAGAAATAAGAAATAAGCTTTTGAAAGCACGAGTGGTAAAATTGCCATTCATTCAGCAATAAAAGAAAACCAAATCCTATGTCCAAAATCCACCTTACCACCTTCATCAAAGCCCCCGCAGATAGGGTATTTGACCTGAGCCGTAATATCACGATCTTCAGGAAGGCTCTCCAAAGCAGGAAAGAAAAAATATCTTCTGGCGCGGCCGGCAACCTGGTCAGTTCAGGAGAAACGATCACACTTCATGCAAGGCATCTCGGAAAAACAAGGATGATGACCGCCCGCGTGATGGAAATCAAAAAACCACTCACATTTATCGAGGAGCAGGTGAAAGGCGACCTAAAGAGTTACCGCCATGAACGCCATTTCAAAGAAATAGATAACGGCACCATCATGATTGACTTGTTGGAGTTTGAAGGACCCCGCGACATGCTGGGAAATTTTTTCAGCCAGTTTTATCTGAAAAAATACCTGCAAAAAATTATCCTCGAACGCAATGAACTGATCAGGCAATTTGCTGAAACGGAAAAATGGAGAGCTGTCATGAACTAATGGCTTCCATTTCAATTCTTATAGTCTGCATGGGATATTTTTGAACCAATATGTCGGTCAAAGCAGCCTGTTATCCTGCCTTCACCGGAAAAACTTCGGTCATGACATTTGGGCGTGGACTTGCAGGGATAAATTCCTTTCTCTTATTTTCGCAGGATGAACAGCAACGATAAACCCACTTTATATACTTCGATCTCGCCCGCAATCCTGCACCTCTATGATGTAACCAATGCAATTGTTGTTGTGATTGATGTGCTGAGGGCCACTTCCACGATTGCCACGGCATTGTATAATGGCGCCAGGAGCGTGATACCGGTTGACAGTGTTGCCAAATGCATAGAACTGGGAAAAAAAATTGACGCGGTTACTGCCGGCGAAAGAGATGGCAAGATAGCGGAAGGTCTGAAATATGGGAACTCGCCTTTTGAATATCCCAGGGAATTTATCGCCGGGAAAATATTGGTGCTAACCACCACCAATGGCACCAAGTTATTGCAGATAGCATTAGACAAGGGGGCACAAACGATCATTACGGGATCCTTTCCCAATTTATCGGCGGTTTGTGATTTCCTGGTAGAGCAGCGGCAAAATGTGATCCTGGGTTGCGCGGCATGGAAAGACAGAATCAACATTGAAGACATGTTATTTGCGGGGGCAGTAATCCAAAAAGTCAGTGACTATTTCAGTATCAATTGCGATTCTTCACAAATATCGGCGTCGTTGTATGAGAGTGCCGGGAATGACTTATTTGAATTTCTGAAACGAAAAGATGCTTCACATTATCACCGACTCGCTAATTATGGCCTTGAAAAAGATATCCGCTATTGTCTCAAACCAGATGTCGCAAATGTATTGCCTGTATATCGTGAAGGGATGTTGGTCGTGAGCTGACCAATGAAATGGGGGATAAATTGGTTCCCTGGGCCTTTCTTTGAAATATTTTCCCCAATGCCTTCAGAATTCAATGTTCCCCGGGACTTATTTGATCTGGTTTTTGTGCAGCTATGTAATGGAAGGTTAGGGCCTGAATTCCCTAGGGGTCGGGAGCCCTTGCCAGGGGCTAAATTCTAACTTTTTCGGTTTCTCAACTCCGCAAAATTGCGCTAATTTTGCAAATTGGCCTTTTCTGAACGAGGCATAGCATCGCCCGGAAAGACCCTTAGATCGAGAATTCAGAAACTCTTTGCATGGCATTACCGCACCTTATCAAGTTTGTGTACAATAGTGGAACGGATGAAGTGATCCGTCGTGGCAAGAAGATCCATTCTTTAGGTTATGTTGAATTTATAGAACACGACGAATTGCTGGGCTCCGTAGTTTTCAGGGTCAGAGATGACAGCTACTCTACCTTCTATAAAGTATATATCCAAAAATACAAAGACCCCAAGGGCCTGTCTGTTCGTTGCACCTGCCCATACAACCTTGGCGATATTTGTCGTCATGAAGCTGCAGCCTTATTGCATTTGCAGGAATTGATCGACAAGAATATCCTGGGCGAGAAAGACGTGTTGTATCACCAGCGTCACACGGTGATAAAAATGAAGCATATTGATCTCAAGACAATCAGGCTACTCACTTCACCTGAAGCGCTCGAAGAGGCGGAAAAGATCATGCGGACTCAAAAAGTGAATATAATTTCCGCGGCTAATGAACGGGTGGAGGCTTCTCTGGAATATCATGGTGAATCGTATCCTTTGGTGATCCAAAAAAATGAAGAGAAGAATTTTGATTCTTCCTGTAAATGCGATGAACAGGCGCACCCCCTGTGCGTGCATAAAACAAGCCTGTTCCTGCAGTTGCTGAATGCTTACGGTCCCTACTATTTTGACAGCATCCGCAATTGGGACAAAGAAAAAAACAAATTGCTCGAGGCTTATGGATACAGCCTTGATGATGAACTCAAGGGGAAATTCGAATTTACGTATAAGGAAGGCAAGCCATTCCTCAGAGTACTTGATTCATCCATCAAGAGAATCATTCCTGTGTTGAATTCGGGTAAACCCAAACCTGTAGTGATGGAGAGGGAGCCTGAGGTTGAGGTGGAAGAAGAGATTTTGCCTCAACCTGCGTCAACAAGGGTAGGCATTGTATTCAATGGTAATAGTGGCAATTACCCTGGATTTGTGATGGACGCAATTGTGGGCGAGATCGGCGAAAATGGAAAGCAATTCATTGGCAAGGTTGACAAACTGGATTTGGCGAAATACGTAAACACGGAGCCATTTATTGAAGAAGACAGGTTATTGATACAGCAGTTACGCAAGCTCCAGGAAGCCGAAGTGAGCAAGTACGTGAGCCGCAATTCGCCATTCTCAGATATTTGGGAAAATATCATTCACCAGGATGAGGACGATTTACCGGAAGAAACCAAATCCCTCATCATAGAATATTGGTATCCGAAACTGAAAAAATTATTCAGTGAAGATCATGAGCCTCTTCACGCCTATTACTTACCACCTAAAAAGAATTTTACAACCAGTAACCTGCAGCATGTAAATCTTTCGCCGGAAAAAGTAACGCCGGTTTTTCATATCAGGGTCGCCAGGAACCATATCGAAATTGCCTGCCAGGTGCGGGTGAATGGAGGGGAAGTATCCATCCTGGAAAATGAATGGGAAAGCAACCTGCTTTTCAAATATGCTGATACCTTGTATAATTGGAGCCGCCAGGAAGATGTGCTCGAAGTTGAAAAATTCCTGAGCAAAGGGATGGTATCGGTTTCGCGTGCCGACTGGCCCGAATACTTGCAAAAGACAGTTCTCCCCCTTTCACGGGATTACAAAGTGGATTTCGCAGATGAGCTGGTCCTGGAAATAAAGGATGGCGATCCCGACATCAAATTGCTCCTTCAGGAAAAGGGCGACTATTTGGTTTTTGTGCCGATATTCTCCTATAAGGGATTTGAAACGAGGTTTAATGAAAAAGACATCATCACAATTCCAGTTGAAGACAAGGTGATGATCGTACACCGGAACAAGCAGTCAGAATTGCAATTCATCCGGAAGTTAGAGAGCCTCCATTCCAATTTTATCAGGCCGGAAGGCGCGGCCACCCTGGTTTTGAAAGGAGGTGATGTATTGAAGAATAACTGGTTCTTCCTCTTTGTGGACAGCATGAAGGAAATGAACGTACCGGTGGTGGGATTTGATGTGTTGAAGAATTTCAGATTTAATACATCCAAACCCTCCACCCGGATCCATATCAGCAGTGGCATGGATTGGTTCGATGCTAAAGTGAATGTGATATTCGGAGATCAGCAGGTGAGCGTTTCCGAAATAAAGAGGGCTTTGGCGAATAAGCAGCAATTCGTGCAGCTTAATGATGGCACGCTGGGCATCCTTCCGGAAGATTGGTTAAAGAAATATTCTTTGTTGTTCAGGGTGGGTGAGGGCAAAACGAATTCATTGCGTCTGTCAAAATACCACCTGAGTATTATTGATGAATTGCATGAACAGCGCGACGAGACCGAAGTGCTGATAGAGCTTGAGGAAAAATACGAGCGTCTGCGGGGATTTAACCGCATCAAGGAAATCGAGCCTCCCAAACAACTTGAACATATTTTGCGGCCTTATCAGGTGGCAGGTTACCACTGGCTCAATTACCTCAGCGAAGTGGGTTGGGGGGGAATACTGGCAGATGATATGGGACTTGGTAAAACCGTGCAGGCATTGTCCTTTCTTCAATTTTACAAGGAACAGCATAAACAAATGACGGCCCTGGTGGTTTGTCCCACTACCCTCATGTTTAACTGGGAAAATGAAATAAAAAAATTCACGCCCGGTCTCAGCTACCATATACATCACGGAGGCGACAGGGTGCGCGACAAACAGTACTTCAATCAATTTGACGTGGTCATTACCACTTATGGTACACTGAGGAGTGATATCAAACTATTGGTGGAAATAAATTTCGACTATGTAATCCTCGATGAATCACAGGCAATCAAGAATCCACAAAGCAAGGTCACAAAGGCTGCATGTCTGCTCAGGTCGAGGAACCGCTTATGCCTGAGTGGTACACCTTTGCAGAATAATACATTCGACATCTACGCCCAAATGAATTTCCTGAATTCAGGCATGTTGGGAAGCATGGAGTATTTCAGAAATGAATTCGCCACACCGATTGACAAATTTGGAGAGCAGGAAAGGAAAGAACACCTGAGGAAATTATTGTACCCTTTCATATTGAGGAGGACCAAGGAGCAGGTTGCAAAAGATTTACCCGACAAAACGGAGACGATCCTGTTTTGTGAAATGCAGAATGAACAAACCCAGATCTACGAGTCATTCCGCAATGATTACAGGAACAAGATACTGGGAGTCATCAGCGAACAGGGGATTGAAAAATCACAGTTGACCATTTTGCAGGGTTTGATGAAACTTCGCCAGATCTGCGATTCACCCGCCATCATGAATGACGTGGAGAAATATCCGAATCATTCCATTAAGCTGGAAGAAATAGGGAGAGAAATCACAGAAAACATCAGCAATCACAAGGCGCTCATTTTTTCCCAATTCCTGGGAATGCTGGCTCTCATAAAACAAAAACTCATTGAACTGGATGTTCCCTTTGAATATTTTGACGGAAGCACTTCCGCGCCTGACCGTGAAAAGGCGATCAACCGTTTTCAGAATGATGATACCTGCAGAGTTTTCCTAATTTCTCTCAAGGCGGGTGGCGTCGGTCTAAATCTTACTGCTGCCGACTATGTTTACATTGTGGATCCCTGGTGGAATCCAGCCGTGGAACAGCAGGCCATTGACCGTACGCACCGCATAGGACAAACGAAGAATATTTTCGCCTATCGCATGATTTGCAAGGATACGATTGAAGACAAGATCCTTCAATTACAGGATAAGAAAAGGCTGCTGGCAAAGGACCTCATATCCGACGATAGCACTTTCGTTAAAAGCCTTACCAGAGAAGATGTGGAATATCTGTTCAGTTAATATTTCATTGGAGCCACAGCCACTGCGATCTTCGAGTCTGCCGTACCATAATAAAGGAACCATTTATTGTCGAAGGGAACCATGCCTTCCACAAAACAGACCCGGTTCACCTGTCCATTGATTTCATAGTCTTTTTCGGGTTTCAGAAAACAATGCACCATTCGGTCCATTACCCTGGAGGGATCATTCTTGTTCAGCAGTATCTGACCGGCAGTATATGCGCCCGGTTCGAGGGCCGTATCTCCAAGGTGATCGTGGTTCATGCTATTATATATCAGAACTATCCCGGTGTCGGTGTATAAGGCAAAGGGGCCGGGCTCTACCAACCTGCTATCAAAATAGCCTTTGCGGGGGGAAAATATTTTTTTTATTGCATGATTCTCTTCCAGGGGTTGCCAATGAATTCCATCCGCGGAAAATGCCAGGAAGATGTCTGTATCGCCCCAATACATCCAGTATTTTCCATTGACCTTTTTGGCAATTAATTGATCGCCCTGCCTGGAAACCAGTATGGCCCCGGACTTGCTCCAAAGGTTCCGGTATTTCCCTTTCTGGTAATCACCCAATACCAATCCCTTTTTATGCCAGTGAAGGAGGTCATTTGAAATGGCTATGCTTAGCCTGGCCGTTGATCCATCGTAGGCTGTGTAGGTAAGCAGGTATAAGCCGTCCTCAAGTTTAGCCAGTCTGGGGTCTTCGCAACCGCCCGCCCATTCAAATTTCTTCATGCTGTCGTTATCCGGATAAAAGACTGGCTGATTCATACGGGTGAAATGCAGACCGTCTTCACTAACAGCCAAGCCTAAGCGAGAGGTGCTGGGATTGCTCACGATGGTGTCTTCGGCCCTGTATAAGAGGTAGATCTTTCCGTCCTTTACAACGGCAGCCGGATTAAATACATCTTTCGCTTCCCAGGCAACGGGGCATTTCAGGATGGGGCAATTAAACACACTGGTAGTATCGGGAAACAAAATTGGATTCACTGTGTCAACTTTCTTAAATGGCAAAATGGCCCAGGAGGGATCGGAAGGTTTTTTGAAAGTCGCTGTCTTGCAGGCAACCATTAAAATCATACATAGAAGTACCAGTGCTATTCGCATCTCTGTAATTTGATTTTTGAAATGCCTGTTCAAAATAAGGCAGTATTAGCCCTGAATAATATTTCAGACCCTTCCATAACATTACCATAACAAGCCGGAAGGCTCTGATGCTAAAAGTCAGATGATAAACTTTGTTTTCCTGGCTTCATTCTGTCTGGGATCCCAGGCCAAGCTCAAGACACCGAAATTTCAGAATGCCAGTGATAGAGGAGCAACTATTGACACTTTTTCTGCAATCAAGGCGGCCCTGAGATTTGCGGCAAGATAAACAGCGTCAGGCTCATCGCCATGCACACATACGCTATCTGCAATTATTGAAACCAAAGAATTTTGCCTGGACCGTACCTTTCGGTTGTGCAGCATCTCCAGTACCTGTGCGATTGCCTCATTTGCATCATGTATAATTGCATCGGCCTCTCCGCGTGGTGTCAGTGAACCATCCGATTCATATCTTCTGTCTGCAAAAACTTCATTGATGAATAATAGTCCATGGCGCTCCGCGCCGGTTTTCATTTCACTTCCACTCAGGCCATATAAAATCAGCAACGGATCAATTTGGGCAATTGTCATGCACAGGCAATCACTCAACTGGGGCTCTCTTGCCGCCCGGTTATACATGGCTCCATGAGGTTTCACATGCAGCAACATGGCTCCCATGCTAACGCAGATTTCCCGCAGGTGATTGATTTGGGTACTGATAATGTCCGACAAATCGTTGAGCTGGAATTTTTCAAATAAATCGACTCTTCCGAAATTCTTTCTATCGGGGTAGGAGCAATGAGCACCGATAGCCACGCGATTTTCAAGTGCCAGTTCAACGGTACTTTTCATGGTATCATCATCCCCCGCATGAAATCCGCAGGCTATATTGGCCGAAGAGATGAGTTGCATCAATTCCCGGTCCTGGCCCATGCCTTCACCTACGTCAGCATTCATGTCAATCTTCAGCATATTTCAGGCAAATCTTAGACCTATGGTATCTTTCAATTGTTCCAGTTCATTTTCCCGGTCCAGATAAAGCTGTTCCGCCTCTGTCAATGAAATTTCTTTGAACCGGGCGCTGTTACCTGGCTTCAATTGTGCACAGAGTGGCAGGTCAACCTGTGATATCTGGGCTATCCGGGGATATCCCCCTGTGGTTTGCGCATCACTCATCAGGAGGAACATATTCTGATCGGGCGTTACCTGTATGGTACCCTTGGTGACAGCCGTACTAATGAGGTCTTCCTTTCTTCGTCTATTCATTGGGGTGCCTTCGAGCCGGTAACCCATCCGGTTCGATTGGTTGGAAATCCTGAAACTTTCATTAAAAAACCTATTCTGGCTGTTTTCATCAAACCAATCCCATTCATGGCCCTTGATCACCCTGATGAAGGGCTGCCTGTAAAATTCATAAGTGAGCGGCGAAAGGCTCCAGTGCGCAATGGCCACATCATCGGTGCAATGAAAATCCGAGCGGATCTTCTGGTTAATTGGAGTCTGTTTATTAGCCTGGGAGATGAGGTCATTCGCCTGCAGGGCCCTGCCTTGCCATCCACCCAGCCTGGCCTGCAGATTTGTGCTCTTACTATGCATTACCTCAGGGCAATCAAATCCCCCTGCGACAGTAAGGTAGGATCTACAACCAGTCGAATCAGGCTGTAAAACAATCAGGCGATAGGCTTTTACGAAAATGGCCCTCCAGTACGGGACGGGTTGTTCATTCACCGAAATTTTAACTCCGGCTCCTGTGAAAGCAATAACTGCATCTTCTTCAAAATACATTTGAGCGCCTCCCATGGTGAATTCAATACAAGCTTCTTTCTCGTCATTGCCAACTAACAGATTGCCTACCCGCAGCGCATATTCATCCATGGCCCCGCCCACCGGCATTCCAATGGCCTGGTATTTCCATCGGCCCTGATCCTGTATTGTGGTGAGCAGACCTTGTTTGATGATTCGAAGACTCATGAAAGGTTTGGTTGCATTTGATAGAATTCCTCCTTGGTGATTGATGTGAATCTAACCTGGTCCCCCGGGTGCAGCAAGACGGGATCATCTTTTGCCGGATCAAATAAGGTCACTGGCGTCCGGCCAATCAATTGCCATCCTCCCGGGCCCGCGAATGGGTAAATGCCGGTTTGTTCTCCTGCAATTCCCACTGATCCGGGTTCCACTTTCGCGCGGGGTGTCTCTTTACGCGGCACACTGAGCCGGGAATCAAGTTTGCCCATATATGGAAATCCCGGAGAGAATCCAAGCATATAGACCGTGTAAATGGAACTCGTATGAAGCTGAACGATGTTTTCAATACTTGTGTGGAGCCATTTCGCCACCCAGTTCAGGTCGGGAGCCATTTCTGCATCATAACATACCGGTATGCTTAAGGAATTGGTTTGAATGACGGGGCCCTGAGGCAGGCTTGCCAGTAAATGCTGCAAATAATAATTCACTTTTTCAGAAGGTGCATTGCCCTTCATGGCCGTGGAATTATACACAAGAAGAGGATCATAATATATGGTAATCGTATTGTAGGCGGGAACAGTCTCAATGAATCCTTCAAATGGCTCGCGGTTGAGCAGCCTATTAAGGCTGATCACCTGGTGATGAACGGCATTATCAATGGTGCTACCTAATTGAATGACAATCGCTTTTTCAGACAGGGAATATGTTGAGAATGTAGCAACCATTGCAGTTTAAATATAGAACTTTCGGGTGAATTGGCGCTGCGGGAGGACTTTGGCACACCATGTTTCAAGGATAGACAACATTGAATGAAGCGGATGGGGTCGAACAAACAATTGGTGCAGGGGCTGGAAAAAAATGAAGAGCTGAATTGAAGATTCATTTTCCTGTTGCCTGTTTGCAGACCAAAATAAATGTTAATTTCCCAGGCCTTCAGAAGAAACCGGAACCGAACCTCACTGTCTGGACCAAAAAAACCGCCCAGGGTTTCCCAAGGACGGCATAGCACTTCTTGTGATTTCAGAGGTTGTGCTAAGGAATTTGTGAATCTGAGGACTAGAGGCTATGCCAATAATGTTTCGTACGCCTCTTTTTATGATAATATTTAATGGGGTAGAAATCAGGGCGTTCCATGATCTTATTGATCAGATTGATGAAGAATCCGAGAAGTCCTGAAGATCTGTGCGTTGATGCTGAATTCATAGCATTGGACGTTTAAGGATGAATTAATTTGGGATAACCAGTTTGTATAACGCAGGTGAAGGCCCCATTATTATATGAATATGAGATCGATGTTAATTAAGGTTAAATCATTTGAATTGAGCAGATTGTAAAAACTATTTTTGTATTCTTTCCCTTGATATGCGTAAGAAATTCAGGATACCGGCTTTTTTGATGATAGCTGCCATGCTGCTGATCGTTGCCTTCCAGGTATATTGGTTAAATCTCAATTACAAGGAGGAAAGGAGAAATCTTCGATTCAGAAGTAATATACTATTCAGGGAATGTGTATTCCAGTTGCAGGCTACTAAATTGAACCTTGACAGTACCATGCTTCTTGGATATCGCTCAGCTCGTGATATCGCCCGCTTTGCCGATGTTGTCAGGGCCAGGATTAATAACTCCGTTCTAAACCTGCCCGACGCGAAAAACAAAATGATAGCCTTTGAAAAGATGAAGAGTGTTCCGGGGTCTGACTCCATGCAAAATACCAGGAATAGGCTGGATGGGAGGTTCTTCGATTTCCTGATCAGTATAGATTCTCTCCAGGATTCCATTAAGGTCAGGGAAATCATTACCAGTTATCATCAGAGTCTGCAAAAGGAAAATATTGAAACACCATTTGTGATAACCCGCACTGATGGCGCGCCGCCTGTTAATACAGAACAATCTCCCAGGCCAGAATGGAACAAGATTACCATTGGGTTTAAAAACCCCGTCACCTATCAGTTGGACCTTGGGAATGGCTGGTCATACCTGATGGAGCAAATTCTACCCCAGATCATTTTTTCATGTTTCCTGATTGGCCTCACAATTCTGGCATTCCTGGTTTTGTACCGAAATCTCCTGGCGCAACAACGACTCACACTAATTAAGAATGAATTCATCTCAAATATTACCCATGAATTGAAGACTCCAATTTCCACCGTAAGTGTAGCCATTGAAGCGATGAAGAATTTTAATGTGCTGCAGGACCCTGCCCGTACACGTGAGTATCTTGACATTGCTGGTAATGAATTGAGCAGGTTGTCCCTACTGGTGGATAAGGTACTCAAATTGTCTATGTTCGAGAAAGACCAGACTGATCTGAAATACGAAAGGTTTGACCTGAAGCAACTGGTTCAGGATGTGATAGCATCCATGCGCCTGCAGTTTGAGAAGTATAAGGCGGAAGTTCAATTGCATGCGCCCCAGGAAACCGTTTTGCTGGATGCGGACCGTCTCCATATCACAAGCGTAGTGTATAATTTTCTCGACAATGCGCTTAAATATAGTAAGGAACATCCGCGAATAGACATATTCCTCGAGTCAGACAAAGACCTGGTTACGCTAAGGATCAAGGATACCGGAATCGGAATTGCCCCAGAGTATAAAAACAGGATCTTCGAAAAATTCTTCAGGATACCTTCGGGAAATATGCATAATATTAAGGGATATGGCCTTGGCCTGAGCTACACGGCACATATAGTGAAGCAACATCGTGGCAGCATAGCCGTACATAGTGAACCAGGCCTGGGAACCGAATTCACCATAAAATTGCCTGTGCAGCATGAAGAAGGCTAAGATCCTTTATGTGGAGGATGAGATTTTCCTCGCGAAGATCGTGAAGGAAAGCCTCGAAAGCAGGGGTTATGAAGTGATTTTGGAAACGGATGGTGCGGATGTTTTGACAAGATTCAAAAAGTATAATCCTGATATCTGTATCCTGGATGTGATGCTGCCCAATAAAGACGGGTTTGCCATTGCCGAAGAAATCAGGGAGCTCAGTCCTGACGTGCCGATCATATTCCTCACGGCCAAAACGCAGACTACCGACCTGGTGAAAGGCTTTCAACTTGGCGCCAATGACTATATACGCAAGCCTTTCAGTATGGAGGAGCTCATAGCCAGACTGGAAAATGCCTTACGGAACAGATCAAGCGAAGTTTTACAATCTCTTGCCCGCAATGAAATGAGTATTGGCCAGTATGCCTTCAATCCCCATCGGCAAACGCTCAGTGAAAATGGAGCGGAAAGAAAACTCTCCTTCCGGGAAAATGAACTCTTGAAATTGTTGTACGAAAACAGAGACCGTGTTATTGACCGGAGGGATATACTAAACCTGCTCTGGGGAAGTGATACATTTTTTAATTCCCGCACCCTGGATGTTTACATTACAAAGCTCAGGAGCTACCTGAAAAATGACCCTTCCCTCCAAATCATAACGATCAAAGGAGTAGGCTACCGCTTCGTGATAAGTTGAGTATATTACGACGATTCGAATGAGTTTGCCATTTTCTGCAATCCCCAAATGGGCCAAAAAATCAGGTGGTTTGTATGGTATGAGTCCCTGGTTTCCAGAATAGCTTTCGGATTACCCACATGAGTGTGAAGCTGGGGATAAAATCAGTTCCCGGAAATATTTCTTCGATGAAATTGAAGATTCCGCCAAGGGCTCCTTTCCATCCTCCAAACATTTTGTAAAAGATCAGGGCCGAAATAGGCGCCCAGATAATATCAGAGAATTCACCCAAGCCAGGAATCAGGTAGGAAGAAAACCCAATCAGATCCAGGAACAGGCAGGCTGCTAAAGAAGGATTTTTGAGCATGATCAGAAAATTTTCGTGGCGCTCTAATCGAGACCGAATACTATGACGGAATTGGCGCGCAAAAGTTGCAAGACGACAAAAACTGTACCCATTCTGACTGTTTTAGCTGCCTCCAGACTTCGGATAACAATTGAAATGCTCAGGCGGCGACCAGGCTTTTCAGTTTGTTTTGGATTTCTTCAAGCCTGAATGGTTTGGAAATATAATCGTCCATTCCTGCCTCCAGGCATTTTTCCTTATCCTGTTCCATGGCGTCGGCAGTGAGTGCAATAATAGGAAGGCTGCAATACGGTTCAGGCATATTCCTGATATTCCTGGTGGCTGTATAGCCGTCCATGATGGGCATATTCACATCCATGAAGATCATCAGGGGTTTGTGAAGGGGAAGTATTTCCAAAGCTTCTTTTCCATTGGAGGCCTGGATTGTATTGAACCCCATATTCTTCAATACTTCACAAATCAATAGCATGTTCATGGGTTCATCTTCCACCACCATAACGTCGGTTGCATTGGAAAATTTTTCCAGGGATTGATCGATCGTCCTCAGCTCCTCTCTTCCGGCGGTATTATAAATGATCTCATTGAAGGCATCGTACAAATGCTGCATTTTTAAGGGCTTGGTCAGGAATTTATGAATACCGACAGACTCCACTTCTTTCACATACCTGTTTTTTTCAAGAGAGGAAAGCATGAGCGTGATGGGAATATCGGAACAGGTTCCGGATTTCCTGATCTTTTTAGCCAGGCTTATTCCATCGGTTGATGGCAAATGGTTATCTGTAATCAGGAGGTCATAAGGATGGCCTTCTGCGGCTGCGCATTCCAGTTTGTATATGGCCTCGCCCCCATCGGCCACTGTGTCGCAGTCAATCTTGAAATACCGGAAGATGTCTTTCATGATCTGTCGGTTGGTCTCGTTTCCATCCACTAACAGCAATTTGCGGAGCCAGGTGTTGGGAACCGGCAGGTAGGCGGGTTGGTTGTTGGCAATTTCCAGGCTGAGCTGAAGCGTGAATTTGCTTCCCTTGCCCACCTCGCTCTCCACGGTCAAGTCTCCGCCCATCAGCTCGGCAAGGCTCTTTGAAATGGTTAAGCCAAGTCCTGTGCCTCCAAAATTTCTGGTGGTGGAGGAGTCTGCTTGTGTGAAGCTTTCAAATATTTGCTGCAATTTGTTATTGGAAATGCCAATTCCAGTATCACTGACTATAATGGAAATCCTGATATAGTCCTTGCCGTTTTCATTATAAATCTCTTGCTTTTCCACCGATACGAAGATCTCCCCCTTTTCAGTAAATTTTATAGCATTCCCCAGCAGGTTCACCAACACTTGCCTGATACGGACCGGATCGCCGCAAATAAGGGAGGGCAGATCGGGTTGAATACTGCAAACCAGTTCTAAATTTTTTTCAAAGGCTTTCACGGTAAGGATATCAATGGTTTCTTCCACCAGTTCATGCAGGTTGAGCTCGGTAGGATTGATCATCATCTTACCTGCTTCTATTTTCGAAAAGTCCAGAATATCATTGATGATTTCCAGAAGTCCGTAAGCCGACTTTTTCACATTTTGCAGGTAATCTTTCTGCGTCTTATTAAGTTCTGTAGTGAGTATGAGATCTGTGAATCCAATAATGCCATTCATGGGTGTACGTAATTCATGACTCATATTGGCCATGAATTCACTCTTGGCTTCACTGGCCAGTTCCGCCATTTCCTTAGCCCTGATCAATTCGGTCTCAATTTCTTTTCTTTCGATGGCTGCGCCCAATGATGATGCGAAAGATCGGAGCACCGAAAATTCGGCTTCGGTCCATTCCCTTCTGCCCTTTCTTTCGTCGAGACCCACCAAGCCCCAGAATTTATTGTTGATATATATGGGCAATGCGAGCGCCGCATAAATATTTCTCTTTTCACATATATCTATGAGGAATGGATTGGATTCGCTGTGGCGATAGGAATAAAAAGGATAGCCATTCATCAAAGGAGTGATGATGGGCTCTATTTTTGAAAATGGAATATTCTTCAGATGCTGCAGTTCATCATCGTCTTCTTTTCTTTCAAAGGAGGTCCATTCATAAATTTGACTGGTGACCATGCTCTGATTTTCATCGTCAAAATGATTTCGGAAAATATAAACCCTGTCAACATGTGTGGCTCGCCCTACTATTTTGATGGAATCTGTGATGGCATGCTGCAGGTCTGGTTCGATGAGCAGGCTTTGGGTGCCCCCCGCCACGGCTTCCAGCAGTAAATCTTTATTCTTTAAATTTTCTTCAACCAATTTACGCTCGGTGATGTCGCGCGAAGTGCAAATGAATTTGATCACTTCGCCTTTCTCTTTGATAGGCTTCACTATCGTCTCCAGCCAAATGTATTTGCCTTCCTTATTCTGGATGCGATACCGGAGTGTAAGGATTTCCACCTCATTGAAAGAAGGCGCCGATTTGCGGGAAATGAAGATGTGGTGATCATCCGGATGAATGAATTTCATCATGGGCTTACCTATCATCTCCTCTTCCCGGTAGCCCAGAACGGTTTGTATGGATGGCGACAGGTATTGAATAGCACCATCCGCGTAATGTACACTGATGATGTCTTCAGAGTTCTCTGCCAACAGGCGGAACTTCTGTTCACTTTGAACCAGGGCTTCTTCTGCTTTCTTTTGTTCAGTGATATCCTGAACAATACCAAAGCCCTTGGTTTCATTGATGCTTTCTGCTTTGGCATAAAGATTTTTGATGTTCTTGTTTCGGGTTCGTACGCGATAAAAAAATTCCGTCGTGTAATGCTGAATATGCTTATGGTCTAAGGCTTTCTTAATATTTTGAATGATGATGGGCGTATCATCCGGCACAACAAATTCATAGAGGTATTGTTCTAAAGGGATGGTAATACTGCCCTGGGTTTCCATTTCGAGAATTTCCTGTAATTCTTTGCTCATCATCATTTCCTGGTTTATAAGGTCAATTTTCCAGGATCCCATTTTCCCGATGGTGAGCGCGTTTGAGAGGGTATTAATGGCTTCCTGCCTGGATTTTTCGGCCTCCACTTTCTCAGAAACATTTGAACCAATGCCCTGGATTTCGTTCACTTCTTCGTTTTCATTTTGCAGGGCAATGAATTCCCATTCCGTCCATAGAAAATTGCGGCTCTTACCGATGGGTTTGCGAATGAGGAGTCTGTAAACGGTGCCGGGGCATTCCCAGCAGGCGTCGGCCACTTCCTTGCATTTTTGCAGGTCTTTGGGATAAATGGTTGTATAGAAAGCCGTGCCCATTAATTCCTGGTCCGTATGGCCAAAAGTTTCCAGGAAAGCGGGATTGGCATAGGTGAAATTGCCATTGCGATCAATCCGGATCACATAGTTGGTCTGGGATTGAAGTATGGAGCTTAGATATCTTTTTTCTTTGTCCAGTTCATGTTCTGTCACCTGCAATTGCCGCAGACTCTTCTGCCCTTTTTCAAACGCGGGTTCGAGTACCAGGAACACCAGTAAACCCAGGGCAAATACGAAGAGAACGAATTTGCCCGTGTTGATATCGGAGGACTGATGGATTTTTTCATTGGCGATATCGGAATAGGCTTCCGACGCTTCGTCCAAGACCGGAATGATTTGTTTGCATGAGTACAGTAGAGCAGTCCTGAGGTCTTCTTTGTTTTTATGCAGTGTGACAGGGTCATCTTTCAGAACCTTTTGGGTTACTTCCACAATTGTTTTGAAATGGATCTGCGCAATGGAAAGCAAACGCTTGGTTTCGGTGCTGACGGGTGGGGTGGGATAGCCCTCCAGTCTCAGTTCGTTTCGTAGATATTGCTGATGCAAGCGGAATGTATCCAGGCTATTTTGGAGGAAGGCCTTGTAGCGGGTCAGGCCTGTGGATTCTTCATCGAGAATCAGAATATTATATGCGAGTATTTCCTGGCTATAGGTCCTTTGCTTGTGAGCGATGTCCACCACCCTGGATACCTGCTCATTTTCTTCTGTTCTGATGCGGATGAGATAGTAGCCGAAAAAATTGAAAAGTACTGCCAGTGCAAAAATTACAATAGCAATTCGGATCAACTTTCTATAAGGACTGGCCATGGTTTTTCTGGATGGATTTCTTCAGCTGATAATCTGGTTCGATTTCCCTTTTGTAAATCAAAGTGGTAACGGGCAATTCCGTTCAATTATTGCGGAAAACTGAATGACACCAGGTAGAATACGGAAGCGCTAGGTGCTTACACTTAGTGAGTTAGGTTTTTGCGGGCCAATGGGCTAGCTGCAAGGCAGATGGGCAGAAATAGTATGAACATTTGGATGGCACCATTTTAAACCCGGACCCGATCTTATTTGCGGATCAATAATTAATCACCTGTTCCTCAATAAACTCTGGTATTTCTCTCCAGTCGTATTGTTGGTTTCTGAGTTGTGGTTCAAATCCAGCCTCGCGAATGGCGTCCTGAATGGTCCTGTAAGTGAACCGGTGGGGAGCTCCTGCAGCACTGACTACATTTTCTTCAATCATGATGCTACCGAAATCATTGGCCCCGGCATGCAGGCAAAGCTGGGCGGTCTTGCGTCCCACCGTTAACCAGGAGGCCTGGATATTTTTTATGTTTGGCAGCATAATGCGGCTGAGCGCGATCATGCGGATATATTCTTCGGGGGTGGTAAGATTGTGTACGCCGCGGATCCTGGCCAGCAGCGTATCCACGTCCTGGAATGTCCAGGGGATGAATGCGAGAAACCCTTTGGCGCCAGCAGGTTTCCTATCCTGTACATCCCTCAGCTTAACCAAGTGCTCAAAGCGTTCCACGATGGTTTCTACATGTCCAAACATCATCGTGGCGCTGGTGGTTATATGGAGGTTATGCGCCTCGTGCATGATGTCCAGCCATTCCTGTGCGCCGCATTTTCCTTTACTGATCAGGCGTCTCACACGATCTACCAATATCTCAGCGCCTGCGCCTGGCAGTGAGTTCATCCCCGATTCTTTCAAAGCCTTAAGTACATCATGATGGCTCATTTTTTCCAGTTTACATACGTGCGCCACTTCGGGAGGCCCCAGGGTATGCAATTTTAGCGAGGGATATAG
The DNA here is from genome assembly GCA_041484195.1 of Agriterribacter sp. Taxonomy (GTDB): domain Bacteria; phylum Bacteroidota; class Bacteroidia; order Chitinophagales; family Chitinophagaceae; genus PSRI01. The sequence goes on along the minus strand of JBGPHC010000001.1, from coordinate 508,269 downwards.
TTTTTTTAATTTCCTGAAGAGATTTGTATAAAACTCTAGTCCCAGTTTTGGATGATGTCCGCCCTGTAACAGCAATTGATCCCCTCCAAACCGGAATGTTTCATCTATCTTTCGCTTATAGGTTTCAATATCCGTGATGTAGCCATCGGGATGGCCAGGCGGGCGGAAGAAATTGCAGAACTTGCAATTTGCAACACAAACATTGGTGGTATTTACGTTTCGGTCAATCTGCCAAGTCACTTTTCCGTGAGGCACCTGCCTTACACGTAGATCATTGGCCACATACATTAATTCAGTCAAAGCAGCGTTTTCGTACAAAAAAACACCTTCTTCTACTGTAAGAGAGCCGAAATGCAAGGCCTTTTGGTATATATCTGCTAAATTCATTTTCGTCACCATATTTTAAGACTGGCTTTCTCCGTGCCGGTTTGCGTTACGCAAGGGAAATTCAGTGAAACTGAGTATTTCATTCTCAGTGGCCCCCGGGGCGCCATTGCTTATGCGAAAATACTAAACCCGGAGGAATAGGATAGAAGGCTTTGGTTTGGCAGCAAAATCTATTAATTTCAAGAATCAATATGAAAAGAATTTTTGCTCTGTCATTAAGCCTACTGCAGTTATTATTAACCTCTTTAAGTTCAGAAGCGCAGGAAGTATTCACCAATCCGCCTGCCAAGTATGTTGGCAAATTCGCCTTCCAGCAATTCAGCGGAGGTGTAATGCTGGTCCGGGGCCTAGTGAATGACTACCCCGATACACTAAATTTTATATTCGACACAGGCAGCGGCGGTATTTCTCTCGATTCCTCTACGGTGGCAACCCTGCGCATTCCTACGGTGCCGTCTGACCGAACTATCCGGGGCATAGCGGGTATCCACAAAGTGAAGTTTCTGTATAATGCAAAACTCCATTTGCCGGGGATGACAATCGACAGTCTGGATTTTCATGTGAATGATTACGATATTCTCACCAGCGTATATGGTACTAAGATCGACGGGATTATCGGCTATAGCTTTTTGAGCAGGTATATCGTAAAAGTGGACTACGACAGTTTATTGATCACAGTTTATTCGCCCGGCGAATTCAAATACAAGAGGGGCGGGCATATCCTGAGACCATTGTTGACCTCAATCCCAATCATTCAATCAGATTTCAGGGACCAGCGATCATTCAATGCGAAATTCTATTTTGACACAGGCGCGGGTCTGTGTTTTCTTTTGTCGGATGATTTTGCAAAAGACAGTTCAGTGCTAAGGCCCGGTAAGAAACCTGTGATTACCCAGGCAGAAGGGCTGGGGGGCAAGATGACCATGCAATTGACCACTGTAAAGGAAGTAAGGGTGGGTCCATATCGCTTTAGGAATGTACCGACTTTCATATTTGACGACGAATATAATGTTACTTCCTATCCTTACCTGGCAGGCCTTGTAGGAAATGATTTGTTGCGCAGATTCAATATCACAGTGAACTATCCAAAGCGGGAAATTCATATCATCCCCAACACTCATTACAACGACCTGTTTGACTACGCATATACCGGGCTCGGGCTATATTTTGAAGGAGGAAAAATTGTTGTGGAAGATGTGATTTCGGGATCTCCTGCCGAAATTGCGGGATTTAATAAAGGCGATATTGTTCTGGGAGTGGCTAATAACCTTACCAATAACATACAGGTTTATAAGAATCTGCTCCAATCCGTCAACGAAAAAATCAAGATCCTGATTTTACGGGAGAATGTTCCCATGATCCTGACGATTAAGCCCAAAAGCATCTATTAATTTTTAGGACGGCGGGAGATCATCATACTTGACTGAATCCTGCATTTTACCACCAGACACAGTATATCAGCGCCCGCAAGAAAGCCTGATTTCACAACCGGTCTTTGATCCAAACAGTGCCTTTAACAGATCTTTGCGAAATTTATTTTGGGTTTTGGAATTGATAAATATGATTTTTGCAAAATGATACAATTCGAAAGATTTGAGCTCGCCAATGGCTTGCGGGTATTAGTACACGAAGATCATTCCACCCCTATGGCCGTGGTAAATGTGATGTATGATGTGGGGGCCAGGGACGAAAACCCGGGAATGACTGGTTTCGCGCACCTGTTTGAACATCTGATGTTTGGAGGATCCATCAATATTCCCCGGTACGACGAGCCCCTGCAACTGGCCGGAGGTGAGAATAACGCTTATACCACGAATGACCTTACCAACTATTATTGTCAGTTGCCGGCGGAAAATATTGAAACTGCTTTTTGGCTTGAAAGCGACCGCATGCTGAGCCTGGCATTTGGTGAGAAGAGCCTGGATGTACAACGTAAAGTAGTAAGCGAAGAATTTAAAGAACACTATATTAATAAACCCTATGGAGATGCCTGGCATAAAATGCGCGATTTGGCTTATAAAGTGCATCCTTACCGTTGGATGACCATCGGCAGGGAATTGAGTCATGTGGAAAGCGCGCGACTACAGGATGTGAAAGACTTTTTCTTCAAATTTTACAGACCCGTGAACGCCATTTTGGTGGTGGCGGGTCATGTTACTCCGGATCAGGTGAAACGCCTCGCCGAGAAATGGTTCGGCGATCTACCTTCCGGCGAGAAATATATCCGTCAATTGCCTGCAGAGCCCACGCAAATTGAAGCCAGAAAGTTAGATGTACATGCGGCGGTTCCGTTAGACGCCTTTTACAAATGCTGGCATATCTACGGAAGGCTGGATCCAAGGTATTATGCAACCGACCTGCTCACCGAAATCCTGGGCGGTGGCGGTTCTTCCCGCTTATACCAGGCGCTGGTAAAGGAAAAACAATTATTCAGCAATATTGAATGCTTTCATTTTGGAGCCATTGACCCGGACCTTCTCACGATTGAAGGGAAACTGGTGAAGGGTGTTAAAATGGAAGATGCGGAAAAAGCATTGGAAGAGGAGCTCAGTAAAATGAAAGAGCTGCCAGTAGAAGAAAAGGAATTACAGAAAGTAAAAAACAAAACAGAAAGCCTGATCGCGTTCGAAGACATGACTGTCATGAACCGGGCCAATAGCCTGGCTTTTTACACTCTGCTGGGTGATACCAATATGATCAATGCAGAACTCGAAAGGTTCCAGGAGGTGACCTCTGATCAATTGCAGCGGGAAGCCAGGGCCATTTTTACAGAGAATAACGTCAATACGATTCATTATTATAGCGAGAATTAAAAAGCCAAAAGGAAGGATGATGAACAGACAGATAGCACCCACGATCAAAGATGCAGTTGAATACAGCCTGGAACTGAAGCCCTATGTCAAATTCACCCTGGATAATGGGGTGGAAGTTTACACTGTCGATGCGGGTGCGGAGGAAGTCCTGCAGCTGGAACTGGTTTTCTATGCGGGCAACTGGTATGAAACTCAGAATATGGTAGCAGCTTCCACCAACTACCTGCTCAAGAATGGAACCAGCGGCAAATCAGCCTTTGAAATAAATGAACATTTTGAATATTATGGCTCATACCTGAACAGAAATTGCTATAATGAAACAGCCGCCATATCACTCCATAGCCTCTCGAAACACCTGCCTCATTTGCTTCCGGTAATGCAGGAGATGATTGCCGACTCCGTATTTCCGCCCGAAGAGCTGGAGATTTATAAACAAAACATGAAGCAACGCCTCGAAGTGAACCTCCGGAAATGTGATTTTGTGGCCAACAGGTTGATTGACGAAGTGCTTTACGGACATGATCATCCCTATGGAAAATACAGTTCCACCATTGCTTACGATCAGTTGCGCCGCGAAACCCTGAAGGAATATTTCAACAGATTTTATGTAAATGGGCGCTGTGTGATCTTTGTAGCTGGTAAATTACCCCAGGATTTATATCAGCAATTGAACAGGAATTTCGGACAATTGCCCTTGAACCGGCAAGCACCGGTACTTGTAGGGCACCCGTTGCAGCCTGCGAGCGAAAAGAAGTACAACATCATCAACGATCCAAATGATGTGCAAGGTGCTATCCGAATTGCCAGGTCATTTCCCAACAGGCATCATCCCGACTTTGCGAAAGCGCAGGTGCTGAATACTTTGTTCGGGGGATTTTTTGGGTCGAGGCTGATGAGCAATATCCGTGAGGACAAAGGCTACACTTATGGTATTCACAGTTTTCTGGAGAATCATGTTCGCCTAAGCGCTTGGGTAATCAGCACGGAAGCAGGCCGTGAAGTATGCGGGGCCGCCATAACTGAAGTGTATAATGAAATGAAAAGGCTGAGAGAGGTAGACGTGGATGAAGATGAGCTTATGCTGGTGAAGAATTACCTGATAGGCACCATATTGGGCGATCTGGATGGGCCTTTTCACATTATCGGCCGATGGAAGAATATTATCCTGAATGAACTGGATGAAAATTATTTTTACACTTCTGTCAACGCCATCAAAGAAAGTAAACCTTCCGACTTAATGGAACTGGCAAATAAATATCTCATTCCCGAAGATTTTTATGAAATGCTGGTCGTATGATCCAATCTTATTGAACTGATTTGAGAAGCAAAGATATCCCTGAGCCGGATTCCTGGAATTGAATTGCTCAGCCACTATGTTTAGGCATCCGGGAAAATAGTGCTTGACCGAGTCAAAGCTTTTATCTACCTTATTCTCAAATTGGAAATATGAATTTCATCGTTCGACTCCTGGTAACTGCTCTGGTTGCTTTCGGCCTGGCCCGCATTCTGCCAGGCATTCACGTTGATACTTATTGGACGGCCCTTGTATTCGCCCTGGTCCTGGCCCTCATCAATGCCTTTGTGCGACCCATACTGGTAATCCTAACCATTCCAATTACCATCCTAACTTTCGGGTTATTTCTACTGGTGATCAACGCGCTCATTGTCATGCTGGTCAGCAAATTTGTGAATGGATTCAGGGTTGACGGATTCTGGTGGGCGCTGCTCTTTGGTTTGCTTTTGTCAATCATGGTCTCATTACTTTTCAGTCGTGACGACAAGACAAATGGCTGATAGGCAATTTCATCTCAGGAATAAAATCTCTCATAGATTTCTTCCCGGATAAGGCGCAGGGTTTCATTCAATGCGGTCATGTCATTAAATGGAATAAGCGCCATCAGCACCATCGGGAGGGGTTGCCCATTTCTTTCATAAGGCGGTTGAAAATAAGGATGTGGAATCTTTATGAAACCGAGTCCCTCATAAAACCTGATTCTTCTTTTGCTGTTTTGTTCTGTTGGATGCTCCACCTCCAGTACTATTTGGTGGTGCGACTTGTCCATGAGTTCCTGCATGATCCTTCGGCCATAACCATGTCCACGCAGCTCGGGACTGATTGCCATGTGCTCCAGAAAAATAAAATCTTGGAACTGCCAGTAGATCATAATGCCAATGAATTTACCAATATCAGTCACCACCATCAACCTCATCTGAACCACAGTTAGCATTTTCAGAAAAGCGTCCGTAGTTCTTCTTTCCCCGGCTGGGAATGCAGAACTGTACAAGGACAATATTGTGCTCAGCAGGGGATGCCTTGCAGACCGGATGCGGAACATTTTCATGTGAATAAAGTTAGTCTAATATGATCCCTGCGCCTGTTTGAATATTGAATTCTGAAGAAAAAAACTTGTGTGGGCAGCAAAGGTTTCCAAAAAGCGCATAGGTTTGTACTATGCAATTCGATCGGAAAGATTTGTCCAATGAAACATTAACTGAGATTTATCGGAATATTCTTCTTCCAAGAATGATTGAGGAGAAAATGCTTTTGTTGCTGCGCCAGGGAAAGATCTCAAAGTGGTTCAGCGGCATTGGCCAGGAAGCTATAGCCACAGGAGCCACTATGGCATTGGATCCGCAGGAATGGATCATGCCACTACACCGCAACCTCGGAGTATTCACTTCCCGTAAAATGCCCTTGCATAAATTATTCATGCAGTGGCAGGGATCGAAAGAAGGATACAGCAAGGGAAGGGAAAGAAGTTTTCATTTTGGAAGCCGGGAATATCATATCTGCGGAATGATTTCTCACCTGGGCCCCCAGTTGGCCGTGGCAGACGGGACTGCCCTCGCTCACAAACTTAAGAAAGAGCAGAAAATTTCACTGGCATTCACCGGGGAAGGAGGCACCAGCGAAGGAGATTTTCATGAAGCGTTGAATGTGGCCGCTGTTTGGGATTTACCAGTAATCTTTTTAATTGAAAACAATGGATATGGATTGAGCACGCCTGTGGATGAACAATACCGTTGCAAAGACCTTGTGGACAAGGCTATCGGTTATGGAATGGGTGGGGTGAAGATCGACGGCAATAATGTTTTGGAAGTGTATGATACCATCAGAGGCGTGAGGGAATTTTGCATTAGGGAACAAAAACCCTATCTGGTAGAATGTATCACTTTTCGGATGCGGGGGCATGAAGAAGCCAGTGGAACCAAATATGTTCCCAAAGAATTATTTGAACAATGGGAAGAAAAAGATCCAATTAAGAATTATGAACGATGGCTTTTGGAACAAAATGTGCTCAGCACTATTGAAATTGAAGCTACCCGTACTGAATTCAAAAATCATATTGAGGAAGAATTGAAAATCGCATTCGCCTCAGAACTCCTCGAGCCCGATACGGAAGAGGAGATCAATGACGTGTATGCGAGGCAGACAGTTGGTGCAGGAAAACAATCACCCCGGGAAATCGATCATTCTTCCATTTCCTATTCTTCGGAATTTACCGAGCATCCTGAAAAGAGATTTATTGATGCCATCAAGGAAGGATTGTACCAGAGCATGATAAATCACGAAAACCTCTTGCTGATGGGGCAGGACATAGCTGAGTATGGCGGTGCTTTCAAAATCACCGAGGGATTCGTAAATAAATTTGGGAAAGAAAGGGTGAGGAATACGCCCTTATGTGAAAGCGCCATTCTGGGTTCGGCATTGGGCCTGAGTCTTGAAGGATTCAAGAGTGTTGTTGAAATGCAGTTCGCTGATTTCGTCGCTGTGGGATTCAACCAGATCGTAAACAACCTGGCCAAGATCCATTACCGATGGGGGCAGCAGGCAGACGTGGTCATTCGTATGCCAACCGGAGCTGGGGTAGGCGCGGGCCCTTTTCATTCACAAAGTAATGAAGCCTGGTTTTTTCATGTGCCCGGCTTGAAGATAGTGTACCCCTCCACGCCGCTTGATGCAAAAGGATTGTTGATAGCGGCCATCAACGATCCCAATCCGGTGATGTATTTTGAACATAAGGCTTTATACAGGAGTATCGGCGGACCAACACCCGAAGAATACTATGAAGTTGAGATTGGGAAAGCCCGTTGGGTGGAAGAAGGAGATGAAATATCCATAATCACTTATGGCGCGGGAGTGCACTGGGCACTGGATTATGCGAATGGGCACAGGAATATTTCTATTGATATTCTGGACCTTCGCACACTGATGCCTTTGGATTATCAATCCATCCGTGACTCAGTTGAAAGGACCGGGAAAGTGCTCGTATTGCATGAAGACACTCTGACGGGAGGCATTGGCGCTGAAATAGCCGCATGGATTCTGGCGAATTGCTTTGAAATGCTCGATGCTCCGGTAATGAGATGTGCATCCCTGGATACACCTATTCCATTTACCACCGAACTGGAACAAAATTTCCTTGCCAAATCGCGCCTTGACCAGAGCATCCGGCAACTGTTGAATTATTGAATTTGACAAGAAGCCTTATCGGGAATTTAACGATTTTTTTGATGGATCCGGCTCTTGCATTCCGGCTGATATCCTGCTCAATCCAGTTTTTTCATTTCTCCTCTTTGTCCATTATTGATGAACCAGATCTTGGTGACTTTTCCCGAAGCATCCAATTCGAATTCCAACTGCCGGTCACTATCGTCCGAGTAAAAAAACTTTGTATTCGATTCCGGCACCAATTCTATGTCGGGCGTCCCATCACGATGACGGTATAATTTTCCATTTTTCCTGATGACTTCAATAGTAAGGAAGGCCTTGTATTTCCCCACATACCTGTCCAGGACTGAGGTGTCAATCTTGAATTCCTTGTGCTCATAAGGGATTTCAACAGGAATGTCGAATAGAATGTCCGCCAATCCTTCGGCGATACCATCCGCATTGGATTCATTGTTGGATAAAACGATGATGCAGATATCATCATTTACGAATCGGCTGATATTGGATGTAAAGCCCGGAATGCCTCCATTATGCCAGATTCGAAAATGTTTTTCCAGCGAATCAATGATTATTCCATATCCATAATTGCTTTTACCCGGAGTAAACATTTTTTGCCGCGAAGTCGCATTGATGACATTATTTCCAAGAAGAGCTCGATCCCATTTATAAAGATCTTCAGTGGTGGAATAAATGACGCCTGCGCTGAAAGGCCATTCCATGGCAATCCACTGGGCGTTGACAAAACTCTTTCCGCGTTTCGAGTAGCCATAAGCTCTCTGTGGTAAGATGGTGTCGGTATTATCCGTTCCCGTATTGTTCATTCCCAGTGGCGCAAGTATATGCTGGCGAAGGTAATCGCTGTATGATTGTCCCGTTATTTTTTCGATGATGGAGCCCAGCAGGAAATACCCGGAATTATTATACTTCCAACCTGTGCCTGGAGGGAAATTGTATGGCCTGTTCCTGAAGAAGGAAATAATAGAATCCCTGGGCCATGAGAGTCTGCTGACCGCTCCAAAATCTTTCTGATCCGTATAGCTTGCGATACCGGAACTATGGTTGAGAAGCATGTGAATGGTTACACTATCGCCTTTGGGAAAATCAGGAAAGAATTTATTCAGCCGGTCATCCAACGACAATTTTCCCTGTTCGACCAACTGCATGATGCAGGCGGCCGTGAATTGCTTGGTGATGGAACCGATTCGGAATTTGGTAGAAGGCGTATTGGCCAGGCCCCATTGCCTGTCTGCCAGTCCGAATCCATTATTGAGTAGTATCTTATTTTTTTGAACAACCAGAACAGAACCGCTGAAGCCTTTGATCCTGGTCTGTGCCTTCATATACTGATCCAATATCTGCGCATGGTTCTTCTGTGCCGTCGATAATAGCGGCAAAAGCATCAGGAGAAGAAGAGCTCTCATGTTTTATTTTTTTTGATCGGCCTTAAGAATCTTCAGTTTTTGTTTTGCGTTTTCATTGTTAGGGTTCAGCTCAAGGGACTTTTCATAATTCCAGGTGGCTTCTTCAACCCTTCCATTTAACATCAGCGCTTCGCCATAGCTATCATAAACATTGTAGGAGTCGGGATAATTTTCAACGTTTTTCTGCAAGAAAATCAGGGCTTCATCCATCTTTTTCTCATCCAGGAGACTATATCCATAGGTGTTGATCACTTCTTCCGGAGGCATTATCGTATAGCCGTATTGCCGGGAAAGATCCCTGTAATGCCGTTCAAAGACCTTGTAAGGAAGTGGAACCATGCTCGTGTCCATTGCTTCAGGATACCAATGCGGGAATACAAATCGAATGGCGTCATAAAAGGCTTTTACGGGTTCCGCGATATGAGATTCTTCGGGATAATATTTGTATTCATAACGGAACCTGCGTAATTCCCTCTTCTTTAGGAGTGAATCCAGGCTAAGGGCATCCTTGTGAAATTGGCCACCTTCTTTTCCATCACTGAAGAATAGGATTTTATCGCTCACCTGGTCCTCTGTGAGGTTCTTGTCGGCTCTTTTAAGGATCCATCGGTTATCCCACCACAAGGCGGGGCTGATTGAAATATAAGCATTGAAGAGTGCGGGATTTTCGATCATGCAATAGAGGGTCATGAGTCCTCCCAGCGAATGCCCACTGAAAATACGGTAAGGAGCGGTTCTGTAATGCTCATCAATATAGGGTACCAGTTCTTCCTCTATGAAATGCAGAAATTTTTCGCCTCCGCCACTGGAACTCAAATAAACCGAAATGGAATCGGGTTTGCCGTCATAGCCTACTCTTGCGTGTGTGGGAGTGAGGTCGCGTGCCCGGTTATTATTCGCGATCCCCACTACTATCATTTTCGGAAGTACGGGATAGCTTTCGGAGAGATATTGAATCTGGCCTGCAACCATGTTTATATGGGCCGCTCCATCCAAAAGGTAAATGACGGGATAAGTGGAGGGAGCATAAATGGTATTTTCGGAGGGAGTATAAATGTAGAGTTTACGGTCTTCGTTTAAGATATCTGAATGAATAGAGATTACATCCGCCGCTACCACTTTTGCCATTTTCTGAGCTTTGGCATGTAATGACAATAAAAAGAGACCCAGATAAATAATTTTCATGATACAAATGTTAAATGAAAAAAGCTGCTCAAAATGATGTTCTTTCTTGTTCAGCAATTGGTCTTGCCGCCGACGGGCGGATCTTATTAGACTACATACAGGGCCATTAGGGTTTCCAGGAGGAAATTTTGGCATCAACAATATAACAAAGAGTTCCTTTATACCAGTGATAAATTTGTTATCCGGCAATAGGAGCCCATAAAGGCTTGCAAACCCTATTTGGCCCCGCTCATTCATCTGATTTTTTTTCTGAAATAATAATAAAAAGGTATGCCGGTCATTAACAATCCGAACCCCAGCAAGGACTGCTTGGGTTCAACCATGACAGTATTCACTACCAGGATCAGTGAAAACAAGATAATTATAAATGGAATTACAGGATATCCAATCACTTTGGCGGTAATGACCCCCTTTCTTTTCATTCTTACCAAGCCCCAAACTACCAGGCCGAAAAAGAGGTAAGCTGTGAAAATAATCATGTTGGTCAGGAGATCAAAGGTTCCGGTCATCACCAGCACGCAACTCCAGATGGCGGAATAGATCAGGGACTTGTAAGGAGTTCTGAAAACAGGGTGCACATAAGCCGCCTTGCGGAAAAAAACCTGTTCCTGGGCCATGCGATAGTACACGCGTGGGTAAACCAGGATACATGCGTTCACGGCACCGAATGTGCTGATCATAATCAAAATGGAAAGGAGCACTTTGCCCGTCCTGCCCATGATAACACCAGCCACTTCCGATGCCGCAATCTGGTTCTCACCAATGGCGGCGAGTTCCGGAAGCGTGAGAACACGCATGAATACGAAATTCAAAGACACATAGAGGATCATTGCGATTCCCACTCCGGCAATAATAGCCAAAGGAACATTGCGCGTGGGATTCCTGATCTCTCCCGTAACATAGGTTATATTGGCCCAACCATCATAGGCCCATAAAGCGCTAAGCATGGCGCCGAATAAAGCGCTGAAAACCGGGAGATGCATGGGAACGACTTCAGTTCGGGCATCTATATCCGTTATATTCCCCGACGTGTAGAACAAACCCACAGATATGAGCAATATTATGCCAAGTATCTTCGCGGTCGTGACAATATTGTTTAATACTCCCCCATTCTTTACACCCCGGATATTAAGCCAGGTGAGCAAGCCAATCAGGAATATGGCAAACAACTTTACACCGGAACTGGCAAAAGGAAATATGAAATTACCGATGGGAATGTCCTTCCATACATGCAAAGGATCTGGGAAATGGACAATGGTATTCACTGACTGGGAGAATACGAAAGCCAGCGCTGCGATGGCGCCGCTGCCTCCAATCATGAATATCATCCAGCCGAAAAGAAAGGCCAGGAAATCTCCGTAAACCATTCGGAGATATTCATACACGCCTCCCGTTTGAATGGTCATGCTGGCTAGCCCGGCATAAGTGAATGCGCCGAACATTGTGATAATACCCGCGATGATCCAGGCCAGCAGGATAAGCGGTTCACTCAGACCGGTCAATGCCATCGGTGCAATTTTCTTGAATACCCCTGAACCAATCATGATCCCCGCAACCAGCAAAATACCCGTTGGTAAACCAAGAACCCGGTTCAGAGGAATTTTCGTTTTGTCTGTTTGAATGTTTTTATTTTCCATTCATGTGCGTTGATGAGTTATCGTTCAAGATTCGATGGTCCAATCCTTCACTCCCCTCCGGGATGATATGTTTTTTCAGCATGCTTTAAAACATCTTCCTTATAAAACAGCAGTTCCTTAAATTCCCCATGCGTGTACATGAGGGCTTGGTCATTGAAATGCTTTGACAATGGATTGCCGCTTTCTCCTCCGGTGATTAAAGATTTCGCTCTTATCTTTTCTCCGAATTCCACAGCACAAATAAAACTATTGCCGTTATACCCATATCTTTTTTGTGTACCTGGAAAATAATTGCTCACAAAGGATGGCAGGCAACCCCAAAGCGAACTGGCCATGCCCATCGGCAGACTGGGCTTATTGTCGTCAAAAATTTCGTTGATGGCGCCCGTGAGTCGCTGGTACCTGTTGATCCTTCCCCAGGGTATCTTCCAGTCCCCATATTTATTGCTTAGGTAAGCTACAGCAAGCTGAAGTGGTTCTAATAATTCCCCGGGACTGGCAGTTTCAGCAAATTTCATAGTCCTCACAACCTGATCCATTCTTGCCGATCCATCCTGGACTTTGTTGATAGCAGGAAGGATTCTTTGTCCCCACTCAATTGCCAGAGTAGTCGCGATTGAATTCTCTCCGGCATGAAGGTCCCAATTCTGCAATAATGCCAGTGGTTCTGACAATTTCAAGTAGGTGCTATCTCCCTGTGTGACGGCTTTTTTGAATCCACGCTTGAGCGCCGGAATCAGTTGTTCGAAAGCCGAAAGATAGCTGTCGTAACCTATTGCGATGAGTTTTTCAATTGACAGAGCTTTGGAATCCGCCAGGAGCCTGGCAGCAGTGAGGGCTCGGAAATTTTCTCCATCAGGAGCCATATAATAAGGGTAGTCCTGCCTCCTTGGACTGCTGCTGCCACTAACGGTAAATGGTGTGGAATTGCAGTTCTGGATCCATCCACTAACGGGGTTGTACACATGTACAATTTCATCCAACTTGTGCAGACCCTTCCATTCCGTGGCGGTAATCGTTCCATCCACGGGTTTGGACCAATCAAAAGTAGTATCGCGTTTCGGTATGAAATCGCCGTGCCAATAAGCGATATTCCCTTCTGCGTCGGCATAGACTGTATTGTTGGAGCAATTGGCCAGGAGCTCCATGTTTTTTTTGAATTCCTCGAAACTCCTGCTTTTGGTACGGTTCCAGGATTGAATCAGTCCATTCAATGAACGGTTATTGGCCCGGACTGTTATCCATTTCCCATCTCTTATGGCCATTGCGGGCCCATGATGGGTAGAATATGTTTTGAATTTTTTGGTATGAAGGGAATCCTGCATTAAGTAACGGATTGTAATTTCCTTTTCCTTTACGGGCAATAGCCTGTTGTCATAATGATAAAACAGGGAATTACCCTTTTTTTCCACCTGCTCCGCATAGAGATCGGCCACATCCGAATTACTGGAAGTATGCATCCATCCACAGTGTTCATTAAATCCTTGGTACACGAAGAACTGACCCCAGGTAACCGCTCCATAAGCATTCAATCCTTCTTCACTCTTCACTTGCACTTCAGTCCGAAAATAAAAGCTCACATGGGGGTTGATGTATAACATGGCATGACCCGAGCCGGTCCTGGATGGCGCAATGGCAAATCCATTGGATCCTGTGATATTTTCATCCGGAAAATCCAATTGGTTTTCCGCAACGGCCCTGTCGCCCGAATAAAAATTCTTCAGGTCGTTTTCATTCAGCCCCCCGGTATTGATTGCGCCAATGCTGCCATCGGTCCACAAAAGGCTGTACCAGGGTTTGAAACGTTTTAATAGTGCAGGCTTAACAGATGGATTTTTGCTGAGATAATAATTGATGCCATCTGAAAAAGCATTCATTAGTTTCTGCAACCAGGGAGGACTATTTTTGAAGTCTGCCACTGCCTTGACGGAATCAAGTACGAGCCGGTTCAGCAAATCTTTATAAAGGTCCTTATCTCCATTTAATTCAGAGAGCCTGCCCAGCTTTTCGACATAATTCATCTCTATTCGCTTGAAGTCGTCTTCACATTGAGCATACATGAGTCCGAAAACACAGTCAGCGTCTGTTTTTCCATAAATATGAGGAATGCCCCAATTATCGCGGATGATGGTAATTCTCTTGGCTTCATCCTGCCATCGACTTATTTCGGCATCAGTGAAAGGTTGCGCAGATACCTGAAAGCTGAAAAACAGGAGCAAATAATAAATCTTCATACGAGTCATTTTTGGTTTGGGTGCCTGCTAAGCGGTCAATGGCTATTTTTCCCCGGCTGGCGGTTAATTTATTTTTATCTAATATTCCTTTCCAGAACCATTAATTTTTTCCCTGCTGATACGTTCTTAGGATTCAATGCTAAGGATTTCCTGTAAGCTGCCACAGCCTTTTCTCTATCCCCTTTCTTTGTATAGGCATCTCCCAAACCTTCAAGGGCTTTATACGAAAATGGAAAATTTTGCACATTCATTTGAAACAAGTCTATGGCCTCATTTATTTTAGATGGATCACTCAACTGATAGTAAGCAAGCTCATTCAAAGCGGCTTCCGGTGGCAATACGGCATAACCGAATTTAGCGGATAATTGCTGGAAATGTGTACGCAAGACACCGGCTGTAACTGAAAGGTAATTCGTGTCCATTGCTTCCGGCAACCAGTCTGGATAAATAAACCTGATGCCGTCATATAAGGCCTTCACTGGTTCGGATGAATGTGATTCTGCAGGATAATATTTATAATCATATTGTAGTTCCGCTATCTTTCTTATCATCAATAGGGAATCAAAACTCAGAACATCTTTGTGAAATCGTCCGCCCTCTTTTCCATCACTCATAAATAGTGCTTTTTGAATAACTGAACCGGGCACTAATTTTTCTGAAGCGAGACTTAACAGAAATTCATGGTCCCACCACAGGGAAGGGCTGATGGAAATATATGCGTTGAACATATCGGGATGTTTCAGCAAACAATAAATTGTGGTAAGGCCTCCTAATGAATGGCCCGAAAATATCTTAAAAGGGGCGGTTTTATAGTGTTGTTGAATATATGGCATCAATTCTTCCCCAATAAACTGTAGAAATTGTTCGGTTCCTCCGCTGTTTTTTGTAAAGGATGTCATGCTGGAATCGATCCTGCCATCATAATCCATATCAGAATGGGTAGGAGTCAGATCTCTTGTGCGGCTCGTATTTGCAATTCCTACTATAATCATTCTTGGAAGCACAGAGCATGCTTCGGATAGGTAGTTGATTTGCCCGGCTGCTAAATTAGTCTGGTCTTCTCCATCCAATAAGTACAGAACGGGAAATAATTCCTTTGGGGAATAAGAAGCAGGAAGATAAACAAAGAAATTGCGTTTTTCATTTAAGATTTTTGAATTTATGGTTTTCATAATAGTAATTTCCTTGGTATTGCTTTCTGTTTGTTGCGCGTATAGTTGGCCTGGCAAACATGAGGCATATAACAAGACATTCAATACAACACAGGCGGCCGAATTCATTAATGTAGGCATAGGGGAAATTTGATAAATACTTTTGATCGGTACCGGAAAATTTGTTGAAAAATATATTTGTGCTGTACGGGAAGGTTAGATTTTTTTTATTTTGAGTTCGCCGCAAAAACGCGCAGAAAATTACCACCCAAAATCTGGCGTACCTGCTTTTTGGTATAGCCTCTTTGCAGCAGGGCTTTGGTGATGAGTGGAAATGCGCTAACATCATCGAGCCCCAGTGGAGCGGATTCAATGCCATCGAAGTCTGAGCCGAGCCCGATATAATTTGTACCTATGAGTTTTGCAATGTAGTCAATATGATCAATCAGCATGGAAAGCGGCGGTCTCAACGCGGTTGCCTCAACTGGGTATTTTTTAGTAAAGAACTCATTAATTTCATAATCTGGTTTTTTTATGCTGACTAATGAATCCATTTCCGTTTTATGCCGGCTAATGAATGCTGTAATGCGTTTCTGATAATTGCTGTCAACAAATCCGGAGTAAAAATTTATGCAGATGACTCCTCTATTTTTGCCTACGGCCCTGATTTGATCGTCTTTGAGGTTGCGGAATACGGGGCATAAATTGTATGCACAACTATGGGAGACAAGTATGGGTTTGGTACTGGTTTGAACGGCATCCCAAAAAGTCTGTTCCCCAACATGGGACAGATCAACCAGCATTCCAAGTTCATTCATTCTTTTTACAACCTGCTTTCCAAAATCATTCAATCCTTTCCGTCCATTTGGGATGGTGCCCTTGGTTTCATCTTTAGCCGAGCTGGCCCAGGAGGTGGAATTGTTCCAGGTGAGGGTCATATAGCGCACGCCCCGCTTATAGAGGCTGTCCAGATTTTCCAGTTTGTCTTCGATCATATGGCCACCTTCCACTCCCATCATAGCCGCGAGTTTTTTTTCTTTGACCGCTTTGGCCAGTTGCGCGGGATTTGTTACAATGCTCATGCGGTTGGGATTTCTCCTGGCAATGGCATATAAGGAGTCAATCTCGATGTTGGCGTATTTGAATGCGGTATCCTTGCCGAATCGTTCGTCGCAGAAAATGGAAAAGACCTGTACATCCACCCCGCCTTTCCTGAATCGCGCCAAATCAGAATGTGATTTTCCAGTAAGGTCATTATCTATATTGAGTCCCCGCATGGTTACGGAAGAAAGGACATCATTGTGGGTATCGGCCACTATGGCCTTGTCATGCAGCCTTTGGTAATCCTGGGCATTTATACTAAGCGAGAAAGACAGGAATGCAAATGATAAAATTATAATTTTCATGCAGCGTGGTTGTATCTAAAATTGTAACGAGGATTAAATTTAATCAAGTTTCAATAAAATGGCCTGGATTGAAAGACTCAATATAGTTGCAGGCAGCCGCATTACCACAGCCGTCCAGGTGATATTGGGAACCTGAAGGCCGGGATTCAAATCGCCCCCACAAAATGAATCCTGATCACTTTGAGAACTTATTCAGAGGATCCTTTCTCACCCACGAACCATTGCTCTTTATTTTTGAACAAAACATTGAATGTGGTAAGAGAGCCATAGATCCTGGTGACGTACTGCTGTAAATTCACTTTGTCTTCATCGGACAATAGCTTGTGTGCATTAATCTGTTGTTCCAGCACCCTTAGGCGGTCGCGGAGCATGACGATCTTATGAAAGAAAACATCTACCGGGATTTCTTTGGGTTTCTGGGTCTTATCGGCCGGCTGCAACAGCATGGTTCCACCCTTCCAACGGTCCCCAAGTGGCACCAGTTCGGTTGCGTCACTCCAAAGTCGCAGGATCTTGAGCAGGGATTTTTCCATGTCTGAAACGGTCTCAATTTCAACGGATACATTTTCAGGTATGATCTCATCAAGTTGAGGATCGTTCTTGTCAATTTCCTTGACACCGTGGTTGATGAATGAAATCAGGTAGGTGGCATACCTGATGCCCACGATCACTCCCGGCCCGAAATTAGTGTGTTGTAAACGGGTACCGATTCCAAGAGTCAGTTGGTCCATGAGTACTATTTCAGTTTTAATTTTTAGTTTTTAGCCAGTCATTATAACGGCTCAGTATAAACGAATTCCCTTTTTTCCAATATTCCGGGGAAGCCACAGTGAAGTGGTCTCCTGTCAGGTAAAGGAAATCCATGGCAGCATTCAGTTTCTTCATTTCATCGTTCAGCACATGTATGGGATAATTCAACAAAAAATTATCCTGTTCACCAACCGTGATCAGGATCTTGTTACTCAGGAGGGGTGAGAGGGAAGCCCAGTTGGTCCGGAGATAAAGGCTGATATCATATTTTTTCCAGTGCTCCACCACGGACTTATTAATCTTTCCGGTCTGCGCGTCGCAGAGTCGCTCTGGCTCTCCATCGGCGGCCTTCGCGCTGAAAACGGCATCGAAAGACCTCATCTGGCTGCCCCGGTATTGAACGGTTTCCATTTGGTAATAGTCTTTCATATAGTTGATGGGATAATATCCGGCAAGGGTTGCCACAGGGTTCGGGTCGCCATTCTTATTATAAAACATATTGTCGTCTTCATACAGATTGATTTTCTGAAAACTTCTGAAATCTACGGGGTCCGGCGAGCTCGACCAGCATGCCTGAAATGTTTCAGGGTAATGAGTCTGCAACCACATCACGGTCCATCCGCCGCTGCTATGACCGTTGAGTACCCGAAATCCATTGCAGCGATAATTATTCTCGATATCAGGGATCAATTCCTTTACGAGAGCGTCTCCCCAGGGGCCATTATTGTCGCTGTTGGCATAGACACTATGCCCCAGCCTGCAATTCCCATCGAGGAAAAGAGTTATGAATGCAGTGGAATCAATCTCCCGCCCAAATATTTGGTCTCTTCCACTGTAGCGATGATAGTCGCCGCCATATCCTGAAACCAGGATCAACAAGGGGAATTTCTTCGTTGGATCCTTGTAATAGTCTTTTGGAAGGAGCAGTGCGGCATCAATTGAAATGGGCTTTTGCTGATGTGCCGAAAGTAATTTTGAAGGGAATTTTATTTCCTTGACGAATTCGGTGTTGGCGAAGGATGGCTCGGGAACCATTTCAGTACATTCAATCCTGTAAACCTGTTTGGTATTGGATGTGATTTTGATCTTTGCGGATTTGGAATAAAGATTTAGGGGACTGGTTCCAATGGCTCTTCCTCCTAAATCGCGATCCCATACCGCCTGCACATAATATTCGCCCCTTTCTATTTCCGAAAGTTTTGCGGGGTAAGAGATGGCCTGGTCATCAAAGACGATCTTCTGGCCCGGATTGATTTTATTTACTTCAGTAGCAAAATAGGGAGTGATCCTAATCATGAAGTCTTCTTCCCTGGGCGCTTTAACGTCCTTTGAAAAAAACAAAAGGACTTTGCCGGAAAAGGGACCTTTAAAATCATGGGTATTGTAGCTCACTTCAAATCGTTGTGCAAATAAAGCGAATGGCAGGAGCAGGCAGGCCAGGGCCTGAATGAATTTGTTCATGTGAAAATGAGTTTATTGGGTTTTCGAAAATTCATAAGGATTGAATTCAATGAAGTCGGCCACCTTGACGGTCACGGATTTTACTTTTCCATCCTTCACGGTAAATGGGAATATAGCTTTGCTGAATTCAGGATCTGTGAAAATGGCATAAAAACGGTTCCCGCCTAATGGTTCCAGCTTCGCATACATGTTGGGATGGTGAGAAAATTTCATTCTTAATTCGCCGGATTCCCAAACGACATTCATATTGCCATAAACATTATTAAAGTATTTGCCGGTATAAGTGCTGAAGGGCAAGGCGGGTTTTAAATGAAGTTCTGAGGAATCTTTCATTTTTTGTTCTTTCTGCTCCAATGCCCGGTTCTGCATTTGCTGGAAGTTCAGATACACTTTGCTGTAGTTGCGATATGGGAAGGCCAGATAAGCATCCAGGATTTCCCATTTCAGGGCCTCATAAAAAGCATTCTGGTCGGTATTGGTAAATACAATTATGCCGAGGTTTTCTTCAGGCACGAGTGTCACGCTGGTGACGAATCCATTTACTCCGCCGGTATGCGAGACAATTTTCTTGCCTCCATATTCTTCCAGGAACCAGCCCAGACCGTATAAGGCAAAATGGCCATGATTGTAGAGGGTGCCGCCATTTCCCAGGATTGAATTTGGCGTCCTTGTTTGGTCGATAGCCGCCCCAGGAATGATTTGTTTGTCACCCAATCTTCCATTATTTAAGAGCGCCATCACCCATTTACTCATGTCATTCACGGAAGACCCGATGCTTCCTGCCGGGGCAAGATTATCAATCAGACAAAAAGGAATCCTGATCAATTTGCCGTCGGCGATGGTATGCGGCGAAGACCTGTCGGGCGCACTGGGGAAATCCTTGCTCAAGGCCAGGGTATTTTTCATACCAAGTGGAAGGAAGATCTTTTCTTTCAAAAAATCTTCCCAGGACATTCCTGTGGCTCTTGGAATGATTTCACCCGCGGTTAAGAAAGCGGCATTCGTATAGCCCCATTTGGTTCGAAAGGGATATTCGGCCTTAATATGGCTCATTTTTTCAATCACCTGCTTTCTGCTGAGGTCGCTGGTCCAATAGGTGAAATCTCCCTGAAAAGTACGAAAACCGATCCGGTGGCAAAGAAGGTCCCGGATGATTGCCTGCTCACCCGCAGCCTTATTATCCAATTTGAATTCCGGAATCCATTTGGTGACCTTATCGTCAAGGGATAGTTTCTTTTCATTGTCGAGCATTGCCAGTGCGGTTGCGGTGAAGGCTTTTGTATTGGAGCCAATCATGAAAAGCGTATTCTCGTCCACCTTGTCATTAGTCCCCAATTCTTTCACACCGTATCCCTTCATCACCACAACCTTTCCATTTTTAATCACGCACACTGCCACGCCGGGGATCTGCCAGTCCGTCAATGCCTTTTCAGTATATGCATCCAGACTATCTTTCACAAAATGGGGAACCGTGTCGTTTTGCGCGTAAAGCCCACCGATAGCAATAGAAAATGAAACCAGTAGTAGCAGTAGCTTATTTGAGTGTGAGTTCATACGGGAAGTTTTGGCTATTCTAAGGTAATGCCTTCTTTGATTGATTGCCATTTCTTTTCTTATAAAGGGCCCTTGATCGTTTCATTAGTATGGGTATGAAGAGCGGAAAGAATCTTGCCGACACTGCGAACCATAGAGATAATGGAGCCAGCAATGTGAGCAGGAGCGATGCCAGAAAAACAGCCGGCACGATCAGAGAACGCCTGATGGCCAGATGCAATATCGTGGAATCTAATGCCGGGCCGGCGACCCTATGTTTTGGGTTACCGATATATTTCCAGAGCAGGTAATTGGTAAATCCGGTGAGACAAATATTGAGGACATAAATGCCATAAGGTATTATGAGTTGAATTTTATGCGCATACTCTCCGTATATGCCCGAACTGAAAGGCATGAGAACTATGGAAAATAAGAAAAACAGGTTCAGCCATAGCAGGGTTTCATTATAGTGTTCCACATATCCAAACATTCTGTGATGCACCGTCCAATAAAGTGCGATGATAAAAAAACTGATGATGAAACCGTTGAACTTAAAAGACAATGGTAATAATGCATTGAGTATTTCCTTATCAGATATATCTCCTTCTACGACCGGCACCCTTATCTCTATTACCAGCAAAGTGATGGCAATGGCGAATACGGCGTCGCTGAAGAGGATCATCCTTTCGAGTTGAAATTCTTTCTTGAGTTCATTATGGATCTTCTCCATGAAAGGCCTCCATTTTTTGGGGGATAATCAAATGCAGGCCAATATAGAAAAAACGGGCGTGGAGGGCAAGTCTCATGGAAAATAAGATCCGAAATTATACCCGGTAAGTCTTGAATAGCTGTATATACTTATTCCATGAGTTTATACAATTCGTCGAGGTTAGGTGTAAGTATGATTTCAGTTCTGCGGTTGAGCGCCCTGCCTTCTTCGGTACTATTTGATTGTACAGGGTCGAAATAGCTGTGGCCGGCGGCGATGAGCCTGGTAGGATCCACTTTATACTGATTGGTCAGCACACGAACGATGGAGAGCGACCTCGCGGAGCTGAGGGCCCAATTATCGGGGAAATTTTTTCGGATGGGGATGCTGTCTGTATGTCCTTCCACCATGATTTGTATTTTAGGATCGGTGTTTAAGACCTGCGCTATTTTGCCGAGCGCTTCCACGCCGGCCTTATTTACTATCGCACTGCCGGATTTGAAAAGCAGTTGCTCCTGCATGGACACATATACTTTTCCGTCTTTGATATATACGTTCAGATCTTCCGCTTTGTATTGGCCTAGTGCGTCATGAATTGTCTTCTGAAGATTCCCAACCACATTCCGCTGCTGGTCGATCAGTTTTTGCAGGGCCTCCATTCGTTTTTGCTGTTCTTCAATGGTGGAGGAACTGCTGGTCAGTTGCAGATCTTTTTGGGCGTTTGCTGCTTTAAGAGCGTCAAGTTCCTTTTGAAGATCATCCATTTTCTGTTTGGTGCTGACCAGCTCTTCACGGGTATCGGTGAGGGTTCCGGCAAGTTTGAGGCTGTCCTGTCGAAGGCTGTTTGCCTGATCGGTCATGGCCAGGAATTTTCTCTTTGCAACACAGGAGCTCAGCAAACAAAGGCTGATACTGAAAATGAGGAGGTGGATATTTTTCATCTTGCCGCTTTTCTTTATCAGAGCAACAAATGCGCCAAACAAATATGCCGGCCGGGTCAATTCAGGATCAGGATTCAGTCATTGAGTGCCTGATACACCAATACCTTGAACTTATCGGCGATATCGTGGTGCTCGTCTCCCCACAGTTGCCTGTAAATGAGCGCCACCATTTTTTCCCTGGGATCTGCCCAATAAGTAGTGGCGAATGCGCCGCCCCATTCAAATACAGATTCCGGTGTAGGCAGTATTGCGCTTCCCTGTTCGGTGGTGATCATAAAACCCAGGCCGAATTTATTGGGTCCCAGGCTCAGGGAGCCGATCTGGTTCATGGTCATCATGCGCACGGTATTCGGAGCTAAGAGTCGCTTTCCATTGTATGTGCCTCCATTCAGGAGCATTTGCAGGAAAATGGAGTAGTCCTTCACTGTGGAAGAGAGCCCGCCACCCCCTGAAAAATAGGTTCCTTTCCCTTTTGGATAATCCCGAAAACTTTTACCGTTAAATTCCAGTACAGGGGGAGCTTTCTGTAGGGCGCCTGTGGAATCAAATTCATACATATTGGCGAGCCGCCCTTGTTTTTCAGTTGGCAGATAAAACCAGGTATCGTTCATTCCCAGAGGTTCGAATATGCGGATTCGGAAAAAGGAGTTGAGTGGCATTCCGGAAACGACTTCCACGAGATAGCCCAGCAGGTCTGAGTTCAGCCCATAGGTCCATTTTTCGCCCGGCTGGTGCATGAGTGGCAGGCGCCCAAGCTTTTTCATGTCGGTGGCAAGTAATCTGGTTTCATAGCCATCGAAGCCCAATCCAGCCGTTATGCCGTTCTTGAAATAGATGGCGTTGGCCTCCTTGGAACCAATTTGCGCATAGTCTATACCGGAAGTATGCGTGAGCAAATCCCGGATCGTGATTTCCCTGTTGGCAGGCAAAACCGTGTAAGTGGTATCAGCCGGATTGAATTTGTCCAATACCTGGGGCTTCTTAAATTCCGGTATATACTTTGACACGGGATCGTCGAGCAGGAACTTACCCTCTTCATATAGCATCATTACGGCAACCGCCGTTATGGCCTTGGTTTGAGACGCAATCCTGAAGATGGCATCCTTGCGTAACGGAATTCTTTTTTCCACATCATCATACCCAAAACTCTTGTAGTACACAATTTTCCCATTGCGTATGATCAGCGCCCCGGCACCATTCATCCATTTGTCTGTTACAAATTGCTGCAAAGAATGGTCGATTCTTTCGAGCCTCTCAGGAGAAAATCCCACTGATTCCGGAGGAACCTCGGTAAGGACTGCGGATTTTTGAGTGGCAGTCTGGCCTTTGGATGCAAGGCATAAGGGCAGTGCTACGATCAGGCAGCATAGAAATTTTCTCATGGCAGAATTTTGGTTATGTAGGAAATGGATGTTTCCGGGTCCTGTTTTTGTATTTCCCAATCAAATTAGCACGAATATTCCTTCACATATTTTTGGCCTCAGATTAAACAAAGGTCTTCATTTCATCGGGATTGAATTCATAGCCGGATTAAAGCTGAATCTAAATATAAGAAAACTGCGGGTATGGATTAGATTTTCAGAGCTAATCAGGAATGGATGGCGTGGGGAGAATCATCTCCGCTTCCGGAATTTGCATACCGGGCCGATATTACGGATTCAATCACTTTAGGATAGAATTCATGTTCCAGTTTGTGGATCTTCCGGGCCAGGGTTTGGGGAGTATCCGTTCCATCAACCCTGCATTTAGACTGGAAGATTACTTCTCCATGGTCGAGGATTTCATCCACGAAATGAATGCTGATACCGCTTTCCTTTTCATGGGCCCTGATTACCGACTCGTGTACAAATTGTCCGTACATGCCTTTGCCGCCATATTTTGGCAAGAGCGCTGGATGTATGTTGATGATCTTTTTCGGGTATTCTTTGATGAGTGAAGAAGGTATTTTCCAAAGGAATCCGGCCAGCACGATAAAATCGATCTTCTTTTCCTTCAATTCGTCAACATATCCATTGCCCCGGAAGAATTTTTCTTTTTCCAGCATCATCACCGGAATATTTTCTCTATGAGCGATGTCCAATACCCCAGCTCCCGCCTTATTGCATACAATTAGCGCGATCTTAATGGAGGAGTGCTTATGAAAATGATGGATGATTTCGAGTGCATTAGATCCGGATCCTGAAGCAAAAATGGCTACCCTGATTTCAATGCCGGCCAAAACATTTTCGAGAACAGGGAAATTTTCGGACTTTAGTTTGGGGCCGGAATTCTTTGCATAAGCAAATGCCATATCCCCGGCCGCGACTTCCTTCCCGGTTGCGGTCGGATTTTGTTTTTGCAGATCCAGCCATCGAAAAATTTTGGAGATATATGACTTAAAGAATGGAAGTTGACCGAAAGGAATGCTCACCAATAATACTGAAAGCGGCCAGAGCAGGGTAATCAGTATTATATAAACAACTGTCCAAATGATGGGATTTTCAATGCCAGTCAGGTCCATCAACCTGCGGCCGACATAGCCTGTGAGACTGCCACCGACGGCAAATGTGACCAGGATCAGCAAGACCCTCGCGCCATTCACCTTCCATTTTTTTTGCAATCTCTCCAACATGGTGGACTGCAAGATGGCAAATTATCTGTAAAAAAAATGAATTACATATAACGAATTCTGATTGCATTATGCAGTTCAGGGAAACATGAGGGAAAATTATATGGGTATACGGCAAATAGCTGAAATCCACGTCAGACAAGGGTAAATTTTTTTTCAGGAATGTGAATATTTTGTCAACATCCTGACCTATTTTTGCACCCGACACAGGAAAACTCTTCACATCCAAACTTAACTCCGTGATATGATCCATCACCGATTAACTGTAAAGAATTTAGTGCAAGGTCTGGCTTTAATCCTTTCTCTTTTCATTGTAAATGTAACCCGGGCTCAGGATGGTAGGGCTCTCTTCAATCAGAAATGTGCGGTCTGTCATAATGTTTTCAAGAAAGTTATCGGCCCCGAATTGGGTGGTGTGGAAGATCGTGGTCCTTGGAAGGATAGAAAAAAATTATATGCATGGATCCATAATCCTGCGGGATTCATGGCCAGTGATCCTTATACGCAGGGCCTGAAAGCGCAGTCAGGCGGAATGATGATGACGGGCTTTCCCGAACTCAAAGAAGCGGAAATTGATGCGATTATCACCCATGTGAACACTACGTTCGCTGCCGGACCAGGCGGTGGAGCTCCGGGTCAGCCTATTCCTACCGCTGTTACAGCACCTGAAAGCGACAATACCTTATTATATGGTGTACTCACACTGATCCTGGCAATTGTCGCCCTGATCCTATTGCAGGTCAACAGCACTCTAAAGAAATTGTCTGATGATAAGGAAGGTATTCCTTCGGTTGAGCCCATCCCTTTCTACAGAAACAAATTATATATAGCTCTGACTATTGTAGTGCTTTTCATAGTGGGAGGTTATTTTACAATACAGGGAGCGATAGGGCTTGGCAGGACAAAGAATTATGAACCCGTTCAGCCAATTTATTATTCTCATAAAGTCCATGCTGGCATTAACCAGATTAGTTGTCTCTATTGCCATAGCGCCGCCCAGGAAAGCAAACAGTCGGGCATTCCATCTGTGAATGTCTGTATGAATTGCCATATGGCCATCAATGAATACGTGAAAGGCCCAAAATTACAGAAGGCCGATGGCACGGAAGTGAACGGTACGGCGGAAATCAAGAAGCTTTACAAATATGCCGGATGGGATCCCGATAAGAACCAATACACAGGTGAGGGAATGCCTATAGAATGGGTGCGGATTCACAATCTTCCGGATTATGTTTATTTCAACCATTCGCAACATATAGTGGTGGGCAAACAGCAATGTCAGACCTGCCATGGTCCGGTTACTCAAATGGATGAAGTGTACCAGTTTGCGGAACTCAATATGGGATGGTGCATCAACTGTCACCGGGAAACCAAGGTGCAGTTCACCGACAATAAATTCTACAGTATTTACGAGAAATTCCATGAGGATATAAAAAATAAAAAGCTGGATAGCGTGACCGTGGAAATGATTGGTGGGACAGAATGCCAGAAATGCCATTATTGATGCATTTTTCCCGCAAACACCATACAGTTTTGAAGATGCTGTAATTGATTAGCCTGTTTTCATATCATTTTCAAACTGAAAATTTTCAAATTTTCAAATTCTTTATTAATGGAGCATAAAAAGTACTGGCAAAACTTAGGTGAATTAAAAGACACGGAAGGACACCAGAAATTGGTTAAGGATGAGTTCCAGGA
This sequence comes from Agriterribacter sp., assembly GCA_041484195.1. Taxonomy (GTDB): domain Bacteria; phylum Bacteroidota; class Bacteroidia; order Chitinophagales; family Chitinophagaceae; genus PSRI01. The sequence goes on along the minus strand of JBGPHC010000001.1, from coordinate 481,882 downwards.
AGATTTGCCATTTTCAGATGATGGAAAGGGATTATTAGATGCCAAAGCTCCCCGGAGAGATTTTCTGAAATACCTGGGCTTCAGCACTGCCGCCGCCGCTCTGGCTGCGAGTTGCGAAACTCCGGTCAGAAGGAGTATTCCCTACCTGAATAAACCCGAAAATCTCACTCCCGGTGTGGCTGAATATTTTGCTACCACCTATGTAAGGGAAGGCGATTCCCTGCCAGTCTTGGCAAAGGTCCGGGATGGCCGTCCTATAAAGATTGAAGGAAACGAATTGTCGGCACTTACCGGAAGAAAGGGTGGAACCTCCGCACAGGCACAGGCGTCTGTGCTTGGGATTTATGACGTAGCTCGTTTGAGATATCCCGCTGAAATTGTGAATGGAGAATTGAAAGAATTTCCCGGTTCGGGTTTTGAGGGTGTTGACAGAAAGATTCCCGGCGAATTGAATGGCCCTGCAACCGTACTGCTGACTTCTTCCATTCACTCCCCCACCACCAGGCAGGTTATTGCCGAATTCCTGGCCAAGAATCCAGGAAGCAGACATGTTCAATATGATGCAATTTCCTATAGCGCCATGCTGCAGGCCAATGAAGCCTGCTATGGCAAGAAAGCTATCCCATCTTATCATTTTGAAAAAGCAAAAGCTATCGTTGCCATCGAAGCCGATTTCCTGGGCACATGGCTCAATTTTGTAGAATATGCGGGCCAGTATGCTCAGGGGCGCAAGCTGAACATGAAGAGCCCTGAAATGAGCAAGCATATTCATTTTGAAGGCAGCCTGAGTCTTACCGGCGCCAACGCCGACGACAGGTTCCTGCACCGTCCATCAGAGGCCGGGGCGGTAGCGCTGAATTTATTGGCAAAATTGGGAGGCAATATAAGCGCTCCAGCCATCGGCGACGAAAAACTCAGGAAAGGAATAGACATGGCGGTTGCCACACTCAGCGCCAACAAAGGAGCGGCACTGGTAGTTTGTGGAAGCAATGATCCCAATATTCAAATTGTGGTGAATGCCATAAATGAAGCGATCGGAGCAAATGGAACCACTATCGACTGGTCGGCTCCCCTGCAAATACGCCAGGGCTCAGACGATGAAATGGCGCAGTTGATAAGAGACATGAATGATGGCAAAGTGGATGGATTACTGATCTACGAAGCCAACCCTGCTTATAATTACTACAATGCCGAAGGATTCAAGAACGGATTGAAAAAAGTGAAGGTCAGTGTTTCATTCAACGACAAGCTGGACGAAACCACAGCGCTCTGTAAATATGTTATTCCCCACCACCACTACCTGGAAAGTTGGGGAGATGCCGAACCTAAAACAGGTTATATCAGCATGCTGCAACCAACCATTGCACCTCTTTTCAGAACCAGGTATTTTCAGACCTCCCTGCTAAAATGGACCGGGAATAATTCGGATTATGAAACCTATTTCAAGAACTACTGGCTTACCAAACTGGGCAGCCAGGAGGCATACGATAAAACTTTACAGGACGGCGTAATTGAACCTGCAACAGAAACAATTAGCGCCACCGCCTACAATGGGGCTTCCCTTTCTGATGCCGCCGCGAAAGTGGCCGCTATAAAACCGGGTTCCAAAACGGAATTGGTATTATACCAGAAAGTCTCGATAGGCAGCGGAGCGGATTCCAATAATCCCTGGCTACAGGAAATGCCCGATCCCATTACCAAGGCAACCTGGGATAATTACGTGATGATTTCTTATGCCCTTGCAGAAGAGCTGGGCATCAAGCTGGACGATGTATATGAAATGAATCCGCCCAAGCCGGTTATCATTCTCACCATCAATGGCAAAGAACTGAAACTCCCCATACTCGCCATCCCGGGCATGCACCCCAAGGTAGTGGCGGTTGCGCTGGGATATGGAAGAACTGATAAGCTGGGAATTGCCGCCGGCGGAGTAGGTCAAAATGCATATCCTTTTGTGAACGGATCGGGAGGCACGAGGGAATATTATGTTTCCAATGTAGAGTATAAAAAGACAGATACTACTTACCCCATTGCCTACACGCAAACGCACAATCAGTACGAAGGCCGTGTTGAGGCAGTACGTGAGTTTTCATTGAACGATTTCAAAAAGGACCCGGAGCTAATCCCTCACTACCGCGAGGAGCTGGCCGAAGAATTTGCCAAGGAAACCGGCGATTACAGATTGGAGTCTACATTATACCCCAAATACGATTCGCCTGGTGCGCATTGGGGAATGAGCATTGATTTGAATTCCTGCATTGGATGCGGCGCCTGCACTATCGCCTGCACTGCCGAAAACAATGTGTCCGTTGTAGGAAAATATGAGGTGGCCCGCAATCATGAAATGCACTGGCTGCGCATCGATCGCTATTTCGCGGTCTATCGCGGCAAGTCAGAAGGCGATGATCTCAATGTGGTATTCATGCCCATGCTATGCCAGCATTGCGACAATGCTCCATGTGAGAATGTTTGTCCTGTGGCGGCAACCAACCATAGCACTGAGGGTCTGAACCAAATGGCCTATAACAGGTGCATAGGCACTCGTTATTGTGCGAACAACTGTCCGTTTAAGGTCCGTCGCTTCAACTGGGCAGACTATACTGGAGCCGATAGTTTCCCCGATAACCAAAAGCCATTAGTGGGTGACGGCCAGATGGAGCAAGTGGTGCTGATGATGAATGATGATCTGAGCCGAATGGTCTTGAATCCTGATGTAACGGTTCGTTCCCGCGGTGTAATGGAAAAATGTTCCTTCTGTGTGCAGCGCTTGCAGGATGCTAAATTGCAGGCGAAGAAAGCGCAGGATCCGACGCTGATCAGGGATGTGAAAACTGCTTGCATGCAGGCTTGTCCCACCCAGGCTATAGTATTTGGAAACGTGAACGATAAGCAAAGCATGGTTTATAAGATCCGTCACGAAGAACAGGTTGAAAGAACTTTTTATGTCCTGGAACAATTGCATGTATTGCCGAATATTAACTACCTGGCTAAAGTGAGAAATACTGACAGGCCCGTGGGCGTTAAAAATAAGTTTCACAAGGAACCAGCAGCAGAAGGCAAACAGCCGACACATGGCTAAGATTCGGAACAGGACCGATATAAGATAATCAGGAAAATTAGATAGAAATTGGAAGCTGATAACATTTTATAAATTAACCCAGACAAATGAGTTTGATCAAATACGAATCCTTTGTAAGGGAACCGTTAGTAGATGGAGAAAAGAACTACCACGTCGTAACGGAAGAGATCGTGCATACCATTGAAGCGAAGCCGACCAGGCTTTGGTATATCGGCTTTTTCACCGCCGTTATTCTACTGTTGCTTGGAATATATGCAGTTTATCGCGAAGTGACCTATGGTGTTACTGAATGGAACCTGGGGAGAACGGTAGGCTGGGGCTGGGATATCACCAACTTCGTATGGTGGGTGGGTATTGGTCACGCGGGAACCCTGATATCTGCGATCCTGCTGCTTTTTCGGCAGGGATGGAGAACGGGAGTGAACCGCGCCGCGGAAGCCATGACGATCTTTGCCGTAATATGCGCCGGCCAGTTTCCGATTTGGCATATGGGTCGTGTATGGCTGGCATTCTTTGTGATGCCTTATCCAAATACGCGCGGACCATTATGGGTTAATTTCAACTCACCCCTTTTGTGGGACGTATTTGCAATCTCGACCTATTTCACTGTGTCATTGCTTTTCTGGTATACGGGTCTCATTCCTGACCTCGCAACTATTCGCGACCGGGCCCGGACAAAGCTCAGGAAAATGTTATACGGCATCGTTTCATTCGGCTGGTCTGGTTCTACCAAACACTGGCAGCGCCATGAGAGCCTCGCCTTGGTACTTGCCGGATTGAGCACGCCCCTTGTACTTTCCGTGCATACCATCGTGTCTTTCGACTTCGCCACTTCGGTAGTACCGGGTTGGCATACCACTATATTTCCGCCTTATTTCGTGGCTGGTGCTATTTTTTCAGGATTCGCCATGGTGCAAACCCTGATGGTTGTGACGCGGAGGGTCATGAACCTGCAGGACTATATCACCATTGGCCATATTGAAGCCATGAACAAAGTGATTGTGCTTACGGGTTCCATTGTGGGCTGCGCATATCTCACTGAATTATTCATTGCCTGGTATGGCGCCAATGTATTTGAATCAGACGCATTTTTTAAAGGACGTCTCACAGGCCCCTACTCCTGGGCCTATTGGATCATGATGACATGTAACGTGGCGGCGCCTCAACTTTTCTGGTTCAAGAAATTGAGGCGGAATATTGAATTTACATTTATCATGAGCATTATCGTAAATATCGGAATGTGGTTTGAGAGGTTCGTTATCATCGTACTTTCGATTTTCAGGGATTACCTGCCATCTTCCTGGTCAATGTATTATGCCGCCAGCATATACGAGGTAGGATTTTTCATGGGATCGCTGGGCTTATTCTTTACGGCATATTTCCTGTTCTCAAAATATTTCCCGGTAATTGCGATTCATGAAATTAAACATGTGCTGAAAACCAGCGGCGAAAGCTATAAACAGAGGATGGGGAAAATTGAAAGTGAAGACGCGGAACAATTTTATCATGAATTACAAGAGGCGGAGCATCACTGATCCGCGGGCTGACCTTATATTGAAAATGAAATGAGTTGATTCATTAAGCCATGGCCCCGAAGGCTATGGTTCAAAAAAAAGGATATGGATATCAGAAAATTTGTTGTCGGCAGTTATGATGATGAGGAAGTGCTCTTCCCTGCTGTCAGGAAAGTTCGCAAGGCGGGGTATAAGATCCATGATGTGTATACGCCCTATGCCGTGCATGGCCTGGATAAGGCATTGGGTCTGAGAGAAACCCGAATCCATACAGCAGGATTTATTTATGGCATGGTAGGACTCACTACGGCACTCTCCTTCATAAGCTGGATATTGGCAATCGACTGGCCGCTGAACTTTGGAGGAAAGCCACATTTTGCACTGCCGGCCTGGATACCTATCATGTTCGAATTGACCGTATTGTTTTCCGCGATTGGCATGACACTCACTTTCTGTTACCTCTGCCAGCTGGCTCCCTTCGTAAAAAAACATCATTTTCATCCACGCGCTACAGACGACCTTTTTGTAATGGTAATCGAATGTACAAGTAAGACAAATGTTCAGGAAGCACAGGATTTCCTGACCGGCACCGGGGCCAAAGAGGTGAATGTGCAGTTGGCTGAAACGGGCTGGTGGTTGGGCACTTATGACAAAGACAGGAAAATATTCGAGGTGGGGAAAGAGGCAATTTCTGCTTAATCGACAAATGGACATAAATTAAGAAAATGAAAAAAATATCCATTATATCATTTATTTTTCTTGCAATCGTGGTAACCATCGTCAGTTGTCACGACAAAACCAAGCCCGGCAGAAATTATATGCCCGATATGGCCTATAGCCGTGCCTATGAAACTTATTCGGAAAATCCCCTTTTCCCAGATCATCAGACCAATCGTACACCGGTTGCAGGAACAATTGAGCGCGGACAACTTCTGCCTTTTCATATTGCAAAAGATAAGACCGGCGACACAACGAATTTTACAAAAGCGAGCTTGGTCCCAAATCCACTTCCTCCGCTCGATTCATCAGCCATGGTGGAATCAGAAAGGTTATACCTGATTTATTGTGGCATTTGCCATGGCCCGAAGCTGGATGGCAATGGGCCCCTGTGGAAGGATGGGAATGGACCATTTCCCGCAGCGCCTAGAAACCTGATGGAGCCGCGCATTGTCAACATGCCTGACGGACAAATCTTTTATACCGCAACTTATGGCAAAAATAAGATGGGGTCATACGCATCACAACTGTCCATGAGGCAACGATGGATGGTGATCCATTATATTAAAGCGCAGCAGAATAAACTAAACCCGTCAGCGGCTGTGGTCACTGACAGTAGTAGTGTAAAAAAATAATTAACCGACTTAAGAACTCTAATAAAAATATGAGGATGATTAAGCAACAATTTGAAGTTCCGGCCGGATATAAAAAATGGACATTGGGATTTTTAGCGGCAGGGATACTGGCTTTGGTCCTGGGATTCTTTCTCCTGGGCATTAGCAAGGATGAGCATGCTCAAACCCGCTTCTGGGCTGTATTACTGCAGAATAGCCTATTCTTTCTGATGATTTGTAACTCTGCCATGTTTTTTATTTGCGCAACTACCCTCGCAATGGGCAGTTGGATCACAACTTTCAGAAGGGTTCCGGAAGCCATTTCAAGCCTCGTTCCTATTTTAGGCGTGCTGGCACTTATAGTTTTTGCCTGTATTATTTTTGGAGATAAATACAATATATATCCCTGGCTTGACAAGAATGCAGTGGCCACTGACAGGGTATTGAATTATAAGAAAGGATTTCTGAATCCCGTTTTCTTCCTCGTTTGGACCATCTTCACTCTTTGCACCTGGTCTTTTGTGGGCTGGAAGATACGGCAATTGTCGCGCCAGACGGATGAGCGCCCTCTGACAGAAAACCAGGCCCGCCAGTTTACATGGAAGAATACTGTTTGGGGATCCGTATATATTGTGTTCTTTGCCCTAACTGTTGGATCTTCCATACCCTGGCTCTGGCTGATGAGTATTGACGCCCATTGGTATTCTACTATGTACAGTTGGTACACATTTGGCAGCACATTTGTTTCGGGTATTGCCCTGATGGGCCTCTTTGTCATTTACCTTAAAAACCAGGGATATCTGGAATATACCAATGATGAACACCTGCACGATATCGGCAAATTCATTTTTGCTTTTTCAATTTTCTGGACTTACCTGTGGTTTGCTCAATTCATGCTTATCTGGTATGCCAATATTCCCGAGGAAACGGTTTATTTCAAGGCAAGGCTCCAGGGATCATACAGAGGCATCTTCTGGTTAAATTTGATTGTGAATTTTGTAGCACCGATATTGATACTTATGACAAGAGGATCCAAGAGGAATTACACCATCATGACTTTCATGTGCGTGCTTATACTATTGGGTCACTGGCTGGATTTCTTTCAGATGGTAATGCCGGGAACAGTAGGCGAGCATTATAACCTGGGTTGGTACGAATGGGGAATCCTGGCGCTGTTCATCGGACTAGTGATGCATTTTGTGGGAAAATCATTGACAAAATCACCGATGACGCCCAAATATCATCCATTCCTGAAAGAAAGTATCATGCATCATACCTGATGAATCATTAGTGATAGAACGAATGAAATTGTTAAACTAATTTTTTCTAAAATGACCACGTCCGGATATCTTATTATTGTCATTCTTGGGCTGCTATTTCTCGTGATATTTCAGATCGCGAAGGCCAGCGAGTATGTTTCCGTCCTGAAGGGCGAGAAAAAAGCCATGGAGCAAAATAACCGGATCAATGGCTTCCTGATGGTTGTTTTCCTGGTGGTTGGACTGGCAGCGGCCTGGTGGTGTAATGATTTGTTGTATAAGAAAACACTTTTAGCTTTTCCGGCAGCTTCTGAACACGGTCAAAAAATCGATACAATGCTCTGGATCACACTGGGCATTACGGGCTTCGTGTTTGTTGTTACCCAGATTCTCCTGTTTTGGTTTTCTTATAAATATCAGGCATCAGAAAAAAGAGCAGCCTATTACTATCCCCACAATAATAATCTCGAAGTCTTATGGACCGCGGTTCCGGCCATCGCGCTCACAGTATTGGTTGGTTTTGGCTTGTATTACTGGTTCAAGATCACGGGTGAGCCTCCCAAGAACGCGATGGAAGTGGAGGTTACGGGACATCAGTTTGCCTGGGAATTTCGTTATCCTGGAAAAGATGGCGTATTGGGAAGAATTAATTACAAGCTGATAGATGCGGCAAAAAGTAATCCGCTGGGCCAGGACTGGAACGATGCTGCCAATAAGGATGACCTGCATCCAGGCGAATTACATCTGGTGGTGAACAAACCGGTGCGACTGGTCATCCGTTCCCAGGATGTGATTCATGACGTGGGTCTTCCTCATTTCAGACTGAAAATGGATGCTGTTCCCGGAATTCCTACAACTATGTGGTTCACTCCTAAATATACTACGGAGGAGATGAAGGAAATTACCAAGAACCCAAATTTTGTCTATGAAATTGCTTGTGACCAGTTATGCGGAAACGGGCATTTCGGCATGAGAGGTGTAATAGTTGTGGAGTCTCAGGCGGACTACGATAAATGGCTCGCCACACTGACGCCACAATACGTGACTGCTAACGCGAATCTTTCACCGGCTGCGAGTCCGGGAACTGCAGAAGTGCCGGCAACGAAAAATAAGCCAGGCACAAACCAGGAACAGGGGTTAACGGGAAAACCCGTGGCGCAGAGCCTGAGCAATCATAAATAAATTTGAATAACTTTCAAATAGTAATAAAATTATTGGAGATGAGTAACGAAGCCACAATTCAAGTTGAGCACGGTGCAGGGCAAGAGATTCATGAACTTCATGGAGAGCACCATCATCATGAATCCTTCATCACGAAATATGTTTTCAGTCAGGACCATAAAATGATCGCCAAGCAGTTCCTGATAACTGGAATGATCTGGGCGATAATTGGCGGCCTGATGTCGGTATTGTTCCGCATTCAGCTTGGTTACCCGGATGCCAGTTTCCCTATCCTGGAAGATATTTTCGGGCATTGGGCTAAAGGCGGCAAGATACAGCCTGAATTTTACTATGCTTTGATAACCATGCACGGTACGATCCTGGTATTTTTTGTGTTGACGGCTGGTCTGAGCGGAACCTTCGCCAATTTGCTCATTCCGCTGCAAATTGGCGCAAGGGATATGGCTTCGCCTATGTTGAATATGCTCTCCTATTGGTTCTTTTTCTCAGCCAGCATAGTATTGTTCTCATCATTATTTGTGCAGACCGGGCCAGCCTCGGGAGGCTGGACTGTCTATCCTCCGTTGAGCGCATTGGGAGATGCGTCTCAGGGTTCTAAAATCGGGATGGACCTTTGGCTGGTGGCTTTAGCACTCTTTGTTATTTCAACATTGCTCGGCGGCCTCAATTATGTATCCACCATTTTGAACATGCGCACAAAAGGCATGTCCATGACACGATTGCCACTCACAATCTGGGCGATCTTATTTACCGCTATACTCGGCATATTGTCTTTCCCGGTATTGTTTTCGGGATTTATCCTTCTCCTTTTCGACAGGCACCTGGGCACCAGTTTCTACCTGTCTGATATTGTTATAGGAGGAAAAGTATTGCCAAATGAAGGCGGAAGCGCCATTCTATACCAACACCTTTTCTGGTTCCTGGGTCACCCCGAAGTATATATAATCATTTTGCCCACGATGGGACTTGTCTCCGAAGTGATGTCCGTGAATGCCCGTAAACCCATATTCGGTTATATGGCAATGGTAGGATCGTTATTCTCAATAACTGTTCTGGCCTTCCTGGTTTGGGCGCACCATATGTTTGTTACGGGCCTCAACCCGTTCCTGGGATCTTTCTTCGTTCTACTCACATTACTAATCGCAGTGCCGTCTGCTATCAAAGTGTTCAATTGGCTCACCACTCTATGGAGGGGAAATATCAGGTTCACTCCCGCCATGCTTTTTGCCATTGGCTTCGTGAGTATGTTCATTTCCGGAGGGCTGACCGGTATATTCCTGGGTAATTCCACCCTGGATATGCACTTGCACGATACTTATTTTGTAATAGCCCATTTCCATATCGTAATGGGGATTTCCGCGTTCCTTGGTATGTTCGCGGGTATTTACCACTGGTTTCCTAAAATGTTTGGGCGCTTTCTCAACACCACACTGGGCAATTTGCATTTCTGGATAACACTCGTTTGCGCGTATATCATTTTCTGGCCCATGCACTATGAAGGTTTTGCAGGTATGCCAAGGCGTTATTACGACTATTCGAATTGGGAATCTTTTAAGGATTTTGTGGAATTGAACAAAGTGATCAGCTTCGCGGCGATTCTTTCTTTTGCCGCGCAATTGATGTTCGTGTTCAATTTCTTCTATTCCATATTCTATGGCAGGAAGGTTACTACTATGAATCCCTGGCATTCCGCCACGTTGGAATGGACCACCCCAATTAATCCCGGTCATGGCAACTGGCCTGGCGAAATACCCGAAGTCTATCGCTGGCCTTATGACTATGGAAAAGACGGTAAGGATTACGTGGCTCAAACCACCCCGTTGGACGAAAGCGAGTCGAAACATTAAAGTTTAATACATGATTATCCGGATTGGTCCGGATAAACTTTAACCAAATAGTTTTTTGAATCTGATGATGGCTAAGCAAGAAACTGTGAATCATTCCCTGGCACTCATTATAGCAGGGAAGTTGAGGGATTATATGCTGCTGGTAAAGTTCACGCTGAGCTTCACGGTAGTGTTTTCCAGTGTGGTAAGTTATTTGCTGGCGCCCGGCATCAGCTTTAATTTCCTTTCAGTTCTTTTATTATTCGTTGGAGGTTTCCTGATCACAGGAGCTGCCAATGCGATTAACCAGATTGCTGAAAAGGATACGGACGCAATGATGAAGCGAACGGCGAAGAGACCTGTGGCAAGTGGCAGAATGTCGGTACAGGAAGCGTCCACATTTGCCGCGATTACCGCGGTCCTGGGAATATGGCTGATCGGTTATTGGTTCAATTGGAATGCGGCCCTTACCGGTGCATTCAGCCTTTTCCTCTATGGATTTGTGTACACGCCAATGAAGAAAGTTCATTCCGTGTCTGTCATAGTTGGGGCAATCCCTGGCGCATTACCCTGCCTGATCGGTTGGGTGGCAGCCACAAACGAATTCAGTATGGGAGGTTGGGTGCTTTTTGCCATACAGTTTCTTTGGCAATTCCCCCATTTCTGGGCTATTGCATGGGTGGCACATTGTGATTACAGCAGGGCAGGATTCAAACTGATGCCTTCCGTGAAGGGACCAACAAAATACTCGGCCATTCAGGCTGTGATCTATTCTTTGCTGATGCTGCCCTTTGGTGTGATTCCATATTTTATTCATATGTCGGGGATCATTAGTATGTGGATTGTGGTAGCGGCAAATTTGTTTATGCTGTTCCAGTGTATCCGCCTGTACCGGGAAATGGAAGTGAAGGCTGCCAGAAGGGTGATGTTCAGTTCTTATATTTATTTGCCGGTTGTATTGCTGAGTCTGTTGGCCGATAAAGTACCAACATAAGATTATTTCTATTGAATTGTTACAGGATACCGTGGACGAGACAGGTATTAATAAGATTTTTTATCAATGAGTGATTTGATGGGTTTGCAGCAAAAAAAGATTCATCCGAATAAGTTTACCCTATGGGTAGCGCTGGGAAGTATTATCATGATGTTTGCCGGTTTAACCAGCGCTTACATCGTGAAACGGAACCAGAATGGCTGGCTGAGTTTTGAATTGCCCAGGATTTTCTGGTATTCCACCCTGGTAATCCTGCTCAGCAGTCTGACTATTCAAATGGCTTTGAAAGCTTTTCAGGAAAGGGAGATGGCGAGATACCGGCTGATGATTACGGTCACGGCTGCACTGGGTGTTTTGTTTGTGACACTCCAGGTTTTGGGTTTCATGTCATTTCAGGAATCTGGACTGAAGATGATTGGAAGAGGTTCCAGTGCTTCCTATTCCTTTTTATTGGCAATTGGTGGTTTGCATGCAGTGCATGTGTTGGGAGGTGTGGTGGCATTACTGGTAATGTTTTTTAGAGCCTTCAGCAAGAAGACCCGAAGTTACAGTGCCGTTCCCGTAGAAGTGGTGGCAACATACTGGCATTTTGTAGATATACTTTGGATTTATCTGTTTATCTTTTTTAGCTGGGCGAATTAAATTAACTGATCCTATAATCGCGATTCTAAATTTAAATTGAACTACATGTCAACAACAGTACCGGCAGGATACAAATGGTGGAGCGGCGGTAAAAGCCCATTCAATGTGAGCTATGGTAAGCTGATGATGTGGTATTTCCTGATGAGTGATACTTTCACATTCGGCGCATTGCTGATCTCCTATGCTACCATCAGGATGAGCCAGAATTATTGGCCAGACCCTAACCATGTATTTAACACCTTTCCTGGTTTTGGGCACACGAACCTGCCACTTGCTTTTGTGAGCTTAATGACTTTTATCCTGATCATGAGTTCAGTGACCATGGTATTGGCGGTTAATGCAGGACACCATATGAATCGGAGAGGCGTTGAAAAATGGATGGCATGGACAATAGTAGGCGGACTGGCCTTCCTGGGTTGCCAGGCATGGGAATGGACCCACCTTATTACCGGAGAACACGCAGTATTGATCAACGGAAAGATCCAGGAAATTTCAACCACGGTGAAAGGAAATCCCTGGGGGCCTGCGGTGGCCGGACTCATGCATGAGGGTCACCAGGTAAATACACCGGGACCTATCGCATTCGGAGGATTCTTTTTTGGCATAACCGGTTTCCATGGATTCCACGTTTTTAGTGGAGTGGTCATCAATTTGATCATGCTAATTAAGACCAGGCTGGGCCATTTTGAACAAAGAGGCCATTATGAGATGATCGAAAAAGCCGGGCTGTACTGGCATTTTGTGGACCTCGTATGGGTATTTGTATTTCTTTGCTTCTATCTCGTTTAATAGAAGCATCAACATAATTTTCCTTGCGAGGAAAGATCAAAAACAAATAAATTCATTCGTAGAATATGGAACAACATGCAGCCGTGGCATCTCCCGAAATTACATTTCCCCATGAACCCGCTTCCAGTACCAAAAGGGTATGGAAAGTATTCTGGATTCTGCTCATCATCACCATGGTGGAATTGTCATTTGGATTCACCATTTATTTTATACACATGAATCCAAATTTTAATGAGCACCTGGTACTGGCTTTCAAAGGAACCATTGTCATACTATCCCTGGCCAAGGCCTATTATATCGTTTCGGTATTCATGCACCTGGGCGATGAGATCAGAAATATAATAATGACGATAGTACTGCCACTCTTATTATTTATTTGGTTCATCGCAGCCTTCCTTTGGGACGGACATTCCTGGAGGAATTTGAAAAACGAATTTAACAGGGACTTGCCGCAGCAAACCCAACCCCAGCCTGAGGGTCAGAAACCTGGGGCATTGGATTGAGGGTATTATCCTTATTTCGAAAGAGCTTAATAACCATCGCCGCATCTTCTTTCGTGGCGATGGTTTATTTTTGTAATTCCATTTAACATGATGAGTAAGAAATCATTTATTGCCATAACGGTTGCGGCCCTGCTACCGATAACCTGCTATTTCCTGCTGAAATATTATGGCAACCGTGCAGTTGTAATGCCCCGCCGTTATTTTTATGATACAGTCGTCACCCAAAATGATTATGGCAAATCCACAACGGATACTATTTGGCACCAGGTCCGGAATTTCACACTCACCAACCAGCTTGGCCAAAAAGTGGAGTTGAATGATCTGCATGGTAAGATCATCGTAGCAGACTTCTTTTTTACATCCTGTCCCGATATTTGCCCTATCCTTACAAAAAATATGAAAAAATTGCAGGATGCCTTTAACAAGACGGATACCATTGTAAGGTTCGTCTCCTTCACCATAGACCCCAAGCGGGATTCTGTGCCAAGGCTAAAGGCTTATGCAGACAAACATGGAATAGACCCGGATACCTGGTGGCTGCTTACAGGAGACAGGGACGAGATTTACGATATCGCGAAGAATGAATTCAAAGCCAATATCGCTGACAGTAATCTAGATACCAATTTTATCCATACACAATATTTTTTCATGCTCGACAAGGACCGGGTGCTGCGGGGCTGGTATGATGGCCTCGACAGCGTGAACTTGAACCGCCTGGCAGATGATATTGTTTTACTGATGCTCGAAAGGGATAAGACAAAGAAAAGAGGATTGTTTGGCAGATGATATTATTTAAGGCACGGTTGCTACACTGATTTCAGTTTTTCAATAATCCGAAAATAAATATTTGTAGAATGCTCAATGCAGTAATAAAAAAGAATGACAGGCTTGCGAAGTCATTGATCCTGGTCGTTTCTTTTGTGGTATTCATCGCCATAGTAATATTGGGCAGGGTGAAAGTCAATGTGCAGCTCGGCTTCAATGTGCATTTATTTGCACGGATTAATGCCGTGATCAATTCAACAGTAACAATTCTCCTGATAGCAGGCCTGATCGCGGTGAAAAAGAAGAAATACCATTTACATAAGAGGATCATGCTCACGGCCATCATACTTTCCGTGTTGTTTTTGGTTTCTTATATATGCCATCACCTTTTCACGACTGAAACAAGGTTTGGAGGCGGCGGTTTCATACGGTATGTCTATTTTTTCATCTTATCCACTCATATAGTGCTGGCGGCAATTATCCTTCCATTCATTTTGTTTACGGCATACAGGGCCCTGGTGGCGGAATGGCCCGCACATCGGAAGATAGCGAAGATCACCTGGCCTGTTTGGCTATACGTATCTGTTACCGGCGTGCTGGTTTATTTTTTCATCAGTCCATATTACCAATAGCTGCTAAAGATTATTTGCATGATTTTGTTCCCAGCCGGTTTGTGCGGAAGGTCTAATCGCTGGCAAATGCATTTACAATAACTCCTTTGCGGGATCCCAGAATATTTTTTTGAAATCCACCACCTGATCGTCTTTCACTTTTACTCCCTCGCTCCTTAGCAGATCTGCCATTAGAGTGGGGGTGCCAAAATGGTGTCTTCCTGTAAGCAGGCCATTTCGGTTCACCACCCGATGAGCCGGAATTGGTGGAATGGCCCCATGAGCCGCGTTCATGGCCCAGCCCACCATGCGTGCTGATAATTTGGTGCCCGCGAATTCGGCGATGGCGCCATAGGAGCTTACCCGTCCTTTTGGAATCCTGCGCACAATATCATAAACGATTAGGAAAAATGAATCGCCTGCATTCCTCACAGGCTTAATGGAACCAGTCCGCTTATTACTGGTCTGAATTTTTTTTTGAGGCTTCATGCTCATTCCAGCCGGTTAAGATGCATTAGTATTCTATGATTCTCATCGTGTATTAGTCTGTTTGATTTCCAGTTTTCTCTCCATTTGCAGTAGCCTGCGTCGGGGTTCCGGAACATTTTCGTAGTCATAGGGGCAATGATGGCATCCATTCCCGCAGCAGGAGTTTTTGCGGAGGAGGTATGCTGCCGTCAGCACCATGAGGCCCTGACTGTTATAATAAAAATCGCTGCCTTCAATAAATTGGTTCTTCACTAATCATCTGTTTTAGTGTTACGTCTTTTTCAAGAGGCAGGTCTTCAGGCAATCGGAACTGCAGGTAATGCACTCTGTTAGATTGGGCAATGTCCAACATTTCATAATGGGTCGTGATTTTCAATTCCTCCCTGGGCTGAGGAAGCAGGCTTATGTCTTCAATATCCTCCAATAGGGTGATGCCATACAGGTCAGCCACCAATTTAGTAAAACGATAGAGATCGGGGGAATCGGTTTTCAGGTGAATCAGGCCGCCCCTCTTGAGGACCTGTTGATAGAGTCTCAGGAATCGGGGATGGGTCAATCTTTTCCGCGCTCTTGATTTGCGCAATTGGGGATCGGGGAAGGTGATCCAAATCTCATTCACTTCTTCCGGTGCAAAATAGCCCGCAAGCATATCAATTTGTGTGCGGAGAAAAGCCACATTTTGCAGGCCTTCATCAAGACTCTTCCTGGCGCCCGCCCAAATTCGGTTGCCCTTGAGGTCAACACCTATGAAATTGCGGTTGGGATAAAGACGACCCAGGCCCAAAACATATTCCCCTTTGCCACAGGCCAGTTCAAGCGTAATGGGATTGGAATTCTGAAAAAACCGGTTCCATTCCCCACGCATGCCCTGCGGATATTGCAACACGTTAGGGAATGTTTTGATCTCTTCAAAGCGTAAGAGTTTTTTGTGGCCCATGGCCGGCAAAGTTAAATGAAAATGGTGAGCAGGTGTGGGTGGAAGATGCATACAAGGAGAAGAATGTGATACATAGGATGCCAAGTCAAGCAAAGAATAAATTCCCATGCTACTTTCATTTCAGGAGCTCCACCTTTGGAAGAATACTTAATGCAAAACAAGTCGCATTTAAGTCGAAAGCGTGATAACCACAAAAAAACGAAGAAGATGCTTTAGCGTGAGATCTGGTAAATCCCAACAAAAAAAGCCTTTGCGGATAATTCGCAAAGGCTTTAATTTTCTAGCTGTAGGGGGAGGACTCGAACCTCCACGCGGCGATTAGCTATAGCACAAAGTTTGGTGGTCAACCCCTGTCGGCCCCGCTTTTGGGCGGAACCGGCTCTATGCTAAGTTTTTCCCGTTACCCGCACCCCCGAGACAAGAGGGCATGTCTGCCGGAAATTTCATCACCCCACAGTATTTCAAAGGACTATATAGTGATCACCATCGAATACCCTGCAATATTAAAGTAAATTGGGTGTTCTTTACAAATTTTCAAAGGAAAATTTTGAATATTTCGATTTTATTCAAATATTTGTGATTAATCGTAAATCAGTTTAAAAACCACACGCAAAATGGCTGGAAAATTGAATTTGGATAAACTGGACCTTCAGATCATCGCCGCCATGATGGAAGACGCAGGAATATCTTATGCCGACCTGGGAAAAAGACTATTCGTTTCGGGCGGAACTATCCATGTGCGCATCAAAAAACTCCAGGAATACGGTATCGTTAAAGGTACCAAATTGAGTGTGGATCTAAAACAATTGGGATACGATATTACCGCATTTATCGGCATATTTCTCGAAAAAAGCTCCCTATACGACGCGGTTGCCAAAGACCTCAAGAAAATACCCGAGATCGTAAGGCTGAATTATACGACCGGAAATTACAGCATGTTTCTGGAAATCGTTTGCAAAGACATTAACCAGTTAAGGCGTGTGCTGCACGATGAATTGCAGAAAATAAAAGGTATCGAAAGAACCGAGACCTTCATTTCACTGGAAGAAAGCTTCAACCGTAACGTACAGGTGGCGCCTGCAACCTGAAATTTGATATTCCGGTGGATGATTCAAGGCAGTTATTCTTTATATCCTGCTCTTCACATCAAATGCATCCCGCAATCCATTCCCCAATAAATTGAAGGCTAATACCAACACCATGATACATACACCCGGGGCAATCGCCAGCAAGGGGTTATGCGTAATGATGAAATTGTAGTTTTCCTTGATCATCAGTCCCCAACTCGGCTGAGGGGGCTGCACACCTACGCCCAGGAAACTCAGGCCGGCCTCCACCACAATAGCCGTGGCAAAATTAGATGCGGCGATCACCATCACAGGACCCAGCACATTGGGCAATATGTGACGGATGATGATCCTGCTATCTGTAAAACCGAGCGCCTTTGCCGCCTCTACATATTCCAATTCGCGTATGCCCAGTACCTGTCCCCTTATCACGCGGGCCACATTCACCCACATAGTCAAACCAACTGCAATGAATACCTGCCAAAAGCCCTTGCCAAGCACCAGGGTAATGGCGAAAACCAATAAGAGGGTGGGGATGCTCCATACAACGTTGATGAGCCACATTACGATATCATCCGTTCTTCCTCCAAAATACCCCGCTATGGCCCCTAAGAAAAGGCCGATCGTCAGGGAAATGATAACCGCGATCAAACCCACACTAAGGCTTACACGAACTCCAATAATCAACCTGCTTAGAATATCCCGGCCATATTTGTCGGTGCCCAGCCAGAAAGTTTTATGAACGACAGGGTCTTCGTGATCAACATTGGCAGTTTTGCTCAACGGCAAAAGCATTTTTTCAGTCAGGCCTTCATCAATGTATTTATCTACCTGAATACTGTCTCCCTCCAATTTCCAGGATTGAACGGGTATATAATTGTAACGGTCTTCCTGGCCATTCAGAAGTTGGCTGAAAAATCCTGCCTTTTCGACCGACTTTTCTTTTTTTAATTTGAGAAAATCTATGCTGAATCCCGGCTTCCGGGCACCGATTTCCAGGATGATTCGGTTGGCATTGGGCGAATGGTCTGGCGCGACAAAATAACCTGCAAAACATAGCAACACTGCCAGCGCAATGAGCACAAGACCCAGTGTGGCGGCTTTATTTTTTTGTAGTCTTTTCCATGCCGCCTTCGGAAAGGAATGAATTGAATGCTTCATGGGATAGAAAAATACAAATTACAGGAATACAGGAAATGAGGCAAAAAGTTTTATCGTCGAGGAAAATATTTGGCCTTTCACAACAAATGACACCATTTTACGGAGCCGGATTAAGCATCATCGCAGGCCTCTTCCTTTCCATTGATAATTTCCTTTCAGGCCCAGTAGTCCTGCTATGACTGTATATATAATATGTAATGGCTGAAAAATGGGAAACCAAATCAACAGATTCCTGAGTTGAAAATATTGGAGCACAGATTCTGTGAACCACCATTCTGCAAGGATTTTATAAAATACAAGCACCCCAAAATACAAGAGCCAACTGGGATAGAACAAGGATCCGGCAAGTAGCAGAAATAAACTTAGATTCAACAGATAAACCAGTGCTAATATCCGAAGTGTTTTCCTGTCTTTATATACCCTGGCCTTACTTGCCCAACGTATCCTTTGATGTAAAAACGCTTTCCATCCGATGGCGGGTTCGGTCTCCACGATGGCATTGGCAGACTTGAGATACCTGATCCCCTGCGGAAATCTTTTCCGCATCTTATGCATTAACAGCATATCGTCGCCTGAAGCAATATGATCAATTCCCACGAAGCCATCTACTTCTTGAAATGCTTTTTTCTCATAAGCAAGATTGGCACCATTGCACATATCGTGAAAATTCCTGCTGACTGACGAGGCAGTGATGCCTTGCAGGATTGCAAAATCCAGAGCTTGGAAAAATGACAGCAGAGACCGGTGGGAATTAATTTTTACAGGAGCGACAATAAAAATACATCTCGATAAAGCATGAAATGCGGCGATGGTCCTGATCCAACCGGGAGGAACCTTGCAATCCGCGTCGGTCGTAACTATAAGCACGCCAGTTGACTCATCAATTCCCATTTCAATGGCCTTCTTCTTGTAAGCAACCTGTCCGGGCTGACCAGCGATCTTATCCGACAAACTGAGCAACCTGACTCCCCGGTCAGCATAAGTTTCTACAATGGCGGCACTACGATCGCTGGAATGATCGTCAACCACGATGATTTCAAGCAAATGCGAAGGGTATGTTTGTCCCAAGACTGAATCAAGACATTGACCAATATGGCCCTCTTCATTTCTGGCCGGAATGATCACAGTTAGTTTTTCCACCGGTTGCCAGTCCTTCAAATCTTCCGAGTTGAATTCAGCGATATGTTGCCAGGCCCAATAATAATAGGCCATCAGGATGGAATAAGCCAGCAATAATATCAGGCTGATAGAAAAAAGAATCATTCCTGCAAATTAAGTTCAATTTAATCTTCGAGTATGTTTACTATTTCAACTGCATTATGTTCATGCAAAACCTGGTGCCCGCAATTCAAAACATGAATAGAGCAGAGAGCTTTCAAAGAATGAAAGATCTTTTCACCTCTTTCCCACCTGATGATCCTGTCGTGGCGGCCATAGATTAATTTCAAAGACGTCTGATTTTTGACGATCAGTTTTTTTATGAGCCACATGTCGGGCTTGAACAGACGCATCGCCGTCCATATATGGTAAAGTCTCAGCCTCGATTTGGGTTGGTTCATCTGCTGAAATGAAAATTTATAAACACTTTCGTTTATGAGGCCCAGGGTCTTCAACATTCTCATGAAACTAAAGAGCCAGCCTGGATTTTTCATAGTGAATTTGAAAAGCCTGTTCCCCGCGCGGGTTTGTGTGACCAGCCAATACCAGAAATTCATTTTTAATCCATCGGGGGCGAACAAAACCAATTGCGGTATTCGCCCGGGAATATATTGGTAGATGCTCAAAGCCACCCTTCCGCCCATGCTGAACCCAAGCAGACTGAATTTACAGTTAGTCAAAGCCGGAATCATGTCAAGTATCTCTATTAAAACAGGTGCTGTGAGCGGTTTCTCTTCCAGCCAGATGGTTTCCCCATGCGAGGGAAGGTCAATGGCAATAAGGGTATATCGACTGCTGGTCAGGGCTTCCAGAACCAGGAAGGATTTTGCCTTCTCCTCAAAACCGTGAAAGCACACTACCAACTCTTTGCCTTTGCCTATCAGCAGGTAGTGAATTTTCGATTGATTTAGATAGATGAATCCTGAATCCATTGTGATTCAAATGTAACTGAATATGGGCCTCCTTTCAAGCAGAAAAGATCATTTGATAATTGCATCAGCCTTTTCAGAACAAAGCCGGCCGGGCAAATAAGATAATTCCAAAATAAATGGGTATCGACTTCCAAAACCAGCGGAAAACCCATAACTTTGAATTGGTTGCATAACTAACTATATGTCAAACAACCAATTTAAGAAAGGCGAATTATACAGTTTTATCACGGGTAAGGCTTCTACTGCCATGGCCAGAAGGCTGCAAAAAAATTTCAAGCAGCATGGCATTGAAATCACCATTGAGCAGTGGAGTGTCTTATACCATTTGTGGAAGGAGGACGGGTTGAGCCAGCAGGAATTGTGCAGCGCCACATTCAGGGATAAACCCAGTATCACAAGACTGGTTGATAATCTGGAAAAGTTGAAACTGGTGAAAAGAGTAGCTTCAAAGGAAGACAGGAGAATGAACCTGATCAACCTGACAGAAGCGGCCAAAAAACTCCAGGATCAAACTATGGATATGGCCAATCAAACCCTCAATGAAGCACTCGGGGGCGTGTCGGCTGAAGAAATTGAAATCTGTAAATCAGTCTTACAAAGAGTATATGAT
Organism: Agriterribacter sp.; assembly: GCA_041484195.1. GTDB lineage: Bacteria > Bacteroidota > Bacteroidia > Chitinophagales > Chitinophagaceae > PSRI01. The sequence continues at coordinate 461,033 of JBGPHC010000001.1, read as the reverse complement.
AATTTGAAATGATTACAGGCATACCGTGATTTGGATCTGAAGGCTGGTTGCGGAAAACAGAGAAATATGCTGAGACTACAATATTCTATTCATAATTAAATTCATTCTATGTCTACCTCAACGCAAAAAGCAGCGGTATTGAAAGGAGGCGAGTGGCTCATAAAAGAAAGTACACCTGCTGAAATCTATACCCCCGAAGATTTTAATGAAGAGCAAAAAATGGTAATGGAAATGTGCAGTGCTTTTCTCGACAATGAAGTGCTGCCCATAGTTGACCGCATTGATAACCTGGAACCGGGACTGATGCCAACATTGATGGATAAAGCCGGTGAGCAGGGACTACTATCCACTTCTATACCTGAAGAATTTGGCGGCCTGGGTAAGGATTTTATTACTTCCACCATTGTGAATGAAGGATTAGGAGGCGGATTTTCTTTTTCCGTGGCGGTTGCAGCCCACACTGGCATTGGAACCCTTCCCATTCTTTATTTCGGAACTCCCGAACAAAAAACCAAATACATTCCCAAATTGAGCAGCGGCGAATGGAAGGGGGCCTATGGGCTTACGGAACCCAATAGCGGAAGCGACGCTCTTGGAGCAAAAACATCGGCTAAGTTGAGCGCCGATGGGAAATATTATATCCTCAACGGACAAAAATGCTGGATCACAAACGGGGGATTTGCGAATATTTATACTGTCTTTGCAAAAATTGACGGTGATAAATTTTCCGCTTTCATTGTTGAAAGGGGCTTTGAAGGATTTACGCAGGGACCCGAAGAACATAAAATGGGGATCAAGGGTTCCTCTACGGTTCAGTTGTATTTCCAGGATTGCAAGGTTCCTGTTGAAAACCTCCTCGGTGAAATCGGAAAAGGCCATGTAATTGCCTTCAATATCCTGAACATAGGTCGTCTGAAATTATGTGCGGCGACCTTGGGAGCTTCCAAACGCGCCACTACAAATACAGTTGAGTATGCAATAACCAGGGAACAATTCAAACAGCCTATTTCGAATTTCGGCGCCATCAAGCACAAGCTGGCTGAAATAGCCATTCGTATATGGGTTGCCGAAAGTGCCTTGTACCGTACCGCTAAATGGATCGACGACAGAGAGCATGAACTCCTGGAAGCTGGTAAATTATTTAATGAAGCGGCTCTGGGTGCGGCTGAGGAATACGCCATCGAATGTGCCATGCTTAAAGTCTTTGGAAGCGAAACCCTGGATTTTACCGTTGATGAGGGTGTGCAGATTCACGGGGGAAACGGCTTTAGCGCCGAATATAATATTTCGAGAGCCTATCGCGACAGCCGTATCAACAGGATCTTTGAAGGCACCAACGAAATCAATCGGCTGTTGACGGTTGACATGGTGTTGAAGCGCGCTATGAAAGGCCGCCTGGACCTCATGGGTCCCGCAATGGCCGTGCAAAAGGAATTGATGAGCATACCAGATTTTGGCAATGGCGAAGATGGCCCATTCGCGAAAGATTTGAAAGCGATCCGGAATATGAAAAAAGCTATACTTATGGTTGCCGGCGCCGCGGTTCAAAAGCTGATGACAAAAATTGAAAATGAACAGGAAATATTGATGAATATCGCGGACATGGCCATAGAAACTTTCCATGCCGAAAGCGCATTGCTGAGAGCCATGAAAATATCCGGTGATAAAGCTGAAGAGGCCAGTCTGTACTCCGATTTCGCGCGCACCTATATTTGCGATGCATCAGATCGTGCCGCGAAAAGTGGAAGAGACGCCGTGAATGCATTCGCGGAAGGTGATGAGCAGCGCATGTTACTTCTGGGCTTGAAACGCTTCACCAAAACCGAGCCCTTCAACACAAAGGAATCCAGGAGGAGGATCGCGGATAAAATGATCATTGAAAAGAAATATCCGTTCTGAGGAACGCTACATGAGATAATTTCTGATTACAAAACGCCCCGCCGGAGGACGGTTTTCTCATTTATTGTACTATCTTTCAATCATGAAGGCCGCCTTTATTTCCATCCTGCTCTTCCTTTGCTTTCAGGTACCCGCGCAAAATTCAAAGCCCCTCCTGGTGGGAAAGACCGCCGGCAAATTGCCTTATCTGAAATATGGATTGGGGGAAGACCGTTTGGGCGGAGCCAAGATGGGATTCGTTGATACCAATGTGGTCATGAAAGTGGTGGACAGTTCCCTCGAGGATTACAAGGTGCAGCTTTCTGCTTACCACTATGCCTACCTGCCCAAAGCCAGTTTCCTGAAAGACTCTTCGGTTCATCTCAAGCCTTATTATTTGTCGGGCAGCCTTAAGGTATTTGGCGATTCGGGAACTGACTATGTGAGTGTGAACCTTGACGAAAGGCTTCCATACAGGAGCTTTCAGGAGATCAACCCTTCGCGAATTGTCGTAGATATTTTCGGCGTCACCTCCAATACAAATTGGATCACCCAACTTAACACACTCAAAGAAATCAAAAATACCTGGTATGAGCAGGTTGAAGACGATGTATTCCGCATCATCATCGAACTAAAACACGCGCGGCATTGGGGCCATTCGATCGCCTATGACAGCGCGGGGAAAAAATTACTCATTAAGATTAAAAGACAGCCTACTGTACCCGACATCCGCAAACTGAAAATCGCCATTGATGCAGGCCATGGGGGCGAGAACTTTGGAGCCAGCGGGGTTAATCACGATATATTGGAAAAGGATTACACGCTTCGCATTGCAAAAGAGCTGGAAAAAATCATGAAGAAAAATAAGGTGAAGACTTTCATGACGCGTACAAAAGATACCACCCTCAGCATGGTGGAACGCGTTGAAATGTTAAAGCAGCAAAATCCGGACCTGCTCGTGAGCATACATTTGAATTCTTCCGACATGGATACGGTTCGTGGAACCAGTACTTATTACCGTTATATTGGTTTCAGGCCACTGTCGCAGGCAATACTTAAACGCATGCTGGAACTGGGTCTGAAGGAATTCGGGAATGTGGGCAGTTTCAATTTTGCACTGAGCGGGCCTACCGATTATCCCAACTGCCTGGTGGAAGTAGCTTTCCTAAGCAATCCCGCCGACGAAAAAAAAATCCTTGATCCCAGGTTTCAAAAAAATGTGGCAACAAAGATTTACTTCGGTATTGTTGATTGGTTGAAGCAGTTAAAGTAAATTGCCATTTTTGAAATCATTTTCATGTCGGACTCATCCAGGCGGAAATTCTTATCTCATGTGGGCAAGGCAACGCTGACAACCATGGCCGGCCCAGGCATTATTTCAAAAACAGTAGCTATGTCAGAAAAAAGTATTTTCATCCATCACGTTTATTTTTGGCTAAAAGATCCAAATAGTGAAGCCGACTGTAGCAAGCTCCTTGAAGGATTGAATAAATTATCCAAAGTAAAAACGATCCAGAAATTCTATATTGGAAAACCTGCAAATACAAACAGATCCGTAATTGACAGGTCCTATGCCTTCTCGTGGCTGGCCTTCTTTGATAGCGCGGCAGACCAGGACAGCTACCAGGTTGATCCCATTCACCTGAAATTTGTGGAGGACTACAGTCATCTGTGGAGTAAAGTGATCGTGTACGATTCGGTGGATGTATAAGGTCCGTTCATCAATGAAATTCACCTACCTGCATTACTCACCGGATTCATTGGTGTTTTATTCCGATAAGGTCAGGGCCGGCCAAGTTCCACGGCTGCAGCATCATCCACAAACCAGTGTAATTCTCCCTGCATCGGATTTATAATCTGCGAAGGGAAAAGATCAGGATTGCGTGGCCCCAGAATTACCTGGTACAAGGCACTGGACTTGGCAGTTCCAAAAGTCAGGAAAACAATTCTTGAGGCCCGGTTCACAATCGGAGCCGTGAGCGTTATCCGAAACATAGACTGTGCCTCCAAATAGAAGGATTTTACCCAGGCCTTCTTTTCGTGTATTACTGCCGTTCCCGGAAAAAGTGACAGCGTATGCCCATCCTCGCCCATGCCATTCAATACAAGGTCGAATGAGGGGCCATTGCCGTCGAAATAATGATGGAGAATTTTCTCATATTCCCTTGCCGAATCCGCAGGATCTATATCTGTTCGCATCGGATGAACCTGGTCTGCTTTCACCGGAACCCGATTCAACAAATGATCGAAACACATTTTCGCATTGTTTCGTTCATCGTCAAAGGGCACAGCCCTTTCATCTCCCCAGAAAATATGCAATTTCTCCCATGCTATTCTTTCCCTGAATGGTGACTGCGACAGGAGGTTGTAAAGCTTTTTGGGGGAGCTCCCACCAGTCAGTGCCCAGGTAAATCGTGCCTGTTCTTGCAGACCGGCTTCAATGTAAGAAGTGATCCATTCAGCCAGCGCATGACTCAATTCAATCGGATCTTTTTTGATATGTAATTCCATAATTCATCTGTGAGCGGTGAAAAGCCAGACGACGGCATTTGCCAGGTGTTTGCAACAAACTTATGTTTCAAAAAAAATTGCTTACGAATTTCCAGAGTTGATTTTCGGATTCATTCCCAATCAGCATTTTAAAATCCTATTTATTCTTCGTGGCCCGGCAGCGTCACCCAGTTATGCCCGTCCCTCGCTATCAGTGCTTCTGCATCTTCGGGTCCCCATGAATCAGGTGAATAATTGGGAAAGTCAACAGGTTGCCTGGAATCCCAGGTTTCCAGTATCGGCATGATTATTTTCCAGGCTGCTTCAACCTGATCGGCTCTCATGAAAAGGGTTGCGTCACCTTCCATAATGTCGAGCAATAATGTTTCATAGGCTTCAGGCTCGTGATCGGAATAGGCCTGGTCATAGTTAAAGATCATATCCACGGGGCTGAGCGTCATAGACTGACCAGGTTTTTTCGCCTGGAACCTTATCCTGATGTCCATTTCAGGTTGGATGCTGATCATCATGCGGTTGGGCCTCCAGGTATCGGCCGCTTCCGGGGGAAATGCATAGTGAGGAGCACGCATGAATTGCAGGGTAATGTTGGTGCATTTATTATGTAATCTTTTTCCTGTTCTCACATAAAATGGTACGCCCTGCCAGCGCCAGTTATCTACATAAAATTTAACTGCGGCGTATGTTTCTATGTGAGAATTTGGGTTCACGTCTTTCTCTTGCTTATATCCCAGAATTTTTTCACCGTGCATCCAGCCTTCGGAGTATTGGCCCCTAACCGCATAGTCCTGCACTTCACTGTGTCCATATATTCGAATGGCATTCAAAACATCCACTTTCTTATTTCTGATTTCATTGGCCTGGAATGAAACGGGGGCTTCCATGGCGATCATGCACATCAGTTGGAGCATATGATTTTGCACCATGTCCCTTAAGGCTCCCGAACCTTCATAATAATTTCCTCGGCCTTCAACACCAACAGTCTCAGCGGCGGTTATTTGAACGTGTTCTATATAATTCCTATTCCAGATAGGTTCAAACAATGCATTTGCAAAACGAAGAGCCAGTATGTTTTGCACAGTCTCCTTGCCCAGATAATGATCTATTCTGAAAATCTGCTCTTCATCAAACATACCTCGAAGCAATCCATTCAATTCATGGGCGCTTTTCAGGTCATGCCCGAAAGGTTTTTCTATGACGATGCGGGTGCATTTGGTGTCCGAACAAATATTCAATGGTCCAAGCTTGACGGCAATATCCGGCACAAGCCTGGGTGCCACAGCCATATAAAATATTACATTTGGATGCTCGCCATATTCTTTTTCTTTCGCTTTTACTAGCTCGCTGATGCGGGAATACGCTGATTCGTCTTCAGCGTCCATTTGTAAATAGGAGACCTGGGCTGCAAATTTTTTCCAGGTACCGTTGTCCTCTCCTTTCCTGCGCGAATATTTACGGATCCCATCCAGCAAATAGTCACGATAACTATCTTCCGAATATTCGCTGCGCCCGATCCCATAGATCGAAAATTTTTCAGGCATATAATCATCCAGGAAAAGATTATACAATGCAGGAATAAGCTTGCGGTGATTCAGATCTCCACTCCCTCCGAAAATAAATAACAATGAAGAAGGTGGGCGTTTGTGATTTGCCATATCTGTTCTGCTCATTAAATAATTGATCAATTCTGATGAGGGTATTCTAACCTTCATGGCTTAGAATTCAGCTATCGCCACCCTGATCCCATTCGGTATGGAAATTTCCAGCCATATCGGTCCTCTGGTAAGTATGCGCTCCAAAAAAATCTCTCTGTGCCTGAACCAGGTTTGTTGCCATTCTTTCGCTTCTGTAAGCATCGAAATATCCTAAAGCGCTGGTTAGGCCAGTCGATGGAATGCCGGCTTGTATGGTTTCGATGACCGATGCCCGCGCATTTCCTTCCTTATCTTTCAACATGCTGGCGATTGACGGATTTAGCATGATATTGGGGAGTTGCGGATCTTCACTGTAAGCCTTGTAGAAATCTTCCAGCATCGAAGAACGAATGATACAACCGCCCCGCCATACTTTTACCACCTGGGGCATTGGTATCTCCATTTTAAGCTCTGATGATGCCGTATGTAACAGTGCCAGTCCCTGGGCATAACAGATCAGCATACCTGCAAATAATGCATCATGAGCCTGACGGATAGTTTGTTCCACCGGAACGCCCGGAGTTTTTAATTGAGGTTGATAGAGAGTCGCTGCTTTCACTCTTTCATCCTTCAGAGATGAGAGATTGCGAATGGCGACGGCAGTATCAATAGTGGGAATAGGCATGCCCAGGTCCATGGCATCTTGTGAAGTCCATTTGCCCGTACCCTTCGAGCCGGCTTTGTCAAGGATCAGTTCAACCAGTCTTTTCCCTGTTTTTTCGTCAGGCTGCAAGAAAATGGCCGAGGTAATTTCAACTAGATAGGATTGAAGTTCTCCTTCGTTCCATTTCTTGAAAACCTCATATAACTGGTCATTGTCCAGTCCGGCAGCTCTGTGCAACAAATCATATACTTCGCTTATCAATTGCATAATGGCGTATTCAATTCCATTATGAACCATCTTTACATAATGACCCGCCGCGCCATTTCCTAAAAATGCCACACAGGGTTCTCCTTTCACTTTTGCGGCAATTGATTCCAATACAGGCTTTACCTGCGCATAGGCTTCCACGTCACCACCCGGCATAATGCTGGGTCCCGTTCTGGCTCCATGCTCTCCGCCGGAAATGCCTACGCCCATGAAATGGAATCCCTTTTCCTCCATCCATTGAATTCTTCGCAGCGTATCAGTGTAGTGGGAATTTCCTCCGTCAATTACTATATCGCCCATTTCCAGGAAGGGCTGCAGTTCCTTCAATACATCATCTACCGGCTTTCCCGCGGGAACAAGCATCATGATTTTTCTCGGGGTTGCAAGCCGGGCAAGCATATCCGCCATGGTATTCACGCCCTTGACAGTATTGGGATCTGATGCTGAAGATTCGAGTGCCTGGATTTTTTGTGGATCCTTATCGTAACCAATTACCCTGAAGCCATGGTCAGCCATATTGAGGAGAAGATTGCGGCCCATCACTCCCAGGCCGATCATGCCAAAGTCATACAATTGTGTTGCCATCTTAGTCTCTTGTGCAAAGAAGTGCAAATTTAGGCAAATTGAATCTTGTATCTGACCTGGTGAATTATCAATAATAGTTCTATGGTTCGGAAAGATAGGGCGAATCTTAGCCCCGGGAGGAATAGCCTCAATGAAGCCATGCGGGATCCAGGCTCCGGAAGCCGGGAATGAAAATGTTCAGACAAAGTAGCTGATGATAATATTATTTTGATTTGAGTTCTTCAAACTCGATGTATTCTCCAACCTGGTTTTTGGGTTTGCCGCTGTCGGGCTCAGGAGCAGAAGTCTGTTGCCGGGATTGCATTTGTTCCTGCATTTGTTCCTGCATATCGCTGAACTGTCGCCTGATCTGGCGGCTGGCTTTGAATACAGGTATTAGAAATCCTGTAATAAAACGGTAAATAAGATAGCCTAACAATATGTAAAAAACAAACATCATATCAGGTCACAAAAATAATCATTTCTGCAGGGAACGCTGCATTTAGGTTGTTAAACCTCTGTTTGGAGAATTAGTTTTCGCCGCCCTGTTCTTTTTTATGGGAGAATTTCTTCGCAATCTTTTCTATGATGCCTTCCGTCTTATCTACCAGCATATCCACCAGGGTCTGCATCAGATTTTGAATTTTCTGGTTATTCAAGGCTGCGGCAGTAAATTCTCCCAGCACCGGCAAAGCCCTTAAACGGTTTCCCAGCACCGAATTGAATGCCATTAATGCATAATTATCCTTGAGTTGGTCAATATTGGAGTCAAATTGATCTTCTATAGCGCGGCATCTATTTTTCAGCCGGCGAATTTCCCGCTCCAATGAATCCTCATCTTTTATAGGATAATACCTTACTGCCATCCTACCTGTCATTTAGATTTATTTCATAATAGTGCGATCACCATCAATGTCAATTGCCCAATACCCGTTCCTGCAAAATAGTCTGCACCAAATTACGAAAATCTTATTTGACTATATCGGCTAGATAGCATCCAGGTTTATCAGCTTAGCTCATGATGTATTAAAAGAGTTGGACTCCTGGAGTTGAGGCCATAATTGACCACGAAAATGCCTGTAAACAACAACAAGGCGGCACCCAGCAACATGGGATTGATAAATGGAACGGCTGCATTACTAAGATCGGCTATTCCCTGGACCATCAACAGCAATTCATTTACAAAAATTCCGATGGTGAATATGATCAGTCCCCGGATGGCGATTTTATTGATGTGGATCATTCCGAGCTGGATAATGTATCCCAATATGAAAAGTGTAATCACTCCCAGGAATATCAGGTGCAGGTACCCAATCACAATGGGCCTGAATCCGTAGGTAAGTTTACTTAAAGCAGGGATTACTGAAATTGTCTGTAACATTAGTTTCAGGCTTAGCGCAACAAAACTCAAAAGAAAGAACCACCTGGGCAGCGTTGGAAGATTCCTGCTGATCCCGGGCAGTGAGCGCCGGATTATGCGTACCAGGATAAGCCATCCCGCATCCTGCACCAGCACGGACAGTATAACCAAGGCAAATATCCAAGCCGGAATAGGCAACCATAGAGCAGATAGGAAATAGGCCGGGATTATGGCGGAAACAAAGAGCAGGAATACCAATTTCAACTGATGGTTCGGGATACCGAATTTGCTGAGTTGACTGCAGAGTAAGCCCATGCACGCGAAGAAAAACCAACCATTATATTGAAAATGCAGAAAGAAATAGACTGATGTGAGATATAAATGCGTATGCACATGCCGGCTTGCCAGCATATATGCCAGCGTAAAAGGCCCCAAGGATGAAATGGCATTGAATAAGAGCGCGGCTTTGAACCATTTATGGGAAACGCTGTGGTCCTCTAACCGGTTCAGGTCTTTCCAGTATACAATCGCGAAAGCATAAGAAACAAAAATGGACAAGGTTGAAAAAATAATGGAAATAGTGGCGTATCCCTGGAATGGGAAACTCAACAGCATTCCGTAAGCAGTGGCAAGGTTTCCATATAAGAGCCAGCGGTATTTCCTGAAAACCCCGTCACCTGTTTTTCCTGACAAATAAGCCAGGAGCAGCGTCATCAAAATCTGGGTAATCCAGCCGGCAAAAGCAAAATGAGAATGGGCCTGCAAGAGATAGCGTTGATTTACAAAAGGCATTGAAAAAGCAATCTTATAACGAAGAAGGACTCCCAGAACAGCAACCACAAGCAAATTAAAAAATGCCATTAGAAGCCATTTCCGAAGACTTGAATTCATGGTTTGCATTTGGAACAAATTAAAAGAGGGATGGGGGTCGTATTATGATTCGTATCATAAAGGAAGCAAAATTTTGCCTCTGTTAATAGTCAGGGACCCCTTATTATTGAGGTTTCTGATGGTGCGAATAACGGTTTCCACCCGCATCCCTGTCATATCCGCGATTTGCTGCCTGGTAAGCTTTATTTGGTTCTGCTTATCGCAGATATTTCTGTTTGTGGCTTTGAAATGTGAGAAAAGAGAGCTAATGCTGTGTTCGGGGCTGCAGCATGTCAGCTCCTGCAAGAGCATGAATTTGAAACGAAGTCTTTCTGCCATTAAACGGCTGAAGGCGAACTGAATCTCCGGTTCTTCTTTTAAGATCCTCAGGAATGTATTCTTTTGCAGCCGAAGTATTATGGAGTCGGTGTTGGCTATGGCAGACCCGGCATAAAATCCATCATCAAACAAAGGGAGTTCGCCAAAGCAATCACCGGGCTCTACCATATATTGGATAAATTCTTTTCCTTCATCATTAACATTTATCCAACGCAGACTTCCGCTCGCCAATTGATAGTAGAAATGACATTCGGTTCCGTCCATGAATACCATTTCATCCGCGGCAATTTTCTTATATACGGCACCCCAGGCGAGCAGGGTGTCAATATTGATCATCATCCTTTAAATATTTGAAGTGCAGCAAAGCTATGAATGAATTAAAAGAGAATTCATGACACATAAAGTCGAAAAACCTGACGAAAATCATAATTTCGCACCAGAATTAACTATTGAATGCAAAAAACGGCTGCTGGCAAAGGGTTTCGACAATTTTATAAGCAATCGGCGAATATGCTTGTACGAAAAATCTCCCCAACACATGATTTCACTCATAAAATGTGAAGTCAGTCGTCGTTAATCTTGCGCAATCAAAATCAATGAACTTAAAATTTAGATTATGAAAAAACTGATCGCATTGAGTATGATCATTTTCGGTATTGCTTGCAGCAGCAGTGGTTCCGGAGAAAAAAAAGAAACGCCTGCTGCAGGTGAACAAAAGGAAACCGAAAATGGTAATCCTTCCTATGATCCCCACCGAGGTGAAGGGAAATTCACGAAGGTGGAAATAAGCCCCAACCTGGATGTAGCCAAAGCCGAAGCCGGTGATAAAGTTTTCACCGTGAAATGCAGCGCCTGCCATAAACTCACTGATGAGAGATTGGTTGGACCGGGGTGGAAAGGAGTTACAAGCCGCCATACCGCAGAATGGATCATGAATTTCACCACAAATACGGATGAAATGATTGACAAGGATCCTAAAGCCCAGGCCATGCTTGAAATATGCCTGGTGCGGATGCCTAATCAGAACCTGTCTGATGATGACGCCCGCAATGTTTACGAATTCATGCGCAAGAACGACGGAGTAAAATAGCCAGAACGAAACAGATTTAGTTAATTCTAATAATACACTGTATATGAAAAGGATTAGTTCTTCGGTAATCTTTGCCGGGATTGTCTGCATACTCATTGGTGCCGACTCCTGCAAACCCAAAAATGCCAGTAACGCAGTAAGCGCTGACGCCGCAGCCAAAACATATGTTGCACCTGGCAAGTATGACGAGTTTTACAATTTTGTTTCAGGGGGATTCAGCGGACAAATGAGCGTGTACGGCATTCCGTCTGGCCGCCTGCTCAGGGTGATTCCCGTCTTTTCACAGGATCCTGAAAAGGGATATGGGTATAGTGAAGAGACAAAGCCCATGTTGAACACCTCACATGGATTTGTACCCTGGGACGACCTGCACCATGTGGAAATGTCTCAAACCAATGGAGAAATTGATGGCAGATGGGTTTTTGCAAATGGAAATAATACGCCCAGAATAGCGAGAGTGGACCTGAAGACTTTCCGCACGGCAGAAATCCTGGAAATACCTAATAGCGCGGGTAACCACTCATCTCCGTTCATAACAGAAAATACTGAATATGTAGTGGCCGGCACCCGTTTCAGTGTGCCGCCTGACAATGCTAACGGTGATGTTCCCATCAATACCTACAAGAAGAATTTCAGAGGTTCCGTCACATTTGTAAAAGTTGACAAAGAAACGGGCAAGATGAATATTGCCTTTCAGTTGAGAACCCCCGGAGTAAACTTTGACCTGAGCCATGCCGGCAAGGGCAAGTCTCACGACTGGTTCTTTTTCTCCTGCTATAATACGGAACAGGCCAATACCCTATTGGAAGTTAATGCCTCCCAGAGGGACAAGGATTTTATTATGGCCTTAAACTGGAAAAAGTTAGAAGAATATGCTAACGCAGGAAAGGGAAAGAAGGAAACGGTTAAATATGCCCATAATATGTATGACGAAAAGACGCATACAGCCACTTCGGAAATGGGCACTGAGGTCCTCGTTCTGGATGCCAAAGACCTGACAGATATTTGTTTTTTTATACCCTGCCCCAAGTCGCCACACGGATGCGATGTTGACCCCACCGGCGAATATATAGTAGGCAGCGGTAAGCTGGCTGCCCTCCTACCCGTGTTCAGTTTCGACAAGATTCAAAAAGCCATCGCTGACAAAGATTTCATAGGAACTTATGACGGCATACCCGTAATCAGGTATGAAGCCGCTTTGTATGGCGAAGTTAAAAAACCAGGTTTAGGGCCTTTGCATACCGAATTTGACGGCCGCGGAAATGCCATTACTACATTCTTTGTTTCATCAGAAATCGTGCGTTGGAATATTAAGGACCTGAAAATAATCGATCGTCAGCCTACATTCTATTCCCCCGGACACTTGTGCATTCCCGGTGGTGATTCAAAAAAACCGAATGGCAAATATGTAATGGTGTATAACAAGATCACCAAAGACAGGTATTTACCAACAGGACCCGAATTAGCCCAGGCCTGTCAATTATTCGATATTAGTGGAGACAAAATGCAACTGATTCTGGACTTTCCAACTATCGGTGAACCGCACTATGCGCAAGCCGTTTCTGCCGATCTCATCAAGAATAATTCTGTCAAGATTTTCAAAATTGACGAAAACGCCAATCCTTATGTATCGAAGGGAGAAGCTACAACAAAAGTTGTGAGAACTGGAAACAGAGTGGATATATACATTACTGCCATACGGTCCCATTTTGCCCCGGATAATATTGAAGGCGTCAAGATGGGCGATGATGTATACTGGCATGTGACCAACCTGGAGCAGGACTGGGATGTGCCCCATGGTTTTGCAATCAAAGGCGCGTTGACAGGTGAGTTATTGGTGATGCCCGGCGAAACGCAGACCCTGAGGTGGAGCCCCGAAAAGCCCGGAATTTTTCCTTTTTATTGTACAGACTTTTGCAGCGCATTACATCAGGAAATGCAGGGTTATATCAGGATATCACCACAAAATAGCAATGTAGCCTTATTGTTCAGTACCGGTAAAAATTTGCCCAGCACCGATCCTTCAAATACGATTGTAGAAACGACCAAGGAAAAGCACGACTAAGGGACAACTAAGGTCTCATCTTCCTTCAAACTGACTCCTGCTTTGGGAATGCCATAATTGGAAATTCAAAGCAGGAGTCTTGCAAAATTTTGCGGAATCATGAATGGACTTCGATTGAATAAATGGACGAAAATATTATTGATACTGTGCAGCGCGGGATTACTTGTCGTTTTGTTTGTTCCAATGTGGCGCATTGATTTGAATGCGCCACAATACCCTGAAGGATTGCGACTGCTCATCTATCCCAGCCGGCTAAGCGGAGATGTTGACATTATCAATGGGTTAAACCATTATATTGGGATGAAGACTCTTCACACTAATGATTTCCGCGAATTTGTGATCCTGCCTTATATCATCGGCTTCTTCGCCCTTGCTTTGCTCGTGGCGGCCCTTGTGGGGAAGAGGAAATTATTCTATTTCGTATCGTTCCTCTTTGTTTGCTTTGGAATTGTAGCAATGGTGGATTTCTGGAAATGGGAATATAATTATGGACACCACCTCAATCCGGATGCGGCGATCATTGTGCCCGGAATGACCTATCAGCCTCCCCTGATCGGCTTCAAACAACTCCTCAATTTTGGAGCCTATTCCATACCCGATATTGGCGGCTGGATCTTTTTGGGAACAGGGGTCATATTAATCCTGCTCATTATTAGGGAAATAAGATATTTCAGGAAGTGGCGCACCCAAGGCAAACCAGCAGCAGTTCTCGCTTCCGCTCTGATCATCTTCCTTTGCTCCTGCAATACGAGGACGGAACCGATTGTGTTGGGTAAAGATCAGTGCAGCTTCTGTAAGATGACTTTTATTGATGCCCGGTTTGGAGCCGAGATTCTGACTCAGAAAGGCAAGGTCTATAAATTTGATGATGTGCATTGCCTTGTATCATTCCTCGAATCAGACCAGGCAAACCGTAAAAACGCGAAAGAGATTTTTTTTGCGGATTTCAGCGGCATACATTCCCTTATTCCGTCCGAGAAGTCATTTTACATGAAGAGCGAGTTGTTCAGAAGCCCAATGGGAGGAAATATTGCCGCTTTTAGCAGTAAGGATAGTTTAGACAAGGTATTGGCCCTTACCAAAGGGACCATTCTGAGTCGTGGAGAAATCATTCGGGAATGAAAACGATCCTATTTATAGTGGGCTGTTTATTGACAATCTCCTTCAGTTCTTCAGCAAAAACAGTCAGAGTGGGTGATCATCAAACATATCACTCCATTCATGAAGCCCTGGCAGCCGTTGAAAATGGCGACAGCATTTGGGTTGAAGGAGGGGTGTACCGGGAGAAGAATATCACCATCAATAAGTCCATCACCCTGATCGGCAGGAATTACCCGGTATTGGATGGCGAACACAGTTACCAGATCATCTCTATAAGGGCAGACTATGTAACTATCAGGGGATTTAAACTGATTAATTCCGGTGTCTCAAGCCTGGATGATATTGCCGCCATAAAAATATATGAACGTCGTAATGTAACGGTGGCGGATAATATTTTTCAGAATACATTTTTTGGCATCTACTCGCAATCGGGCCTGCAATGCACATTTGAAAATAACAAACTCAGCGCTTCTGCCAAAACAGAACAACAGAGCGGGAATGGCATCCATTGCTGGAAATCCGACAGTATGAAGATCATCGGCAATACCATTTCCGGTCACCGGGACGGAATTTATTTTGAATTTGTAACCAATTCCGTGATATGGAGAAATATGTGTTACAATAACTTGCGCTACGGGTTGCATTTCATGTTTTCGCACAATGACTCCTATATCAGTAATATTTTCAGGCAAAACGGGGCTGGCGTTTCCGTGATGTTTACGCATGGCGTTAAGATGTTCAATAATTATTTCGAAGACAATTGGGGAGACGCAGCTTATGGCATATTCCTCAAGGAAATTTCAGACAGCTATATAATCGGAAATAAATTCATCCGGAATACGAGCGCCATATATATGGAAGGTACCAACAGGCTGCTTGTGGAAAAGAATCAATTTCTAAATAACGGGTGGGGAGTAAAAATACAGGCGAGTTGCCTGGATAATACAATCACGCTGAATAATTTTCTTTCCAACACTTTTGACGTTGCCACCAATGGTACTCTGGTGGAAAACAGTTTTGACCACAATTACTGGGATAAATACGAAGGATATGATTTGAATAAAGACAATACAGGAGACGTACCTTATCGGCCTGTAAGCCTGTACTCCATGATCATTGAAAAGAATCCTGCCGCCATGATGCTGTTCAGAAGTTTTATGACATCATTGCTGGATAAATCAGAAAAGATCTTTCCGACACTCACTCCCGAAAACCTGAAGGACAATTATCCACTCATGAAACCATTACACCTATGATCATTGCGAATAATGTATCAAAAAAATTTGGCAGATTAAAAGCCTTAAATAATATATCAGTAACCTGCAATAAGGGCGAATGCATCGCTCTCATAGGCCCCAATGGAAGCGGAAAGACAACTTTTATAAAAAGCATCCTGGGAATGGTGGTGCCAGACAGTGGCTTCATCACATTCAATGGAAAGAATATCGTACATGACTGGTTGTACCGCCAATACATTGGATACATGCCTCAAATCGGCAGATATCCGGATAATATGAGCATTGGCCAGATCTTCAAGATGATGAAGGATATCAGGGCCAGGGGTAAAGATATTCCCACAGACGAAGACCTGATGGAGGCATTCGGCTTGAATGAATTGCTTCGGAAGCGCATGAGCACGCTGTCGGGCGGCACCAGGCAAAAAGTGAGCGCTTCACTGGCCTTCCTTTTCAACCCGGATGTATTGATCCTGGATGAACCTACGGCTGGCCTTGATCCACTGGCATCAGAAGTATTGAAGAAGAAAATCATCGACGAAAAGGTTAAAGGCAAGCTCGTATTGATTACATCACATGTGCTCAGCGAGTTGGATGACCTTATTACACAGGTCATTTATATGCAGGATGGCAATCTCATGTTTCATAAAAGCCTGGAAGACCTTCGCAGGGATACCGGCGAACAAAAACTTTCCAAGGCCATTGCCTCCGTAATGCAGAAAAACTAGAAACATGAAAAAGATCATCAAATATGTTATTGCAGATATCCTCCGGAATAAGATTGTATTGGCTTATACAGCTTTCCTCCTCGTGATCTCCCTGAGTATTTTTAACCTCGAGGATAATACTTCAAAAGGATTGTTGAGCCTGCTCAATACTGTATTGATCATCGTGCCGCTGGTGTGTATTATTTTTTCGACTATTTATGTTTATAATAGTTCCGAATTTATCGAATTGCTGGTAAGCCAGCCATTGAAAAGAAAAAATATCTGGATCAGCCTTTTTTCGGGCTTGGCAGGCGCATTGGCGCTCGCATTTTTCGTAGGGATCGGCATTCCCATCCTGCTTTATATCCCAACAGGCACCGGATTGCTGATGCTGGTGATGGGATTGGTGCTATCCGTCATTTTTGTAGCCATTGCCATGCTGGCCGCAGTAGCCACGCGCGACAAGGCAAAGGGTATTGGGATTGCTATTTTGTTATGGTTGTATTTTTCCCTATTGTTTGACGGACTCGTCCTGTTTTTTCTTTTCCAGTTCGAAGATTATCCAATGGAAAAGATCATGGTGGTTATCAGTGCTTTCAATCCGATTGATTTAAGCAGGATACTGATTTTGCTAAAGATGGATATTTCCGCCCTTATGGGCTATACCGGCGCGATATTCAGGGATTTCTTCGGCTCGCGATCAGGCCTGATAATCGTCTCTGCAGTTTTGATGCTCTGGATTATCATACCCGTATGGCTCTCACTGAGAAATTTCAACAGAAAAGACCTTTGAGTGCTGAAGGAGATGAATTATTTCTGTCGCGATACGTGTTGACTTCTGTCCCTGAAATTTCTCACATTTTTATGGTTGATTCCAATTCTTGAAAAAATTACCGGTATAAATTGATTTCACCTTCGTTAAAGTAATAAAGTGAAAAAAGATATCATAAAAAGGTCCGATATAGAAGTCCTGGTCAGGAGTTTTTATGAAAAGGTGAAAGCCGATCCTGATATCGGATATTTTTTCAATGAAGTTGCCAGGGTGAATTGGGAAACACACCTGAAGCTAATGTCTGAGTTTTGGGAGAATTCACTTCTTCATACCGGCAATTATGGGGGCAATCCTATGGAATCGCATCAAAGATTGCATGGGACTTTTCCCTTAAATGCAGACCTTTTTGGCCGATGGAATTATTTGTTCGATTCAACTGTGGACGAATTATATGCCGGCGAGAATGCCGAATTATTAAAAACAAGGACCAAAAATATTGGCGCGGTTATTCAAAACAAGATCCTTCATAAGAATGGCTGAATTCCCGACCCGATCTTTAAGCCAGAATAGGATCAGGAATGGCAGGGACCGATTTTAAAGCCAGTTCTTAGTGGTGGGCAGCAAATTGACTAGTATTCCTGTGGGTCATCATCATTTTCGCGATTCAGTTCCGGGTCTTTCAGGGTTTCTCTTATTATGATCCTGGTAATAGGTTTGAGAAAAAGCCCTTTTCTGAACAGGAAAAGCATCAGGAGGATAATCAGAAGAAGGCCAGCCGTGCTACCGAATCCAATGACATTGCTGCCTGTTTTTTCCGCGATCCAATAGGCAAAAAGCATTCCCAGGAACAGGATTATGAAAAAGATTAGGAAGAGTGCCACGGTGAGCCAGATGAACATACCCAGGGAGCGCGACAGCAGCCTGACTCCCTGCAGTTTGAACAATTCCAGCCTCGCATCAATATATTCCCTGATGAGTTTTTTGTTCTGTCGCAGAAATTCCGAGAAATCCTGGTTGCTGGCCATAGTGAATGGTATATTTAAAATTACTATTAAATAAATGGCCCCGCAAAAATTGGCGTTAACAAATATTTTTGCGCATTGAAGGAATACATTAACTTTGCGATGGCAAAAGAAACGAAGGAAGGGAACGGTGATCGTTCCCTTCTCTATTTACCAGATATGAGCAAAGGGGCGCCCATCGAGGCTATTGAAGAAATGATGACCAGTCTGCTGGAGCCTGACAAGGAATGTTTTCTGGTGGAAATCCGGATCAAACCTACCAATAATATTAAAGTGTTCCTGGATGCCGACAGAGGCATATCCATCGATAAATGCGTTACTTATAACAGGGCTTTGTATAAAAGAATCGAGGAGAGCGGCTTGTTTCCTTCGAATGATTTTTCCCTGGAATTGTCTTCGCCGGGCTTGGATGAACCACTGAAATTACGCCGCCAATACGTGAAGAATATAGGCCGGAATGTGGAAGTGACGACAAAAGACGGCATCATGAAATCCGGCAAATTGCAGGAAGTTGGTGAAGATGGCATCACAATCCAGGAAACCAGAGGTACTGGCAAGAAACAAGAATTTAATCAACATGATTTCTTATTTGATAACATAAAAACAACCAAAGTTCAAATTCAATTTTAGTCGTCCCCAATTCGAACCCGGGAATATTCGGGTGAGGAGCTGCGGACATTGGAATTCTTAAATGCTGTTCTATGGCAAGTATTAACCTGATTGAATCGTTCCAGGAATTTAAGGACGCGGAGAATATTGACCGCCCCACCCTGATGAAGGTGCTGGAAGATGTATTTAAAACGCTGCTTCGGAAGAAATACGGATCTGACGAAAATTTTGACGTAATCGTAAACACGGAAAAAGGCGATCTGGAAATCATCCGCCGCCGCACTATTGTGGATGACGGGCAGGTGCAAAACCCGGTTGCCGAAGTGGCATATAGCGATGCAGTGAAGATTGAACCCGACTTTGAAGTGGGTGAAGAATTGTTTGAAGAGGTGGACATTCTGGATTTCGGTCGTCGCGCAATCCTGGCCGCTAAGCAAACGCTGGCCAGCCGTATCAGCGACCTGAAGAAAAGCAGCCTGGTGAAAAAATATGCTGATAGGGTGGGCGAAATCGTGAGCGCAGAAGTGTACCAGGTCTGGAAAAAAGAAGTATTGTTGCTGGACGAAGACGGAAATGAACTGATTTTGCCAAAATCGGAACAAATCCCTTCAGACTATTTTAAGAAAGGGGAAACCGTAAGGGCAGTAGTGAAAAAAGTGGAGCTCAAAAATAATTCCCCGGTAATCATCTTATCCCGTACGCATTCGTCTTTCCTCGCTAAATTGCTGGAAATAGAAGTGCCGGAAATATTTGATGGCCTGATTGTCATTCGCAAGATCGTAAGAGAACCTGGGGAAAGAGCCAAAGTGGCTGTGGAATCCTATGATGATCGCATCGACCCGGTGGGTGCCTGCGTAGGAATGAAAGGAAGCCGTATTCATGGCATAGTGAGGGAATTAAAGAATGAGAATATCGACGTCATCAACTGGACCAATAATACCCAGCTACTGATTCAGCGTGCCCTCACGCCGGCCAGGGTGAGTTCCATGGAAATTGATGCGGAAAGAAAGCACGCTAATGTGTTCCTGAAACCTGATCAGGTTTCGTTGGCGATTGGCAGGCGGGGTGTAAATATTAAATTGGCCTGCGAATTGACGGGTTATGATATCGACGTTTACAGGGACGATGAAGGACAAACCGAAGAATTTGATATCGATCTTGATGAATTTACCGATGAGATTGAACCCTGGGTAATTGACGAATTGAAACGGATTGGATGCGACACGGCCCGGAGTGTTTTGGATCTCACAACAGAAGAACTGGAACGCAGAACAGACCTGGAAAAGGAAACGATAGATGAAGTTAGAAGGGTCTTGAAAGAAGAATTTGAAAAAGAATAAAAACTTTCCTGATCTTTTTCTCCGCTTTTTTGGAGGGAAAGATTGAAATAATAATCGACGCGTCCCTGGCGGATGGTTGGTTGGGTGAAGGATAAAAAATTTATGGCTGAATTAAAATTACCGCGATTATTAGGCGCTGCCAAGGAGTTCAACGTTGGACAGGATACCATTATTGATTTCCTGATCGGGAAAGGATTTGGTAAAGACGACTTAAAGCCTACCAGTAAGCTTACGGAAGAGATGTATCGTGCCCTGCAGCAGGAATTTTCTACTGATAAAGCTGCTAAGGCAAAAAGCGACCAGATAGAGATTCCGAAGGGTAATATCATGGAAGCGAGGAAGAAGAAGGATGAGGAAGAGATATCATTCAAAAAGGAAGTAAAGAAAAAACCAGCGGAAAAAGAAGTGTTGGCTGTGGTGGATGCGCCTTCCCCGCCGGTGCCTGAAGCGCCTGTTCTAAAACAGGTTGAAACAGTTGAACCCGGGCTGGTTAAAATTGATACACCTGAATTAGCCGGACCCAAAATCCTGGATAAAATTGATCTGGACGCGATTGATTCCTCCACCAGGCCCAAGAAGACTTCGAAGAAAAAAGGCCCGGAAAAATCAGAGTCCGCTGAAGAGCAGGATAACAAACCAAAGGCTGGCAAACCCGATTCCAAATCTCCCGAACCAGAACCTGAACCAACTGAAGTAGCTGAAATTTCTGCCGGACCCGTGCCGAATGAAAAAGAGGAATCTCCTTTAATTGAAAATATTCGGGCGGAAAAACTTGAAGGGCCCAAGATCATCGGAAAGATCACACTGCCTTCCGAAAATGACACGCGCCCAAAACCCAAGGAAGAAAAGCGCAAGAGAAAGCGTATTCCTATTGAAAAGAGGGATCAACAACAACCACGCAAAGAAGAGATTAAAGATAAAAAGGAAATCAAACCGGCCCAGCATCGCCCCGGAGACCGCAGGGATACAAGACCGGGAAGCCGGTTTGGCGGTCATAGAGATAAGCGACACGAGAATAAGGAAATTGACGCCAAGGAAATCCAGGATAAGATCCGGGAGACCCAGGCTAAACTCGCCGGAGCATCACGAGGCGGCAAGAGCACCAAGTCAAAATACCGCAGGGCCAAACGCGAGGAGTTGGCTGAACACATGGCTGGTGAAATGACCGACGATCATAAACTACAGGTTACTGAATTTGTAACAGTGAGTGAGCTGGCCAATTTAATGAATGTGAGTTTTGCCGATGTGATTGGAAAGTGTATGAGCCTCGGTATCATGGTTTCAATCAATCAGCGTCTTGACGCGGAAGTCATAGAACTCGTAGCCGGCGAATTCGGCTATGAAGTTGAATTTATAGGTGTGGAAGATGCCGCGGAAGAGGAAGAAGAAGAGATCTCCGACGAACCTGAAGAACTGATCACCAGGCCACCGGTAGTTACCATCATGGGCCATGTGGACCATGGTAAGACATCTCTCCTGGACTATATCAGGAGCGCTAATGTGGTAGCAGGTGAAGCAGGGGGGATTACCCAGCATATCGGTGCCTACCAGGTGACCACGTCAACTGGCAAGAAGATCACCTTCCTGGACACGCCAGGCCATGAAGCATTTACAGCTATGCGTGCCCGTGGTGCAAAAGCAGCCGATGTGGCGGTGATTGTTATTGCCGCCGATGACGCCGTGATGCCTCAGACAAAGGAAGCGATCAGCCATGCTCAGGCTGCCGGCCTGCCCATGGTATTCGCCATCAACAAAGTGGATAAGGAAGGCGCCAACCCAGAAAAGATAAAAGAGCAGTTGGCCGCTATGAACCTCCTGGTGGAAGACTGGGGTGGTAAATACCAGAGCCAGGAAATTTCAGCCAAAAAAGGACTGAATATTGATTTGCTGCTGGAAAAAATATTACTGGAATCTGAACTCCTGGATTTGAAAGCCAACCCCGGCAGAGAGGCTACGGGAACCATCATTGAAGCATCATTGGATAAAGGACGCGGCTATGTGGCCACCATGCTCGTGCAGAACGGGACCTTACATCAGGGCGAAATCGTAGTAAGCGGACAATATTATGGCAGGGTAAAAGCCATGTTCAATGAGAGAAATCAAAAGCTCGAAGAGGCGGGTCCGTCTTCTCCGGTGCAAATTTTAGGTTTGAATGGAGCCCCCCAGGCTGGTGAAAAATTCAGGGTTTACGAGGATGAGAGTGAAGCCAAGGAAGTGGCCAACCGTCGCGCCCAGATTCTAAGGGAACAGGGCATACGTGCCAAAAAACATATTACCCTTGACGAGATCGGTCGTCGTTTAGCTTTGGGCAATTTCAAGCAGCTCAATCTCATTATCAAAGGGGATGTGGATGGATCCGTAGAAGCTTTGAGCGACTCCCTCCAAAAATTATCCACGGAAGAAATAGCGGTCACGGTAGTGCATAAAGCCGTGGGTGCAATCACTGAAAGCGATGTATTATTGGCAACGGCTTCAGACGCCGTCATCGTAGGATTTAACGTACGCCCTTCGCTGCAGGCCTCCAGGCTGGCAGAAACCGAAGGCGTCCAGATCAAGACCTATTCCATCATTTACAATGTGATTGAAGAGATCAAGAGCGCGATGGAGGGGATGATGGAGCCAACGATCACTGAAAAAATAGTGGCCAATGTTGAAGTGCGAGAAGTGTACAAATTTGACAAAGTAACCGTTGCCGGTTGCTATGTGCTGGATGGAAAGCTCGCCCGCAACGCCAAAGTGAGACTGATCAGGGATGGCATTGTAACTTATCCAACAGGTGAAGGACAAAGTGCCGAACTGGCTTCTCTCAAACGATATAAGGATGATGTGAAGGAAGTATCAGCAGGCATGGAGTGCGGCCTGACCATCAAGAATTATAACGACCTGAAAGTGGGCGATGTGGTGGAAGCTTTCGAAATAGAAGAAGTTAAAAGAACGCTCTAGAGTATGGGCTGCATCGCTGCCCGGACCATAAGGCGCCAGAATGCAAGTCCCACCTGCGGTATAAAGCTTTGTTAAATCAAACTATTGCACTGAACCTGACCCGAATTCAGGTTTATTTTTGAACCTGCCTGAATACTTTTTTATGAAGATACTGCTATACTTTGCTTGTTTTGTGGGGATTTGCTCGCTTGCAAACGCGCAGGGACAAACAAAGAAAGTGTTGGCCGATAAGATCGTTGGTGTAGTTGGAAGCAAGATCATACTTCAATCGGATATCGTCAACCAAATCGAAGACGCTAAAAGGCAGGGCACGGAATTGCCGCCGGATGCCAACTGCATTTTGCTGCAGCAGATGATGGCACAGAAAGCACTGGTCTTACAAGCCGAAAAGGATTCCTTACCTGTCAGCGATGAAGATGTGGAAGCAGAACTGGATCTGAGGGTCAGGAATTTCATAAATTATTATGGTGGCAAAGAAGCACTGGAACAAATTGCCGGCAGAACCGTTTACCAGATAAAAGAAGATTTTCGCGACCAGATAAAGGAATCCAAGCTGTCAAATGCCATGCATAACAGGATTCTTGAAAATGTAAAAATCACTCCCACCGAAGTAAAAGAATTTTTCGACAGGATGTCTAAAGACACGGCGAAACTACCCTACCACGAAACGCAACTGGAGATCAAACAAATTGTCATTTATCCCAAAGCCAGCCGCGACCTGGAAAAATATGCCCAGGATGAACTGACTGAATACAAAAAGCAAATTGAATCGGGACAGACCTCATTTGATAAACTGGCCAAATTGTTCAGTGATGATCCCGGCACCAAGGATAATGGGGGACGCTTTGAATTCAACAAGAACGACAAGAATGTTGACGGTACTTTTCTTTCCACAGCGTTTTCTTTAAGGGAAGGACAGATTTCCAGGGTCATTAAATCAAAATTTGGATATCATATCATTCAGGTCGTGAGCAGGAATGGAGACGATATCGTTGTTCGCCATATTCTCAAGATCCCCAAGGTCACCGACGTCGAGATTAAGGAAGCTACTGAAAAGCTGGATAGTATCAGGTCCAGGCTGGTGGCCGGAACCCTGTCATTTGGCGAGGCTGTTGACAAATATAGCGAGGACGAAAACAGCAAATTTACTGCGGGGGCCCTCACCAGTCCCACCGGAACTCCCTATTTAACTATTGACCAGTTGGACAAAGACCTGGTGACCATGCTCGACCGTTTAAAAGTGGGCGAATATTCCACTCCGTTGAACTTTACGGACGATAGGGGTAAGCAGGCGGTCAGGATCGTATTTCTTCAAAACAAGACGGACCCGCATGTTGAAAACCTGAAAGACGATTATAACGAGATCGCGCAAAAAGCTTTGGAAGAGAAAAAGAATATTGTGCTGGATAAGTGGTTCCAAACCAAAATGCCCACCTACTTTATTTCTGTGGACGAATCTTACCACGATTGCTCACAGGTAGCCAAATGGATCACTACACCATCAACGGCAAAGAAATAAGAATAAACACTTACCCGCTATAAATATTTGTCTGGCTGTAGCATTACTATAGGCTCTTTTTTCTTTAATTTGTTATCTGAAAGTATTTCCATTAGTCCAAGACAGTTCAGTGTGCGATTGGTAAAATGCATATCCAGAATATGACGACCTTATCCGGGAAAGCCAGACCCTCACTCGGGGAAACCGAGATCGTCTACCTGCTCCTAACCGACCCGGACGGCAACATCATCTTTGCCAATAAGGCGATACATGACCAGTACCCGCTCACCAATTCCACAAGCTCAGGTATTCATATCAGTGAGTTAATATTCAGCGGTGACCGGCTGAAAGCCAGATCCCTCATCAGTTCCATAACCACTAGCCGATATGAACTGGCTGAATATACGGAAAGCCTGCACCTAGATCGCAGGGAAGCATCCCGGCATTGGCGATTCTATCCTATATTTTCCCCAGGGAGGGAAAAAATAACAAGCCTCTTGTGCGTGAGTAGTTTGGAAACTTCCAATTGCGGAGAGACGAAAGCCGCAAATCCCAATTACAAGCCAGATCAATACCCCGCGTTAAACTCAATTGGATTGGACCTGAATGATCCCTCCTATTATGTTGGCCTCCTTCTGGAGTACACCGACAATGCATTCTTCCTTATGGACACCAACCTGAATGTAGTATTCTATAACCAGGCCGCGGCTGAATACTACAGGTCAGGTTTCGGGAAGGAATTGCATCGGGGATTTCATTTTCCTGAAATTATCCCCCAGGAATTGCGGGATGTTAGAAGAAAGATGCTCCATGAAAAAGTATTGCTTGGCCAGACAGTTGAAACAATTGGCAATATGCCTTCCCTTGGCGGTCAAAGGATATTTCATAATATTTATCGTCCCATTCTGAACGCGAATGCAGATGTTATCGGCATTTGCCTGATAGCGGATGATATTTCTGAAAGAGAAAAGGCGAAGAATGAATTACTCAAGAGCGAAAGGTTTTTCAAGTCCCTGATCAGCGATTCTCTTGACGGTATTGCGCTCACAGATACAGAAGGCAGGATCAGTTACATGGCAGCTTCCTGTCGAAAAATACTTGGCTTTGAACCCGAAGAGCTGGTTGGAAAAAATTGTTTCGAATTCATACACCCCGGAGATATTCCTTTGGCAAGATCCGGATTCCATGACGAAATCATGCGAACGCCCCAAGCCAGGTATTACGAATTGAGAATGAAGCGGAAGAGCGGTGAATGGGTATGGATGATGGTGAGGGCCCATAATATGCTCGAGGATGCGGCCGTGAATTCCATAGTAATATTTTTCTCTGACATAACTTCCAGGAGAGAGGCTGACCTGGCGAGAAAGAAAGCGGAATCACAATCGATAGATCGGGCAGCACAAATCAACAGCATCCTGCACAGCATTACCGATGGTTTCGCGGCCATTGACAGGCAACTCAATATAATCCTATGGAATCATACCAGTGAATCAATGACAGGCAGAACTGCAGAATCAATTCTTCAGAAAAATATACTGACCATCTTTCCTCAATTTGTGAATTCACCAATTCATTACCGTCTGCAGGCTGCTATGGATAATTCTGTTTCAGTCAATTTTACAGAATATCTCAGGGACGCGCATTCGTGGATTGAATTCAGCGCTTATCCTTCGGCACAGGTTCTATTTGTATATTTTAGGGATGTAACTAAGAGAAAGCAACAGGAAATGATGTTGGAATTGGAAAGAGAAGTTTTTGAAATGAACACCCGGATTGGAGGGACGCTCAGGAATACGATGGATTATTTCCTGCATGGCATTGAAAAAGTTTATCCAGATATGATCTGCTCCGTAATGGCACTTGATGAAGAAGAGGAGCATCTCTTCAGATTTTCGACCCCGGGTTTACCGAAGGAATATATGGACCTTATTGATGGTGCTGAAACGGGTGTCAATGCAGGATCCTGTGGCACTTCGGCTCATCGCAGGGAATTGGTGGTAGTATCCGACATTGAAACGGACCCCCTTTGGATAAAATACAAAAGCATAGCACTGAAATTCGGGCTAAGAGCCTGCTGGTCCGTTCCCGTTATCAGTCATGAAGGGAGAGTATTGGCCACTTTCGCTGTGTATTACAAGACTATTAAATCGCCTACGGAAGATGAGATCAATGCCATATCTAAATTTGCAGGAATCCTGGCCATCCTGATGGAAAAGGAAATTGCCGAAGCCAGGTTGAAAATTTCTAATGAGCGATACAAGTTTGCCACCCTAGCCACCAATGAAGCAATTTGGGATTGGGATCTTAAGACCAATGAAATTTATTGGGGCGATGGATTCAAAAGGCTTTTTGGCTACAGCTTTCCAAAAGGGAAAGGCAGTTATGAACAATGGCTTACATGCCTCCATCCTGACGACAGGGCTATTGTGGACAAATGCTATGAGGGAATATTTCTGAGGGATAAAAACTCCAATATCATAGAGACTGAATATCGCTTCTTGAAATGGGATGGAAGCTATGCCGATATTGTTGATATAGGCTACCTGCTTTTCAATGAGAATGGGGAAGCTTTCCGGATGGTGGGATCCATGAGAGACATCACTGATTTTAAGAGATTGCAGGCGCAGTTGCTGCAGCAGGAACTGGGACGGCAGAAGATGGTAATTGAAGCGGCAATCGGGGCCCAGGAAAAGGAGAGAGCAGAAATAGGAAAGGAACTTCATGATAATATCAACCAGGTTCTTTCAACCACCAAATTATATCTTGACCTGGCCAAAACCGATGAAGACAGAAGGATGGAATTGCTTCAAATGAGCTCAAGAAATATCAATAATGCCATCATTGAGATCCGCAATCTGTCGCATTCACTTGTTCCACCCAGTTTGAAAGATCTGGGCCTGGTGGAATCTATTTTTGACCTGATTGGG
The DNA here is from genome assembly GCA_041484195.1 of Agriterribacter sp. Classification (GTDB taxonomy): domain Bacteria; phylum Bacteroidota; class Bacteroidia; order Chitinophagales; family Chitinophagaceae; genus PSRI01. The sequence continues at coordinate 433,640 of JBGPHC010000001.1, read as the reverse complement.
AAAATCAGGCTCACACAGAGTTTCAATATTGAATTTGATTTCAGCGATCTTTCTCTCGAAAAATACATAACGCTGGATCAAAAACTGACCTTATACAGAATCGTGCAGGAGCAGTTTAATAATATTATCAAACACGCCGATGCGAATGTTGTGAATATCTTATTATCACTTGAAGAAGATTCGATCCGACTATTGATGGAGGATGATGGGAAGGGATTCGACCCCGTCCTGGCGAAAAAAGGGGTGGGATTGAACAATATTTTTAACAGGGCCGCATTTCACGATGGGACTGCCTTATTGGAATCTGCGCCGGGAAAGGGCTGCAGATTGCGTGTTGCGATACCTGTCATAAAGAGTTGAATTGGTGGTGGTTGAATTATTAAGGCTTAAGCGGAAACATATTGTAATAATCTTTCAATTAATTTTTGTAACTTCTATATTCTTGAACCTTATCTCAAAAGCCATTGACCTGTTATGAACAGCAAAATAACCATTCTGATTGTGGATGATCACAAGCTAATTAGAGATACCTGGTCATTTATTCTCAATAGTGACCCTCGTTTCCAGGTGATTGCAGAAACCAGTTCCGGCGAAGAGGCAGTAGAACTTGCACAGACGGCAAGGCCTGACGTCATTCTCATGGACGTCAATATGGCCCCGGTAAACGGATTTGATGCCACAAGGCAGATCCGGAAAATCATGCCTGCTTCGAAGGTGATTGGCGTGTCAATGCATTCCCAACCCGCTTATGCAAAAAGGATGATGCAGGTTGGCGCCATGGGATATGTATCCAAGAATTCCTCAAAGGAAGAAATGATGAGTGCCATTATTGAGGTTTCGAAAGGGAATAAATTCATTTGTGATGAAGTGAAAACAATACTTTCCGAGCAGATTCTGAGTGAGGATGCCAGGCCCGATATCAATATGCTATCTCAAAGAGAAGTTGAAATTATCGATCTCATAAAACAGGGCATGTCCAGCAGGGAAATCGCATCCAGGCTCGATATTACGCTGAAAACTGTGGAGGTTCACCGGCATAATATTCTCAAGAAGCTCAGTCTCAAGAATACCGCGGCACTCGTAAACTTCATCAATAATGCCGGGATAGCCTGACCTGGATTGGACAAACCCTGGTAAATCAAGGTGCAATAACTGCCAGGACAAGAATTACAATGCCGTTTTCTTTTAGAATTCCATTGACATTTTAGTTTCTAAAAAGGCCTTACCTTTGCGCCTTCTTCTCAAAATAATTCATGAGCGATCCCATTAAGCATGAATGTGGCCTTGCATTCATTCGGTTAAGGAAGCCTTTTTCGTATTACCTGCAAGAATATGGCACTGTTATGTATGGCCTTAACAAGCTCTACCTGCTCATGGAAAAACAGCATAATCGAGGGCAGGATGGCGCCGGAGTAGCGGTAGTAAAATTGCATACAGAGCCCGGTTACCCATTTATGCACAGGGTCAGGAGTGTGGCCCCGCATGCGATTGCAGACATTTTCAGATTGATATCGGAAGAGATCATAGAATTGGAAAATTATCAGCCGGACCTGAAAAAGCATCCCGGCCTCATGAAGGGAAATATCAAATTCATGGGTGAACTGCTCCTGGGTCATCTGCGCTATGGCACCCAGGGAAAGAATAACGTGGAATTTTGCCATCCATTCATTAAGAGAAATACAATTCCTACAAGGAACCTGGCATTGGCCGGAAACTTCAATCTGGTAAATACCGAAGAACTGTTTTCACTGGTAAATATTGATCCGGGCGAGTTTCAAAAGCAGAGCGACCTCGCTGCCATGATGGAAGTGGTACATCATTTCCTGGTGAGAGAAGATGAGCAAAATCCTGGTAATCTGAACCTGGTAAATGTATTGAAAAAATCTGCCAGGCTTTTTGACGGCGGTTACCATGTAGGCGGGCTGGTAGGTAATGGCGATGGATTTGTAATGCGCGATGCCCATGGAATACGCCCATCTTATTATTATATCAGCGATGATGTGATTGTGGCTGCCTCAGAAAGGGCCGCAATCAGAACCACCTTTAATGTAGATGAAAAAGATGTTCATGAACTGATGCCGGGAAATGCCCTGATAGTGAAGGAAGACGGCAGTTATACCATTGAACGGGTGCTGGAGCCGCAGGAGAGGAAGGCCTGCAGTTTCGAACGTATATATTTTTCAAGAGGGAATGATGAAAAGATATATCGTGAAAGAATCGCCCTTGGATATCACCTGAGTGATCATGTGCTTAAAGCCATTGACTACGATCTGAAGAACACCATTTTTTCCTTTATACCCAATACTGCCGAAGTGGCTTTTTACGGATTGCTGAAAGGGATGGAGGATTATCTCAATAAGATTAAGGTCCAGCGCATCATGTCCTGGGATAAGGATTTTGACCAGGAAAAGTTGGCTGAAATGGTCAACAGGCGCATCCGGGTAGAAAAGATCGCGATCAAGGATGTAAAAATGCGGACTTTCATCACGGAAGATGTGGGCCGCAACGAAATGGTTCAACACGTGTATGATATCACCTATGGAACGGTGAGGAAGGGATTGGATACCTTGGTGGTTATAGATGATTCAATTGTGCGCGGAACCACCCTGAAAGAGAGTATTGTGAGAATGCTTTCCAGATTGGAGCCCAAACGCATCGTTATTCTTTCATCTGCACCTCAGATTCGTTACCCGGATTGCTATGGCATTGACATGAGCAAAATGGGGGATTTTATTGCTTTTCAGGCCGCCATTGAACTGCACAAAGAAAGCGGAAGAGAGTGCCTGCTGGATGAACTGTATTATAAGTGCAAGGAATTGGAACGAACCAATAAGCTGCATTGTGAAAACATCGTCAGGCAAGTCTATAAACCCTTTACGGCCGAGGAAATCTCCCAAAAAATCGCCCAGCTCATTACTCCGCCAGGCGAGAAAACCCCAATAGATTTGATATACCAGACTATTGAAGATCTTCATAAATCCTGCCCAACCAATAACGGCGATTGGTATTTTACGGGCAATTACCCTACTCCCGGAGGGAATAAAGTCGTGAATAGGGCCTTTATTAATTACGTAGAAGGGAAAAATATTCGCGGATATTGATTTGGAGCCTATTTGGCTTGATTTTTGTTCCAACATTGATTGGATTAAGACCCGTTTTTAAGTCCTTCATTTCCTATGTAGTCATATCTGGTTTGAAATCAGCTACCCTTTTGAAATATTCCACCACTTTTTTCCTTTAGTATTGTGCAGGCCGAAAGTTTGCTGCTTAGGCTTATTTTCCTTAAATTATTCCTGTATACCTTAAGGAATGAGAGTAATTATATTGATCCGGCATGCTAAGAGCAGTTGGGAGAACAATGATATGAGCGACTTTGAGAGGCCGCTCAATGAAAGAGGTAAGAAAGACGCCCCCGAAATGGCGGAGCGACTGCTTCAAAAAAAAATCAACTTCTCGGCATTTATTTCCAGCCCCGCAAAAAGAGCCAGGAAGACCGCTGAACTTTTCCTAAAAGAATGGAAAGGGCAGGAACCGGAGCTGGTACTCAAATCAGAATTATACAATCCAACCCCCGAAATTTTTTACGAATTGCTGGAACAACTGGATGATCACTGGCATAATGTAGCCATCTTCTCCCACAATCCAGGCATCACTGAATTCGTCAATTCCCTGACTGATGATATTAAGATCAATAATATCCCAACCTGTGGAATTTTTGCCCTTAAGGCCGATCTAAACAAATGGATCGATTTCAAAAAGGCCAAGAAGGAGTTCTGGTTCTTTGACTATCCCAAGAATGAACCTTCATGACAAGTTGCCGAAGAATCCTTTCCGGTTGCAGCATTTTCCCCTGATTTTATTATTCTCCGATTTGTGGAATGGAATGAGAAATCGATTTCCTGCCCTAAAAGGATCTTTCATTCCCTGGTTTTAATCCGGCATTTTTTACGTGATATTTGTTTTTTAGCATAAGACAAGTAGAACTTTCTATCCAAATTCAAATATATCCACAGAATTCCTTCCACCAGACGGAGGAACTGCATTTAGCCAATAAACCTTCAATAGCCCAATACCTGGAGTTGCCATATCTCCGTTAGGAAAAACTCCTAAGAAACAGGGCACAAAATTGAACTTTATATTAGGCCAAAATGTATATTTGTGTGAATCTAAGATTGACTCCGACCAGTATTTCCTATCCTCCATTCTATAATTCTTATGAAATCCATGCTGTATATAAAAAACACGTTTACAGCGTTGGCAAATAGTAGTTCCTACTCCAAATCCTAAAGAGCCAGAACAGGTTAGAATTGACTCGCAAAAACTGCTTATGAAGGCTAGATTTTTTGGAATTTTCAGTTTGCTATGCACTGTATCCTTACTGCTGAATAGCTTTGAAGGATCTGGTCAGACATTTACCCCGAAATATACTACGGGTATGGGAACTAACGTAGTGGGCTACTATGAGTACCTGCCCGTTGGTTATAACGACCCTGCCAATGCCGGCAAGAAATATCCAGTGATTTTTTATTTGCATGGAGGAGGAGAACTGGGAAGTAGTTCATCCAATAAGAACAACCTGGAAAAACTCAAGACCAATGGTCTGCCCAGGGTCATTGACATTGGCGGATTTCCGGCAAGTTTTACTGTCAACAACCAAACCTATTCTTTCATAGTCATCTGCCCCATGTTTATCAACTGGGAAAGCGGGAATGACGTGAATGGCGTCGTGGATTATATCCTTAGCAGACCCTCCACTTACAGAGTCGATTCTTCCATGACCTATATGACAGGTTTCAGTCTCGGGGGTGGAAAGACCTGGGAATTTCTCTTTTCAAGTTCAGCCCGGTCACAAAAAATAACTGCCGTGCTTCCCATAGCGGCATACTGTGTGAATCCTGCTCTGAACCTTAACAATGCAGTGAATGTTGCCAATGGAGGCGTAGCGGTATGGGCGCTTCATAATCCGTCTGATCAAACAGCTTCTCCAACCACCTGCTGTATAAACCTGGTCAATAAGGTCAATTCTTTCAATCCACTTGTGGCGGCAAAATATACTGTGGCTTGTGTTTCGGATCCTGGTCATACAGATTGCGGACATACGGGATGGAATACAATTTATGATCCCCGTTTATATACGCTGCCCGGTTCGGGTGGCCTCAACGTTTATCAGTGGTTTCTCACGCAGAGGAGAGGCGTTGTAGCTCCTCCACCACCTCCCAATAATCCTCCGGTGGCCAATGCCGGACCTGATATAAACATTACATCTCCCGCCAACACGGCAACTTTAGTGGGAAGTGGTTCGGATCCGGATGGAGGAAGGGTGACATTCAGTTGGGTTAAGATTTCGGGCACAGCCGGCAGCGGTCTGGTCAATGCCAGTTCTGCAACAGCCACTGCAAATAATCTCATTGCGGGTGTTTACCAGTTCGAGCTAACGGTAACGGATAGCTTGGGCGCGACAGACAAGGACACGGCCAAGGTCACAGTTACTAATCCAAATCCCAACGTGGCACCGGTAGCCAATGCCGGCTCAGATATTATTATCAACCTGCCAACTACCAGTTCGGCCCTGAATGGGAGCGGCTCATTCGATCCGGATGGAATCATCAGCACCTATAGATGGACTAAGATTTCAGGTCCGCTCAATTATAATTTTAATGATTCCAGCCTGGCTAGTCCTACCGTATCGGGAATCAAGACGGGCGTATATCAATTCGAATTAACGGTGACAGACAACCAGGGTGCAACGGATAAGGATACGGTCAAATTGACCGTGATCAATCCATTCCATAACAAAATACCGGTGGCGAATGCGGGCCCGGACCAGCAATTGGTATTACCAACCGGCAGCGCAACGCTCAATGGCAACTCGTCACTGGATAGCGATGGTGTTATTGTGAGCTATGGCTGGAGCAAGATCGCGGGTCCTTCGAGTTTCTCTATTTCAAATCCAACTGCGGCTATAACAACCGTTAGTGGCCTGGCGGCAGGGGTTTATCTTTTTGAATTGAAAGTGACAGATGATAGCGCAGCCGTGGATCGGGATACCGTGAAAATTTCCATCTCCACTTCCCAGCGGGTCCTGATAGATTTTGGAATGAGCTCGGCGCTCACCACCTCACCCGATGCCAACGGAAATTATTGGAATAATATTACCGATGCAAGGCCGGGAGTGAGGCTCAGCAATGCCATATCAACGGTAAATACGGCCACAAACATTAGTTTGGAAGTGATCAACCGGTTAGATGGAACCTTTTCAACAAGCGGCACGGGGACCAATGGGGGTAATACCACAGGAGCAGTGGGAGACTATCCGGCAACTGCCACCAGCGATTTTGCATTTGCACATGAGAGCACTACCAGTGGCAAATGGAGAATCTTCGGTTTAGACGCGACAAAGTCCTATTCCATAAAATTCTGGGGAAGCAAGACCTATCCGGCGCCTCGAATCATTCAGATCAAGCGTTCCGACGGCACAGCCTGGCAGCAATACGATGCGCAAAACAATACCGATTATAATCGCGCGGCTACATTTACAGTAAGCGGATTGACCGAGGTTTCATTTGACATCCAGGTGGTGTCCGGCTCATTTGGATACATCGACCTGCTTGATATCGCCTTCACCAACCCTTCAAACCAACCTCCAGTTGCCAAAGCGGGGTCAGACATAAATGTTATTCTGCCGCGGGATACTGCCCAACTCAATGGCAGCAGTTCGGTTGATCCAGATGGTTCAATCGTAAAATACAACTGGACTAAATTATCAGGCCCTGCCCAGGGATCTCTGGCCAATGATTCCATCGTCAATCCTGTGCTGAAGAATTTGCAGGCAGGCGGGCTGGGTACTTATAGCTATGAATTGAAAGTAACTGACAATGGCGGATTATCATCTACAGACACGGTGCTGATCGTAGTGACTAACGGTGGTGCCAACCTGCCTCCGGTGGCGAAGGCCGGAAATAATATTTCAATTGTCCAGCCTGCAGATTCAGTCAACGTCAGTGGCGCTGCTTCATCAGACCCTGACGGAACTATTGCAAGTTACCAGTGGCGCCAGGTATCCGGCCCTGGAACTACGGTGATCGTTAATCCTGCTTCGGCTTCCACGGTGATCCGGGGCTTGTCTGCCTCATCGGGCACTTATACATTTGAGTTAGCGGTTACAGACAACAATGGCGCGGTGGGCAAAGACTCCGTACAGGTATTTGAAGCGGCTTTTCCATTTTCACCACCCTCGGTGACTGATCTCATTAATTGCGGCAAAGGCTATAAAATAGTTGTACTGGGTTCTTCCACGGCTGCGGGTACTGGCGCCAGTCCCCCAGATAGTTCCTGGGTCAGGAAATTCACGGGATATGTAAAGTCTAAGAATGCATCGAACAATGTGGTGAACCTTGCTTTGGGTGGTACTACAACGTATGAGATTCTCTGTCCCACAGGGTTTACACCACCCGGGGGAAGGCCCGCTCCTGATACGGCACACAATATAACGAAAGCATTGAGTTTGAATCCGGATGCCATCATCATAAATCTGCCGTCCAATGACGCGGCTGCGGGATTCAGTGTGCAGGAACAGCAAGACAATTATGAAAGAACCATGACTCTTGCCAATCAAAGCCATATACCTGTATGGGTTGCCAGTTCACAACCCCGGAATCTGAATCAGGCCGGCAGGGATAACCTGGTGGCCATCAGGGACTGGATATTTACCCGTTTCGGTGCAAGGGCGGTCGATTTCTGGACCACTCTGGCAACCACAAATGGAAGCATAAATACATTTTTTGATGACGGGGACGGAATCCACGTCAACAATTTCGGGCATCACATTTTATATACCAGGATGGTAGGAGACCAAATCCTGGACACCCTTTGCATTCTAACGAACCAGGCGCCACAACCGAATGCAGGTACGGATCAGGTGATCAGATTACCTCAGAATTCGGCCACTTTGAATGGAAGCAGTTCCGCAGACCCTGATGGTAGTATCGCTCTAAACCGATGGAAGAAGATCGCGGGTCCTGCCGGCGGAAATATTACTGACAGCACGGCAATCATCACCACGGTCACGGGTCTGGCACTGGGAACCTATCAATTTGAATTGCGGTTGGTTGACAATCTTGGCAAAGCAGCCCGGGATACCATGCAGATTACCGTGAATCCTGCCAATCAATTGCCGGTCGCCAATGCCGGAAGGGATACTTTGCTGATATTGCCCGTCAATTCTGTTGCCCTAAATGGAGCCGGCTCCACGGATCCTGATGGGACCATCGCTTCTTATTCCTGGAGAAAGTTCAGCGGGCCAGCCGCCTATACCATATCAGATTCAATGGTCGTTGCCCCGGTCATATCCGGACTTGTTCTGGGGGCCTACCAGATCGAACTAACGGTTAGGGACAACCAAGGTGCAACCGCGAAGGATACGGTAATCGTGGTTGTTAGCACCACACCCAATTTACCACCGGTGGCCAAGGCAGGATTAGACCAGACCATCACTTTACCCGTAAGCACAGTAACTCTAAGTGGAATCGGCTCATCAGATCCTGATGGATCTATTGCATCGTATCGCTGGAGAAAAGTTTCAGGAGGGGGAGCATCTATTACCGACTCTACCGCGGCGCAGACAACGGTATCGGGATTGGGCGCAGGAAGTTATCAATTTGAACTTACGGTTACGGATAACTTGGGAGCAAAGGGCAGGGACACTGTGATCATTATAGTAAATCAGCCTCCGGTTGCAAATGCCGGCACCAATAGCAGCATAACCTTACCGGTCAATACCATCCAACTCAATGGAAGCGCTTCTTCGGATCCCGATGGCAGTATTGTGGCTTATTTGTGGACAAGAGTCAGCGGACCTGCATACAATATCAATGACTCTACAGTGGCATCACCAACAGTCAGCAACCTGCTGGCGGGCACCTATCTGTTCAAACTCACGGTAATGGATAATCGGGGAGCCAGCGCCAGCGCACAGGTGACCATAACGGTGAACCCGGCCATTGTATCAGGCGGCCGGACCAGGATCCTGATAGATGCAGGACCTTCCACTTCCACCACGGCTTCTCCGGATGCCTTCGGGAAATACTGGAATAACATGACGGATGGCCGTGTGGGTGTAAGGGTAAGCAATGCTGTGGATACGTCTAATAAGCCCACCACTCTCGGCTTGGAAGTCATTAACCGTATTGATGGCACTTATGCCACCAACTACCCGGGGACCAATGGCGGTAACAGCACCGGCATTGTGGGAGATTATCCCGCCAGTGCCACCAATGATTTCATATTTGCACATTCAAGCACTACAACGGGTAAATGGAGAATATTTGGTTTGGATTCAACTACATCATACAGCATTAAATTCTGGGGAAGTAAGACTGGCGGGGACCGCGTGATCCGGATAAAGGCCAGCGATCAGACCACCTGGCAACAATACAATGCACTTAATAATACGGATTATAACCGTGCCGCTACATTTAGCATCTCCGGAGTTACCGAAGTTTCATTCGACATCCAGGTATTATCAGGTACATTCGGTTATATTAATGTCGTGGATATTATTGGCATCCAGGGAGGTTCATTACAGCGCACTGGAAATCTCATGGTACAGGCCCCCGTGCAACAGTCGCAATCATTGGAGATTGCATCGGATACAGATGATCAGGTCAACCTCTATCCAAACCCGGTACGCAGTGAAGCGCAGTTGGTGATACAGAACAGTTACCATGGACCTGTGAATCTGGTGGTCAGAAACCAGTACGGGCAAGCCATCAGGCAAATAGCATTGGAAAAAACAGGAAGCAATATTATTCATACACTCCGCCTGTCTGATCTGCCCAAAGGATTGTATTTTATTCAACTCCAATTTGGCGGGAAGACCTCAACAGTCAAATTCATTAAATACTAGTCATTAAATTCTGACTCAGGGGCCACGCCATATATCGGCGGGGCTCCTCAGTTTTCGCAGGATTGCGCCTCAATCTACCAGACATTATTCAACGCAGATCCTTTGATTTTGGAGATGCCGCGAATTATCCACAAAATCCGGCTTTGGCATAATTTTAGGCGCAGATACAATTCCCCTCCCCTGGAAAGTATAATTCTGAAACCATTTTTCTGAGCGCTTATTGATTACGGACTCTGCCTTGGCCGTAAAATCCTTTTCACTATGAAAAAAATGTGCTTGCTCCGGCTTGTGCCTTTTATATTACGTGGTGCCATCAGCATTTTATTATTGTCAGGCAATACTGCAGTATGTCAAACCCATACGGCACGCAGCGTCATCATCAATTCCAATTGTAAAGAATATTATGAATACCTACCCATTAACTATGCTTCGGGCACCCAGACTTATCCGCTTATCATTTTTATTCACGGTGTTGGAGAATTGGGGAACGGCAATACAGATCTGAGTAAAGTGCTTGCCAACGGTCCGCCCAGCCTCATAGAGCAAAAAAAATTCCCTGTTTCACTTACGGTGAATGGTAATTCGTTTTCATTCATCGTTATTTCGCCGCAATTTGTTGCATGGCCTTCGGCGACTGACGTGAATACGGTTCTGGATTATGCTATTGCGAATTATCGTGTTGATATCAACCGAATATATATAACCGGGCTCAGCATGGGCGGTGGAGCTACCTGGGATTATGCAGGAGCCAATGCCGGATATGCTTCCCGAATCGCGGCACTGCTGCCTGTCTGCGGAGCCTCTTCCCTTTCTCAATCTGCCTGCGATAGAATCGCCGCTTCCAATCTGCCGGTATGGGCTACCCACAATAATGGGGATGATGTGGTAACGGTTCAGAATACTTTGAATAACGTGAGCAAAATTAATAGCCACCTTCCGGCTCCAAACCCCTTGGCGAAGCAATCCATTTTTAACGCAACGGGTCATAACGCATGGTCCAGGACCTACGATCCCAACTGGAGAGACAGCGGGTATAATGTTTACGAATGGATGCTACGGTATCAACGAACCATGTTCGTATTGCCGGTGAAAATGAAATCATTTGATGTCAGGCTGCTACAGGAGAATACAGTATTGTTGACCTGGGTTACCGAATTTGAAAACAACAGTGATTACTTCAGCGTTCAGAGGTCGCGGGATGGAATTAATTTTGAATCAATTGGCAAAGTGCAAGCCAAAGGAAATTCCCAAACAGACAATACCTATCGGTTTACGGATCTGCAACCCATCCCCTCTCTGAATTTTTATCGGTTAGCCGAAACGGATAGAGATTACCAGACCCAATATTTTGAAATCAGAAAATTGCTGATCCCGCCCGGCCCGAATTTTGAAATAGGTATTGCACCCAACCCGGTGTTCAATAATGCGACACTGTTAATCAATTCAGAATTGATGGGTAGTATATCCTGTACACTTTTAGATATGACGGGCAGGATTATACGCTCCTACCAGTTCCGGAAGGATCAGGTGTATATGCAACAGATCCTTTCGATGTACAATGTACCAAGGGGCGACTATGTGCTGATGGTGCAAGGCCGGGATTTTAATGAAAGCCTGAGGATTTCAAAGAAATAAATCTCCTTTTCATTCCATATCCTATGTGGCCCTGCATCTGGCGGGGCCTTTATGCTGCCTTGATGCAGGCGGATAGAGAATTAGTGCCTGGGTAGGGAATCCAGGAATGCACCAATGCTGCCTCTGTATGATTTGTCTTGCATGCCCTCAAACCTGTATGGAAAAGCCCTCGCCTCTGCCATAGATTTTTCCAGGCGAAATTCCTCCTGGCTAATGGAATAGAATATCTCCTTTTCGAAGAGATAATCTGATAAGTATTCCTGTTCGGCTTGCCCGGGTGTGGGAATAAGGATTGCCTTTTGACGAATGGTGATAAGATCCATGACAGAACTGTATCCTGAACGGCAGATCACCCAATCGGATTCCAGCATTGCCTGATTCAATTCCGCCGTCCCCATGTAATTATGAACCATAATGTGAGGGGCGGCGTTGATTTTTTCCGTAGTTGCAGGCAATCCTCTGATGAACAACACATGCTCCTTAGAAACTTTCAGTTCATCCAACAATCTCTCTTCAAGCATGCTTCGCTGGGGTTCGGGCCCGGACAAAACAACCGTGAGCGCGATTTTTTTTTCGGTGGGTCGCCAATCAAACCTGGAAATTGGACCGATATAAACTGCATTTTCCGGTAACATGGCATCATGTGATAAATCTCCCGCGAGATTTTTAGTCCCTTCAAAATCCGGTATCCAACATTCAGAGAATCTTTTGATAAAATTCCGGTTCAACCTCCGCAGGAGTTTGTCGATGCCCGAACCGAATCCGGATTGAATATTGAGTTGATGAGTGATAAATACGCAGGGAATTTTGTGGTGGTATAACCCATAGCGATTATCGCTGATCACCGCTTCGAATTCATACTTATGAATGATCTTTTTCAACCATCTGTGTTCGGAGCGGACGGTAAAGAGGATTTTCGGGATCTGTTTCAGGATTTTCCATCTAAAATTGCGTCTTTCCCGGGGATAGTTAACATGATAACCCTTTAGTTCCAAAAAATGAAGGCCTGTAAATTCGAGGCTCAGTATTTGATGACTATCAGCTTGGGAAGCGATCCAAATCTCGCATCCTTTATCCTGCAATTCATGTATTATGGGAATGCAACGGGAAATATGTCCTAATCCCCAGTCCAATGGCGCCACCAGAATCCTCGGTTTATGCCGATTGACAGCTAATTCTGAAGGGTTTACATTTTTGCTAATATTTGGCGAAATTGGATGAATGCGACAATATTTTAAGGGCAAAATAGTTTAATTTACAATTGGATTTGAATATGAAAAAATTAAGCCATAAAATAATTTTTTTCTTACTTTTATTGACTGTGTTTGCAGCCGGATGCGGCATTTTCAAAGGAGGGCAGAAAGGTTGCGGTTGCCCCAATAAAAAAGGTATGGTTGGTTATTAAAATCCTATAGTCATGAAGACGCCCAACAGAGACTTGCTGGTTTTATTGAAAGACGAGTTCATGAGTGAACAGGCGATAGAACATGAAGTGGAACAAATAAACGAAATGCTCCTCCATGCAGAATCATTCAAAAATTTTTGCCTCGCCCACGAAGTCATAGATCTCAACAAGTATAAGATTGCCTCTACCTCAAAATTTATAATGCAGGTTGTAAGACAAAAAGAATTGAAGCCCTTTCAATTTCTCTGCAATAAAAATTGATTCAATTAAGATATTTTTTTAGTGCGAATTCAGGAGAGTCGGCTACCGGCTCTTATTTTTTTGTGACAGATCATTGTAATGCAGCCAGCGCTTCTCTCAGCTTTCCGATCATTTCAGGGATTTCTTCTTTTTTACAGGTACCTACGCTCAGCCTGTACCAGTCGGAAGTTTTAGGAGCCCCAAAGGCGTAGAAAGGCACCACAGCCAGTTTTGCAGCATGAAGGAGATAGGAAGTCACATTGTTTTGTTTCTCCAAAATCATGCCTTCGGGTGTTTTCATTCCGCAGGCAGTCACCTGTATAGTTAGATAAATACCGGCTTCGGGTGCAACCGCATTTACCGGCAGACCTTCTGCTTTCAACTGCATTAATCCTTCATAAATCCTTCGCAGACGTTCCTCTAATTCAGATTTGAAATGTTCGAGGTATTGATCAATGGCTTCTGATTGCAATAGGAATTTTGCAACGGCTTTTTGTTCCGCCATAGGAGCCCAGGCTCCCAGGTGCGATAATATGGCCTTCATCTTACTGATGATGAGAGCGGGACCGAAGGCCCATCCGACCCTGAGGCCCGTGGAAGCAAAACATTTGCTGATGGCATCAATGAAAATCGTGTAGTCTTTCATGGCGGGACGAAGGCTCACAGGGTTGTAATGCATGATATTTCCCAGGGTCAGTAGCCAGTACATCTGATCGTACATGACATAGAGCTTCTTATCATTTGCGGCGCGGCCTGCGTTTTCTTCCAAAACCAAATCACATATCTTTTCGAATTCGGTTTTATTCAGTGTTGTTCCGGTAGGATTCTGAGGGGAGCAAAGAGTCAGAATGCGTGCGCCCTTGAGGTGGGGCCTGATATCCTCCGCTGTGGGCATGAAATTATTTTCCGGTCTCGTTTCCACAACACAATGTTCTCCGGAAACCAGGTGTGTATAGTGATTATTGTTCCAGGAAGGAACAGCATAGATTATTTTGTCGCCCTTGTCTGCAAGGGCCCGGAACAAGGAATAGATCAAGGGACGGCCCCCGGAAGCCACCAGTAATTCCTGGGCACCGTATTCAAGCGCTTCCCGCTCTTTCAGGAAAGTTGAAATAGATTCTCTCAGGTCAAGATTCCCCTCCGCGGCCGGATAGTTGGTAAAATGTTGCCGGTATGCTTCCACGATCTCGTCTTCAAGTTGTTTGGGAATGGGGAAGATTTTCGGATCGAAATCTCCAACAGTAAAATTGTAGATCTTCTCACCCTTCCTTATCATTTCCCTGATTTCTCCTGCTAATTTGACGATTTCCGAACCAACCAGCGTTTCAGCTAAGACTGATAGCCTTGGCTGATTCGCAGCGGCTGAAGTAGATAATATGGCTTCGTTCTCCGTTAGGTTTTGCATCTGCCAAAGATCGTGCAATGCCGGCAAGATGCCAACTTATTTTGACAAATGGATGACGCAATAATTCAAAGTAACATTCATGCAGGATCACCACGTACACTGAACCTCGAAAGATCCGGCAGTCTGAATTATATCAGAAGGCAACTGATTTATTGGCTTCGAATTTTCTTCTGTATGTGTTCAGGATCTTAGCACTTATCATTCCAATAGTTACACCAGGCAGAATCCATAATATCCAGGTCATGGATCCGATGTTGAAATTTACTACGATGAATGCCGTTACCGTCGCTGCAAATGCGGCCCCCATCCTGGCCCCATGTTTAAACAACCAATATTGCTTCTCCGTTGGACCAACGAAAAAGCTTCTCAGATCCGTATATCCGCTAAAGGCACAAAATATCCCGAATGCCAGAGGAACAGTTCCCCACATTCCTCGGTGTGTAAACCAGGTATAACTGAATACTATAAAAGCGATGCCAGACACGAGACCAACTATGCTTATAAACCAATCAAGCCAACCTGGTCTCTGGCCAAGGTGCAATTTCTTCAGGAAAAGGATCCTGTATCCTGAACTGGCGAGATAATAGCTAAAGAATCCCACCATGAATAGAAAGGGAATATTCTTTACGACCGAAATATAAATGGAAGTGATAAATATTCCAGTCATCCCATAGAAAAAGATCTTGCCTGTAAAGCGATGTCTTTTGCTACCCTTCCGGTTGATCATCGATAATAGTCCGGTGGACAAAGCGGCAAATCCGCAAATGATATGGATGATAAGTATGATCCTGAGCGTTGATGACATGTTTCCGGTATTTTGATGAATAACAAAGGTGGTATTGGCCGAAGAGAGATTCCAAATCAATGGGCTCAACCGCAAAGCATTTGGGGCGAAATGCAAAGCCAGGGGATCTGAAACCTGCCTTGGGGATGAATCACAAGTTGGAGTGACGAATGGCACAGCAGATTACATTCCGATTCCGGATGCAAACAAGATCATTTAATCAATCATCTGGAAATCTTCCCCGCCAGTTCCCGGTTAAGAGATCGGGAAACCGGGATAGGCTCGTCAATTCCTGACAGGTGAAGCTTATATCCCTGTGCATTGCCCGAAATGTGAACCAGCTTATTTAAATTGACCATATAAGCCCTATGACATCGATAGACCTGGCTGTAGGTGGCAAGCATTTCTTCCATCCTTTTCAGGCTGCTGCGGAGGACCTTATGCTGCAGGACTTCATTCCCGGTAAAATGAATTTTTACATAATTATCGGCCGCCTCTATATACAAAAGCTCCTCGACAGGAAAGATTAATTTATCCTTTTCGTTTTCGGATTGCAATGTTAATATTCCGGATTGCCCGGTGCCCGAATCTGCCTGCTCTTTCTCCCCGGCCCTGATTTGCTCATCCAGGCTGCCTGCCAGCTTTCCATAACTCCGCATCAGCCCAATTTGTCGTAACATGATCATGATGCATAACGGGAAAATGGCGACGCTGCATGTGATCCAAATGAATCTGAACACCAGGTTTGCGTTCAGGTTCGCTTTCCAATAGAAATGAGTAAATAGAACATTTCCCACAGTAACCATGAGAACGCAGAATGTATCGAACACAATCTCTTTCCATACCGTCCAACGGGATTCAATAAAGAGGGAAGGAAATAGAGCCCTCAGGAGCACCAGGCAAAGCAAGAGGACCAGAAAACAAACTAAACCATAGTAGAATGAAGCTGAAGCGGCAGATCGAAAGTTGAGAGTATGTAATTCAAATGGACGAAAAATTAAGAGAAATAAAAACACGAACAATCCAAAATATAATGCGGATCTAAATCGCACTCCATACGATTCGGAAATGGGAAATGGTTGTACCAATATCTTCCGCATGTTATTGCAATATATTTGAAAATAAAAGACGACTCCCTTGAAGGAAACCGTCTTGTATACAATAGACAGGATGAAATTCTTATTTCTTGTCTCTTTGCTGTTCCTTATATTTCTTTTCAGCCGCAGCGGCTTTTTCAAAATCAAGAACTACTCCATTGATGCAATAACGCAGTCCTGTAGGTGGGGGACCATCGTTAAATACATGGCCCAGGTGCGACTTACACCTTCCGCACATCACTTCCGTTCTTTCCATTCCCAGAGTATTGTCAGGCGCATTTATGATGCTGCTTTTGCTGATGGGTTCATAAAAGCTGGGCCATCCACAACCACTTTCAAATTTCGTGTCGCTGCGGAAAAGGGCGTTACCGCAAACCGCGCAATAATAGGTTCCTATTTCATGAAAGTTTTCAAATTTACTGGTCCAGGGCCTTTCGGTTCCCTTCATTCTTGCTACATAATAAACATCTTCAGGCAATACCTTCTTCCATTCTTCGTCTGGAAGATTCACTTTCGAAGCGTCTGTGTGAGAATACTCCTTATTTTTATTTTCCATAGTATTTGATGAAGTTTTTTTTGAAGGTTGCGAAAAACCGCATTGACCCAGGATCATGGGAAGCAAAGCGATTATAATCAGGCGAATATTCATTTTGGGTTCATTTGATGATATAACAAAGTTATGGAATGAAGGTTCTTGCTATTGTCGCTGGCACGACAGGCCTTTGCTTTTAACAAATTACTGATTCAGCATAAAATTCTGCAATCGATTCTCTCAAATGTTAAAGGAATTTTAAGACGCATCTATTATATTTGCCATTCACCTAAGGCTATCGTGCATGTTTAATCTCATTTTATTTGGCCCTCCCGGAAGCGGGAAAGGTACGCAATCCGAAAAGTTAATCGCTCATTTTGGTTTCAAACATCTCTCAACCGGCGACCTCCTGCGCAGTGAAATCTTGCGACAGACCCCCTTGGGCATTGAAGCTAAGAGCTTTATGGATAAGGGCCAATTAGTTCCGGATGAGGTGGTCATTGGCATGATAAGCTCGGCCCTGGATAATAATCCCAATGCGAAGGGCTTTTTGTTTGATGGCTTTCCCCGCACAGAAGCACAGGCTGAAGCACTGGATAAGCTGCTGCGGTTGAACCAATCAGAAATTAATTTGGTGCTGGCCCTGATCGTTAACGAAGAAGAACTTGTAAAAAGATTGTTGAACAGGGGTAAGTCATCCGGGCGCAGTGATGACACCAATGAGGGAGTAGTGAGAGCCAGGATTGCTGAATATCATAAGAAGACTGCTGCCGTGGCAGATTATTACAGGAAATTTGGGAAAGTGAAAGAAATCAATGGGGAAGGCAGTGTTGATACGATTTTCAATTCACTTTGTGCCGAGATTGAAAAAATCATCTATATTGGGCAATAATAATTATTATTACAAGGAATAGCCGCAAACAATACTAACTGATTCAGTGCCCCCACAGCGGGGCCTTTTTCATTACCAGATTTGAAGCTGTAGAAAGTTCTTCCAGGTCAGGAGTTAAAGCGAAACGGCTGTAAAGCTTTTCGACTAACCCTTGAAAGGGACCTGCAAACCAATTGAGCAAATTTGGAGGCATACGGATTCTTACCCCCAAAAGGAGCTTATTTCACTTATTGGTCAATTTCTTCGCTTGGTCCAGACTGTTATTGATCAATTCTTCCACCTTGTTCACTTTGTCTTTTTCGGCGGAGTAGAAATCAATTTTTTCATTTTCTGTCTTGCCTTCCTTGTTGGGATCAAATTCCTCCATCCATTGATTCATGGCATTTTCCGCATTTTTCAAGTGTGAAAGTGCGGAATCAATTTCCGATCTGAATGCTATGGATTCGGGGCTTTTGCCAGTCAGCCTGGCCAGGGAATCCACTATCTTGCTCAACAGCGTTTCATACCTGTGCAATTCTCCGAATCGCCCCATTCCTCTTTCATGTCCCTTCATCACATCCTGGTACAGACTGTCTGATTTCGTCTTAGGTACATTTGACAGATTTCCCTTCTCCCGGTCCGGAGAGGAATTATTACAGGCTAATAATAGTAGAATGCTTAGGCTTGTGATTAGCAATCTGGTCATAAATTCTTATTTAAGGGAGAAATGGCTGAATAATCAATTTGAGTCATACACTCTCGATTGGCTGGTCACGATGATGATATCCCATGGATGAATTTAATTACTCTAATTGATTTATTATTCGGTCATTCCGGGCCCAATCAGCCTGGCAAAGTTAAGTCCGTCATCAATATACCCATAAGCTTTATGGAAGAAATCAGTTTTACCTATTTTTATCGTACAATTCAGCTTTAATATGAATAAACTGGGCAATTATGTTGGAGGCAGGTGGATTCCCGGCGAGGGAGAAGGCCAGCCATTATATGACGCGGTGAATGGGGAGGTCATTGCATATGCATCTACAAGTGGACTGAATTTTCGTTCCATACTCGAATATGGGAGGAACAAAGGAACGGCCGCATTGAGAAAAATGACTTTTCATGAGAGGGGAAGGATGATCAGGGGCCTGGCATTGCACCTCAGGAACCATATGGAAGAATTTTATGACATCAGTTACAGAACGGGTGCCACACGTGTGGATAGCTGGATAGATATAGAAGGCGGAATAGGTAATTTATTCTCATATGCTTCTTTAAGGAGAAAATTTCCCAACGAAACATTTTGTGTGGATGGAGATTCTCATTTGCTTGGAAAGGGGGGCACATTTGCAGGCCAGCACATCCTGGTTCCAAAAGAAGGCATAGCCATCCATATCAATGCTTTCAATTTTCCGGTATGGGGCATGCTCGAAAAAATTGCCGTGAATTTTATGGCGGGTATGGCGGCAGTAGTGAAGCCCGCTACGATTACGTCTTATCTTACGGAAGCGGTGGTGCGGGAGATTATTGCTTCTGATATTTTGCCACCGGGCGCTTTGCAATTGATTTGCGGCAGTGCCGGCGACCTGCTCGATCATGTAAATTCACAGGATGTCATCACTTTTACGGGTTCGGCAAGCACGGGTCAAAAATTGAAAGCCAATCCAAGGGTACTTGCAGAAAACACTCCCTTTAATATGGAAGCGGATTCACTCAACTGCATTGTGTTGGGAGATGATGTGAAGGAGGACATGCCTGAATGGAATATTTTTATCAGGGAGGTGAGAAAAGAGATGACTGTAAAAGCGGGCCAGAAATGCACAGCTATCCGGCGCATATTTGTTCCTGAAGCTAGGCTTGAAGACGCATGTCTCGCATTGGGGAAGACCTTAGGTCAGACCAGTATTGGCAATCCGCACAATGAAAAAGTGAGAATGGGAGCGCTGGCAGGAATGACTCAACGCGAAGAAGTGAGATCCCAGGTTCAGAAGCTTCTGGCTTCCTCCCAAATAGTCTATGGATCGCTCGACAGTGTGGAGTTGATTGACGCGGATGCGCAAAAAGGAGCATTCATGAGTCCCATCCTGTTGTTAAATCAAAAGCCTTTTGAATCTGAAGCGGTTCATGAAGTGGAGGCATTCGGGCCGGTGAGTACCATAATGCCCTACAGGAATTTGGAAGAAGCGACTCTGTTGGCAAAAAAGGGAAAAGGCTCCCTGGTTTGTACCATCGTAACTGCTGATAACTCGATTGCAGGAAATTTTGTGCTGGGTGCTGCGACACATCATGGCCGCATACTGGTACTGAATCATGCCTGCGAGAAAGAAAGCACGGGTCATGGTTCTCCATTGCCATTGCTGGTGCATGGCGGCCCTGGCCGGGCCGGAGGCGGAGAAGAGCTGGGAGGCATAAGAGGCATTAAACATTATATGCAGCGCGTTGCCATCCAGGGTTCTCCTTCGGTGATTTCGTCCATTACTCATATTTATCAACCAGGGGCGATCACCCAGGTTGATGAAAAACATCCTTTCAGGAAGTATTTTGAGGAATTGCAAATCGGTGATACGCTTCATACGGCCAGGAGAACCATTACGGAAGCGGATATTTCCAATTTTGCAAACCTGAGCTGGGATCATTTTTATGCGCATACCGACTACACTTCCCTTGAAGGAACCTTGTTTGAGAAACCGGTGGCGCACGGATATTTCATTCTGAGCGCGGCAGCAGGATTATTTGTGGATGCAAAGAAAGGTCCCGTGCTATTGAATTATGGCATTGATGAACTCAGGTTTACCAAACCTCTGTACGCGGGATCCACGATATCGGTCCAGCTTACGGTAAAAGAAAAAATTGAGCAGGAAAAAAGAGACGCTGGCGATATAGCCAGAGGCATTGTAAAATGGTATGTTGAAGTGAAGGATGAAAAGAATGAACTGGCTGCCGTTGCTACCATATTGACCATGGTTAAAAAAAAGCAGGATTGATCCATTAATATCCTTCATGTAATTTTCACGTCAACCAATTCGAATTCCCGGAGGGTTTTATATGATAGAAAATATAAAAGGCGGATATGTGAAAGTGGAAACGCACCAGGCCATTACCACTATTGAATTTTACCATCCTCAAAGTAATTCACTGCCTGCCAAAATACTGGATGATCTGGCTAAGGAAATTCACAGCGTGGGCGCCTCTGACGAGTCAAGACTGCTCATTATCCGTTCCGGGGGCGAGGGAGTATTCTGTTCCGGCGCGTCTTTCAACGAACTCATCGCCATCCAAAATGAGGAGGAGGGCAGAAAATTCTTTACCGGATTTGCCAATGTGATCAATGAAATGCGGAAATGTCCGAAGTTCATCATTGGCCGCATCCAGGGAAAATGCGTGGGAGGTGGTGTGGGTCTCGCGGCCGCTGTGGACTATGCGATTGCCATGGAGAATGCGGATGTCAGGCTCAGTGAATTGACAATTGGCATCGGTCCATTTGTAGTGGGACCTGTAGTGGAAAGGAAGGTTGGTTTATCCGCATTTGCCCAGCTGGCCATTGATGCTTCAACCTGGAGGACTGCAAAATGGGCGAAAAAAAGAGGTCTCTTTGCTGAGATCCATCCCAATATGGAAGCGATGGACGAAGCCATTGCCCGACTCACCATGCAATTGGTTCATTACCACCCGCAGGCCATGGCTGAAATGAAGAAGGTCTTTTGGACTGGCACGGAACACTGGGATTCACTATTGGCAGAAAGAGCCGCCATCAGCGGGAAATTGGTCCTGAGTGAATTCACCCGCGAAGCCATCAACAAATTCAAGGCCCGGAGTTAGTTGCCCTATTCAATCCTCGCTCATTAATAATTGCCGGGCTTTAATCAATGCATCCTTTTGTTCTACGTTGAGCTTTGGATAACTGATTTCTAATTTTTCAAACTGTTCATAAATTAATTCCGCAACAAATACCCTGGCAATTCCCTTATCATCCGCGGGTATCACAAACCAGGGAGCGTAGCTGGTTGAGGTGTTTGAAAGCATCTTTTCGTAGGCGTACTGATAGTCATCCCAACGCTCCCTTTCTTTAATATCTCCCAAAGAGAATTTCCAGTTCTTGGTGGGATCATCAATTCTTTCAATGAATCTCCTCTTTTGTATTTCCTTGGAGATATGAAGGAAAAATTTGAGGATGACAGTTCCATTTTCCACGAGATTTTTTTCAAACCGGTTGATCTCTTTATACCGAACTTTCCAGAAATCTGGTTTGATATCCTTGACAGTGTGAATACCTGGCAATTTTTCATTGAGTATGAAATCAGGATGGACCTTGGTGACAAGTACGTTTTCGTAGTGGGAGCGGTTGAATATGCCGATCTCCCCCCTCGGGGGCAGCGCCAGGTAATGCCTCCACAAATAATCATGATCCAGTTCTGTGGATGTTGGCACTTTGAAACTCGTCACTCCTACACCCTGAGGGTTGAGCCCGGTCATTACGTGTTTCACAATACTGTCCTTCCCGGCCGCATCCATGCCCTGCAACACAATAAGAACACTGTACTGGTTGTCTGCATACAATTTGTCGTGCACCTTGGCCAGCTTATTGATGCCTTCCAGCAAAAGTCTTCTTGCATCTCCATCTGAGAATCCCTTGATATCATAATTCGTGCGATATTTCTTCAAAGAGACTTTAGTAGAAGGCTTCACTTTGAGAGCGGCTAAATATTTTTCAGGTTTGAATGCCATGATTAAATTATTTTCTTGAAATAAGCTCAATCAAGGTACCCCAAAATTGTGAGAGTCAATCCGTGTCGCATGCTTTGAAACGCCGGCAGCTAACCATCTTCAACCAATACAGAATTCCGGACATTGTGGTTCAAAGATCATCATACTCATATAGCGGGTCGATATGGGTTCCAGGGCTCATTTCGAAAACTGGTTTGATCAATCCGTCGTGGAGCCCATACACCCAGCCATGTAAGAAAGGCCTGTTTTCATGTTTCCAGGCTTTTTGAACGAGTGAAGTCTTGGCCAGGTTCATTACCTGCTCTTTTACATTTAGTTCAACCAGTCGCCGGGATCTCGCTTCTTGGTCCTGAATTGCATCAATTTCCTGTCTGTAAAGCCGATATACGTCTTTGATATTGCGCAGCCATTTATTCAGAACGGTTCGATAATCGTGATTATTCATGGCCGCATTGATGCCGCCGCAACCATAATGCCCGCAAACGATAATATGCTTTATTTTGAGATGGCTGATCGCAAATTCCAGAACACTGCTCAGGTTTACGTCGGTATGCACAACCAAATTTGCAATATTGCGATGCACAAAAATTTCCCCTGGCTGAGTCCCGGTAATTTCATTTGCGGGGACGCGACTATCGCTGCAACCTATCCAGAGGAATTCAGGCTTCTGCAGGTGTTCCAACCTATTGAAGAAATTGGGATCTGCCAGTATTTTTTCAGAGGACCAGGCCTTATTACCCAACAGTAATTTTTCGGAAGATGACATGCTAATGATTTTCATTGGCGAATATACCATATGTGAACGTCTGTTGACGTGGAGCTCTATTTATAAATGACCAATCCCATTTCCACCGGAGCATTCCTGGTATGTGCATTTTGTTGGATTGGAGATTGTAACAATCGCCGGTTTTATTTTGAAAATGAACGGCAGCAAATTCCCGGACTTTTATTTGGAATAAAAAAACAAGGTTAATTGGCGCAAGCAAATTTCATCCCTAATTCTGAATTCAGTCCGGTGGAGTATCGCTTGCAATTATTAAACCAGGTTCTCAAATATGAAGGCCGCCGCATACACTGATTACCTGTCCTGTAATATAACTGCCCATATCACTCGCCAGGAAGAGAGCCGCGTTGGCAATGTCTTCACCCGTACCAAATCTTCCCAAGGGAATTCCGGATTTGTATTTGTCAGCGCTTTCGCCTTCTTTCAGGTAGCTCGTCATATCCGTTTCAACGAAACCCGGAGCAATGGCATTGCAGCGGATATTACGACTCCCCAATTCTTTGGCCACACTCTTGGTGAATCCTATGACGCCTGCCTTGCTGGCAGCATAACTGCTTTGTCCTGCATTGCCACTGAGGCCAATGATGGAACTCATATTGATGATACTACCAGTTTTCGCCTTCATCATGGTCCGGATCACCTGTTTGGTCATATTAAATACGCTCTTCAGGTTTACATTCATCACTTCATCCCATTGTTCAGGCGAGAGCCTCAACAGGAGACTGTCTTTTGAGATTCCGGCATTGTTTACACAGATATCAACCTTGCCAAATTCCTTAACAGTCTCATTCACGAAGGCTTCACATTGGGCAAAATCACCGGCATTACTCTTGAAGGCCCTGGCTTTTACTCCCATGCTCTTTAGCCTTTCTTCCAGGGACCCTGCCCTCTCTGCGCTGCTGTCGCTCACATAGGTAAATGCAATATGGGCTCCTTCCGCGGCAAACCTGGTGGCAATTGCTTCTCCTATACCTCTTGAACCTCCCGTTATGATCGCTACTTTATTGTCGAGTAATTTCATTTGATTTTTTTTTTGCAAATAATTTTCCGCAATATACAGGGGCCGGTTGAATTAATTTCATTTCTTCATCCCTGAAATGAAAGTATCTCTTCCAGGTATTTTCGTTCATTGCTGAGTCTGGGCACCTTGTGTTGTCCACCTAACTTGCCTTTACTCTTCAGCCATTTGCTAAACATTCCCCGCGGGCTTACATGCACAATGGGTTTTCGAAGTGCGATATCTCTGTATCTCTTTGCTTCATAATCACTATTGGTGTCTTTCAAAGCAAGGTCCAGTTCGGAAACAAACTGATCCATGTTTTCGGGTAATTTCTCAAACTCTATCAGCCACTCATGTGCTCCATTGCCGGCCTCACTGAAATAAACAGGAGCGGCCGTGTAATCATTTACAACTGCACCCGTTTTGTTGCTGGCCACTGCTATGGCCTTGTCTGTATTGTCAACGATCAATTCTTCCCCAAATGCGTTGATAAAATGTTTGAGTCTTCCACTCACCATTACCCTGAATGGAAACAAAGACGTGAACTGGATAGTGTCACCCAGCATGTAGCGCCAGAGCCCTCCATTGGTGCTGATGACCATGGCATAATTTCTTCCCATAGTTACTTTGCTTAGGCCCACTGTCTGAGGATTTGGTTTTCCATATTCTTCCGCAGGCATGAATTCCATAAAAATGCCGTGGTCAACAAAAAGCAACATCCCTTCCTCATTTGGAGAATCCTGCGCTGCAAAAAAACCTTCGCTGGCGTTATAAGATTCCAGGAAATGAATCTTTTTCCCAATTAGATGATGAAATTGCTCTTTATAGGGC
The DNA here is from genome assembly GCA_041484195.1 of Agriterribacter sp. Classification (GTDB taxonomy): domain Bacteria; phylum Bacteroidota; class Bacteroidia; order Chitinophagales; family Chitinophagaceae; genus PSRI01. Next base: position 408,427 of record JBGPHC010000001.1, on the reverse strand, counting down.
GTAAAACTCACACCACCATGCATGTATAGTTCCAGGTTGGGCCATACTTCCGAAATGTTTTTTTTCCCGGTGATCTCCAATATTCTCCTAAGCAGCACAATGGTCCATGTGGGTACGCCTGAAATGGAAGTCACATTCTCTTTTATGGTAGTTTCAGCAAGTATCTTGATCTTGGCTTCCCATTCATCCATCAGCGCGATACCCAATTCAGGTGTGCGAACCCAGTGCCCCCACATGGGAGAATTTTGAAGTAGGACGGCACTCAGATCGCCATAATGTATTTCTTCATTAACCTGATGAACCGTATGGCTTCCGCCGATCACAAGGCCCTTGCCGGTTAAAATGTCAGAATTGGGATTGAAATTATAGTACAAAGTGAGCACGTCCTTAGCGGCCTTATAATGGCAGTCTTCCAGGCTTTCCTTGCTTACAGGTATGAACTTGCTTTTTTCACTGGTGGTGCCACTACTTTTTGCAAACCAGTAGATGGGTGTATTCCAGAGGATATTCTGCTCTCCCTCCATCATCCTTTGAATATAAGGCTTCAGATCTTCATACTCGTGAATGGGTATGGCCTGTTTGAATTCCCTGGTGGAAAAAAGGGAACTGAATTGATATTTCCGTCCAAATTCTGTGTATTGGGCGGAAGTGACCAGATCCTGCAATACTTCCCGCTGTGAAGCAATGGGGTTTTGCATCCAGGCCTCTATGCGCCACGAACGCATCCGGGCCAATTGGGATATAGCAGGGCTCAATATCTTCATACTACATTAGCAAAATACTTAATTTAGGCTAAATGAGACAGTATTGGCACTTAATTGACTCTATTCCGATGGAGTATCTATGAACAACGCGCAGTTGGGGGAGTCCATTTATTCTTCAGATTTGATCGTGGACAAAATAACATCCCTGTGCCGGAAAATAGTTAATAATTCTAAATGGAATTGGTTTGAAGCGGGGAGGAATAGTCTTTTGCAATATTCATAGGATGGTCTTTAATATGTCTTAATGCTTTTCTAAGATAAATTGAGTATTCATCTGAAACTGTAAATTGATCTTCTTTAAACGCCATCTTTGTCTATAACTCTTTGCGGTGATAAAATCCCTTCGGCCGGATGCATGGAATATGCCATTTTTGATGCCGGATTAATTGGGAAGGTATCAAAGGTCCTTGTTTCTGGCTTCTTCATACAAATAGTCCTTACGTTTCAATTCAAAATTTCTGCCCAGGTATAGTCTTCTCACGCGTTCATCCTCGGCGAGTTCTTCTGCGGTGCCGTGCATGAAAATCTTTCCTTCAATCAGCAGGTAGGCCCTGTCGCATATGGAAAGTGTTTCATTCACATTATGATCGGTAATGAGTATGCCAATATTCTTGTATTTAAGCCTCGCTACTACCGCCTGTATGTCTTCTACCGCGATTGGATCAACGCCTGCGAAAGGTTCGTCCAGCAGGATGAATTTTGGATCCACTGCAAGGGCCCGGGCGATTTCTGTTCTTCTTCTTTCGCCGCCACTGAGAGAATCTCCATTGTTTCTGCGAACTTGCCGCAGCCCAAATTCGTCCAGCAATTCCTCCAGTTTATTTCTTTGCTCCGAATGGCTAAGCTTTGTCATTTCCAGGACCGCCGCTATATTGTCTTCAACACTAAGCTTACGGAATACCGAAGCCTCCTGTGGCAGGTATCCAATTCCCATCTGCGCCCGTTTATACATGGGTAATTTCGTGATATTCAGATCATTCAGGAACACTTCTCCTTCATCCGGCTTTATCAGGCCCACGACCATGTAAAAGGTTGTCGTTTTGCCTGCCCCGTTGGGTCCCAGCAAACCTACGATCTCTCCCTGGCCTACTTTTATGGATACCTTGTTCACTACGGTGCGATTCCGATAGCGCTTTACGAGGTTTGCAGTATGGATGGTTAAATTCAATTCAGAATGATTTCTGCAAAAATACAGGTTAAGGGCTATTCCATTCACCTCCTGTCGTAGTTTAACAGCTATTTTTGGTATGCACGCTTTGAATTATGTTTGCAGATAATTTTGAGATTCTACACCTAATAGCAGAATGAAAGTAACAGAGCATCTGAAAAACGCAAAGGACATACTGGTTTCTTTCGAAATATTGCCGCCCCTGAAAGGGAAAACCATCAATTCCATTTACGATCACCTGGATCCTTTAATGGAATTCAAGCCGAGTTTTATAAATGTTACCTATCACCGCGCCGAACATACATTTAAGAAGAAAGCCGATGGCACATTCGACAAAGTGGAGGTTAGAAAGCGGCCGGGAACAGTGGGGATTTGCGCGGCCATCATGAATCACTATAAAGTGGATGCCGTACCACATTTGATTTGCGGCGGATTCACCAAGAGAGAAACGGAAGACGCGCTAATTGATTTGCATTTTCTCGGGATTGACAATGTGTTGGTATTGCGAGGTGACGCGGCCAGAAACGAAACCTTTTTTGAAGCCGAACCGGATGGTAACCAATACGCACTCGATCTACTGAAACAGGTAGTTGATCTGAACAACGGCATTTATATTGAAGACGATATCCGGAATGGATTCCGCACCGATTTTTGCATGGGCGTGGCAGGCTATCCCGAAAAACATTTCGAGGCTCCCAACCTGGCTACTGATCTGCGTTATCTCAAGGCGAAAGTGGACGCGGGAGCGGAATATGTGGTAACACAGATGTTCTTCGATAATGCGAAATATTTCGACTATGTGAAGGCTTGCAGGGCGGCTGGTATCAATGTGCCCATCATACCCGGACTGAAGCCTATTTCCTCCAAAAAACAGGTGGGCCTGATACCGCGGACTTTTCATGTGGATATTCCGGCAGACCTGAGCAATGAAATCATTAAGTGCAAGACAGACGCTGATGTTGAATTGGTGGGTATAGAATGGCTTACCCAGCAATCAAAGGAGCTGAAAAAATCAGGCGTGCCGGTATTACACTATTACACTTTGGGCAAATCCAGGATGATTTATGAAGTGGTGAAGCAATTATGAAAGGGTTTCCTGCACTCCTTTATTTTTGAATCATTGATTGATAAACCGCTTGATTTATTTTGACCGGATATTTCCGTTTCAGTGTGGCAATCCATTTCTTTTCCAACTCTGACTGATAGTCATTGATCACCAATCCTCTCGCTTCTTCAAAACTGCGCCTCGCAGGATCTGAATAAGTTTTGATAACATACACAAACGTGGCCGTGCTGTCCTGGTCATTCACAATCAGGGGGCTCATTGCTCCGGCATTCATCTCCTGATTTTTTGCCAGGGGAATTTGGGACAACTCGAATCGCCCGGAATCGGCTATCACTTTGCCATTGGAAAGATCCGACTGAATGCGCCAGCGTTCCGTGATACCATTAATATTTTTCATTACCTCGGTCGCCGTTTCCCGGTCGCTGGTGGTGAAGAAAATTGCATCGGCACTCGGCCCCCATTGATATTTATACCTATTCCTGTTATAATAGGTGCGAAGTCCTGAACTGTCTGCCGCCGCCTTGCTCCACACCTGCCTTTCCATTACTTCAAACAATAAATTTCCTTCTCTGAATTCGTTGAGTTGGGCGCGGAATTCAGCGTTATAATCTTCCAGGTGATTTCGATAATATTCACGCCCGGTTTCAATGGCGAATTTATCCAGCAATTCCCTAAATGAGAGCTTCGCGAATTCCGGCGATGTAGTCTTGATTGTTCTCGCATAAGGAAACCAATCGGCGGCTTTTTTGTTCGATTTTGCAAATGAAAACAGGACGGTGTTGCCGTTAATATTCTTCACGGGCACTACACTATTCCTGAGGATAAAACTATCGGTCGCCTGCCATAGAGCCTTTTCATCAAGAGGCAACTTCTTGTAACCAATCATCTTCAAGACCTCCAGGTCGAATAAATGATTGGCTACCTGCATACGGCTGTCCTGCATCACTTCATCCCTGAACAGGGCTTTGGCCTTGGAAGGATCGGAGGAAGCAGGTACACTGCCCAGCCTCTTGATGATATGGATACCAAAAGCAGTCTCTATCGGCTTATTGATATCGCCATCATGCTGTAAGCCAAACGCGCAATCTTCGAATTCCCTTTCATATCGGCCGATGCCAAAATCCGGCATAACTCCTCCGGTCAGGTAGCCGGTTCTGTCAGTACTGAATTGCCTGGCCAACGCGTCAAAAGCACTGCCTTTTTGCAGGGCTCCATACAGGGAATCAGCCAGTTTTTTCAGTTGCTGTTTTTCTTCCGGCCCTGAATTGGGTGTGAATGTCAACAGTATTTGTGCGGCCTTCATTTTGCCAAATGCGGGCCTCTCCTCTATTTTTTTGATGATGTGGTAGCCCGACCTGCTCCTGTATGGGACCGAAAATCCTCCTACCGGTAAGCTATATGCGATATTTTCCAGTTCGTAGGGTAGCGAAAAAACCGTGATAAAGCCAATATCACCCTTATCAGACTTAACAGCAGGATCGAGAGAATATTTCCGGGCCACGGCGCCAAAATCGGCTCCCGCCTTCAACTCGTCGAAAGCCTTATGAATGGCCTGATAAGCCTTCGAACTGTCGGCTTGTTGATTGGCCATATAGTTGGCGGCCGGATTGCTGATAAAGCCGGGGTCAAATGGGATAAAGATATGGGCGATATGCAGGTCTTTCTGACTTCTTTCAAATGCTTCTTTTACGAGGCCATTGATAGTCTTTTCCTCCGTCATGAACCCGGATTCGATCTGCCTCCGGAAATTGAGCAGGTCGGCTTTCTGGTTGGAAAGAGTGTCCAGTTTCAGGTCCCTGGCAGCCTGCACTTTTAATTTGAAATTGATGAAAAGATTCAGGTATTCCTGAATTGACTCTTTTTTGAGTTCGTTGGATGGATTGTTCTTGGAAAAAGCTCTTTCGAATTCTTTTTTATCCACTTTTTGAGCGCCGTAAGTAAACAGGGTTTGTGATCTCACGGTGCACCCCAGCGCTACACCACACAATAGGATCAGGAGTTTATGCATAGATTAATGAATGTAGTTAGTTGGTTGACTTTCCAATTTTCATTTTAACCTGTAAGAAATCATCCAGTTGTTCGAAGTTCAGCTTCTTCGCGATAATATTTTTATTGGCATCAAGCAGGTAAAGCATGGGTGTCTGGTACACGTCGAATAGTTGTTTGTAGCTGGGCCTTCCTGCCGCGTATTCCGCGTCCCTGGCGGCCTGGGTCTGGTAAACGTGTATCCAATCCTTCAAATTGTGCTCACGAATGAATTTCAGCCAGTTGTCCTTTCCACCATCAACCATCACTCCGTATAAGCGCACTCCTTCCTCTTTCCACTTGTTTTGAAAAATTGAATCGAGCTTGGGAACCTCCACCTGGCAATGGCTGCAGGTAGGATCCCAAAAGCAGATCACAATATAGTTTCCGGTAACACTGTACAAGGGCACCGACCGACCCGCTGTATCCGTAAGTTCAATATTGGCGGCCTTCTCGCCAATCAGATTTGCCATGAGATTATAGGCCCTGTCGAAAATGAATTTCCGGTATTTTTCACTCATGAAATAATCCGCCTTCCCCGGTGCATAATATCTTTCAAAGAGATTTACAAACACGGCGTCCTGTCCCATATAAGTGGGATTGACATATTTGTCGGTGAGCGTGGATAAATAATACTTAAATGTTTCCTTATTTGACGAAGCGGCATCCAGGATGCGGTTCGCTTCCCTGATGAGTGAATCAGGATGCTGAGGAACCACATGATCAAAATATCTCTGCAGTTTGGGTTCCAGCACAGGTGTGCGTACCAGCCTTTCGTCAGTGAATGAAACTCCGTCCCAATAGTGTTGCTTATAATATTGAAAGGCAAACACAGAATCGTACCTGCCACCCGGCTGTTGTTCGGCCGGCGGAACTTTTGGCTCCTGCAACACCTTGAAAATGGCAGTGAGGAGGCTATTGGGGTTAGCCTTCATGAAATTTGTACGGTAGGTCTGGATCTCCTTATTATAATTGGCGAGTTGCCCGTTGATGACCGCCGAATCCACCCTTGATTTGGCGTCTTTTAATTGGCTTTGAAGTTGGGTGATCGTCTTACCCTTATCCTGGATATATCTTTGATAGGCCTTGAACTGTTGATTGTCGAATGAATTGGTGAACTGCATTTTCCCTAGCAGGTCACTCGTATCTGCCATGACACTGAAATGCTGCTGCTTGTCCATGAGGATCTCGAACCAGCCATTTTTCTTAGGGAACACCACCAGGTAAACGCCCCCCTGCAATCTTTCCTTGCCGCTAAAATGGGCTTCGCAATTACTACTGAGACGGGCAGAATCAATAAGGTATTGCTTGTTTCCAAAATGATGGCCGAGATAGAGCCAGCCGCTCGAAAAAGGCCGGAGGGTAATATTTATATCATAACCGCCCTGTGCCACCGCCGCCGAGGCAGTCATCATGAGAAAAACAGAGAGTATCCGGATTTTCATCTGTTTGATTTATAGAGCAAATCTATGATAAAGAGTTTAAAAGAGAGAAGGGCCGGGACTGTTGACAGCGTTAATAAAAGCCCAATGCGTTCAACTTGATCCTGTAACGCAGAAGGAAATATTATATTATTCAACATGGAGTGGTGCCCCATGCTTTTCATAATTTTGACGCCCATGAAGAAGAGAGCGGAAAATATTATTCTTGAAAATGTGCCAGTCACTGCATACGCGGCCGAAGGAAGATCCCTGGCGAGGGTGGAAGGAAAGGTTGTGTTTATTGAAAACGCCGTTCCGGGTGATGTGGTAGATGTGAAATTGAGCAAGAGCAAAAAAGACTGGGCCGAAGGATTCGCCATAAATATCAGGAAATATTCAGATGACCGGGTGCAACCCTTTTGCAGTCACTTTGGAATTTGCGGCGGGTGTCAATGGCAGATGCTCCCATATGAAAAGCAATTGCAATACAAGCAACAGCAGGTTGAAGATAACCTGCAGCGAATTAGCAAGCTGGCGCTACCTCCCGTGAGTAAAATTCTGGGAGCCGACAACCACACGCATTACCGGAATAAAATGGAATATACATTCGGCACGAGGCGCTTCCTGCCTCGCGAAGAATTGGGAGTTTCAGGGATCAATGTAGAAACGCCTGTTGCCGGATTTCATGCCAAAGGATTTTTTGATAAGATTGTGGATATAGATACCTGCTGGCTGCAGGAAGAGCCTACCAACCAGATCCGAAAAGCCGTGAAGGCATTCGCCATTCAGCACGGGATTCCTTTTTATGACATACGCGCGCATGAAGGTTGTCTCCGAACAATGCAAATTCGCATTTGTACTACGGGGGAAATTATGGTGAATATAGTTTTGGCCTATGAAGATGAAAGCCTGAGGCCCCTGCTGGATCATTTGCTTCAAGGGTTCCCTTCCATTACTACCCTTCTCTACACCATCAACAATAAGAGAAATGACAGCCTGAATGACCTTGAGCCCCGCATTTATTATGGCCGGGGCTATGTCGTGGAAAAGCTTGGGGCATTTCAATTTAAGATAGGACCCAAATCATTTTTTCAAACCAATACCAGACAGGGAGAAATCTTATACCGTGTAACCAGGGATTTCGCGGAGCTTAGCGGGAAAGAAATTGTATATGACCTTTATTGTGGCACAGGAAGCGTCGGTATTTTTGTAAGTGGTGACGCAAAAAAGATCATCGGAGTGGAGAGAATTGCGGAAGCAGTCAACGACGCGAAAGAAAATGCCTCGCATAATGGAATTGCTCATACTGAATTTTTTTGCGGGGATGTGATTCAGGTATGCACAGACGATTTCTTTTTAGAGCACGGCAAACCCGACGTGATCATTACCGATCCACCCAGGGCCGGCATGCACGAGATATTGGTCAGAAAAATTTTGGATATGGAAGCCCGGACCATAGTATATGTGAGTTGTAATCCGGCTACTCAGGCCCGTGACCTCAGCCTGCTTGGTGAGAAATATGAAGTGACCGGAATCCAGCCGGTGGACATGTTCCCTCATACACTCCATATCGAAAATGTGGTGCAATTGAAGTTGAAAAGAATTTAACCTTTTTACTAATGGACATGTGCTATTTTCGCAGGACTTAATTATTTAAGAACATGACAGAGTTTCGATCGCGCAATTTTCAGACCTTGCCTTTGGTTATCAAGAACCTTCTCATCATTAATACCCTGGTATTCCTGGCCCAGTATACCCTGGATTCTTCGCTGGGCATCACCGAAAAAATTGCGCTGTTCCCCTTCGGATATGGATTCAAACCCTATCAGCTGATCACCTATATGTTCGCCCATGCCGGGTGGTTCCATCTTATATTCAACATGTTTGCTTTGTGGATGTTTGGCACTCAGTTGGAAAATTTTTGGGGCCCCAAGCGGTTCATCATTTTTTACCTGATCTGCGGAGTGGTGGCAGGGATTTGTGAGCTCCTTTTCAACCCGAGGGCCATGTCGGTAGGAGCTTCCGGCGCGATCATGGGTGTTTTCGCGGCATTCGGCTATCTTTTCCCCAATAATTTGTTGATCATATTTCCGATTCCCATACCCATCAAAGCCAAATGGGCGGTGATCGGATTAATGGCTTTCGACTTGTTCGGAGGAGTTGCCAGCAGACCCGGCGACAATGTGGCCCATTTCGCCCACCTGGGAGGAGCCCTCACAGGTCTGCTCCTGGTTTGGATCTGGAACAAATCGAACCGCAAAACGTTTTATTAGTAAATTTGCATTGACCGCTGGAATTATATTAAAATCCGCAATCCCGCATGAGTGTGCTGGAACAAAAACGAGGCAATAAGACCTTCTTTGGGTCTGACAATGATGCGCTGGCAAAGCTCATCATACTGAATGTTATAATCACCGCGGGACTTTTCTTCATCCGATTCATTTATCAGTTTTCAGGTATCCCGCTGGCAGAATACAAGGCCCAGGTGGTTGATTGGTTTACGCTGCCAGCAGATTTGGGTAAATTGGTGACCAGGCCATGGACATTTGTTACGTTCATGTTCTCGCATATCGAAATTTGGGGACTAATTGCCAATATGCTCTGGCTATGGGCTTTTGGTTATATACTCCAGGATCTTGCAGGCAACCGGAAGGTCGCGCCGCTTTATTTGTATGGAGGTCTTGCCGGTGCGGTTGTCTTCCTGCTTTGCAGTAATCTGGTACCGCCATTTGCCGCAAAAGCTTCACAAATGAGTTTCACAGGCGCCAATGCATCGGTAATGGCTTTGGCGGTTGGGGCCACCATGTTGTCTCCCGGTTACAGGATATTTCCCATGATCAATGGAGGTATTCCATTGTGGATTCTCACGCTCATTTACTTCCTAATTAATTTTGCGGGTATCGCTGCAGGATATGCGCCCGCATATCTGGCACACCTGGCCGGCGCGGGAATGGGATTTCTCTATGTGAATCGTCTTCAGAAAGGAAGGGACTGGGGAGAATGGATGCATACTGCGTACGATTGGTTTTTCAATCTTTTCACGCCCGGTAAAACCCCGAGGCCCAGGTCATTAAAAAAGGAAGTGTTCTACAATACCCACGGAAAACAACCATTCAAGAAAACGCCGAATCTTACCCAGGACAGGGTGGATGAATTGCTGGAAAAGATCAAACGTGTAGGAGGATTCCCTTTTCTTTCAGAAGAAGAACAGGATTTTCTGCGGCGTGCAGCCGACGAAGATTTGTAACTTTACTTCATGCCTGGATCTTTCCGAAAATTCACCAAGCGATTCCTGATTGTAGCGAATAGTATCGTGCTTGTTTTTTTCCTTACGGGCTGCCTCAGTCCCTACCTCAACCCCTCCACCTGGTGGTTTTTCGGATTCATGGGCCTGATATTTCCTTACCTGCTATTCCTGCTGTTGGCGTTCTTGATTCTTTGGCTTTTCATCAAACCCAAATGGTCCCTGCTGTCCCTGCTTGCCCTGGTACTCGGTTGGAAAAGTATCTCATCCATCTTCGCGTTTAATCTCCAACATGAATTTAGGATAGAAAAATCCCCCAATGCGGTGAGGGTCATGACCTGGAACGTGAGGAGGTTTATAAAACCTTTTTCAGAAAGTTTTGATACCGGTATTCATCCGAATGAACAGAAAATGCTGGACCTGATCAAGGAACAGAATCCTGATATCATTTGCTTCCAGGAATTTTATACAGCGGATGATGGGAAATACGCGGATAATATCGGGTATTTCACAAGGAATATGGGCTATGCATATCATTATTTTTCAAATGACTGGACAAGGGTGAAAGTGTATCACAGCGGCACAGTAATATTTTCCCGGTTTCCAATCATCGATTCGGGCAAGATCAGTCTCGCAAAAGCGCTGGGTGATGGAGTGGAAAGCCTGATTTATGTTAATGTTCTACATAATAAGGATACACTACGGATATATACAGGACATCTTCAGTCATTCGGCTTCCTTCGCAAAGACTATAATGACCTGTCGAGGATTAAGAACCAGGATTCTGCTTCATTGAGAGCTTCCAGGAATATCTTCCGAAAAATGCGGGATGCTTTCAAACGAAGGGGAGCCCAGGCTGATTTCATCAGGGCCAAACTCGATATGAGCCCCTATCCCGAAGTGTTTTGCGGCGACCTGAATGATGTTCCTAATTCTTATTCTTATTATAAGGTGAAGGGTGATAAGAAGGACAGTTTCATTGCCAGGGGTCTTGGCTTCGGCAGAACCTATTACAGTTTCTCTTCCGGCATCATGCGAAGACTACCCACTTTGAGGATTGATTATATTTTTGCTGATCCCCGTTTCAGCATATTACAGGCGCACCGGATTCCGAGGATACTGTCTGACCATTATCCGGTAGTGGCCGACCTCTTGCTGGAAACAAAATAATGGCTGCCGGATTACCCTGAACTCCCAATGGCTTCTTTTCACGGTGAAATGCATGAACAATGATGGCCAGGGCCTTTAGCTGCTGCGGCATTCCCATATATTTGCAATTGAATTTAATAATCTATATAGGTCCGGTATGACTGAACTGAAAGTTTATAATTCACTGACAAGGCAAAAAGAAATTTTCACGCCGCTCACTCCCGGGCATGTGGGTATGTATGTATGTGGACCAACTGTAAGTGGGGAAAGCCATCTTGGACATGCGCGTCCGTTTATTACTTTCGATATCATTTACCGCTACCTTCTGCACCTGGGCTATCAGGTGAGGTATGTGAGGAATATAACGGATGCGGGCCATTTTGAGGAGGAAGGTCGCGAAGCAGAAGATAAGATTTCGAAAAAGGCGGTTCTTGAAAAACTGGAACCCATGGAATTGGTTCAGAAATACAGCAACCTTTTTCATTGGGCAATGCGGCAATTCAATAATCTGGAGCCCAGCATTGAACCTACCGCAACGGGTCATATACTCGAACAAATCGGCATGATTGAACAGATTATCCAGGATGGATATGCTTATACAGTGAATGGTTCCGTCTATTTTGACGTGGCCAAATATAATGATGACTTTGGCCCACAGGGCACACCCTATGGCATACTCAGTGGAAGGGTTTTGGAAGAAATGCTGGAGACCACCAGAACACTGGAGAACCAGGAAGAAAAACGCAATAAGCCCGATTTTGCCTTGTGGAAAAAAGCTCCACCCGGGCATATCATGAGATGGGAAAGCCCCTGGGGTGCAGGTTTCCCTGGCTGGCATATCGAATGTTCGGCCATGAGTACAAAATATCTCGGTGAGCAGTTTGACATTCATGGCGGAGGAATGGATCTGCAGTTTCCGCATCATGAATGCGAAATAGCGCAGAGCGTGGTATGCAATCACCATGTGCCGGCCCGTTATTGGTTGCATAATAACATGATCACCATCAACGGGAAAAAAATGGGCAAGAGTTATAATAATGTGATCAGGCTGACGGAGCTTTTTTCTGGAGATCATCCGGCCCTCGAGCAGGCATATACTCCCATGACCATCCGGTTTTTCATATTGCAAACGCATTACAGGAGCACTCTCGATTTCAGCAATGATGCTTTGCAGGCAGCCGAAAAAGGATTGAAAAGATTGTTGGAAGCCTTTGAAGTCTTACTGAAATTATCGTCGGATGGGCTGCCCGCGAAAGCGGAAGACAAGGAGGTTGACAATAAGATTTTAAAGCTGGTATCGGAATTTGATGAATTCATGAACGACGATTTCAATACTGCGAAAGTGCTTGCCAATATGTTTGAGTTGACTCCGGTTATCAATTCATTCAAAGGCGGGCAGATCCGCCTCGGTAGCATCAGCAAGGCGACTTTTCAAATACTGCAAACTCAATTCAAAGTTTACCTGGCAGATATTTTCGGATTGAAAGATGACGGACCCGATCAGAATGGCCGGCTGGATGGAGTCTTGCAATTATTGATTCATATCCGAAAAGAAGCCAGGGCGCGTAAGGATTTCGCCACATCTGACAAGATCAGGAATGAATTGCAACAACTCGGCATCATGCTCAAGGACGACAAGGATGGGAATGTAAGTTGGAATTTCAGTTGAGGAAAATCACAAATTGCCATGTTTCAATTCAGGAATGAAGGGTAAAAAATTATTTCCAATACCATTCTAATAATTGTGTAAACCGGCTCCTGCAAAGCCGCCATATCAATCCCTATGCATTATAAAGAACATCTTAGCAAGGATAAAAAGCTGAAAAAACTGCTTGAAGAACAGGGACCTTACGAGTTAGTCAGAAGGGATAACCTGTATTTCTACCTCTATTGTTCCATCATGAGCCAGCAACTATCCTCCAAGGTAGCTGCGGTTATCCGTCAGCGTTTCCTGGACTTGTATGACGGTCAGGAGCCAACGCCCGAACAGATCCTGGCCACTCCTTTGGAAACCCTGCGATTCATCGGATTGTCAAATGCCAAAACCCGCTATGTTCACAATGTGGCGAGATTCGCGGCCGAACAGGACCTGGAGTCCGACTTATTGGAAAGCATGAGTAATGAGGATCTCATCGGACATTTCACGCAAATAAAGGGCGTAGGCAGATGGACTTCGGAGATGCTATTGATGTTCGCACTCAGGCGGGAAGATATATTTGCGGTTGATGACCTGGGTATTCAAAATGCCATGAAACATTTATACCGGCTGGACGACAGCGACAGGAAACAATTCAGGGAGGACCTATTGCGAATTTCTCAAAAATGGTCGCCTTACCGCACTTATGCCTGCATGTATTTGTGGGGCTGGAAGGATAGCCGGCCGCCAGTAGAGAAACCAAAAACTGCAAAACCGAAAGGGAAGAAGGTGGAGAAAAGGAAAGTGACTACTGCAAAGAAAACTGTGAAGAAAAGAAAGCCGGTGAAGGAAGTAAGGAAATCAAAAAAGAAAAGAAAATAGTGCTGAATATCCTCTGTGGGCAGAATAACACTGGAACATAAAATCAAAAACTCTTAGAATTATTAATCGATTATGGGATCGATGCTAGTCGCGGTTTGATTTCCACCAGCGATAGCCTACAAAACCCGCGATTGCAAATGGCGTAAGCATTAGATAGGCGATGCCTGAATTCAATCCTTTAGCAGGTTTTTCACCCATCTGTTGGGCCGTCCTGGTGCAGATGGAGCATTGAGAATATGAATCCACGCATATAAAAATGAGGACCATAATTAGAGCCAGAGTCACAAACTGCTTTTTCATTGCAATTCTTTTACAAGTGCAAAGATAAGATGAAAATTTGCATAAAGGGGATGTGATAGGTTTGCGGAAGAAATCTATTCAATAGTCCTAAATTTGTGCGAACAATAAAGAACCAGGGAATCAAAACAATCGAAATATGAACAGGGGTCCTGTATCAAAATTTATTGAGCATCATTATCGTCATTTTAATGCCGCCGCTCTAATGGACGCGGCAAAAGGTTATGAAACACATTTGGATGAGGGTGGAAAAATGATGATAACCCTGGCCGGTGCCATGAGTACCGGAGAGTTGGGCGTTTCCCTGGCAGAGATGATCAGGCAGGACAAAGTGCATATCATTTCCTGTACAGGCGCCAACCTGGAGGAGGATATCATGAACCTGGTAGCCCACTCTCATTACAAGCGCATCCCGGAATACCGGGACCTGACTCCCACCCAGGAATGGGAACTACTGGAAAAGGGTTTGAACAGGGTTACAGACACCTGCATACCGGAAGAAGAAGCATTCAGAAAAATCCAGCACAATATCGTGAAGCTATGGAAGGATGCCGATTCCAAAGGCGAGCGCTACCTGCCTCATGAGTTCATGTACCGGCTCCTGCTCAGCAAGGTGATGGAAAAGGACTATGAAATTGACCCGAAAGACAGTTGGATGATCGCCGCGGCAGAAAAAAACCTCCCGATAATAGTGGGTGGCTGGGAAGACAGCACCATGGGCAATATTTTTGCATCCTATGTCATAAAGGGAGAAATCAAACCAACAACCATGAAGAGCGGGATTGAATATATGGTGTGGCTATCTGACTGGTATCGCAAGAATAGCGGCGGCAAGGGTGTGGGATTCTTCCAGGTCGGAGGTGGCATAGCAGGGGACTTTCCTATCTGCGTGGTACCCATGATGTATCAGGACCTGGAGTGGCACGATGTTCCTTTCTGGAGTTATTTCTGCCAGATCTCAGATTCTACCACCTCCTTTGGTTCTTACAGCGGCGCAGTGCCCAATGAAAAGATCACATGGGGGAAACTGGATATAAAAACGCCAAAATATATCGTGGAAAGTGATGCCACCATTGTGGCTCCGCTGATCTTCGCCTGGATCCTGCGCTGGTAGGCCTCATCAGTCTTCACAAATAATTTTGTTCAAGCTGGAAATCTTTCGCTTTGGCCGGGAGGTTTTTTTTATATTCAGAGAATGCATTCTAACGGTTAGCCATAACTGTGGAAAATAAGTCATCTGGAAATGGACTTTAATAATAAAGCAGGTCAATTTCGCCCCCAATGCAGATGATATGAGCCTCCACCAGGTAGCTTATTTCTCTTAATTATTGCGTTCAAAACTTCTTGCTGAAGGCAAGGCGCGTGCGAGATAAATAATTACGAAAATTTTTATGATAATGCCGCTATAGATATTGGAACTGTCCATTGCCGCTGTTACGGCCCATAAGGCCATAAAAAGGAAGAGTCCGATGATCAGGGAAGTAAATGGTTTTTTTCTGCATAGGAAACCGAGTACAGTCAGCATGCCCGATTCCAGCAGGTTCAGCATCATTACCTGGGGCGAATATGCCAGGTTGGTGATAACGGCGACAATAGACCATACAAATATGAGCGCAGCCGCTACAAATAAGGCATTGGCAGCCTTAAAAGCCCCGGATTCCTGAACATCAGGCGTCTTACCGGGATCAGATGCTGGCCTATTTGCAGGTTCCCCGGCAGTTTCGCCGGGGCGGGGGTTCTCGGGGCTGATCTGGTCTGCCATTTTTCACTACAAATTAGTGAAAAAGAAAAACTTACTGTTTATTACCTGGTGGTTTTTATATACAAAAAATTAACGCATAGAAGGCGGAATCTCCAAGACTTTGTCTCTTTTCAGCATGGCATCACGGTTAGCCATATCCCAGGCGGTGTAAAATACCAACTGGGCCCTCTTGCGCATCAGATCAAAATTGATCTTATCGGGCGTATCGGTTGGGCGATGGTAGTCTCTGTGAAGTCCGCTAAAGTAAAATATGATGGGCACGCCTTTCCTGGCAAAATTATAGTGGTCGCTGCGATAATAAATGAATTCCGAATCATTCGGATCATTGAATTTGTAATCCAGTTCAAGTTTGGGGTTCTTCATATTTGCAGCTTCACTGATAACGCGCAGGTCGGAACTCAGCTTGTCATCTCCCACTACATAGATATAGTTTGTGGAATCTCCGATTTTTCTACTGGGGTCAATCCGGCCCACCATATCAATATTGAGGTCAACGCTGGTTTTATCGAGCGGGAATACCGGGTGATTAGCATAATATTCAGAGCCCCACAGTCCTTTTTCTTCTCCACTCACAGTCATGAATAATATGCTCCTCCTGGGACCCTTGCCGGCCGCCTTCGCTTTACTGAAAGCTTCAGCCAATTCAAGCACGCTCACGGTTCCGGAGCCGTCGTCATCCGCGCCATAGTAAATAACCGTATCTCTCTTGCCCAGATGATCGTAATGGGCCGTCATCAGCACGTATTCATCTTTCAGGTCGGTGCCTTCAAGCAATCCCAGAACATTGCTGCTTTCCATACTAATCAATGACCTGCTGAAATCCATTTTCACTTCAGCAGGGTAAACTCCGCCAATGGGGGCTGAACCCGCGCCGGCTGCTTTGGCCTTCGCATAGTCTGCACCCATGATCTGCTCAGCAATTTTTTCAGAAATCACAAAGCTATTGGGTCTCACAATCTTCGGGTAGGCGTTTACGTACATATTCCCTATTGAGGCCATGTGGTTCACCCGGCTATCAATGAGCAGTATCGCGGCGGCGCCATGTTGCATGGCGGCATCCTGCTTCGTGTAGGGATTAGACCTCCTTCGGTTTTGCGGCGCGGCTGATTTGCCTGGAGGGTTGCCCGCGATTACCAAGACCAGCTTTCCCCGGGCATCTATATTTTTGTAATCGTCGCGGGTGGAATCGCTGATCCCGTAACCCACAAAGACCACTTCGCCAAAACGGAAACTGGAAGTATGATTACTATTGAGGGATGCAATATAATCTTTGCCAGGTTCAAATTCGTGTCCATTGATTTCCAATGAAACACCCAGCAGCGTATCTCTGTAAACAGGATATTTCATTTGATAACTCCCATGGTTACCCGGCAACAGTCCAAGCGATTTGAATTGATTCTCGATATAGCTGGCAGCCTTGCGCTGGCCTTCGGTAGCGGTTTCCCGGCCTTCCATTTCTGCGCTGGCAATTACATATAAATGTTTTTTCATGTCATCTGCCATAATACTCTTTGCATAAGTTTCTGGTTTGGATTTTTTCTGAGCTTCTGCAAGAAAGGGAGCCAGCAGCATGACCAGCAATAATATTCTTCTCATGATTTTGGTAATTTATAGATTGCCTCAAACTTACCGGAAAATAAGTTTGATCAAAAAAATCTTTTGATAAATGGTAAGGTCCTGCTATAAAAATCAGACGCATGCAATTTTATTCACGCGGGTGGCGTGGCGTCCTCCTTCAAATTCAGTCTGTATGAATTTCAGTATCATTTCAATTGCGAGATCCAGTGAAACGAATCGGGCCGGAATGCAGATGATATTGCAATCATTATGAAGCCTTGCGAGTTTTGCCACATTCACGCTCCAGCAGATGGCGGCCCGGATATGCTGGTGCTTATTGGCCGTGATCGCCACTCCATTGCCGCTCCCGCAGAGCAGGATCCCCAAAGCCGCTTCACCTCCTTCGATAGCAATGGCCAAAGGATGGGCATAGTCGGGATAGTCAACTGAGTCTTTGGAATGTGTGCCAAAATCCTTTACCGTTAACCCATTTGAGCGAAACTGCTTCGCAATCTCTTCCTTATAGTCGAATCCCGCGTGATCGCAGCCAATGGCGATGGGCTGAAATAGATTGAATGGGGAATGTATGGTCTGCATAAAATGAGTTATCCGGCCCGGAATAATAACTCTTATAAAGGTAGTCAATAGCCTTGATCGTTTATCAGAATGACTTTCAATTAAATTCTGAACTTTGAGCCTTTTTAAAAAAAAAGATTTGGGAAGAATGATTCCGACATGAACAGAAACAGGTGTCAGAAGCTAATCTCAGATTCAATCCTAACTCCATTCTTTCCAGGCTTTCTCGCGTTTTCTGTAAACCCTTGCAGCAATGATCACACTGAGTTCATAGAGCATGATCAGGGGAATACATACCACCATCTGGCTACCCCAATCGGGCGATGGCGTAATAACGGCTGCAATCACCAGCAAAGCCACATAAGCGTATTTGCGGTAGGTTCTCAAAAATCCCGGAGTGAGTAGACCCATCCTGGCCAGGAGCCATGATGCCATTGGAAGTTCAAATGCTACACCGGCACCGAAGGTTATGTCAACAATGGAATCCAGATAATCTGACAGAGTGGGCTTGTATTCCAATATCTGGTGGGTACCCATTGTATAATTGTAAAGAAAACTAAAGGTAAAGGGGGCCAACATGAAATAGCCGAAAGCGGCACCCAGGAAGAAGAAAAACGATATCCAGAAAATGATGCCCCTGGTATGCTTTAGTTCACCAGGTTTGAGGGCCGGTTTCACAAATCTCCAAATCTCCCAGCAGAGGTAGGGGAAGGCTGCCATAAGGCCTCCCATGGCGCCAATGGAAATGCTCGACATGAAAATCCCACTCACGGTTGTGACCTGGATCTTCATATGAATGGGCGGCAGGCATAATGAGGAGCCTATGCCAATTTTATGACCCAATGCACAAAGAGCTTTGTATGACACGAAATTCTCCTGCGTTGGTCCCATGATGATATTTTCGAATATCCAGTCTATATTGACGAATATCACGACGCCAAAAATGATGACGGCCAATAGGGAACGCACAATATGCCAGCGAAGCGCTTCCAGATGATCTATAAAACTCATCTCGCCTTCTTCACTACCGCCTTTTCCGCGAATGCGATTGAAAAATGATTTCCTGTTTGATTCCTGATCCAATCCTTGGTATTTGAGGGGGCAAATTTAATCCTTCTGAGTAAATACTCGTTTTTTTATCGTGAAATGACAAGATGCTTAACGTTTCCGCTACGGTTCAGCTTCCCCCATCCCTGTAATTCGCCCTTGATAGCCTTGCGGGCCGACCTTATCAAAACATAGTACATGAGTTGCCTGTACACCAGTCGCTGCGGAATCATCCACCACAATTTGTTCAGGTTTTGGTTTTCAAATGCGAAAGCCACGGCTGCTCCAGCCACGTCAACCAGCGTGAATATGCCATAATAAAACAATATTCCGCCCAGCCCAATATCCACGATGTGGAATCCCGCCGCCACCAGACTGAGCAACAGGATAAGGTCTGCAAGGGGAGACAGAATCGGAAGAATCATCTGGTAGATTAGAATATTGGGCAATGCCACCATGCCCAGCGCCTTGTATTTTGGATTGAAACATGCATCGCGATGTTTCCAGAATGATTGCATTACTCCAAAGCTCCAGCGGAAACGTTGGTTCATGAATCCCCTGAATGTTTCGGGAGCTTCGGTATAGGAAATCGCTTCGGGGCAATTGCTGACGGTGTAGCCACAGCGTAGTAGCCGGATGGTGAGGTCGCAATCTTCGGCAAGCGTGTCTGATGTAAAGAGGCCGGCCGCTGTGATGGCTTCCTTACGAAAGGCACCTATGGCGCCGGGAACAACTGTAATGCAATTCAGCAGGTCAAATGCACGCCTGTCAAAATTCTGCGAGGTGATATATTCAATACTTTGCCAACGGGTGAGCAGATTCAGTTCATTACCCACTTTCACATTACCCGCTACGGCTCCAACGGACTTGTTCCTGAATCTTTTCATGAGTCTAGTAACCGCATCAGGGCTCAGTTGAGTATCTGCATCAATACATACCACAAATTCAGCATCCGAAAGATTGATCCCATAATTGAGCGCCGATGCCTTGCCGCCGTTATTCTTCGTATAAACCCTTAGTTTTTCATGCTGTCCGTATGCTTCGGTAACAACCTGATGGGTATGGTCTGATGAACCGTCATCCACGAAAATGATTTCCAGGTTTTCGTAATCCTGATCCAGCAAACTCTTGATGGTTCTCGCGGCATTTACTTCTTCATTATAGGCAGGAACGATCACGGAGACCAGGGGAGTTGGCAAGACGGGGCCGGCGATGCCTGAAATGGCTAGTTTCTTTTCTTTTCGTTTTTGCAAATAGGCGAGGACACCCACCAAGATCATTCTTCCAATGGATAATGCAATGCCCACCAGGAATAATGAAAACAATAATTGTCCGCCCCAATAGGTAGCTTCTGCCATCAAGAAATTGAATTTGATCAGCCATTTTTCATTTCCATCGGGCAGAACAGGCATTACATCATCTTTAGTTTTTCCAATCAGGTCGGCAACAGTGGTGAAATGGTATCCCTTGTCCTTGAAATGTTTGATGATCCGGGGTAGTGCATCGATAGTAGCCTGACGGGTATCGCCGCCTGCATCGTGCAGCAAAATGATATTCCCCAATTTTTCTGTTTCTATCCTCGCAACCCTTGATACAATGGAATCGGAGCTTACGCCAGGTTCCCAATCCATAGGATCAATTGATTCCCCAATCGTATAATAATGGTGCATTTTACCGCGGGCGATGGGCAATAATTCCTGGTAAGTGCGGGGTTCGGAGTCGGCATTATATGGAGCCCGGAACAGGATTGTGGACCGGCCGGTTGTACATTCGATCAAGAGCCGGGTCAGCTTCATTTCCAGAGTGGCCCGGTCAGCGCTCATGTCTGCAATATTGCTGTGGGTGAATGTGTGATTGCCGATCTCGAATCCGTCCTTATAAATTCTGCGAAGGATCGGAATATTTTTTTCGCCCTGGATGCCTACAATAAAAAATGTAGCTGGAATATGTTCCTTCTCCAATATGTCAAGCACTTTGGGTGTCCATCTTGGGTCGGGGCCATCGTCAAATGTGAGAATGATCTTGCGGTTGGCGGCACTGGTATCCTCTCCGAATTTCCTGATGACAAATGGAGAAGGAAGTTGTTCATAAGTCTGTTCAGAAATGATCTGTTCCGCTGTATCAACTTCCAGTTTTATCTCTCCATTTTGCGGAGAAGCCTGAATATCCAGTAATTCACCTTCACCTTGAAATACCACATCATCCGGATTGGTTGGCACTTCGCGGAGGGAAGCATAATTAAAAGGAGATAGTTGCAATGCTGCATTGGACAGGTCCCGATTATAAAAATTCCAGATCCTCTTATCCTCACTTCCCAAGAGCCAGATGACGGTGCCAGCGGTGCGGTATTCGTCGCTAAAGCGCAGACTATTGTAAATGGTGCCGGCATCTGTGAACCATACTTCGTGCTTTACCATCACATTCAGGTTGCGGTCTTCGTCAAATTCCTTATTCACATAAGAGAAATGAAGATTGTAGCTGTCATTGTCGTAATCAATTACCGCGTTATATTTTTCGGCAAGCGCCAGCGCATCCTGGTAAGAAATGGATTCGCCCCGCCCGCTGTCGCTCCAGTCATAACCATAGTCGGCCATTCCCAGAATGATCTTGCTTGAAGGGACCTCCTTCGCAGTTTGATCCAGCGCTGCTTCCACCCATTTCTGGTCTGATATAGGTCCAGGAACGCTTTCATCGTAGTGCTGGTCATAGGCCATCAGCACGATATAATCATTGTATTCGGCTAATGCTTTATAGTCATAGTCTTCATTGTTGGGACTGATGTCGATGGTCACCAATTTATTTTGAGGATGCAGGGCCCGGAACAGTTCTTTCTGGAACTTCACCAGATGTTCATTATTTTTTTCCTTCAATTCCTCAAAATCAATATTCACTCCCTGGAGCCCGTATTTATTAAGAGTATCAACCAGGGATTTTATAAACCTTTGCCGAATGGCCGTGTTATTTAGGAGCACATGCGCGGTTGCGGCATCAAAATATCCCTGTCGCACGCTATCTGATGCTGAACGGAAATTTGAAATGATCGGGATGATGCGGAGATTCTTTTCCTTCATAAGACGCAGGGAAGCGGTATCCAAGCGGTTATCCAACTGATAAGTGCGCGGATTGATAAAGAACCATTCGGGTATAATAGTATTGCATTTGTTTCCGAATTGTCTCAAGGAACTTTTTGCATCCGCCTTCCAGGGTGTATAGAAAGCGGCCCTTATCAGGTTGGTCTGGCTACCGGCGCCGGCATGCGACGCTGCGGGTTTGCTGTTAACCAATACATCTTTGAAACCCTGGTATGCTTTATTGCGGCTATGTGCGAAAGTGATCTCGGCCTTGGGTTGAAGGATTTTTTCATATACACTGGCTTTTTCTTCCAATAGAGGAAGCGAAGGATTCACGTTCTTGATGACCGCCAGCACCAATACTCCCACTAAGAAAAAGGCAATGAAAAAGAATATCCTTGTGGTCCACTTGAATCGTCGCCAACGCGAGGAATTATTGGTTTGAAAAACCTGGTAATCGGTATGCATGGTCGGTGCAATATTTTCAGTTTTATAAAGAGAATGAAGGAACATCCTTACCTGTTTTAAGGGACAAGGAGTCCTTCATTCAGCGTTAACCGACCTAGGTGAATTAATTTGAAATAATTTTGAGTTGGCCGGTCATGTGTTCTACCTGCAATTTGTGCAATTCGACTGCCTGTATCAAATTTTGGGGCCTGGTTAACCGGAATTTAACCAGTGTTAAGGAAAGGTGAAGGCTGCAATGACTGGCCTGAAGCCAGCTTAACTAAGAGTTAACATGAAAATGGGCAGGCACAAAGGTGGCAATAGTAATTGAGGGCAATTTTGTAATTATGGTCTCACGAATTAAGTCTTCATGCGTTCAACCACTCTAAAATGGGTTGTGCTGACCGGGACGGTGATCATTGGTATGATCATCGCCATACAATTATACTGGCTCAATCATATCTACAACCTGGAGAAAAAGCAATTTAACACCAATGTAGTCAAGAGTATCAGGGGTTTGTATGAAGACGCGGATATTTCCTATAGCCCCTCGGTGCACCTGCATCAGCTTATTTCCCAGCCTAATGCAAATACCTTTCTGATAAAGGCGGATAATATTTTCAACCAGGATACCCTGGTATTTTACCTCACGCATGAGTTAGTTGATTTTGACGTACTCACGGATTGCAAGCTGGCTATTTATGACAGTGGGGCACAGCGATACAATTTTGAAGGCTATATTCCAACACCAGCTTCCCGGGAGGTGCAATCTGTTTCCAACCTGCCTGTTTATCACGAACCATACAATTATATCCTCCTGAATTTCCCGCACCGGAGCAAGTATATTTTGTCGCAAATGAATTTCTGGATTCTAAGCAGCATATTCCTGATGCTGATTTTGATAGGGCTGGCGATAAGCATGTTTTACTTCTATAAACAAAAATTCCTGGTGGAAGTGCAAAAGGATTTTGTGAACAATTTCACTCATGAATTCAAGACGCCTCTGGCTGTTATGAAAATCGCGTCAGAAGTGTTGTCTCAGCCCAATATAAGTTCACAACAGGATCGACTGATTAGGTATGCGGGCATCATAAAAAGTGAAACCAAGCATCTGCAGGAACAAGTGGAAAGACTGCTCAATATGGCAGTATCAGAAAAGAAGGACCTGGCGGTGGACAAACAGGTCTTCGCTGTGCGGGAGATCATTGATCAGGCAGTCAGTAAATTGCAACCGTTGATGGAAGAAAGAGACGTAAAGGTGGAACTGAAGCTGGAGGACGAAAAATCAACGATCACCGCCGACCGGGAACACCTTGAGCTCGCGGTGGTGAACCTCATTGAGAATGGGATCAAATATTCTTCCCATCCCCATATTGTCATAGAGGCCGGGCGGATGGGATCCGAGAGTTTTATTGCGATCAGAGACAATGGAATTGGAATAGACAAAAGATATCACAGGAGGATATTTCAGAAATTTTACCGGGTGCCTACGGGTGACGTACATAATGTGAAAGGATTTGGACTGGGACTGAATTTTGTGAAAAAGATCGTTGACGCCCATCATGGAAGGATACTGGTAAGCAGTGTGCCTGGAATTGGCACGGAATTTAGAATTGTTATACCAAATTAAAACCTGATTATGCCATCTACCAAAGCCAAAGTATTGCTGGCGGAAGACGACCTGTCGCTGGGTTATGTGATCAAAGACAACCTGGAAGAAGAAGGTTACCAGGTAATGCTATGCCCCGACGGAGAACAGGCGATACAGCAATTCCAACATGACGAATATGATATTTGCCTGCTGGATATCATGATGCCCTCTAAAGATGGGTTCTCGGTCGCGAAAAAAATCCGGCAAAAGTCTGATATAGTACCGATCCTCTTCCTCACGGCGAAATCTCTGGAAGAAGATAAATTGAAAGGTTTTCAGACCGGCGCAGACGATTATATTACGAAGCCCTTCAGCATGAAGGAGCTGCTCCTGCGTATGGAAGTATTCCTTCGCAGAACCAGGAAACTGCATTCCGACGATTTGAAGGAATATGTGATTGGCAAATTGCGATTTTCCTACACGGATCTCAAAATATACGATAAGGGAAATTCCTCCAACCTAACGCAAAAAGAAGCGGACCTACTGAAATTTCTCTGTGAACACCGGAATCATATTTTGAAAAGAGAAGAAGTATTGCTGAATGTATGGGGTAAGGATGATTATTTCCTGGGCCGGAGCATGGATGTATTCATCACCAAACTGCGCAAACATTTCAAAGCCGATCCCGACATAAATCTTGAAACCATCCACGGCGTAGGATTCCGGTTTAATGTGCCGGCACAGACCGCCTGACCAAGCCTCATTTTGTGAATCCATGAACCAGGAAGCGGTGCCTGCATGATTTCAGAAAGCTGCAATTAGTCATCACTCATTTCGCGCCATACCGCCATCCGGTATGGAATTGCTTATATCAGGAATATATCTCCCTGCCCCAGGTTACTTGCAAAGCGCTTGGCTATAATCTCATTTATTCGGAATGCCGCAAACGCTTGCTGACAAGGATCCTTAACGATCGCTTAACAGCCGTTAACGTGAGATTAACCCGACTT
This sequence comes from Agriterribacter sp., assembly GCA_041484195.1. Lineage (GTDB taxonomy): Bacteria > Bacteroidota > Bacteroidia > Chitinophagales > Chitinophagaceae > PSRI01. The sequence continues at coordinate 383,714 of JBGPHC010000001.1, read as the reverse complement.
AGAATCATTTTTGCGAACCTTTCAATCCCAAATAAGGACAATGAAATTCAGGTTCGCTTCACTGTTCATTATACTTTCTATTGTCATTTCGGGCGAAGCCCAGGTATCGGATACTCTGTCTTTGTCGCTGCAGGATGCTGAAAAGATATTCCTGCAGAAAAATCTATTGCTCCTGGCCGCGCGATATAATATTGATGCCGGTGAGGCGCTGATCAGTCAGGCGAAATTATGGGATAATCCAGTGCTTGTTACTGACCAGAACGTGTACACGCACCATAAGTGGTTCACTCATGGTAAAAATGAATTGACAGGTGAGCCCGATGGGCAGTTTTTTGTGCAGATTCAGCAGCTCATCAGGACGGCAGGTAAAAGAGGGAAATTGATCAACCTGGCGACCACTACGGCGAACCTGAGCCGATTGCAGCTCATGGATCTGCTGAGGAATCTCAGGTATCAACTTCGCTCAGATTTTTACAGCATAGCGGAATTGGATGGCAACCATCAGCTGTTTACAAGGCAAATGGAACAGCTCAATATCCTGCTGGCCGGCATGGAAAGACAGTTGCAGGCAGGCAATATCGCCCAAAAGGAATTTCTGCGTGTGCAGGCGCTCATAGTGGCATTGCGGCAAGACATGGCCGAGAATGAGAAACAATTGAATGACGTGGAAGCGGAATTGAGAACATTATTGGGCGATTCTACTCAAGCATTCATACAACCGCTAGTGATGGATACCGGAATGGATTCAACCATCTTGCCAATGGACAGCCTGATCAACCAGGCCAGACAGCATAATCCGCTCTACCTGCTGCAAAAAGAGCAGCTCAGATTTCAACAACAAAATCTCGTTTACCAGAAGTCATTAAGAGTGCCCGATGTTTTGTTGGGACCCGAATACGATCATAATAGCAACTATACCCCTTATTATGTTGGATTGGGTATCTCGCTCCCTTTGCCTCTCTGGAACCGTAACCAGGGGAATATAAAGTCAGCAGGATTTTCCATAAAACAGGAAGAGACAAATCTGCTGGAGACGGATTTGCAACTGAGGAACCGGGTTCAGAACGCTTACCAAAAACTCATGATGATCCGGCATCAAAGTAGTCAGATGCAGCAAGAATTCTACAATAAATATGAAATTCTTTTGAAAAATATGATGGAGAGCTATACACAAAGACAGATCGGCCTGGTGGAATTCATTGATTTTTTTGATGCCTACAAAGAATCGCAATTGAAATTGCATTTACAGCAGCTCAATCTGCAGCTTGCGAAACAGGAATTGAATTTTGAAACAGGGATGGATTCTGTAAAATAATCATACAATTTTCCCCATAATGAAAAATTGCCTATTGCCTGTCTGCCTGGTTCTTGTCGTTTCCGGAATATGGGGATGCAAGGCAAAACCCGGGGTAAAAGAAGAAAAGAAGCCATTTTGCCTGAGCGATACCATGCAGAATATGGTAAAGATTGATACTGCCCGCTATGAACCCATCAACGACGAATTGCACTTGTCCGGGGAGGTTTCTTTTGATGAAAATAAGATAGTGAAGGTATTCCCTAACAGTAGCGGCCAAGTGCTGGAGGTGAAAGTGTCCTTTGGTGATAAGGTGAGCGCCGGCCAGGTATTGGCCGTGATTAGGAGCGCTGACGTGGCAGCCAATTATAACGATCTGACGAGTGCAGAAGCCGACCTGAAAATAGCAAAGAGACAAATGGACAATGCGGAATCGCTTTACAAGAATGGAATCAGCAGCCAGAAGGAATATGAAGAAGCCAAAGGGAATTATGAAAAGGCAGAGGCGCTTAGAAATAAGATTGAATCGCTGATCAGGATCAATGGTGGAGGTAATACCCAACCCGGTGGTATTTACTATGTCAAGGCCCCCATCAGCGGATTTATTGTTGAAAAGAAAGTGAATGCGGGGAGTTTTATCAGGCTGGACATGAGTGACAATTTATTTACAATTTCCAACCTAAAGGATGTTTGGATTTGGGCGAATGTATTCGAGGCCGATATATCCAGGGTAAAAGAAGGCTATGCTGCCACAGTATCCACCCTGGCCTTTCCCGATAAAATCTATTCCGGGGTGATCGACAAGATCAGCACGGTGCTCGATCCCACGAATAAGGTGCTGCGCGTTAGGGTAAGGTTGACTAATCCCGACCTGGCTCTGAAGCCTGAAATGTTCGCCAATGTTGTGGTCACGAATACGGAAAATAAAAAAGCCATCTCAATTCCTGCTTCAGCGGTAGTAGAAGAAAACGGCAAAACCTTCGTGGTAGCCTATAATAGTAACTGCGATCTGAAGGTGAATGAGATCAGTATCCTGAAAATCGTGGGCGATAAAACCTATATCAGCAGCGGCATTCAATCGGGGCAAAAATTGATCACACATAATGCACTGATGATCTACGATGAATTTACAGACAACCAGTAAGAGTCACTCAAACCCATTTGCATCCCGCTCTCCAAATTAAACGGCCATGGTTAAATTAATCAAACGCATCATCCATTTCTCGTTGCGGCACAGGTATTTCGTTTTCTTTCTCACTGCTGTGTTGGCCGTTATTGGATTTGTCAGCTTCCAGAATACGCCCATTGAAACCTTTCCTGACGTAACCAATACTCAGATAATCATAATCGCTCAATGGCCGGGAAGGAGCGCGGAAGAAGTGGAAAAGTTCATTTCGATTCCCCTGGAAACCGCGCTTAATTCGGTTCAGAAAAAGGTGAACCTGCGTTCCACTTCCACTTTTGGCCTCAGTTATATCCGGATCATATTTGGAGACGAAGTGGACGACGCCTTCGCCCGCCAACAGGTATTGAGTCGCCTGGGTAATGCGGATTTGCCGGAGGGAGTGAAACCGGAAGTGCAACCTCCTTATGGACCTACAGGCGAAATTTACCGCTATACTCTCAGGAGCAAGACGAAGTCGATCCGGGAACTCTACACCATTCAGCAATGGGTTCTGGACAGGCAGTTTAAATCGGTTTCCGGCGTTGCGGATGTCAACAGTTTTGGGGGAGAGGAATTAAGCTATGAGATTGGAGTAAACCCGAACTATCTCTCCAAATACGGTCTTACATCACTGGACGTATACAATGCCGTTGCCAAGAGTAATGTGAACGTGGGAGGCGATGTGATTGTCCGTAATGGGCAGGCCTATGTGGTTAGAGGAATCGGGCTGCTGAACAGCATTCAGGAAATTGAGAATATCATAGTCACCAAGCTCAACGGCGTACCCATATTGGTGAAAAATGTCGCCACCGTAAAGGAGGAAGGGAAACCCAGGCTGGGACAGGTTTCCAGAGACAACAACGAAGACGTGATAGAGGGGATTGTGGTGATGCGTAAGGGTGAAAATCCGGGACAGGTGCTGAAACTCGTGGAAGAAAAAGTAAAGGATCTGAATGAGAATGTATTGCCTGACGACGTAAAGATCGACACTTTTTACGATCGTACCGTATTAATGAATTACGCAACGCATACCGTGCTACACAACCTTATCGAAGGCGTTATACTGGTGACCGCGGTGGTGATGATTTTCATGGCTGATTGGCGTACTACCCTCACCGTTAGCATCATTATACCCCTCTCACTTCTGTTTGCCTTCATCTGCATGCGACTGAAGGGTATGACGGCCAACCTGCTTTCCCTGGGTGCCGTTGATTTCGGGATTATCATAGATGGCGCCGTAGTGATGGTAGAAGGATTATTTGTGGCCCTGGACCATAAGGCAAGGGAAGTGGGAATGGAAAAATTCAATAAGCTGGCCAAACTGGGCCTTTTCAAACAAGTGGGCACGGAAATGGGCAAATCCATTTTCTTTTCTAAAGTGATTATCCTGACCTGCCTGGTTCCCATCTTCGCTTTTCAGAAAGTGGAGGGCAAAATGTTTTCTCCGTTGGCATATACTCTTGGCTTTGCCTTACTGGGAGCCCTGATATTTACACTCACGCTTGTGCCCGCATTGTCCAGCGTGTTATTGAAAAGAAATGTGAGGGAAAAGCACAATCCTGTTGTCTTATTCTTCGAGAGAGGCGTACGATTTCTTTTCAACCGGACTTACAGATATCCCAGAGCAAGTTTGGGCGCCGCCCTGGTTATCATGGCGATCAGTTTTTTTTCCGCCAGGTTCCTTGGCACAGAATTCCTGCCACAATTGGATGAGGGCGCTCTTTGGGTGGAGAGCGAGTTGCCCATGAGCGCTTCCCTGCAGCAGGCCGTGGAAATATCAAACAAAATGATACAGATTATCAGGAAGTTCCCCGAGGTGAATCAAACACTTTCGCAAATAGGCAGAACCAATGATGGAACCGATCCAAAGGGATTTTTCAATGTGCAGATCCAGGTGGACCTGAAGCCAAAATCAGAGTGGAGACAGGGGGTAGAAGAAGAAGCCCTGATTGATTCGATAGACAGACAATTGAAAAAAATTCCAGGATGCGTATTCAACTATTCCCAGCCCATCAGAGATAATGTGGAAGAGGCGGTGGCGGGTGTGAATGCTTCTTTAGCGGTGAAAATCTTCGGACCTGATTTCGACGCCCTTGATTCCCTGGCCGAGAGGGTTAAGGCTACAATCAAGAATGTGAATGGGATCGAAGACCTTGGAATATTGAGGAACCTGGGTCAGCCGGAATTTCGGATAGAGCTGGATCAAAAGAAAATGGCCCTTTATGGCGTGAATACAGCCGACGCGCAGGCGGTGATTGAAATGGCCATTGGTGGAAAGGCAGCCTCGGTACTCTATAGGAATGAACAAAGATTCGATATTCGCATAAGGTATCAGAAAGACTTCAGGGACACCGAGGCGAAGATCGAAAGGCTAATGGTCCCGACACAGGATAATACAAAAGTTCCCATCAATGAAATCGGAAGCATACGCACGCTGACAGGTCCCGCATTTATATTCCGCGACAATAATATGCGACATATAGCAGTAAAATTTTCCGTTCGTGGCAGGGACCTGGGAAGCACTATTGCCGAGGCACAAGCGAAGGTTAATGATGCCCTTAGATTGGGGAAGGGATATAAACTGAGTTGGAACGGAGAATTTGAAAACCAGATCAGGGCCACCAAGACCCTCAACAAAGTGGTGCCCCTTTGCCTGCTGGGAATCTTCCTGATATTGTTCATAGCATTCGGAAACGCGAAAGATGCATTCCTAATCATTTTAAATGTTCCTTTCGCTTTGATCGGCGGTATCCTCGCTCTTCATATCGCCGACATGAATTTCAGCATTTCCGCCGGTATCGGATTCATAGCTTTGTTTGGGATTTGTATCCAAAACGGAGTGATCCTGATTTCTGTATTCAGAAAAAACCTGGAGCAGGAAAGGATGCCTTTGCACGAAGCCATTTTGAATGGGGTGATGTCGAGAGTACGGCCAGTTGTGATGACAGCTTTGATGGCCGCTATCGGTTTGATGCCTGCCGCTCTTTCACATGGTATTGGGAGTGAGTCGCAACGGCCTCTGGCAATTGTAGTGATCGGCGGATTGGTGTCGGCCACCATCCTGACCCTGCTGATGTTACCCATTATCTATTCATTGACCTACCAGTTTATGCACGCTCGCAAGAGTAGGAATATCCTGGGCAGAATTGGCGTGGTAAGCAAGGACAATAGAAGGAATCAGTAGCTTTTATCCTCTGCTTAGATCAGCGCCACAAGCTTGCAAAACAAGATCCGGATTTCAACCAGCTTAAAAAAACTCATTGGAATTTAATGGATTAGCCGGCTCTTTCCGCTTCTTAACAGGGGCTTAACTGACCTTAACAATTTAATGATCGAAGGCATGGTTACTTTGTTGTGTAAAACAAGCTGACCGACCAGTCATGAAATTAAGTTCTGCCTCCAAATTCTCTTCCCTTGTAAAAAAACTGCATTGGAAAGAAATCCTGGCCTTGCTTTTTATCCTCGTTGCCGTTTATTTTTTCAGGCAGCAACATCGTGAATTAAGAGCCCTGGTGCCCGCACTGCGGGAAGCAGACCAATTCTGGGTAATGTCCGGAATTTGTGTGACAGTGGTCTATCTATTCCTCCAGGCCCTCATGTATTATTTTTGTTTCAGAACTGTGGGTTCGTATATACCCCTATGGGTAGCCGCTGAATTATTCCTTAAGAGAAATTTTATCAGCGTTTTCCTGCCGGCCGGCGGAATCAGTTCCCTTTCATTCCGGCCCAAAAGCCTCAACCAGGCCGTCACTCATCATAAGCAAATCTTTCAGGCCTCAGGAATCTATGCATTCGTGGGAATACTTACTGTTTTTCTCATAACGGTCCCTGTATTGTTCATCATGGGTGGAAAAGGGAACCTGTTGCAAACAAGCATCAAAGGCTCATTGGTTCTGATCGTTTTGCTGGCAGCCCTCATTCTCGCGATCCAGTCCCTTCGGAAAAAGGGAAAATTGTATCGGCTCATAACCAGGTTGTTTCCATCCTGGAGCATCAAGTTAGAAGAATTGTTCTCATTCAATGTAGGAACGCGAAATTTCGTATGGGTCATCATCGTTTCATTGGGCATTGAGCTTTGCGGAATCGTCCAGGTCTATATGGCAATGGGCGCAAGCGGATCTTTATTGTCTATGAGCGCTGCCAGCGCAGGCTATGTGGTAGCCACCATTTTCCTGGTGATCTCGCCATTCATGCGCGGAATGGGAGCTGTAGAATTATCCCTGACCTATACCCTGACATTACTCGGCTACGATACATTGCACGCGGTTGAAATCACTATTCTCTTTCGCATTTTTGAATTTTGGCTGCCCTTGGTTGCCGGTCTCGTCGCTTTTGCCCTGAAGGGCAGGAATATTCTACTGAGGATTTCACCCGCGCTACTAATCTTCGCTTTGGGAATCATAAATATATTTTCCGTTTTAATACGCAAACCGGTCAATGACAGACTTCTTTTTCTCAAGAATTATTTGCCCGTGGAGTCGATCCATGCTTCGGGTTTCCTGGTTGTATTCATGGGACTGATTCTCTTAGTGACGGCAGCATTCCTGCTGAAAGGACAAAGAACCGCCTGGTTGATTGCACTGGTGCTTTCTATCTTGTCGGCAATTAGCCATTTTACCCGCCAGCCCGAATTCCGGGAGGGTCTATTTGCATCGGGAGTGGCCCTGGTTCTCATTTTCACGGCCAGGCAATATCGTCTGAAAAATAATCCCCGCCTGGTAAACCTGGGGATGGTGACAGCAGCCTCCATTTTTGTTGCCGTGATAGTTTACGGATTCATAGGTTTCTATTTTTTAGATGTAAAACATTTTGGAATTGATTTCAGTTGGCGGCAGTCACTGCTGCATACTATCAGGAATTTCTTCCTGGTTCTGGACGACGGATTGAAGCCACTAACGCGGTTCGGAGGAGAATTCCTGGTGTCGATCCGGTTGCTTGGATTCGGAGCCTGGGGATTCTTCTTTTACACGGTTATCAGGCCATATATCCGGATCAAAGATCATGAACTGAATTATTTGGAAAGAGCAAAATCTCTGGTGGAAAAATATGGTTCGTCTGCTGTTGACTATTTTAAAATTAATGATGATAAGCTCTTTTATTTTGCAGAATCCTGCGAAGGGTTTATTGCTTATCGCATTGCAAATGGTTTTGCGATCGTGCTGGAAGAACCGGTTTGCGCGCAATCTTTTAAATTGAGAGTGATCAGGGAATTTGAGCAGCAATGTCGCAAGATGGGCTTGAAACCGGCCTTTTACAGAGTCGATGAAGTGAGCATGTATTATTTTGACCGCCTTCGAAGGAAAAAATTATTGATCGGGCAGGAAGCCATCATGGAGGTGGAAGGATTCTCCCTGGAAGGTCGGGAGAAAAAATCCTTGCGCAATGCCTTGAACAGCCTGCAAAAGAAAGGATTTACCATCGCCACTTTTCATGCTCCACTGGAAAACCGCTTGATTGAAGAAATCCGGAAAGTTTCGGACCAGTGGCTGGATCATTATAAGAAGAAGGAAATGGTATTTTCCCAGGGAAAATTTGACATGGAATCCATCAGGAACAATGACATAATAGCGGTCAAAGACAATGAAGAAAATATAGTGGCATTCCTGAATATTATTCCCGATTATGCTCCGGGCGAATGCACCTATGACCTGATCCGCAAGACCGGTGACGCTCCGGGTGGCTGCATGGACGCATTGATTGTAGAACTCATCAATTACACGAAACAGAAGGATCTGCGGCATTTGAACCTCGGCATGGTTCCATTGGCGGGTATTCTGCAGCCGGGCAATGCACCTGAACAACTCGTAAAATTCGCCTTCGAAAAAATAAAACGTTTCAGGCATTACAGGGGCCTTAGGGAATTCAAGGAAAAATATGCTACGCGATGGTTGAACAAGTACCTGGTTTATGAGAATGATTTTGACCTAATGCAATTGCCCGCCGCGCTGAATAAAGTAATGCAACCAAAATTGTGAAATCATGAAGGCAGTCTTGAACTACTTTATGTTTCTTTTTTTGGTGGCTGGACCGCCTGCATTAAGGGCTCAGTCAGGTGGTTCTGCCCTGCCCCTTATCGCGCAGCCTTCAAAAGCCGATCCTTCCAAACCCATGATCTTTTATATAACGGGTGACGGAGGTTGGAATGCATTTTCCCGTGAACTCACCGCATCCCTGGTTGAAAAAGGCTATCCTGTACTCAGTTTGGATGCTTCCAAATATTTCTGGAAACAGAAGACTGCTGCACAGGCCTCTATTGATGCGGGTTCCGTCATCAACAAATACGCGAAACAATGGGGTAGAAAAAAAATTATCATGTTGGGTTATTCTTTCGGGGCAGACGTTATACCCTTCATCTACCTGGGATGCTCCTCCAGGCTGGCATCGCAGGTACAGGGGATCTGCCTCCTCTCACCTTCAGAGCATACCGACTTCGAAGTGCATCTTTTGCAAATGCTGGGTGGTGGCAGCAAAAACGGGGAAAGTGTGATAGGTGCAATCAACTCTATCAGCACCGAGCCAATACTGTTGGTTTTTGGAGATGACGAAAAGGAATTTCCAATTCTACAGCTCAGCATAAAAAATTATAAGACCATCTATTTGCAGGGTGGTCATCATTACGAGCACGCTATCGAGTCTTTGTCTAGAATAATTGTGGATAATATGGATCAGGCAAAAGACTGAATCAATGGCGATGGAACCAAAGGTGTGGTATCCGAAAACCTTTTCTCACTCAGATTGCGCCATCACTTTTTCTATGGTGTCGGGATTCATGTACCGCTCGTGCTGCTGGCCGGGCTGATTGACGTAATCGGATCCACGCCAGTTTTTCACCCTCATATTTGTCCGCACAAATCGGCTCCAGGCTTCCAATTCCCTTCCCAGGCCGTGCTTGATACATATCAGATCGGTGTGAAATTCAAGACTGTCCACGAATTCCGGTGACAGGTGCCGGGTCCCTGAAACAATGCATTGCCAGAAATTCTTTTTTGAAAAATCGAGCGCATGGCTGATCTCATGACCCAATATGCCCACTTGCGCGTTGGAACTCATTTGGGAAAACATTATAAGCTTCAATTTTTCAATGGTGCGTGAACTGATGGTGATCACATAATACCGGTGATCCCGTCTCTTCAAAAGGGAGAAGGCGTCAATACGGGTCCTTAGCGTGGCATGTGAAGGATGAAGGCGAAATTGAATATAAGTGTCTTTCAATTCGGGGAAATGAGACAGGGCCAGAATGGTCTGTTCTTCGTACCCTGAAGGCAATATTTTATTCTTGCCGAATGCCTTCATCATCGCTTCATAAACATCATTTGCCATCTGTTGCCCGCGGGAACCTGAATCGGCATTCACCAATATGTTCTGGGACAATATTGGTTGACTCGTCAGCAAGCTTGCAATTATAAAGAGGAGCCTGACTGCAGCAAATGGTTCGGGAATCAGTTTGGCCATCATTTTTTGTATTATTGACCGCGTGGCAATGGAACAATCATGTTACGCACCATCCTCCATGCTGGCTGCCGGTGGTACGTGAAAGCCATCCTCGGCACGGATAACGGATGAGAAGCATGGATAGAACCAGGAGAGATGCCAGGAACCTCATTTGAGTATCCTGACCTTAACCATTTCAATTCTGGTATCGCTAACGTTGATGATGTCGAATTCATAATTGTCCACTATGATTCTTTCTTTGATCCTGGGTATGGTCTCGTAATGATGGATGATATAACCTGATAGAGTTTCCGATTCAGATTCGGGGAAATTGAAATCATATTTTTGGTTGAGATAGTCCAATTCAAGCCGGCCTGAGAAGATATATTCATTTTCCGCGATTTGCTTTTCCACAAATTCCTCCGTGTCATATTCATCCTTGATTTCGCCGAATATCTCTTCCAGCAGGTCTTCCATGGTAATGATACCTGCGGTGCCGCCGAATTCATCAACCACCCAGGCGATACTCTTCCTTTCCCTGCTGAATTTATTGATCAATTCAGTTGCGTTCATGCTTTCGGGTACAGCAGGTATGGGTAGCAGAATGGGCTTGATTTCGGATGGGTTCTTGAATAAATCCAATTGGTGCAGGTAACCCTGGATATTGTCAATATTTTTTTCAAATACTACCAGTTTACTCAATTTGGTTTCCACAAATTTTTTTCTGACCTCCTCTATGGGTTCATTGATTTCTACCGCTTCAATTTCTTTGCGGGGCACGAGGCATTGGCGAATCTTAACCTGGGGCAGGAGCAGGGCATTTTCAAATAATTTTGTATTCAGGTCCTGGTGATCTTCTGATTGTTCTTTGTTTTGTTGAATGAATAATTCAAGATCAACCCTGCTTATGGCGTCTTTTTGTTCGTAGATCCTTATGTTAAACAAATATTTCAGTATCCATTCCGCCAATCCTATAAAGAAGGAAGCTACGGGATAGAACAGTTTGTGAAAAAAATTGAGGACACCCAATTGCGCGAAAAACGAAAGCACTGAATCGTTCTTGGCCCTGAATAAAGCCTTGAAAAAAAACTGAACGAATAAGATAATAAGAGTGGCCAAAATGGTCTCAAATATCAATCTCACGTATTTCACATAGGGAGACAGGGACCCGGGAAGATGCAGCTCTATCCAATTCCAGATAGGAGAAAGGACCTGTCCAACAAGGAGTCCATATACGGAGATGGCAATGCAAAGACCAATCAGGGTTGATCCAATGTATTTACCCGGAGTATCCAGTAATTGAGTGAGGATCTTACCGCTTCGGAATCCCTGTTTCCTCTTCAATTCAAAAGAGAACTTATTGGCTGAAAGGAATGCCACTTCAATGCCTGAAAAAAAGCCTACCAGCAACAGGGTGCATACGATGCCAATGATCTTTAGAATGTCGATATTGTTCATACAGATTCAAAAATAGCAATTTGCAGACACTGGGCAATAGTGGTTATACTATGTGTAAATACCGGGTTATGAGCGCCTCGGCTTCTCTGCAGGCGTTTTCAAGTTGCTCATTTACGATGATATGACTGAACTGGTCTTTGAATGAGAGCTCGTAAGAAGCCTTATTGATCCTAGCTGCGAGCGATTCGGCTGTCTCCGTGCCGCGGGATTGCAATCTTTTCTTCAATTCATCAAAAGATGGTGGTTGGATGAATATCGCCAGAGTCTGTGCAGGAAAATATTGCTGCACGTGTACCGCCCCCTGAACATCTATATCCAGTAAAGGCGTCCTACCCAAATTCCAAATTCTTTCCAATTCTGATTTCAGGGTGCCATAATATTTTCCCTCATAAACCATTTCCCATTCCACAAATTCATCTTGCTGGATCTTATTTTTGAATTCTTCAGGGCTGATGAAATAATAGTCCTTTCCATTGATTTCCCTGGGTCTTGGGGGTCTCGTTGCGGCAGATATGGAAAAGCCGAGATACTGAGGATATTTGTTGAGCAGACAGTGCACGATGGAGGTTTTGCCAGCTCCGGAAGGTGCGGTTATTACAATGATCTTTTGAGGTGATTCTGTATTCATCCAATCATAAATTATGCCTGCAAAGAAAGGGAAGAAAGTTCAAACAGAAACAGTAATTGCGGCAGGAGATCCTGTTCGGTCAATTGTAAGTTGAACTGACCCGCTTGGTCTGCCTTATACATCCTTTTCAGTTAATGATCCTTTGAATTAGGGCTCCTAATTTTTGGAGACGGGTATCAATATATTGATATCCCCTGTCGATCTGTTCAATATTTTGAATCACACTCCTGCCTTCTGCGCTGAGTGCTGCGATCAACAATGAAACTCCCGCCCTGATATCGGGGCTGCTCATGGTAATTCCGCGCAGGGCCTGTTCTCTCCCCAAGCCAATTACTGCGGCACGATGTGGGTCGCAGAGAATAATCTGTGCACCCATATCTATTAATTTGTCAACAAAAAAAAGTCGGCTCTCAAACATTTTCTGGTGTATCAGCACGGAGCCTTTTGCCTGTGTGGCTACTACTAGTATTATGCTCAAAAGATCAGGCGTAAACCCCGGCCAGGGATGATCATAAATGGTCAATACTGATCCGTCCAGGAAGGTCTGGATTTCATATAATTCCTGTTCAGGAATATGTATGTCATCGGCATCAAAATGCAGGGCAATGCCCAATTGGCGGAATTTGTCTGGTATCTGACCCAATTCTTCTATACCCGCGTTCTTGATGATTATATCACTTCGGGTCATGGCAGCAAGGCCGATAAAAGAGCCTACCTCAATCATGTCGGGAAGCATCCTGTGCGTGGTGCCTCCCAGGTAATCGACGCCCTCAATACTGAGGAGGTTGGAGCCGATCCCGTTGATTTTTGCTCCCATTCGGTTCAACATTTTACAAAGCTGCTGCACATAAGGCTCGCAAGCGGCATTGTAAATACTTGTATTTCCCCTGGCCATCACCGCGGCCATGATTATATTGGCGGTTCCTGTAACTGAAGGTTCGTCCAATAGCATATTCGTTCCCCTGAGGTTGGGAGCTTCCAGGTGAAAAAAACCATCTTCAGGGTGGTAGACGAACCGGGCGCCCAATTTCTCAAAGCCGATGATATGTGTATCCAGCCTTCGCCTCCCAATTTTATCGCCTCCGGGCCTTGGAATAAAAGCCTTTCTGAATCGGGACAGCAGAGGCCCGGCCAGCATAACGGAGCCGCGTAAGCGACCACTCTTTTTGCGGTAACTTTCACTGTGCAGGTAGTCAATGTTCACGTCATCAGCCTGAAAAGTACAGGTATGAGGGCCATGACGTTCTGTACGCACGCCCATCTCACCCAGCAACTCGATGAGCAGGTTCACATCAACGATATCGGGGATATTGGTGATCGTAATTTTTTCAGGTGTGAGCAGCACTGCGCTGATAACCTGTAGCGCTTCGTTCTTGGCGCCCTGGGGAATGATCTCTCCTTTGAGGCGTTTACCACCAATGACTTCAAATGAATGCATAATTTTCCGGGATTGCTGGGCACAAATATAAAACCCCGGCATCGTCAACGTGCTTCGGGGTTATATTATTTTGCAGCTGTTCAGAGAAACCTGTATCCATGGCTTGCAGGCGATGTAAAACAGGTGGTGGAACCAGCACCTATTTAAAGCGCTTCTTAAAATGTTTCCCGCCTTTATTATTTCTGTCATTTCTGTCATTGCGGTCGCTGCGATCGTTGCGGTCATTCCTTCCGCCCCGCTGCTGGTAGCTCTTATTGCCTGCACTGCGCGGATACCTGCTGTCTCTTTCACGATCCCTTTCGCGGTATGCTTTTACATAAGGAGTGTTCGTGAATTCCAGTTGCCCGTTGGTTATCGCGTTCAATTCACTCCGGATACCATCATCATGCACCAATTCCTTATGCCAGGTGTTATAGGCCAATTTCATATAATAAGCGATGGCATTGGCGAATCCGGCACGTTTTTCGGGCTGATCTTCCTTAAGGGCCTTGTCAATGACTAATTCGAGGTTTTTGCCCAGGTGAGAATATTTTGGATATCTCTTGGGATAAGGCAAAACGGTCGGTCTTGGCTTCAGCGTCTCCCTTGTGGGAATAGGATACGGACTATCCACATCCAATTTGAAATCGGATATCAGGAAAAGATGATCCCATAATTTATGTCTGAAATCCTCCACATTCTTCAGGTGGGGGTTCAAAAAACCCATCAACTCTATCAGGGCCTGGGCGTTCTTCTGCCTCTTTTCGCGATCCTCAATGGTAATTACATAATCAATCATCTTCTGAATATGTCTGCCATATTCCTTCATGATCAGGTAGTTTCTCGTAGTATTGTATTCCATGCACAATTTGATAAGTTACAAAAGTAATTAATGCTGCCCAATATTAGCGAAAGTTTTATATGACTTCTTAAAAGGCAGGAAAAAAGCAGGAGCCGACTGGTCCTGCTTTTGAGCCGGAAATTGCGCCATATCCTTGAATTATCTGATCAGGAGTTTAACGACTGATTGTTCTCCAGATGATACATTGCGTATGTTAACAAAATAAATCCCGGGCTGGTATTGCTTCCTTAGGTTCCAATTTAATAAATCAGTGTTACTGGTCACACGGGAGCTTTCAATTACCTGTCCCACACTGTTTACCAATTCCAATACTAAAGTTCCATTTTGCATGGAAGCGAATTTGATATTGATATGCTGACTGGCGGGGTTAGGAAATACCGATAGTGCCATACCTTTCGTGTCATTCCGCCCGATTTCAATGGACCTGATAGGAGAATAATCCACGGCTCCGGCAGGATCTGTTTGTTTTAACCTGAACTGGATATTTCCATAGATTCCCTCAGGGACCGTATAACTGAATTCATACCTTGCGGGGACAGAACCTTCGGGCACCTGACTTTCCACAGTATTTATGGATATGAAGTCGTTTCCACCGGTACTCATTTGCAAATCATATTGCAGATGAGTCTGCTCCGACTCTTTTGTCCAGAATATTTTCACGGTCCTGCCCGAACCTTTGCGCACCCCGAAATCAAGGTTATTGATGGCCAGGATAGAAGTTGGGCAATAAACATAAGTGAGCAACAAGGTAATGTCGGTAGAAGCGGCAATGGTATTCGTGTTATTGGCGCTTCCCGTAATGACTGCCCTGGCGCCGGACTTGTAATTGAATGAAACGTTTCCTATTCCAACATACGGGGCCATTGCAGCGCCGGTAATATTCTGGTTCAAGACCTTATTGTTCGGAATAATGTCTGGTCCTAATTGAATGAAGTCAGGTCCATTAAAATTGGGTATCCCCAGGTTATCGCTCGCTCCCAATGAAAATGGGCCATAATCTTTGGTAGATTTTGAACTGAGCGGGGGTGAGACGCTGGGCCCGAAAATGGAATCATAGCGTACAATCTGCACGGTGTAAGAAGTTACCGTGTTAAGGTTATTCTCCAGATAGTCCACTGCCTGGCCATTAATGGTAGCATTGACTTCTACTTTCAAAAGGGTTCCTAAAGATGGGTTGAATTGAGGGAATGTGTAAGTACTGGAAGCATCTCCGAAATTGATGTGCTCAGCAGTACTATAACTGCTGGTAAGCGGCGCCCCGCCATCCGGACATTGGGCATATACTGGCTTGTTTAAATTTAAAATAGCATACACCACAACGCAAATGCGTAGAGTTCTAAGTCTCATAGGTAACGATTTAGTTTACGATAGGTTGGATTACTGAAAATTCTAAAGTAAAATTACCCTATTAACCAGCCATAAGCAATAGAATTGCAGATTTTACGGTATAATCGGGTGTATTTACCTTTGCCTACTTTCTGAAAAGATTATTATTCCCATATACTGAATATTATACATTGACTATCAACAATTTATAGTAGTTCCGGAACTCCTTGTACCACAATGAATTCAGCATGAGGATCGCCATCAACACCCGGTTTTTGCAAACAGACTGCCTGGAAAGTTCTGGGAATTTCGACTATGAAATTTTTAGCCGCATGGCGGCCCGGCATCCGGCGGATGAATTCTTTTTTCTATTCGGCGGACCACTTAAGTCCAACCTTCAATTTCCCCCCAATATCACAAAACTGGAAGCGGGTGTTTTTCCCCGTCATACACTATTCTGGAAGTATTGGTATAATTATAAGATGCCTTCCGTATTGAAGAAAATAAAAGCGGATCTCTTTGTTTCGACTGATGGAATTTGTTCCATGAGAACCCAATTACCACAATGCCTGCTTGTTCAGGATCTGGCTTTCTTGCATGGTTCCGGAATGATGTCGGCTTCAATTGCGGGATTCTTAAAAAAAAATACGGGATCCAGTTTGAAGAAAGCCGGTCAGATTGTAACCAGTTCTGAATTTTCAAAAGAGGAGTTGATCAGAAAATATGGAATCCCGCAGCAAAAACTCAATCTCGTATCTTTTGCAGCGTCACCGATATTCCACCCTCTTGATTGGGAAGAAAAGCAGAACACCAAAGAAAATTACTCCGGAGGTAAAGAATATTTCCTGAGTGTTGGGCCTATTCATCCCCGCAAGAATCTCAGGCATCTGCTCAAAGCATTTTCCATTTTCAAGAAATGGCAAAAAAGTAATATGCAGTTATTGGTCACCGGTCGTGTAGCCTGGGATCAGGGAGCATTTGTGCAATCCATCGAAACATATAAATACAGGGATGACGTGAAATTATTGGGCTATGTGGCGGCAACAGAATATTCTCAGATTATGGGATCCGCTAATGCATTAATCTATCCTTCTTATTATGGAAGCATAGGCCTTCCCCTCCTGGAGGCCATGCAATCGGGTGTCCCCGTGGTCAGTTCCCGAAGGGCCAGCTTTCCTGAAACAACTGGCGGGGCTGCGTTATTTGTGGATCCTGAAAATGTCCAGGATATCGCCGATAAAATGATGACGGTTTATAAAGATGAGCAATTGAGGAATGATTTGACTAGAAGAGGCCTGGAGCGGGCCCGGGATTTCGATTGGGATCAGGTTGCCGATAAGATGTGGGATATTATTCAGCAAACGGCTAAGGCATAATCGGCTTACCTTTGTCCATTATCGTTTGTAATATATGAAGCAATCATCTATCAAAATTGACGTCACGCTCGACAACAACAAGATACCAGAGCAGATAAAGTGGACGGCTGATGAGGCCGACCCGCTTCTGCCGAAGGATGCAAAGGCCATGATGCTGGCCTTTTGGGACGGAGCTGATAAATCGGCCCTGCGGATCGATCTCTGGACCAAGGAAATGATGGTGGAAGAGATGGGGGATTTTTTTTATCAGACACTGGTCACGATGGCAGATGCCTACCAGCGCTCCACGAATCAAAAGGAGCCGGCAGAAGACCTGAAAAAATTCGCCGTGGATTTTTACAGGAAATCGCGGGAAATACTAGAGCAATCCTCATTGGCCAAGAAACCCTAGCCATTATTCCTCCTCATTAATACTGCCGTTTGCATAATGGAACAATTGGAAAACAATAAATTCATTTTGTATGTCTTTAGAGCAAGAAATAAATGAACAGTTGAAGAGTGCCATGCTGGCCAGGGATGAAAAAAAACTGAGAGCCCTGAGAGCCATCAAGGCTGCTATCATATTAGCGAAAACTGCTGAGGGATCGGGAGGAAAATTAGATGAAGCAGGGGAAATTAAACTACTGCAAAAATTGGTGAAGCAGCGTAAGGATTCTCTCGATATTTATCAGAAGCAGAATCGCCCTGACCTGGCACAAAAGGAAAAAGAAGAAATTGATGTGATCGAAGAATTCCTGCCCGCTCAAATGGACCAGGGCGCTTTGAAAGAAAAGATTTCACAGATCATTTCTGAACTGGGAGCCGGTTCAATTTCCGACATGGGGAAGGTGATGGCTTCTGCTACAAAACAATTAGCCGGCATGGCCGACGGGAAAGCCATCGGTGCAATAGTAAAGGAATTGCTGTCGAAATAATTCGGCTTTGTTTTGAACATGGAACTGCCTCTGTTCAAACCCTTGGAATTTGTCAATGCTTCTTGAATCTCATTATGTGGATTGACGTAATTTATCTGATTCTGCTGGTTGTCGCGGTCATAAAAGGCATGCGGCGGGGCTTGGTAATTGCCATTTTTTCCTTTCTGGGATTTTTTATTGGCCTGGTTGCTGCCATCAAGTTTTCTTCATTCGTAGCCGCTTACCTCCAACACAGCGCCCATATGGATGGGAGATGGTTGCCGTTTATTTCTTTCATACTTGTTTTCGTGGTTTCGGTTTTGATAGTGCAGTGGGTGGCTGAATTCATAGAAGTGGCATTTGAAACCGCCATGCTGGGATGGATCAATAAATTGGCGGGAGCCCTTCTTTATGCAACCACTTATACTTTAGTGTTCAGCGTATTGCTGTTCTATGCTGACAAAATGCACTTAATTAGTGCAGACAGTAAGGAATCTGGAAGGGTTTATAGGATGATTGCTCCGGTTGGGCCTGCTGTAATCGGGGGGCTGGGGAATGTGGCTCCTTTTTTCAAAAATATGTTCAAGGACCTGCAGGATTACTTTGAAAATATACGGCAGGAAATTCCAATTCAAACAGCACAAGTGTTTTAAAATGTTTGCGTTAAACATTTGGTCACGGTGGGTATTAATCCCTGATTTCAAACTTTTTTCCTTTTCTTTGTAAGCCACCGGTGCTGAAATTGGGGCAAAAAAATTATTTTAGCAATTAATTGAACGGTTGTAGATGAGTTATGAAATCAAACTAGATGGGAAATTCAGGTTTATTGAAGAAGGACAGGGTGAGACATTAGTTCTCCTGCATGGCCTCTTTGGAGCATTGAGCAATTTCAGTGACCTTATTGATTATTTCCGCAATCACAATAAAGTGGTGGTGCCAATGTTGCCATTGCTTGAATTGGATCTGCTGCACACCTCTGTTGGCGGACTGGAGAAATTCGTATATAAATTCATTGAGCACCGTGATTACCGCAATATCCACTTGTTGGGAAATTCATTGGGCGGCCATGTTGCCCTCCTCCATGTCCTTAAGCATCCGGAAAGGATCAAGTCCCTGATCCTAACAGGTAGTTCGGGCTTATTTGAAAACGGAATGGGTGATTCCTACCCTAAAAGGGGCGACTACGAGTATATCAAGAAGAAGACAGAACTCACCTTCTATGCCCCGAATATAGCCACAAAGGAATTGGTGGATGAAGTGTATGAAATTGTTAATAACCGCCTGAAAGCGGTCAAGATCATCGCCCTGGCCAAAAGTGCCATTAGGAATAATCTTGGGGAAGAACTCAATGAAATCAAACAACCGACGTTATTAATATGGGGCAATAATGATACAATTACCCCGCCGTTTGTGGGCCGTGAGTTCCAAAGGCTGATACCCAACAGTGAACTGCACTTTGTTGACAAATGTGGGCATGCTCCCATGATGGAGGTGCCAGATGAGTTTAACAAAATATTGCATCAGTTCCTGACTAAATTGAATGAGCCCGCAGCGGTTGCACGCTAATTTGCGTCTATATTAAAACGACGTTTTTATGTTTGCAGGCCAACTTATTTCGAACAGTGTGCCCCAGCTTCATTTTCATGACAAGGTGTCGAAGGCTTTGCAGAATATGAATGACTTCCACGTTTCCCATCTTCCTGTTGCTTTTGATGATAAATATCTCGGCCTCATCAGTGAATCTGACTTGCTGGACGCCGATGAAGATAATATACTTGAATCCCTCCATAGCCAGTTCATCAAGCCATTTGTAAGAGACCAGGACCATTTCCTGCTGGCCGTTAAAGTGGCGAGGGACATGCACCTTTCTGTAGTTCCTGTCATCAATGAAGAATATGAATTATTGGGAGTAATTGTGGAGGCAGAATTGGTCAGGCAGTTGGCTACTTTCACCGGTGCGGAAGAACAAGGGGGATTGATAATGCTGGAAATGGAAAGAAAGGATTTTTCGACAGGTGAATTGAACCGGATGATTGAATCCAACGACGCCTACCTGACTCAGCTGAACACCTGGGTAGACCCTGTTACCAAATTATTGCTGGTCACAATCCGCATCAATAAATTAGAGGTGTCCGATATTGTAGCTACACTCCAGCGCCACGAATATAATGTCAAATACTACCATGGAGAAGAGTTATATCGGAACGAACTTCAGAATAATCTTGAGCATCTGATGAATTACCTGGGTATCTAAAAGTGTTTTACTGGCCAGTTACACTGATTATTAATAAAATCCTATTTTAGTCCTCTTGGTACCGAAACAAAATCAACACCAACGTTGTAATGAGGAGCTTGTGTAAATATGGCTTCTGGCTGGTAGTATTCCTTTGTTTATCCCGATTGTTACCTGCCCAGGAAAACGAGGACAAACCCTATGAAGATCATCAGATCCTCAAAACATCCTTTCTCACCATCCGGGACGTTCATCTGATCGGAAACAGAATCACCAAGCGTTATATCGTGGAAAGGGAAGTCCTGCTCAAGAAAGGCCGGTCCTATTCCATTTCAGACATCCTCAGGGACATTCAGCTATCGCGGCAGAATCTCATGAATACCACTCTTTTTATAGACGTTACTGTGGATTTCACCAATTGGGTTAATGATTCCCTCGATATCCTGGTGGACGTCAAGGAAAGATGGTTCTACTTCCCCATCCCCTATTTTAAGCCTGTTGACAGAAATATTAATGTTTGGATCAATGAGTACAATGCCAGCCTGAACCGCGTAAACTACGGGCTGAAGTTTACGGGCAGCAACGTGAGCGGAAGGAATGACAAGTTGAATTTGTGGCTAATCAGCGGTTATACCAGGCAGGTAGCATTTAATTACATGGTGCCTTATATTGACAAATCTCTCAAGCATGGAATAATACTGGACTTTGCCTATTCCAGGAATAAAGAGATCACATACGCTACGCAAAATAACAAACAGATATTTTATAAGAATGACGATCATTTTGTGATGAGTCAGCTTAGGGTGGGTATAGGTTACACCTATCGGAAAGGTTCCATAGCGCGGCATACCTTTCGCCTGAGTTATGGCTTCCAGTCGGTCAGTGATTCCGTACTCAAGCTCAATCCAGATTATTATTCCAATGGACTTAGGGAAGTCAAGTATCCCGAATTCTTTTATCAGCACGAGTATTTCAAAGTGGACTATATTCCATACCCTTTGAAGGGATTGATGTGGGACCTGAGCTTCACCAAACGAGGTATCAATAAGGAGGTCAACCTTTGGCAGACTACCCTCAGAGCTTCCCAATACTGGGAGGTCAGTCCGAAATATTTTTTTGCCATACAAGGTGTAGCCAGCCTGAAACTACCATTCAACCAGCCATATTCCAACCTTAGATTGTTTGGATATGGGGATGCCTATTTGCGCGGCCTGGAATTTTATGTAATGGATGGAGTGGTTGGAGGTCTTGCCAGGGCCACTTTCAAAAGGGAAATCTGGGCCCCCCGCCTAAATACAGGCCTTAAATCAAGGTCTTATGCGCATATCCCTTTCCGTTTCTACCTGAAGGTATTCGGTGACGCGGGTTATGCCTATAACAGGAACCAAGGGCCGAACTTCCTCAATAATCGTTTCCTATATACCGGTGGCATCGGGCTTGACATGATCACTATTTATGATTTTTCCATGAGGTTTGAATTCAGCCTAAATCAATTAGGCGAAAAGGGCCTATTTTTACATCCCCGTACGGATTTTTAGAAATGAATTAATCCAAAATGAAGATTGCCATATACAGCCGTGGTGGAGAAACACTTCAACAGGCAGACCTTTTCATGCTTCTGGAAGAATTGAGCAAACAAAAAATTGCCTGCGTAATTCACAATGACTTTTTTGAGCAAATAAAGGATTCACTTGTTGACGCGGGCAAATACAGCGTATTCACCGATTCATCAGACCTTGACGAAAGCTTTGAATGTGTCATCAGCCTGGGAGGTGATGGCACATTGCTCGATACCGTGACCTTAATCAGGGACAAGAATATTCCTGTTTTGGGAATCAATTTCGGCCGCCTCGGCTTTCTGGCCACCATCGGTAAAGATGAATTAAATAAAACCGTGAAGGCGCTAAAGGATCACACTTTTGTAGTGGATCAGAGAAGCCTCATTCACCTGGACGCGGATATTCCCCTTTTCGGAGACACCCCTTATGGCCTGAATGAGTTTGCCATACACAAGCGGGATACCTCGTCCATGATCAAGATCCATACTTACCTGAACGGAGAATTTCTGAATACTTATTGGGCCGATGGATTGATAGTGGCAACACCCACGGGTTCAACCGGCTATTCTTTGAGCTGCAACGGACCGGTTCTTTTTCCTGATTCGGCGAGTTTTATAATAACTCCAGTAGCTCCACACAACCTCAATGTGAGACCCATCGTAGTTCCTGACGATAATATCATTTCTTTTGAAGTGGAAGGCAGAACTGACAAATTCATTTGCGCCCTGGATAGCCGAAAAGAAATCGTGAACAAGGAAGTTCAATTGGCTGTTAAAAAAGAAAACTTTACCATAAGTCTGGTCAGGCTAAATGAGAAGAGTTTTCTTCAAACCCTCCGTAGTAAATTATCCTGGGGTTTGGACAAAAGGAATTGAAAAAGAGGATTCAGAGAGACTAACCCGATTTTTGGGGAATATTTAAGAATTCGATAAAATGACAAGCCGCTTGTGAACGTTTAATACTA
The DNA here is from genome assembly GCA_041484195.1 of Agriterribacter sp. GTDB lineage: Bacteria > Bacteroidota > Bacteroidia > Chitinophagales > Chitinophagaceae > PSRI01. The sequence goes on along the minus strand of JBGPHC010000001.1, from coordinate 361,108 downwards.
ATCTTGTATTTTGCAATCATGAAACAATTCCTAATCTTAATACTGGGGAGTCTGGCATTTTCTATTCCGGCAAAGGCGCAGATTGACGGTACGGTATATGACGGTGAATTTGGAATCACTGCCGGCGCCGCCCATTATTTCGGTGACCTGAATACCAGGGCTGGTATAAACAGACCCAAACCGGCGCTCGGAGTATTTTTCCGCAAGCAATTCAGTGAATATGTGGCCTTGCGTTTGAATGTTCACTATGCGCAACTTGGTTATTCAGATGTATATAGCAAAAATGACTATCAAAAAAGAAGAAACCTCAGTTTCAATACAAGCATTTGGGAGGCAACCATCCAGGGTGATTTCAATTTCATGCATTTTGTGCCTGGAGATCCTGAGTTTGCATTCACACCCTATGTAACGATGGGAGCTGGCGTTTTCAGTTATGACCCATACGCTTACCTGGGTGGCAGGAAGTATTTCCTCAGGCCCCTGGGTACCGAGGGCCAGGGATCGGCTCTTTACCCCAATAATAAACCCTACGGCTCCATGGCATTATGCTTCCCATTAGGAATGGGGATTAAGTATAATATAAATAGGAATGTCAATCTCTCCTTCGAAGTAGCTTACCGTTTCACCACAACAGATTACCTGGATGACGTAAGTGGCACCTATGCGCCTGATGCCTTCCCTCAAACGCTTCCTGATGGTTCACTTACACCTTGGTATGCGTTGCAAGACCGTTCTTATGAAACCGGGGATGGAATCCGAATCGGAACCAAGGGGCGCCAGCGGGGTTTCGGTAGCCAGAAAGACAGCTATGTGATCGCTGAAGTAGGACTCTCCTTTACACTTTCCTCGTATAGATGTCCTACAGCCAAATATTGACTTTATGATACCACCAGACCAGCCCTGGTCCGATCTATAGTAATCATATCAGAACCCGTTATCCGTCTGCTTCCAACACAACTAATTTACAGCTCCAAACCATAATATTTATATCTTTGCCGCAAAGTCAGGTCAGTGGCCTGGCTTTTCAACTTTGAATACTATGTCCCCAAGGGAAAAATTAGATGTCAGCCGCTTACCACGTCATATCGCAATCATCATGGATGGCAATGGGAGGTGGGCTCAGGAAAAGGGAGAAGACCGGCTTTTTGGCCACTATCATGGGGTGGAAAGCGTTAGGAATATTGTGGAAGGATGTGCTGAACTGGGGATTGAATATCTCACACTATACGCATTTAGTACGGAAAACTGGGACCGGCCCGAATATGAAGTTACAGGCCTGATGGAATTGCTGGTTGAAACCATTCACCAGGAAGTGCCAACCCTTAATAAGAATAATATCAGATTACACGTGATCGGGGACATGAATATGCTTCCGCAATATGCCAGGCCCGAATTGCAGGAGGCCCTTGAACTCACTAAATCCAATACAGGCTTGAACCTCATCATGGCCCTTAGCTACAGTTCCCGTTGGGAGCTGGTCAATGCGGTGAAGCATATCGCGGAGGATGTGAAAGCCGGCAAGTTAGACCCCGGACAGATCAACCAGGATAATTTCAGGCAATATCTCTGCACCGGTAATTTCCCCGATCCGGAATTGATGATCAGAACCAGCGGCGAACACCGGATCAGTAATTTTCTATTATACCAATTGGCTTATGCTGAATTATATTTCACAACTACACGCTGGCCCGATTTCAGAAAAGAGCACCTTTATGAAGCCATTCTCGACTTTCAGCAACGTGAAAGAAGATTCGGAAAAACTAGTGACCAGATTCAGCGAGAAACCGCTACTGATGCGCATTAGCAAAAAACGATTTATAATCGGTGATTTAACAAACCATTTTAATTAATCCCGTTAATTTGCCGGGGAAACCAAATTCGGATGCAGAAGATCTGTAAGATTGTTGTAATTTTTATCGTCCTGGTTATAACCTTCACCAAAACTGACGCTCAGGTTGCCGATACCACACCTACTACATCCGTAGATCCTGCGCTACTTCAGATATTTAATCAACCGGCTCCCAAAAAATATACCATAGCAGATATCAAAGTTACAGGCACCCAATATTTTGACCCTGCGCTCGTAGTGTCTATATCAGGAATGTCTGTTGGCGATGAAGTGAGAATTCCGGGAGGGGATATTTTTTCCAAGGCCATCCAAAAGCTTTGGGGCCAGAATCTCTTCGCCGATATCCAGGTTTATATCACTAAACTGGAAGGGAATAAGATATGGGTAGAAATTGAGGCCGTGGAGAGGCCCAGGCTTTCGAAAGTGATTTTTAAGGGTATTAAGAAGGGAGAAGCGGATGAACTAAAAGACAAGATCGGGATCAGTACCAGTCAGGTGGTGACCGAATCCAGGACTCAGACCGCTATTGAAAATATTGAAAAATATTATACTGATAAGGGATTTCAGGGCGCCAAAGTCAGCATACAGGAAAAGCCGGATACAACTTATACCAACGGTGTGCAACTTATATTTAACATCGTCAAGGGAGGCAAAGTGAGGATCGATGAGGTCAATTTCTTTGGCAATGATAATATCAGCGAGCTCAAACTGAAGAAACAAATGAAGGGAACCAAGGAGATGACCAGGATTACCCTGCATCCTGTCAAATACTCCAGTCCTTACGGAGAGAAGAAAAGGAAGACCTTCAAAGAATACCTGAAGGAATATGGATATTTATCACCTTCCAAGACCCTGAATTATCTCGACCCCTATTTTCGGTTCAAGCTTTTCAGTTCAGCTAAATATAATCAGAAGAAATATGACGCGGACAAGGAATCGGTGCTGGAATACTACAACTCGATGGGTTACCGCGATGCGGTGATTGAAAAGGATACGGTATATTTTAATTCCAAAGGGAATCTGAATACCGACATAAAAGTAAACGAAGGGCATAAGTATTATTTCGGAAATATTGCCTGGAGAGGAAACACAAAATATCCCGATTCAGTATTGACTGAAATTCTCGGTATCAAGAAAGGAGATGTATATAATCTGGGTACGCTCAACAAAAAGCTGGGTAAGCAATTGAGTCCTGAAGGCGGCGATATAAGCGGACTTTATATGGATAACGGGTATTTGTTTTTTCGCGTTGACCCTGTGGAAACGGCTGTTTACAACGATACCATTGACCACGAGATTCGAATCGTGGAAGGGCCCCAGGCGACCATCAAGAACGTGAATATTGCGGGAAATGACAGAACCAAGGAACACGTGATTCGACGTGAACTCAGAACGGTGCCCGGAGAAAAATTCAGCAGGTCGGAATTGATCCGTTCCCAGCGTGAAATTGCAAACCTGGGTTATTTTAACCAGGAACATATAGGAATTAATCCGGTTCCCAATCCAGATGATGGCACGGTTGACATCAATTATTCCGTAGAAGAGAAATCGGCCGACCAGTTGGAGTTGAGCGCCGGATGGGGCGGTGGCATTGGTCTCACCGGTACCGTAGGAGTCACATTCAATAATTTTTCCATCAGGAATATTTTCAAGCGTTCTTCATGGGATCCGCTTCCGACAGGCGATGGACAAAAATTAAGCCTGAGATACCAATCGAACGGACGTTATTTCCGTTCCGGTAATTTCTCCTTCACCGAACCCTGGCTGGGAGGTAAAAAGCGTAACGCACTTACCGTCAGTTTGTATACTTCCAAATATGCCAACGCATACGACTACACTACGGGAAGGTACACCAACGAAAAGGCGGATTCTTCATATTTGAAGGCTGCCGGAGCCAGTATTTCATTAGGCAAGCAGCTAAAATGGCCTGACGATTATTTTACACTGATCTATTCGCTGAGTTATACCCAATATAAACTAAAGAATTACCCCGGGTTCTTCCAGGGTCTCTCCACCGGTACTTCAAATATTCTCAGTCTCAAATTTACGTTGTCGAGATCTTCGGTTGACCAGCCCATTTATCCACGAAGCGGATCGAATTTTATGCTGAGCGCGGCATTCACTCCTCCTTATTCATTGTGGAGGAATCCGTCAAAATACGTTACGGCTGAGGATAAGTTCAAACTGGTGGAATACCACAAATGGCGTATGAATGCCGAGTGGTTCGTACCTATTGGCAAAGCAGCCGGGGAAGACAAGAGCCGCCAATTGGTATTGAGGATGGCCGCCAAATATGGCTTCATAGGGCGCTATAACAAGGACCTTGAAATATCACCATTTGAAAGATTCCAGTTGGGAGACGCGGGCCTGACCAATAATTTTGGTATCCTGGGATATGACATCATCGCCCATCGGGGATACCCGGTTTACCAGAGTTCAGATCCTACCGTAAATCCGGACCAGCAATCGGCTACGCAATTCTTCACTATCTTCAATAAATATACCCTGGAATTGCGGTATCCGCTTGTTACCAACCCCAGTAGTACCATTTATGCATTGACATTTTTTGAAGCGGCAAACGGCTGGTATGAATTCAAGCAATGGAACCCTTTCCAGTTGAGACGTTCCGTGGGAGTTGGGATGCGGTTCTTCCTGCCCATGTTTGGCTTGCTTGGGTTTGACTATGGTCTGGGCATTGACCGTTTAACCCCTCCGGGAACCAAGTTCAGTAATGCCACACGCTTTACATTCATGCTTGGATTTGAACCGGAATAAAAGTGTAAATTCCTGAACTCAAAAATCAAATTCCGAAAATTATCGGCCATGAAAAAGATATTCATTCTTGCGATTGCTGTTTTTTTTGCTGCCATGAATGTCAACGCGCAACGATACGCGGTAATTGACACGAAATACATTCTTGACAAACTGCAGGATTATAAAGACGCGCAGAAAAAACTCGATCAGTTCAGCGAACAATGGCAAAAAGAAGTGGATGCCAAACAGGCTGACCTGAATCGAATGTACAGAGACTATGATGCAGAACAGGTAATGCTAAGTGACGAATTGAAGAAAAAAAGAGAAGACGAACTCTTCAATAAAGAAAAAGAATTGAGAGATCTTCAGCGTCAACGATTTGGTTACGAAGGCGATCTTTTTAAAAAAAGACAGGAACTGATAAAGCCCATCCAGGACAAGGTATACAATGCGGTCCAAAAGCTGGCTGTGGATCGCGGATACGATTTTATTTTGGATAAAAGTGAAGGAATTACCGTTATCTTTGCCGACCCAAAACTGGATCGGAGCGACGATGTGTTGAAATCGCTGGGCGCCAAATAAAAGTTAAAAAGGCGGGGCCTGAAAACCCGACAGCTCACTTATCCATCTTTAGCACTAAAACCAGAATCAATAAAATAATAACATGAAAAAGGTTTTCTCTTTAGTAGCAGTTACGGGTATATTGATGCTCACCTGCAGTTTTACCCAGGCCCAGAATAAATGGGGACATACTAACCTGGAAGATGTGGTTTCAATCATGCCGGACATCAAGAAAGCAGATTCCGCGCTGACTAAATTCAAGAAAGATTCGCTGGAATCAATGCTTCCTTATTACCTGAGTGAATTCAAACGCAAAGATTCCATTGCCAAAGCGCCTGCAACGGCTGCAGCTGTTCGCAAGCAAGCCGAGCAGGAAGCCAATCAGTATGGATCCATTCTCCAGAATTGGGATCAATATTCTCAAAGTGAATTGCAGAGAAAGCAACAGGAAGTATTGCAGCCATATTTCGCAAAAGCATTCCAACTTGTAAATGAAGTAGCTAAGGAAAACGGCTATTCATGGGTATTTAAGCAAGACGCTTTATTGGTGGCGCCACAAGGCGATGACCTACTGCCCCTTGTTGCCAAGAAGCTGGGCGTAAAATTGCCGACCCCTGCTCAGGGTGTGGGGCAGCCAACCAAGGAAGAAGCTCCTGCCGCCAAGCCCAAAAAATAATTATTGAAATCTTCGTCTGAAGCCGTCCTGCAATTCTGCGGGACGGTTTTGATTTATATAAGTTCACGCAGTATATCTTTGTCCCATGAGCCAACAGCCTATAGGTGTTTTTGATTCTGGTTATGGCGGCCTTACCGTACTGAAAGAGATCCTGCACCTGTTGCCTGAATACGATTATTTGTACCTGGGTGATAATGCGAGGGCGCCTTATGGAACACGTTCTTTCGAAACAGTGTATCGCTATACCCTGGAATGTGTGGAATGGTTTTTCGAAAAGGGATGCCCGCTGATAATACTGGCTTGCAATACGGCTTCGGCCAAAGCGCTGCGAAGCATACAACAAAATGATCTGCCCCGCCTCAAGCCTTCAAACAGGGTACTGGGAGTGATCAGGCCCACTACTGAAATTATTGGAAATTTTACGAAGTCCAATTCAGTGGGCATACTGGCTACCAGGGGCACCGTGATGTCGGACTCCTACCGAATTGAAATAAAAAAATTCTTTCCGCAGGTGAAGGTCTTCCAGGAAGCATGCCCCATGTGGGTTCCATTGATCGAAAACAATGAACACCTGGGGCCAGGCGCGGATTATTTTGTACAGAAAAATCTCCAGGAACTCTTTACAAAAGACAAGAGTATCGACACTATCTTGCTTGCCTGCACGCATTATCCGCTGATGTTGGAAAAGATAAGGCAATTCCTGCCAGGACCGACTACCGTACTCAGCCAGGGGGAAATAGTTGCCCAAAGCCTTTCAGACTATTTTTTTCGACATCCTGAGATGGAATCCCGTTGCAGCAGAAAAGGGAATCTCAGTTTTTTCACCACCGATTCTCCCGAAGATTTTGATACTCATGCCAGCTTATTTTTTGGGCAGGCTATTCAGTCAAAACATGTTGATTTAGAAGATTATAAGGCGAGATAACCCGGTGGCCCACCCTCAGTTTGCAGGGGTTTAAAATGGGAATCAGTGCCATCCTCAAAATTTTCTTTCAGGAGCATTCCGGTTCTGTGCTCATTTGCTTACCTTTGCCGTCCTTTCACAAACTGGCGGGCGTGGTGGCCTGTTGGATTGATTGAAACCCGATCCGTTCTCCCGGATCTTAATTCAAAACGTGAAAAAGTAATAACAAAATGAAGCGTACATATCAACCACATCGCCGGCGCAGAAAATCAGTACATGGGTTCCGTAAACGCATGCAGACAGCCAATGGCCGTAAAGTTTTGGCCAGTCGCCGTAAGAAGGGGCGCAGAAAACTCTCTGTTTCCGATGAAAGAGGACTGAAATAATTCCTGCCTGGATTCCATAAGGGAAATTGCAACAGGAAGGCTCAAATAATTTTATAGCCCCGGTATCTCATGATCCGGGGCTATTTTTATTAATCACTTGAAAAAACAATTCACATTAGGAAAAGGTGAAAGGCTGAAGAGCCGGAAGCTCATTGAACGCCTGTTCAGGGAAGGGAAAACTATTGCCGCCAGTCCCCTCAAGCTCTATTACCTGATTGATCGCGAATTGTTCGTGGGTGCCAATCAGGAACGCGCGAAATACAAATTTTCAAATCTTCAGTTTGGAATCGGGGTAGGTACAAAATTCTTCAGGAAGGCGGTAGATCGCAATCGTGTGAAACGTGTGGTACGGGAATCATACCGGCAGCAAAAGAATGCCCTGCTCGCAAAGGCAAAGGAAAGAGGTCTGGAGGTTGCCCTTTTCTTCATCTATTCTTCCAAAGAATTGCCGGAATTCAGGAGCCTGAACCAAAGGATGGAGGTAATTTTGAACAAAGTTTTGGCAGTCCTTGAAACAAAAGCCGATGGAAGAAAATAAGAACCAATTCATGCGGGTATTGAAGGCCGTGAGCCTCGCGTTGAGCTTGCCCTTTGTGTTACTGATCAAATTATACCAATGGATCATTTCCCCATGGCTGGGCCCTTCCTGCAGGTTTACGCCTACTTGTTCTCAATACGCAATTGAAGCATTGAAAAAATATGGCCCGCTCAAAGGCGCCTGGCTGGCCATCAGGCGTATCAGCAAGTGTCACCCCTGGGGTGGCCATGGATATGACCCCGTACCTTGAGATGAAGGCATTTCATAGAAATTTTCCTGGTAATAAGATTTCCTGAGTCCGGGAACCTTCCTGTTTGCTGCACATGCAATCAAACTGATTTGTGCTGAGCAAAAAGACCACTCAGTAGGGAGTGGTCTTGTGTAGAATGATATGCCTGATTATTTTATTTAGCGGCTGCATCAAAATGTTGCGCAACCTTTGACCAGTTCACCAGGTTCCAAAAAGCAGCCAAATAGTCACCGCGGCGATTCTGATACTTGAGATAATATGCATGTTCCCAAACATCAACACCTAGAATGGGGCTGCCCTTTGTCTCAGCTACATCCATCAATGGGTTGTCCTGGTTTGGCGTGGAACTGATCTCCAATTTGCCATCTTTTGAAATCAACCAGGCCCATCCGCTACCAAAGCGTGTGAGGCCTGCAGTTGCGAATTTTTCTTTGAACGCGTCGAAACTGCCAAAAGCGGCATTGATGGCATCAGCCAGTTTCCCGGAAGGAGTACCGCCAGCTTTGGGAGCCATGATTTCCCAAAAGAAACTATGGTTCCAGTGTCCACCACCGTTATTGCGCACTGCCGGACTGATACTGCCCGCAGATTTAACCAATTCGAGAAGTGTTTTATTTTCATTGGGCGTTCCGGCAATTGCTTTATTCAAGTTATCTACGTAAGCCTGGTGATGTTTGCCATGATGAATCTGCATGGTCATGCTGTCAATATAAGGTTCCAACGCGTCGTGTGCATAAGGTAATGCAGGTAATGTGAATGCCATAATTTTATGATTTTGAATTTAGAAATAAGATTCAGAATAGTATTCCATTTTCTTCAGCAGTCAAAATGACCATGGAATTTGGCAAGAACAGGAATGTTGGATCTTAAACATTCGGCTACACAATAACTGGCGAATATTGAATACAAATCAAAAAGTCTCCTTTCCTATCCAACGATATATTTTTTCGCCGGGACCATTCATATCCTTCAAGAGTTGCCAGAGATGGACGACAAATTTACGCCGCAATACCGGATTCCTCAAAAAGAAAGCATTTCCACGAAAAAGATCCACCATTTAATCTGTATCCACAATCGATTGCGCAGTTTCTAAAATATTTGCGTGGGACAAGATAGCACCAATATATTTTGTAGTAACTTCCTCCACTGCAATTCCCGATTCTCCGGAACATTATCAAATCATTTTATGAAGAAGAAACCGACTACTGCCGCTACCCGAAGGAATTTTATCGTCAAACTTACCAAAGCGGCAGCCGCTGTCACGCTGATTCCGAATATTGCCTCGGCGAAGGAGCCCCCTCAGCGAATCAGCCTCCTACACCGGGAATCATTCAGTTTTAATGACCAGATCCAGATCGGCCTTATCGGTGCAGGAGGTATGGGGAATGCTGACGCAAATACGGCTTCGGAAATACCGGGCGTGAAGCTGATAGCAGCCTGCGATCTATACGATGGAAGGCTGGAAGATGTGAAGAAAAAATATGGAAAAGATATTTTTACCACCAGGCATTATGAGGAAATTCTTTCCAGAAAGGACATTGACGCGGTCATTATTGCCACGCCTGATCATTGGCATAAAGACATTTCGGTAGCTGCCTTGAATAGTGGCAAAGCCGTGTATTGCGAAAAGCCAATGGTTCACGATATATCCGAAGGTACGGCTGTGGTGGAAGCGCAGACCAGGAATAAAATTGTGATGCAGGTAGGCAGTCAGGGCATGAGTTCACTCGGCAATGAGAAAGCAAAGGAATTACTGGAGGCCGGAGCCATCGGCCAATTGAATTATGCTGAGGGATTCTGGGCGAGGAATACTCCCGGAGGAGCCTGGCAATATGATATGCCCGCGGACGCATCAGAAAAAACAGTGGATTGGAAGCGTTTCCTTAAAAACTATCCCGACCGCCCCTTCGACCCCAAGAGATTTTTTCGCTGGCGTTGTTACCGCGACTATGGAACCGGTGTTTCCGGCGACCTTTTTGTCCATTTATTTTCAAGTCTGCACTTTATTGTGAGTTCTGCCGGCCCAAATAAAATCATGGCCACAGGTGGATTGCGATACTGGAAAGACGGCAGAGACGTGCCCGATGTTTTGTTGGGTATGTTTGACTATCCCCAAACGGAAAAGCATCCAGCATTCAACCTGTCACTGCGAGTTAATTTTGTGGACGGCACGGCCGACAATACATATCTGAGACTCGTAGGCAACGAAGGCTCATTGATTGTGGAATGGGATAAAGTGACTTTGACCAGGAATTTTTCATATCCCCCGGAAGATTATGCTGCCGTTTTAAAAAGCAGGCAGTATGCGGCTGATTATGACCGAAAAAAAATGAAGGATCCGGATATTACAGTATTCAAGGCCGATGAAGGATATAAAGGAGCACATTTTGACCATTTCTTTAATTGGGCGAGAGCAATCAGGGGCGGAAAGCCGGTGGTAGAAGATGCATTGTTTGGATACCGGGCCGCGGCGCCTGCCTTGCTTTGCAATGACAGTTATTTCCAGGAAAGGCCTGTGAAATGGGATCCTGTCAAATTGAAATTACTGAGCTAAACTTTTAATCATGTATAAGACAATCTTATTGATTTGCGTGGTCTTGTCGGCTGCAATCCTGCTGTCATTTGGATTGAAGACAAAGGGCAATTCTTCTGACAGACCGGGAGAAAAATCCGGATGGAAATCCTTGTTCAACGGAAAGGATCTGACTGGTTGGCGCACCTACCAAAACAAACCGCAGGACAGTTGGGAAGTAGTGAATGGACAACTTCACTGCAAGAAAGAAGGTGCTACCAAACACTGTGATATTGTAACAGTTGACCAATATGAAAATTTTGAGTTAGAGCTTGACTGGAAAATTGATAAGTCTGCAAATAGTGGGATCATCTACCGTGCCGATGAAAATCATGATGCTCCCTACGAGTCAGGACCCGAATATCAATTGATCGATGACGCAGGATACCCCGAAAAACTGGAAGACTGGCAGAAAAGCGGCGCCGATTATGCTATGCACCCTCCTTTGAAACTGGTTTCAAAGCCCACAGGACAATATAACCACACACGCATAGTGGTGAATGGGGCCCATGTTGAACACTGGCTCAACGGACAAAAAGTTGTTGAATTTGAATTTTGGACACCCGAATGGCAAAAGTTGAAATCAGAAGGCAAGTGGAAGGATGAAGCCGGATATGGTATGGTAAAAAAAGGGCATATTGATCTGCAGGATCATGGCGGAGGTGTTTGGTTCAAAAATATCAGGTTGAAGATTCTGTAAGAAATTAACTGCGAATAAATGATTGCTATAAGGCCCCTGGATTCCGGGGGCTTTGTTTCTGGATTTGGCCCGGAGAAAATTGGATTCTTTTCCCGGGGTATTTTAATGAAGAAATTTATCTTTTATTGCGAAAAAAACTTTTCATCAATTCGGAACATTCTTCCTTCAGGATTCCCTTTTGCAATTCAGTTTTAGGATGGAAGGGCCAATTATCCCTGAGTTCAGGCTGGCAGGGCAGTTGGCTCAAACATCCGTTTTTTTCATCATCGGCTCCATAAACTATGCGCCCGATCTTACTCCAATACAAAGCTCCGGCACACATCAGGCAGGGCTCCACTGTAATATAGATGGTTGCCTCCGGTAAATATTTGCTGCCGAGAAAATTGAAAGCGCTCGTAAGTGCTATTATCTCGGCATGAGCTGTAGAATCGTTTAATTTTTCAATTTGATTAAATCCCCTTGCAATTATTTTCTCATTCATCAATATCACAGAACCCACGGGTACCTCTCCCATGTCAAATGCCTTTCCCGCTTCCCTCAAGGCCTGCCTCATGAAATATTCGTCATCCATCTTTGATAATTTTAACCAGATTCTTGAACATGGCGAAGCATCCGGCAATTAATGAGTTTATTCTTTATCGGGATCTGATACGCATCGCCGCTCCTCCTCCCGGAGAGAGGATAATGGGGATATTGTCTGTACCAGAAACAGTTCTGGTTTCTTTGGTCAGGTGGTTGGGCTCGCTTTGTACATCAGGCGCATCGGCAAAAATATCAGCCTCATAATTCCCTTCACCCAGGAAATTCATGGGAATTGACAAATTTCTTGGTTCGTGATTTGTGATGCATCCAATATACCAATCATTATTTTTCCTTCTGGCAACCACGATGTATTCGCCTGCTCTTGCATCAATAACTCTTGTTTCATCCCAAACCGTAGGAACTTCCCTTATAAATTCAAAGCCAGGTTGGCCTTCATAGGCAGCAGGATAATCGCATACCATACCCAGATAATTTTCAAGCACAACGTACATTGCCAGCATATGACAGCGTGTAGAAATCATGAGAGGTCTCGTGTATTGAACTTTGTATTTAGACCTGGGTACCGCCCTGAAGCCGCCAAGATGGTAATCTGTTGAACCTGCAAGCATTCTTGTAAAAGGCATATTGATATCGTGATCCGCACCGATGGCTTCTTCATTCCACTTATTAGATTCATAATTCAGGGTGCCTTCCCTGGTCAATTCGTTGGGGAATGTTCGGCTCAAGCCGGTAGGTTTATAGGCCCCATGAAATTGTATATGAATGTGATGCCTGGCCGATTTTTCCAATATTTCGGTTTGGATGTTCACCATATCCTGGTCATCCCGATCCATGAAATCCACCATCATACCTGCTATCCCCCATTTCTCAAATTGTTCAAGCGCGGCATCGAGTTTGGCGTAGAGTGCCGACCAATAGACCCATACCCTGATGCCGACACCTTTTGATTTTGCATAATCGCAAATCTCCTGCATATTGAGACCCGGAACCGGTTTGGTTGGGTCTGCATGTGGACCCGGCATGAAGTTGGCTCCGTCATTTCTGTACCATTCATGGAGGCCGTATTCCACAACGGAATGATATTCGATTCCGTTTCTGGCGCAAAAATCAATATAATATTTATTGGTTTCAAAATTATTCCCGGGTGCGAATGCAGTATCCGGCGTAATATTTCCATTCCACCAGGGAAATGTGGTTTTGCCGGGCTTCAACCAGGACCAATCTTTCATTTTGGGAGGTTCATTGAGGTTGGTCAGTATATTTGATTCTATCAAAGCTCCAACCCTGTCGCTGATCATCAATACCCGCCAGGGACTATGGTGAGGTAAGACTTCTTTTACTTTTACAGGAGCCCGGTCGGGGAGCGGTGAAAGTTTGCTTAATAGAATTCCGCCGTGCTTCACCAGATACATGCCGGCATAATCCAGCAGGGCGGCTTCGGTTATGGCCAGAAATTTTTGGTCTGGAAATTCAAACAATGCGGGCATATCCATGAGAGTATCTTCCTTCACTTCATTCCATGGCAGGATGCTGTATAGTCCTTCGTGCGATGTGGTAAAGGATGGCAGGAAAAGGGTTCTTACGAGGGGATTTCCTGCGAGTACAAAACTGCTGTTCTCGTCCAGCAGGACCAGGGAATCATGAGTATTGCTGATTGGAAACTCATACCTGAAAGCCAGGCCATCATCGAAGACTCTTACATTAAGGTTGACTCGGCGGATGGGCGAATTTATTTCTTCCAGTGGTATCAACAGTTCATTATAGCAGCTCCGTATTTTCCTGTTCTTTCCAACTATCAGTTCATAGTCTTCTGAGCCTTCCCGAAATATGGGTTTGCCCATTTTCAAACCATTTCCAAAAGTTCCATTATCAAAAACCAGGCTCAGCGGGGAATAATTGACTAAGAGTTTTTTCCTGAATGTAACACTATACCCTGCCGAACCCTGGTTTAGCTTAAAGGAATACCCAATGTCTCCATTTGGGGATTTTAGATTCAGGACCTTCTGAGCCCTGGAATCTTTAGATATGAATGAGCAAAACAAAATGGAGATCCAAAATATGCGCATCATAGCATGAATTTCGAGCCATGAAGCTACTATTTCAATCCAATAACACGATACGGTTTTTGCCTTGATCCGATTTCAAATTAGCCAAGGTGGTTTTAGGGTTTTTCCTTTTTGAAGAAAATCCCTTTACCTGAGATGGGCACGTTACCATAATAGATTCCGAATCCCGGAGTTGTGATATATTTTTCCTTCAGCTCTTTTTGTAATGCTGGCGATTGCTTTTTCCCGTTCACGATCAGGTCTTCATCAGTAAGCGCAAACCAGTCGAGATTCTTTTCATTTTTGATTAATTTGGCGTTAATCAGGTCCTGGATAAGATTGCCGACCATTTTTCTGCCCTCTTCCATGCTCCTGTCATTCCTTTCCCTGAAGGCCTTCTCCATCATGATCTTTTGCTTTTCGAATTCATTGAATGCTAATTTTTCCTGAAGCATGGCCTGATTTTCCTGCATGAATTCCTGGCGACGTTTCATCTGATCCATCATCTCAGAATTTCTTTCCATACCTGATTCCTGCATTTCAAGTGCCCGCTTTTTTGTCATTACAAGACTTTCATATAATCTTTCCTTTTCCATTTTCACTTCATCCGCTTTTTGAGGATCCATTTTTTGATTCTTGAGTTCTTCCAGGTCTTTTATTCTTTGCTCGATGGATTGCCTGGCTGCGATTAAATTAGCCTGTTCCCTCTCCCTTACTTCGTATTTCAATTCACTCAATTTTTCATTTTGCATGGCTGCCATTTCGAATTCTCTGTCATGCTTCCACTGGTCTTGCTGCAATGCGTTCATTTTTGCAAGGGCCATTTTTGTTTGTTCTTCATTCAGCCTGTTCATTTTTTCCTGCATCAATTTCAACCGGGTTTCCTGGTTTAGCTGAGCCTCATAATTCCTCTTAACTGCATCCTCATTGCGAATGCTTACTGATTCTTCAATGGTTTTGATTATCTCCGAATATTCATTCAGACTATTTTCCGGAATTTTATTTCCATTCACATATAATTCAGTGAGCTCATCATTCTTCTTCACCATTTTGTATTTGGTTCCATTTTGATCCGTTGCCTCAATGGTTGACATTTTGGTTCCGCCATCGTTATTAATATTTGTAGTGATGCTGGGAAACCGGAGTTTTGATGGAAGCGTATCATTATGGTTGAAAGCCGCCCGCCTGGCGGGCCCCTCCCCGGGGGGAAGGCTATTATGCGATGGGACCAGGACGATGTCCTTAACCAGGTGACCTGTTGGCTCTTTCATGGAAAGAAATGAAAGGAACCCTATTGTTGCAACGCTGAAAATGAATATGCTTTTTTCCATACTATTTAATTTTTTGTGCTCATTATTGATAATTCGTTTGACTCTTTTTAGCAGGTGGTTTTTGGTTCCTGAAATCGCTGTAGCATACCTGGGCGCGGAGAGATGATATTCTTCGAATGAAATCAGTGCCTGAATATAATTCGCTTTATTGCCACTATGAGCTAATGCAATATCGTCGCAGCAATTTTCTCTCTCTTCGCGAATGAGTGAGGATAGCCATAATATGGCAGGATTAAAGAAGAAAATTATTTCTCCAAAACTCTGAATGAGATTGATCAGGAAGTCTTTGCGCCTGATATGGGCCAGTTCATGAAGCAATATGGCTTCCACCTCCTCGGGAGGAAGGCTTGATAGCAGACCAAGGGGAATCAATATTACCGGTTTCAGATGGCCTATGGCCAATGGTATTTTTACCAATTCCGATTCCAGTAAAGAAATGGTTCTGCTTATCTGCAGTTTGGCAATCAACCCCTGCAACTTGTTTTTCCAGAGTTCTTCCGGTGAATGAATCCTATAATTCCTGATGCGTTGGATATATGCCAGGTTGGCGAATAGCCTTACGCATTTCGCGCTGAAAAGAATAAACCACAGGGCTACGAGCCATGAGGCATTATTATTAAAGTAGTTTATGGCTTTGTCGAGAAGGTTATTGTTGAGTAGTGATTCCGAAAAACCAATGCCACCATAGAAGTTGCCAGCATCGGATTGTTTCATATCCACCGGCGCGATAATAGAACCTGCATTGGCGTATGTGGGTGCGGTGTGTAGTTGCCAGCAAAAGGTGACACAGGCAGTCACGAGAAAAAGCAGGAATAGTGAAGACAGAAGGTTATACCGTATCACCGATGCCGATTTTTTTGTAAACATGATGATAATTACCGCGCCTATGGCGACCAGTAATCCCTGCCATAACGAATGTAGTAAGGTCCATAAAACAGCCCGGATGATTTCATCGGAAAGCAAAAGCTTTAGAAAACCTGTTTGCATAAAGGAAATTTGATATGAAAATTATTTTTCTTTATTCAATTTATCCAGCAGGTCCCTGATAGCATCCAATTCCTTTTTTGAGGTCTTCTTATTTCCCAATAACTGCATCATCAGGTTACTTGCCGATCCATCGTATAAGGAATTAACGAAGCGTTCCAGCAGGAAGCCTTTCATTTTTTTCTCTTCGATACTGGCGCTATAGATATGCTTCATATTGCTCTCATCTCTTTTGAGGATAGATTTGTCAACCATGATCTGCATGAGCTTGAGAGTGGATGTGTATTGTACAGGCCTTGTTTGCCTGTTCAATTGGTCATTGACGAACCGGACGGTAGAAGGTCCATGTTTCCATAATACCTGGAGTATCTCCAGCTCTGATTTGGTAGGTTCTATTCCGGGTCTGTCTCCTTTCCTTGTTTGTTTCATATCCTAAAGGTAGGAAAAATTTCGTACGAACAAATATTTACTAAATTGTTTTTTGAAATACCCCATAATAGCCCGTGTTAAATACCATGCTAATTGGTATTTAGTCCGTTGTATAGTACTTATATGGGACTTATCTTGCAATGCGGAGAATTAGCTCAGATGGATATTGAAAGGGATAGTATCGCTTCGTTGATTTTTTACCTAAGAGGGGAAAAGGTAATGTTCGATTTTCATTTGGCGATGCTCTACGGGGTGGGAACAAAGGTTCTAAACCAGGCAGTAAAGCGGAACCTGGAAAGATTTCCAGGTGATTTCATGTTCCAATTGACTGATCAGGAATGGGAAATCTTGCGGTCACAAATTGTGACTTCAAGTTGGGGGGCCGGAGGTCGCCTCCTTATGTTTTTACAGAACAGGGGGTTGCGATGCTTGCCGGAGTATTGAAGAGCGCGAAAGCCATCGAGGTAAATATTCTGATAATGAGGGCCTTTGTATTCATGAGAAAAATGGCAGCCCAAAGCAAAGAATTGAAAATTAAAGTCGAGCAACTGGAATCAAAATATGATAGTCAGTTTTCTACCGTATTCGAAGCAATTAAGCAATTGATTAATCAGGAAGACAGGCCTCACAACCACATTGGTTTCAAGGTGGGAATTGGAGATCAATGAACTGCAGTTGGCGTTTAAAATGTGCAATTCACCTGGTGAGAAATTCTCAATCAGGGGGTTTGACTATCTTTCAGTTCAAATAGAAGGGATTGGCAAGAATCAAACTGGACCTCCACGAAATTTATAATAATAGCAACGCCATCGACAATGCCTTGTTGGCCGCTTTTGAAGAGGCGATTGATAAGAAAATACGGGAGGTTGAAATAATTCCGGGCAAGGGAAGCGGACAACTGCGGAAGAAGATAGAACGCTTTCTGCAACTTCCACATATTAAGCCTTTATACCATCGAATAGAAAATGACAGTAAGAATTTCGGGAGGCTGTTTGTTTATTTTAAGTTTTGAATCGTAGGCCCGAAAAGGCGTGCCTCCAAACTGCCATTGCGGGATGACTGCAATTCATATAGCGAGACTGCATCTGATAACATTAATAATGATAATCCCTTGAGCCCGCTCACCAATAAGTCTGCATTAACTCATTAAGTCTGAATTAATCTTATTCAAAATTGACTTGCCCGGTCTGCTTTTCATAAATTTTTTCAAAAAAATACCTTAATATTTGGAACGTACGTTTTTTATCGTACCTTAGTCTCATGAAAGCTTCAAAGAAGACTATTGGAAGAGAACTGGTGCCTACTAAATCGGAAATGGACGTATTACAGATTCTATGGCAAAACGGCCCTTCCACGGTGAGGTTTGTCCACGATACCCTGAACAAGCAAAAAGAAGCAGTGCAATACACATCTACTTTGAAGTTGATGCAGGTCATGACTGAAAAAGGCATGTTGAAAAGGGATGAATCTAATATGAAACATATTTACATGCCTGAATTGGAAGAGAAAAAGACCAAGGGATTCATATTGGACAGATTTGTTGATTCAGTATATAATGGTTCCGTGAGCAGTTTGATGATTGCCTTGTTGGGTAATGACAAAACATCAAAGAAGGAACTGCAAAAAGTGAAGGAATTATTGAAAAAGCTGGATGAAAAAGAGTAGTCGTAAAATATTATTCCAATGAATTTGATCTTCCTGGATAATTCCATAATGCATAAAGCTGTGCAGGCGCTCAGTTGGACCCTCATTCATTCTCTATGGCAGGGATTGCTGTTTACCCTGATCGCGGGTACGGTTATGATATTTACCAAGAAAACAAGTTCTTCACACAGGTATAGAATTATTGCCCTTTTGTTTTTTTCTTTCATTGGAATTACATTAGTCACTTTCTTATTGGAATGGAGCCGGATTCCCCAAACAACAACCCGGTCCGCAACTGTGGATTCATTCCCTATGGCTTCAGTTTTTGCATATCAAATGCAGCGTTTCAGTGAATATTTTTCAGCCAATGCATCTCTGGTCGTGATGATCTGGTTTGTGGTCTTCATTGCTAAATGCGTGCAAATGGTAGGCGGGCTCGTGTACAGTAGCCGAATTATCAACCATAAAATATATCAGCCCGAAACATTTTGGCAAAAACGACTGGCATTATTCTGCAAACAGTTAGAGATTAGGAGATTCGTCCTGCTGCTGGAATCTGAAATGGTTAAGATTCCGATAGTCTTGGGTCATTTAAAACCTATCATCCTTATTCCTTTAGGGCTATTGTCAGATCTTCCGCCCGGCCAGGTAGAAGCCGTTTTGATACATGAACTCGCGCATATCCGACGCCATGATTATTTCATAAATCTTCTGCAAAATATCGCGGAAACCATATTTTTCTTCAATCCCGGACTATTGTGGATATCGGGTCTATTGAGGGAGGAGAGGGAGAATTGTTGTGATGATATTGCCCTGGAGCAAACGAAAAATAAGAAACAATTTATAAGTGCGCTCATCAGTTTCAAGGAATATGCTGTTTATGCCCCTGTGGGCGCAATGGCATTTCCGGGAAGAAAGAATCACCTGTTACAGCGGGTGAGCCGCATTATTCATGATAAGAACCACACGCTCAATCCGGCAGAAAAGATATTTTCACTAATTAGCCTGTCTCTACTTACTGTTTTATTCGCTGCCGCAATCAGTTCACCTGTGGAACCGCATGAGAACATGATGGCTAATCAAATAAGGCGGAATGGCATTAGTATTTCTCAAGCGGAAAGTTCAAACCTATTGATTAATCCTGTTCCATCGAATGATGAAAGCAAGGTGATTGTAAAGGATGAAGCTCATCTTCAAAAGAGTTCCGAAACTGAAATGATTGAAATATACCGGAAAGCAGTCAAAGAGGATAGACCTCGGGCGCAGGCTAAAAAAGAAGAGGATATTAAGAAAAGAGAAGCGATGGAAACAAGTCTCATTCAAAATAGCGAAGCAAGAAGCGAAGCCATGGACTTGGAAAGGCAGCAGGCACTGAAGGACATGCAGCAGGCAGAAATGGACAGGGCTCAGGCTATGAAAGATCAGGAGCAGGCCAAGCAAGACGCCCACGAAGCTTTTCTGGACTGGAAGCAGGCTGCCAAGGATGCCGAATCGGCAAGGCTGGATATGGCAAAGGCCCATGTTTCCAAGGCTCAACAGGACATTTTGAAGATCAAACACTGAAATTTGAATTCAAACCATAATCAAATCAAATCCCCGCTTTCAGGGATCTTACAGTGGCGCGCAATGTATTGATCCCTGAACCAGGCTGAATCAATTCCATGAAACAATATGGCAAATTTGAAATTCACTGGCAGGTGATAGGGGAATCTATTGTTCATGAATCATTAAAAATGTGAAGAAAATGAAAAAGAAAATTTTTAGTCGTATGGTCCTATTGATATTGGCAATGGCCTGTATCGTGCATGTGCAAGCCCAGAAAAAACCTGCGCCCAAACCCGCAAAGCGTACGGTTACACGTGATAGTTATATGTATATCGAAAATGACAGTTTGAATGTCAACGGTGACAATATGATCACCTATAGGGATGGCTCGCAGCTCTATAGAATCAGAATGAGGGATGATAAGGTAACAGAAATGTATATCGATGACCAGAAGATACCAGAGGCGGATTTTAGCAAGTATGATGCGGTGATCAAGAAAATAAGACTGCAAATTAAAAAAGACAGAGAGCAGGCGGAAATTGACAGGCAACAGGCCTTAAAGGACCAGGAGCAGGCGCAAAAAGACAGGGAACAGGCAGAGCTGGACGCTAAGGAAGCAGAGGGAGAACGTGCGCGTAGCCAGGAAGATGCAAAGCAGGCTGAATTTGACAGCAAGCAGGCAGCCAAGGATATGGAGCAGGCGCGCCATGATCAGCAACAGGCTATGAAGGATATGGAGCAGGCAAAATTGGACAGGAAACAGGCAGAAGAGGACAGGAGAATCTATAAAGGGTTGGTATCCGATTTGATATCTGCAAAAGTGATCAAAGACGAAGGGAGCCTGCACGGCCTCAATCTTACAAGTTCGGAACTGATTGTGAATGGCGTGAAGCAGCCTGCAGGCCTGCATCAAAAACTCAAGGCCAAATATCTAAAGGATTCGAGGACTCAGGTAAAGTTTAGCAATAGCGGCAACCATCGGGGTTTGTCGGTGGAAAAGGATGAGGAACAATGAGATTTTTTTTGAAGCCTTGAAAGTTTTTTCGATAGACTTTCAAGGCCTTTCAATCCATGAAATCCTTATTCACTTCTCAAACTCTTCACCGGGTTTGCGAGAGCGGCCCTGATGGCCCGGAAACTAACGGTGAACAGCGTAATCAGTATGGTAAAAAAAGCAGCAAGAACAAAGATCCACCAGCTTATATTGATACGATAAGCGAAATCCTGCAACCATCTGTGCATTACATACCAGGCGACCGGCGCGGCAATGGCAAATGCCAAAAGGACCAGCTTTAAGAAATTTTTGGATAAGAGTGAAACGATACCTGTTACATCTGCTCCCAAAACTTTTCTAATGCCAATTTCTTTGGTTCGCTGTTCTGCCGTAAATGTAACCAGGCCAAATAAACCGAGACAGGCCACAAAAATTGTCAATCCGGCAAAGATGCCCAGGATGCGACCGATGGTTTTTTCTGACTTATAGGTATTATTAAACCTGTCATCCAGGAAAGAATAGGAAAAGGGCGACTCGGCCTTAAGATCGTTCCATTTCTGTTTGACACTCGATATAAGACCGGCAATATCTTTGGTTTTTGTCTTCACGATTACAACACTGTAGTTAGCGCCGAGGGTCATTACCAGCGGTGTGATCAGTTCGTGCAGTGACCTGAAATGGAAATCTTTTACAATACCGATCACGTGATAGGTATATTTTTTAGAATCATTATCAATATGCGTGATAGCATGGCCCAGTGCCTCCGGCCCCCATCCAAATGCTTTTGCTGCTGTTTCGTTTAAGATTACTCCTGTGGAATCGGTCCCAAATTCTTTGGAAAAATTTCGCCCTTCCGCCATCTCCATTCCCAGTGTGGGTATGTAATCGTAATCCACCTCATACCTTAATGTTTTGATGAACTGGGAGGCTTTCGTATCGGGGTATGCAAAAAAGTTATTGCTGAAAGACGTGCCGGCCGGCAGGTAGCCCGATCCACTCACGCTTACGACTCTTGGATCCTGCAACAATTGCTGTCTGAAGACCTCCTGGTTCTTTCCCAGCCAAAAAGCCTCTTCCACCACCAATACCTGGTCTCTGTCGTAGCCCATTTTTTTCTGTTGTATGTAGGAAAGCTGTTTATAAACTACTGCGGTCCCCACGATCAGGCAAATGGAAATAAAAAATTGAAATACTACGAGGCCGCTTCGGAATCCAATGCTTTTTTTGGTGGAAGCGAAATTTCCTTTGAGTACGGTAGCAGGCTTAAAGGATGAAAGGAAGAAAGCGGGATAGCTGCCTGCCAGTAAGCCCGTGAATAAGCCGAACAATAGCAGGCCAGGCAAGAACCAATGGTTGGTCTGCAAGTGGAAGCTCAGGTTTTGTCCCGTAAGGTTATTGAAAAATGGAAGAGCCCAGTAAACCAAAATGATTGAAATAATCATGGCGATGGCCGTAAGCAGGAGGGATTCGACAAGGAACTGTCTCACCAATTCCAGCTTCATGGATCCCAATACCTTTCTGATCCCCACTTCCCTGGCTCTTTTGGAAGCTCCCGCGGTAGAAAGATTCATAAAATTGATACAGGCAATGAGTAACATGAAAACAGCCACTGCACTGAAAATATACACATACCGGATGTCACCATATGGCTCCATGTCACCGGTTAAATCTGAATGCAGGTGTATGTCTGTTAAAGGCTGCAGATAAAAGCCAATATTATTTCCTTTTTGCCTGAACTCGTCGATTGTCAAACCCATCGCCTGTTTCAACTGTGGACTAATGTATTTCTCTACAACCAGCGGAAACTTAGCCTCCAGTTTTTTATAGTCATAAGCTTTCGGAAGGACCAGATAAGTGTAAAAATTCGAAGCAAGCCAGGTTTGACTTCTTGACTCCGGCAGGGTTGACATGGAACCAAAGAGGTCAAAATGAAAATGAGAATTCTCTGGCACTTTGTCGATCACGCCGGTAACCTTAAGAGTGGCTTTTTGATCCTTAAATTCTAGTACTTTGCCAATTGCAGTTTCATTTCCGAAGTACTTCTTGGCGGTGGCTTTTGTTATGACTACGGAATAAGGTTCCAGAAGGGCAGTTTTGGGATCACCTTCAATAAAGGGAAGGGAAAATACATGGAAGAAATTTGAATCTACAAACGCCAAAACACTTTCCCTGAAAGTCCTGGTGCCATAACTGATCCTGGGCATTCCATCCGTGTGAATGCGCGTAGCTTCCAAGACTTCGGGAAAATCATTCTTGAAAGTTTGGGCTACCGGGGGCATTACATTGGCTTCCTTTATTTCGCCGCCCTGCATGGTACCCCGAAAAACTACCCGGTATATTTGATCAGACTTTTCATTATATCGGTCGTAACTCAATTCATTCTGTACAAAGAGTATGATCAATAAACAAGTTGCGATACCGAGTGCCAACCCAAAAATATTGATAGCGGAAAAAATCTTATTTCTCCAAAGATTCCGGCTGGCAATTTTGAAATAGTTCTTGAACATGTTTCGGGGGTTTATCCAATTCTGGAATTTCATTTCAGATTCAATAGCCCTGACCCTTTTGGATTTTCAAAAAAAATGCCGGGTTTCTATTCCTTATTAGTCAGTATTTTATATAAAGATCCATAGTTATCATGTCCGGATATGGTACAATCACTGTTCGTTTCTGTAATAGTGTGTGTCGTCCTGCTATAGCTATACATGTTTGTAAATAAATCCTAAGAGCGCTATACAGGTCAGCGTAGATTTTGCTGAGCGCTGTACTGTGGGCTAAGATCTGTGTTTTTTGATCATCGTGTTTTTTTTTCGAGCACGGGCCAGGGGTCTTGCTTTTTAATGAGCCGCCCCTGGCCCTTTCTCCGTCAAGCTTGGGTCGTTATAATTTTTTGTTTCATATTTTTTCCATTTGATTTTAATTTCTGATTCTTTCTCTAACATAATACACCGTTTTTAGTGTATAGTTATTTTAGGACGGGTCAAGTGATAATTGTAAATGCAAAGTCCGGACGCTGGTGCATGGATTGGCTGATAAGGGAATAAGAAGCAGAAGAGTGCCTGCCTGGCGGTGGGCAGGCGACGCAACGGAAGTCTAAAAATAAAATGGCAGCCTGCCCCAAAAATTATTTCCCCATAAAATGCTGCTTCATTGCTTTAGGATAATCTGTGAGCGCTATTTCGGGTTCGTCAATTTCAGGGTGCCAGAGTTTTTCCCATTCAAAACTATAATAGCCTTTATATCCTCCTTTGGAAAGAGCATCGACTGCTTCAAAAATGGGGGTCTCTCCTTTGCCGAGAAGAGTATAATGTATCTGGCCGTCAACCATTCTCCCATCCTTGATATGGGTGTGGCGGATATATTTCTTCAGCAATTCGTAAACGCTTGCAGGAGATTCCTTGGTAACGGACCACATGTTGACGATATCCCAAACCAAGCCTACCTGAGGGTGTGCGGCAGAGTCCATCATTTTTTTCAGTTCAACGGTTTGTACCGCATCGCCATGCGATTCCAATAAGACATTTACCTGGGTTCCCTTCGCATAATCTCCCAGTTCAAGCAGTCCTTTTATTATAAGGTCGATGGTCGCGTTTCGTTGATCGTCATTCGGTAGCTTATTCGGGAATACCCTGATGTTTGGGCAATTGAGCTGCTGCGCCAGGTCAATGAATTTTTTTCCTTCATCGAGATTTTTTGTTCTGGTGGCGTTATCTGCATGGTGCAATTCGCATGAGGAACCCAGATCCACAATTCTTAAACCTTTTGCTTCTACTCTATTTCCGGTGGTTATTATATTCTCAATAGTTTTGAATTCCGGGCATTTTGTAAGATCCAATTGTCGCTGGATGCCACGTATTTCAATGCCGGCATACTTATTTTCCGCGGCAAATTTGAGAATGGTATCAAAGCTCCAGTCGGGGCAGCCCAGGGTGGAAAATGACAAGAGCGGATTCTCTGCGGGTTTCTCAAAAGCAGAAACGGCATAGGCGAGTCCCAATAGTGTGGAAGTTTTTTTCAGAAAATCTCTCCTGCTGGATGGATTCATGGGCCTGTGTTTTGGTGGATGAAATTTGCGCCGGGTAAGCAGGCACCCTGTTCCGGAGGCCAACCTGGCTTCTGCTATGACAAAGGTGCGAATTCTAAATTGAATTTTTTTTTGGTACTATTTTAAGTCATGATCGCCGGGTTGTATTTTATTATTCCAGCCAATGACTGTCGGCCAGCCAGTCCGCAAGCCGCTGTGGCCATGTCTTCACCGAATTTAATTTGGACCTGTTCCCCATGTTAAATCCATGGTTGCCATGCGCGAGAATATGGGCTTCCACGGGCACTTTAGCGGCACGGTATTTCTGGAGCAGGCTAACTGTTGAACCCGAACAGCATTCGTCGTCATTTGCAGCCAACAGGAATGCGGGTGGGGCATCGGCGGGCACAACTTCGGGTATGGCTAAGGGTCCGGGGTAAATGAGTATGAGAAAATTTGGTTTTCCGTTGAGCCTGTCCACCGGATCGGGTGCATTGGGATTACCTTTCCCATTTGCATATGCCACCATGTCGGCTACTTCCCCACCTGCAGAGAATCCCATGATCCCAATTCTGTTAGTATCGAGATTCCATTCTCTGGCATGACTGCGTACTAGGCGCATGGCTCTGTATGCGTCTTCGCGAGGATGAATGTCCAGTGAATAGGGCGAGTTTGAATCGCGAGCCAGTCGATACTTCAGCACGAAGGCGGCTACTCCCAGACTTTTCAGAAAGACGGCGGGCTCCACGCCTTCAGCATTGAATACGAGCAGGCGATGGCCTCCACCCGGACAGATAATCACGGCTGCTCCGGTGGCCTTGTCTTTAGGTGGGAGATAAACCGTTATGGATGGGTTATTGATATTCTTCACCCAATAATCCTGCGTCTGCTCTGGCAGGTTTCGCAATTTTTCAAATCCCGGAGCTCCATTGGACCAGAGAGAAATTTGCTGTGCATGGTCCTGCGCAAATAGAGTTGCAGGAATGATTGCAGAAAGCAGCATGATTTTTTTGAGGCGGGTGAAAACAGGAATTGGCATGGAAATAATTTTTATGTCTGAAGAATTTCCAAAAGTATGGTCATCATTGCGCGTTCCAGCTATTATTAGATTCGTCGGCGTCCATGAATATGCCTCCCTTCAATTGCAGGGACTTTATTTTCTTCTTGGTGTTGATGGTCACCATTGACGTTTTTTGATTGGTTTCCCAAATTGCCGGTGTTTGATGTAATGAGTCAGTGGTGCCGTCCGTATAAGTCGCGACTAAATCTACCGGTGCAACATAACCGCCAATATTTTGTAAGGTGACCGAATAGCCTGTCTTGAGGGTTTGTACTTTCTGAATCGCCAGGTCAATATAATAATTGGAAAAATACCAGTTGGACCAGAACCAATTCAGATTTTTTCCTGAGATATCATTAAAGGAATAGAAGAAATCCCAGGGGATGGGATGTTTGCCATGCCAGCGCTCTATGTATCCATGTAAACATTTCCTGAAGAGCCCATCGCCCAGCAGGTCTTTCATCGCCAGGTAGCCAAGCGATGGTTTGCCATATGCGTTATTTCCATAAGAAGCTCCTCTCAATACGTTAGAGGGTGTGATGATCGGGAGGTCCTCTTCCTGGGAAGCGTCTTTGATCCATTGCTGGACGCGGAACAGTTTATATAAATTTTCAGCTCTTTCAACACCCAGGTCAGCACGGCCAATCAATAGTTCAAATGTGGTGGCCCAGCCCTCGTCCATAAAACCAAAACGGTTTTCATTGATGCCCATATAGAATGGGAACCAGGTATGGGCTATTTCATGCTCGGCTACGAATCGTGAAAAATTGAGATCCTGTTGGGATCCATCGTTCACCATCATCGGGTATTCCATGTCGGCGAAACCCTGGAAGATGGTTGTCTTTTGATAGGGATAGGGAATGCCCGGCCAGTTATGAGATAGCCAATCCAGCGAATGCCGTCCAAATTCCACCATGTGATGAAAATCTGCGGCCTTGTCGTTATAAGCCGATTGAACACTCGCGCGGCGCCTCGTTGCATCATCAACTATTACACTGGAAGCATCCCAATTATAATGATCGCTGAGGCCGATAGTGACGTCTGACACATAGTCGGCCTTCCACCGCCAGGTAATAAGATCGTTTTGAGCCGTAATATTTTTCGCTGCGAGGTCTTCCTTGGTGGCCACTCGAATCACAGAATCGGTAACCATGGATTCTTTGAGCCTTTGCGCAAACTTCGGTTGCAGCACTTCGTCAGGGTTCAGCAAATCGCCCGTGGCCCATACGATATAGTTCCTGGGGACAGTCACAGAAAAACTGTAGTCATTGAAGTCGTTATAGAATTCCTGCTGGTCTGTGAATTCATTGTCGGCCCAACCATTGTAATCATCATACACTGATACTCTCGGATAGCAATAGGCGAGAAAATAAGTGGTGGAATCGATCATTCCCTCCCGGCCACTCTCCAGGGAAATCTGGTAATGCCAGTCAAATGCAAGGTGAATGGAATCGTGCGGCAATAAGGGATTGGTCAACCTAACAGGCTGCCAGGTATTGGTATTTTCATTTTCGTTCCATGGTTGGGAATTTCCATTTACGGTTAATTTGTCAATCTGGATGCCGGGCGTGAGATAATCCCGTCTCGCATTTTGGTATCGAAGCGCCCCCGGCCGGTGTATATTCAGGACGAGTCTTATGATCAGGGTCCTGAGCGTATCCGGACTATTATTGATATAAGCTATTTGTTCAGTCCCTTTAATATTGCGGTCTGGTGGCAGTGCGGTGAGACTGATTTGGTATCTCCCAAAATTCTGCCAGTATTTTTTTCCAGGTTGGCCATCTGACGACCTGGTTTCTTTTTTATAGGCTTTTTGAAAGTCCCTTGGTGTATATAGGCCTTGAGAGTAAGAAAGGAATGGGAGGGAGCTTCCCAGGAGTAAAAGGAATAGGATGCGCTTCATAATTTGAATTTGTATGCTTAAGTTAGAAAATATTGTCTAGCGCTGGGAGTGCTTTTGATGGATGGCAAGGTTATTTGCCGGATCTTCATCATCCTTGGCACTATGGTATAGGTTAGAGCCTCCACTTGCTTGTCCACTGAATCATGATCTTTTCGCTCTGAAAGACCAGGGGTAGCCAGACATATCTGGAATCAGGAAGATCAGCTTTGTTCCATCGATCCGCCATAAAAATATATTTATCCTGCATGCCCCGGACTGGTAATATGAAAGTGCTTTGTGAATTGAAGGTTTTCAAGTTGTTTTCACCCACACAGGGATTGCCCTTTGCAGTCCATTCGCCCATTACGGAATCGGATGTCGCGTAGATTGCCTCGTTAGGATCCCAGCCCGTGCACAAAGAAGTGATGAGATAGTATTTCTGGTTATGTTTTACTATGGCGGGTGCCTCTCTGTTTAGACCAATCAAAATTCGTTTGAATGTACCGGAAGGTTGGAGATAATCAGTGGTCAATTCATTTACATGGATGGTGGCATTGTTCTCGGATGTTGAAATCAGGTAGGCGCGGCCGTCAGTGTCTTTGAAGAGGGTCATGTCCCTGCTCATGACGCCATTGGGACGCATGGAGCCCAGGTAGGTATATGGGCCGGCAGGTTTATCGCTCACGGCAACTCCCGCCCTGGCATAACTGTAATCCCTGGAGTCAATATGCATCCACATCACGTATTGCCTGGTTTTTTCGTTATAAATGACTTTGGGCCTTTCGATCACTCTGCCAGGGTGGAGGTCATGTGAGCTATCATTGGGAACCGTAGCCAGTGCCACCCCTTCATATTTCCAATGCAGGAGGTCATGGGATGAATAACAGGAAATGCCACCTGCATTGACGCGGAAATTTTCCCAGCTGGTATCTTCTTTAACGCGAATTGTTTTACCACTCTTGATTTCTCCAAACCAATAATAGGTGTCGTGGTCGAGTAATATGCCTCCGGCATGGGCATTGATGGGATTACCATCCATATCACGCCAGATTTCTCCCGGGTAAAAATAATTGGATTGAGCGATTAAACGGGTTTGTGTGATCAGCAGGAAAGTGTAGAAGAATAATGAATGGAGTCTTGATTTCATAAGGACAAAAATATGTATTCCGGTGTATTGGAGACTCATTATTCCGATACGCATGGATTTCGCCTGTGCCGGGCGGGATTGCCCTACAAAATGAATTCAGGAAGTGAAAATCGGGATTCTCCAACCGCGGCGGGGTTATTTGTAATTGTCCTGCCTGATGGTGTCCACTTCTTCGCGTAACTTCTGCAATTCTTTCAAAACATAGGCAAATCCAACCTGCGGATCCCGAACCATGGAAGAAAAATCCTCATTGGCGCTGTAGACAATACGCTTGGAATATGTTTTTTTTCCGGCATCAGGGGCTGGTTTTTCAAGTGCCTGGAGGTTCATGAGGATCAGTTCATCCAGAGAAATTCCAAAAAAATTGGAAATTTTAAGAAGGCCTCCCACGGCCGGTTCTGATACGCCGGTTTCATAATTACTCCAGGTGGTACGGGATATGCCGATAAGCGCTGGCATTTGTTCCTGCAGCAGGTTTCTTTTCTTTCGCAGGTAGCGAATATTCCCTGGCAAATAATTTACATATTTCTGTAGCATGTTGAAAACTTGTATTCCGGAAATTTGATATTCCAGATGATGAAAAATATCTTTGGTTAAATATAGGGTTTCTGGAAAACAGTTATCCTTGGAGTAAGCGATCATTGAAATTCACATTGCCGGAGCTATTACTGCAACTGTTGCCCACCTAAAGCAGCTTCGGAAAGTCCTCATCTCACCTCGCTTGCATTGGCAACTCCGGCAGACAATCAAACTATTATTGAATACTCCCAACATTCATGATTCAATTCATGGATGGCGGCCCATTGAATGTGTGGAATCTATTTTTCATACTATAATCTTAACACTATGTCTAAACTTAACAAGCGCAAGGTGTGCGTGCAGGATTACCTGCTGTTAGATGAAAAGAGTCAGAAGAGCCCCGATAAAGTGTTGGATCGTTTCTTCGACGGGTTTCACCTTGGCGAAGCGCGGGAAGAACTCTGGAACTGGCTTGTAACTGCCCTCAGTCACGACGGAGGGCTTTATGATGAGGCTCAAAACCGTATCCTCCTCATTTCTTTTTATGAACATCTCGCAAGTCTGATTGAAGCTGCCTGGATCATCCATGAGCGGGACGAGAAGAAAAAACATGAATAGAAAAGAACAATGACCATTAAAACTTTCAGCCATGCAATTATTTAATTCGCAACCCCTTTTGGAACAGATTGTTACTATGATCAAGTCCATTACAGAAACTGAAAAGATCTTCTTACTGGGAACCGGGAACACACGCTTCAGTTGCCGGAATATTTTTTCCAGTCGAGCGGCTGTTTGGCAAAAAGAAGGTTACCTGCAAATCCTGGTGCTTACCGGTGAGAAAGAGACGCGCAGTCGCAGCAACGTGGAAGATATTATTGAGAGCCATTGCCGGGAATTTGGATTGGTAACGGCTCTAGTGATCCCCGCGCTGCAGTTCAGAGACTGGCTGGAAGCTGGACATTATTTTGCCAGCTATGTGATCGAGCATGCTCCGGTCTGTTATGACGCTGGTAGGATAGCCATGAATTTAGAAGGTCAGTTTTGTGCCGGCCAATTTCGGGAACAATTGCAGAAGCAGAGCAGGGAATGGCAAAGCAAGGGATTTGAATTCTTCACCGGAGCCCAGCTTTACATGCTGAGGAAACAGTACAAACTGGGCGCATTCCTTTTGCACCAGGCCGCCGAACATGCCCTGGTGGGAATGATCTTCGCCGCGACCGGTTTCAGAGCCTGCACACATAATCTGGATAAATTGCTGAGATTCGCGATGGGCTATTCGGATTCCCTGGGGACATTGTTTCCCTGCGATACGGAAAAGGAAGTTCAATTATTTCGCCTGCTGCAAAAAGCATATATAGATGCCCGTTATAAAGATGATTATAAAATTAAGGGTGAACAACTCGAACAGCTTTCGGCTAGAGTCAGAAAGCTGCTGGATATCGCAAAAGAAGAACAGAAGCTCCAGGTTTTTGAAGCCGGATGATGCAATTCTTTATGATCCGGCATGATGATGGCAAATCAATTGGTGCTGCGGACAGGATATTCTCAAAATATTCGTTCATTTGCTGGCATATATACCATTATTCAGATAGAAGATCATTATGACTGCTTCCCTAGCACAGGTATTGATATTCCTTATGGCCGGTATCGGTGTGATCGTGCTACTGACTGCACGGTATAGGGTACATGCATTTTTTGCCCTGATCATCGCCTGTTTTGTGGTTGGACTGGGCGTCCAGATGCCCGTTGCCGAAATACTCAGATCCGCCAAGCATGGCTTTGGCAATATAATGCAGTCTCTTGGTTTGATCATAGTCCTGGGAACTACATTGGGAGTTCTTCTTGAACATACCGGAAGCACGCGGATGATGGCAGACTATATCCTGAAAAAAGTGGGTGATCGCAACGCAGTACTGGCCATGAGTCTCACCGGTTTTGTTGTGGGGCTTCCTATATTCTGCGATTCGGGTTATATTGTACTGAACGGGCTCAACCAGTCCCTCGCCAGGAAAACTGGAATCTCCGTAGTCATCATGTCCATTTCTTTGGCTACCGGACTATATTCGGTCCATTGCCTGGTGCCACCACATCCCGGCGCGGCGGCGGCGGCTGGAACAATCGGGGTGGATTTTGGGAAATTGATTCTGGCAGGAATCATTGTGGCTATTCCGGCTATGCTTACAGGTTATTGCTGGGCGCGTTATGCAGGCAGAAAGATTCCAACAGTCGTTCCACAGATAGCACATCCCATTCCAGCCAGAAAATCTTCCGCTTCAGTATTATCGGCCTTCTTACCGGTTATTGTACCCATTCTACTCATTGCCTTGAAATCATTTATTTCAATTGAGCATATAGCCTCAGAGAATTGGATAAATATCCTGAGCATCCTGGGCGACCCGGTAATTGCTTTGGCAGTCGGTGTATTGCTGGCATTCGCAACAGGTCGTGGCTGGGACAGAGGCTCGGTTGGCAAATTGCTGCAGGAGTCTGCAGAAAAGGCCGGTAGCATTTTGGTGATCATTGGCGCGGGCGGTGCATTTGGTTCCGTTTTGGAGGCAACACATCTCGGCAACCACTTCAGTAATTTGAAGGGCCTTGGAATGTTGGGCATCTTTTTCCCATTCCTGATCAGCTCCCTGCTCAAAACAGCCCAGGGATCATCAACAGTGGCCATCATCACAGCGGCATCAATTGTGCTTCCATTATTACCCGCCTTGGGCCTTGATAGCGAACAAGGGAAATTACTCACAGTGCTTTCCATGGGCGCCGGCTCCATGATGATATCCCACGCCAATGACGCTTATTTTTGGGTGATCGCTAAGTTTTCGGGTTTGGAAATGAAGACCATGCTCCGAGTGTATTCCATGGCTACTTTCTTCATGGGAGTCGTGAGCCTGGCCGTGATATATGTCCTCTCATTCCTGATGCAATGGTTAGCCCGCTAACCGCTGAATGGAACCAATCAATCAGGGAACACTCGTATTCAGTAACCTTCTTCAATAATTCGATTGCCCCATTCGAGGATCAGAGCGGAAAAATCTTTAGGCCAATCCCGGAAATCAAATGTCTAAGCAGTCTTGCCGTGGATTAACGTAAATTAGAGTATTCCTAATTCGACATCATGAGCGATTCCTCCTTTATCCCCATGCGTCATTATTTTGAAAGCGGCGCTACGCGAACCTACTCGTTCCGTGCGGAGCAACTGAGCAGGCTGAAAAGGGCCATTTTGCGAAATGAAAATGAAATCAACGCTGCATTGTACCAGGACCTGAAGAAGAGTAAGGAAGAAGCTTATGCAACGGAAACGGGATTGGTGATTGCGGAGATCAATTATATCTTGAAAAATCTGCGCGCCTGGATCTTGCCCAAACCCACCGGGACTGACCTCGTGAATTTTCCTTCTGGCAGCAAAATATATCGCGACCCTTATGGGGTAGTATTGATCATCGCACCCTGGAACTATCCCTTGCAATTGTTGTTGATACCCCTTGTGGGAGCCATCGCCGGCGGAAATTGCGCGGTGCTCAAACCTTCTGAACTGGCTCCGGCCACAGCAGCCATCATTGAAAAAATGATCTCGGAAACTTTTCCTCCGGAATTTGTGAAAGTGATTCAGGGTGATGGAGCCACTGTTGTTCCTTCCATGATGAATTCTTTTAGGTTCGACTATCTGATGTACACTGGTAGTGTTCCTGTAGGCAAATCAATCTACCAATTGGCAGCCAGGGACCTGATTCCGGTAACGCTTGAACTTGGTGGAAAGAGTCCTGCTGTGGTTGAAGAGGACGCGGACCTCAGAGCAGCAGCCCGGCGAATTGCCCTGGGCAAATTTATCAATGTGGGACAAACCTGCGTGGCGCCTGACTACGTGCTGGTACATGCTTCAGTGAAAGACAAATTAGTGGCTCACCTGAAAAAAGAGATCCTCCGTTTTTATGGTCAAGACCCTGCCGCAAGCTATGACTACGGAAAGATCATCAATGAAAAAAGATTCGACAGGTTGACCGGTTATTTGAAGGAGGGAACAATCCTACACGGTGGGCAGACTGACAGATCCAGGCTATACATCGCCCCAACTCTATTGGAGCATGTTTCTGAGGATGCTGCTATTATGAATGAGGAAATATTCGGCCCGATCCTGCCGATCCTGACTTTCACTTCTTTTGGCAATGCGCTCCAGGTTGTGCAACGAAATCCCAATCCATTGTCGTTCTATCTCTTCACATCTGACAAAAAAAAGGAGAAAAACTGGATTGGCAGATTGTCATTTGGGGGTGGTTGTATCAACAATACAGTCTGGCAATTCAGCAACCCACACATGCCATTTGGAGGAGTGGGGAATAGTGGTATTGGCCACCTGCATGGTAAATATAGCTTTGAGACATTTACCCGACTCAAACCTGTGTTGAAAACTCCAACCTGGTTCGATCCTTCTCTGAAGTATCCATCGTACAAGGGGAGACTGAATTTTTTTAAATGGATTATCCGGTAAGAACAGTAGCAAGATGGTGTTATCGTATTAAATAAAGAGCCGATGAGCTTCAAGAATATCAAGCTAAAAAGAGTGGGGATTGTTCTTTTGTTGGGAATGATTGCTATAACAGGGTATGTTCAGTTTGTAAATAGAAATTCGAAAAATATGACGAGCCGCCAGAAAGTATTAAAGACAGTCTATCCATTGTGGATAGGGTTGACAAGAATAGTGGGCAGCCATTCCAGAATACTTACCAATACAGAAAATAAAGTTCCTGTGAATTCAATCTATGATTTGAAAGTAACCCTGAATAACGGAGAACAGATGCCGCTGGCAGCCTATCGTGGAAAGAAGATTTTGTTTGTGAATACGGCCAGCGATTGCGGATATACCCCCCAATATGAAGCCTTGGAAAAATTATTCATGCAAAATGGGGATAAACTGGTGGTGTTTGGATTTCCTGCCAATGATTTCAAAGAGCAGGAAAAAGGTAACGATGAAGAAATCGCGGCATTCTGTAAACTAAATTTCGGAGTCAGTTTTCCCCTTGCAAAGAAAAGCACTGTTGTGAAGAAAAATGGCCAGAATGAGGTCTTTCAATGGCTTTCAAAGAAAGATCAAAACGGCTGGAATGATCAGGAACCGACCTGGAATTTCAGCAAATACCTGGTTGATGAAAATGGGTCGCTCACTAATTATTTCGATCCTTCCATATCACCGATGAGCAAAGAGATTATTGAAGCTGTCAGGAAATAATATTGACTTGCTGAGCCGAACGGCCAGACTGATTCAGATCAATTAGCCTGTTCAGGGAATAAGGGCAATTAAACCATACTTCATGTTCGCCAAAACCGACATTGAAAAATATTTCACCGCTGAGAAACAGGAGAGCCTGCTTTTTATAGTAGTGGGAATCATTGCCATCATTATGGCACTTGCATTTTTTTTCTATTGGAAAACCACATTTTACAAAGGAGCTGCCATTCCTTTGCTGGTCATAGGATTGATCCAGGCCATTGTGGGACTTACGGTTTATAGCAGAAGCGATAACCAACGCATTGAAAATGTATATGCATATGATATGGATCCGGGTAAATTGAAAACGCAAGAGCTGCCCCGAATGAAAACGGTGAATAAGAATTTTGTTTTTTATAGGTGGGTGGAGCTGTTTTTGATCCTGGTGGGACTCATCCTGGTATTCATTTTCAGGAACCATGAAGGCAGCGCCTTCTGGTATGGCCTTGGAATAACCCTGGCCATTCAATCTGCCATAATGTTGGGTGCCGACTATTTAGCAGAAAAAAGAGCCATAAAATATTCCACTGGTCTGGAAATATTCGTCAATAAGTCATGACCAATTCCTGCCCTTTCCGTTGTTTTTTGGCTGGATAGAAATGATGAGACAGTTCAAGCATTTCATGAATCGAATTTCCTATGAGCTTTTGTTCCGAAAATGCAATGAGGTGACCGCGTCCGGGAATGAGCTGTACATCCAGGCATGCCGCGCAGGTTAATTTTTCTTTGGCGAATATGGCATTGGAGGGATAAACAAGCCCGTCTTCCGCACCCTGCAGGTATTTCACCGGAACCATAATCTTATTCCAGCCTCCCAGCCTCTTAGTCAATTCTTCCTTGTGACTTAATTTTTCCGAATTGGCCGATATGAGCATTCTGGGAATCATCCACTTTATCAATGGATTTTCTATTGTGTAGGCGATGGCGGGAATTTTTTCCTCACCGGGAGCAAGTGCCGGAGCCACCAGTGCCAATCCATCCACCAGCCCGGGGTGATCCATGGCCAGTCTGCATGCTACAGAAGTTCCATATGAGACTCCCACAACGATTACGGGGTGGTTAATATGGTGAAGCCTGTCCAGGATGGGCCTGATCATTTCGGCTTGTTCTTGAATGGAAGTCTCAGGGTTTCCGAATCCTGAATAACCATATCCCGGCCGGTCCTCGGCAAACAACTGGGCATTTTTCAATAGCGAGCTGTCGGCCAGATAATTCCTGAAATAACTGATGGAGCTGGGCGCCCCATGTATGAATGGAACTGTTGCGCTTGCATTTGGATTGCCAATTGAGATATATCTGATTTTCCCGCCGCCTGATTGATAGTACCGGATTTTTGCCTCGATATTTTTCTTGCTGAAATAGCGAAGAAGGACCTTGTCGTTATCGCGGAACTGAATGAAAGCATCAAAAAGAAATAAGGTTACTGCCACGAAGAGGTAACTAAAACAGATAATCCTGCAAAATAAGAGAAAGGCCCGGACCAGTATAATGATAATAAAATAGAATTCAAGTTACATAGGATTATTGCAATGGGAATACCGCCGATAAATATTGGGAAATAAATAGGAGTAAATCCAAACCGGCATATTTGCGTCTAATAAGCGCATTCTGCCAATATCAGCGGGGGGAGCGAAACTGTTTCCCGCTCTGGCACAAAACCTTCATATTTTTCTCTGATTTCATCGAGAATTAATTCAACCTCCTGCAAAGTTTTTACGGTAACCAGTTTCAGGCGATAATCCTTTATATGTGGCAGGCCTTTCAAATAGTTAGTATAGTGGCGGCGCATTTCGAGGATGCCCAGTATGGCTCCTTTCCATTCAACTGATTTCCGGAGATGGGTGCGGCATACTTGGACGCGTTCATCTACGGTAGGAGGTTCCAGTAATTCTCCAGCACGGAGATAATGTTTGATTTCCTTAAATATCCAGGGGTAGCCGATAGCCGCGCGGCCGATCATGATACCATCAACGCCATATTTATTTTTGTAGTCGGATGCTTTTTGCGGAGAATCGATATCTCCATTGCCAAAGATGGGTATCTGAATACCCGGATCATTTTTCACCGCAGCGATCAGAGTCCAGTCTGCTTCTCCCTTGTATAGCTGGGCACGGGTCCTGCCGTGAATGGTGAGGGCTTTGATACCGGTATCCTGCAGGCGCTTCGCCACTTCCAGGATATTCCTGGAATTGTCATCCCATCCCAGCCTCGTTTTTACGGTTACAGGCAGGGAGGTCGAATTTACAACGGCCCAGGTTAAACGAACCATTTGGTCCACGTCTTTCAAAATTGCGGCTCCGGCACCTTTGCATACCACTTTTTTAACCGGACAGCCGAAATTGATGTCCAGGATGTCGGGCTGCACCGCGTCTACTATCCTCGCGCTGAGGGCCATGGCTTCTTCATCTCCCCCGAATATTTGCACCCCAAATGGCCTTTCAAATTCTGAAAAATCCAGCTTTTTTTTGCTTTTTATGGCATCCCGGATCAGCCCTTCACTGGATATGAACTCACTGTACATCAGGTCGGCGCCATTTTGTTTGCACACATACCGAAAGGGAGGATCACTGACATCTTCCATAGGAGCCAGGAGAAGCGGAAATTCAGGAAGTTGTATATTGCCGATGTTTACCATGCTGATAATGAATCCATAATCGAATGCGGAATGTGGTCCTATGGGTACCACAAAATCCGGGTTGCAAATTTACACACTAATCTTGTAAAAGGATGTATTACTCTAATTCAAAGAATTTGTCTTATATAGGTGCTTTTTTTGTACTGATTGCATTCGGATTTGTCGGTTTGTTGATAGGGAGCTTCATAAGTATTCCTGTATGGTTGCTGATGACGGGGGAAAAGTTAACTAGTATGCAAAAGGGAATGTTCAATCCCGCCAATGTAAATGCCCTGCGTGTGGTTCAGGTAATTTCAACTTTTTTTGCATTCTTTGTTCCGGCCTATATTACCGCGCGCATGGCTAACCGAAAGCCAATGAAGCTCCTCGGGTATAAGAGTCATTTCAATTATAAGCAGGTCTTCCTGGTACTCGTGATCATGTTTGTGAGCGTTTTTCTTGCCGGCGCCCTGGGTGAGATCAACCAAAAAATTCCGCTGGCCAAACCATTGATGGATTATTTTAAACATTTGGAGGATTCCTATTCAGATCAGGTGCAGGCAATGGCTCAAATAAGGACTCTGGCAGACTATATTATCACACTTATCATCATCGCTTTCCTGCCTGCTTTGTTTGAAGAGACATTCTTCAGAGGAGCTATGCAGACCTATTTATATCGTTCTACCAGAATATCCTGGCTCTCAATTCTGATAACCAGCATTATTTTCAGCCTGGCCCATTTTTCATTTTATGGATTCCTGGGCAGGGTGGCTTTGGGATATGTACTCGGATTGATTTTCTACTATACGGGCAATATCTGGCTCAACGTACTGGCTCATTTTTTCAACAATGGATTGGCGGTGACTCAGATGTATATTCTTACAAAGCAGGGTAAATCAATCAAAGATTCCATGGAGGAAACTTATCCAATTTGGTGGGGGTTAGCGGCTGCATTTGTATTGGTAGGCTTGTTCATGCTTTTTAAGAAAATATCCGAAGATGTCAGGAAAAGCTATCCAGATGAGGCAGGAAATCTACCGGGCCGTCAATCGGCGGAATTATTACAATAAGAAATGATAGCGGCCCGGCTTGATTCGAAATACTCTATACGGGGAAAAATCAAGAACTGAAGCAGGCTGATTTCACTTCCAAATTTTTGAACTACTTTCAGACTTGCAGGCTCATTCAAATTCAGATGGCATTTAACTGGCAAACATTCAGGACACGCGCACTCACGGCCGCAGTTTTTGTGGTGGTGATGCTCACGGGCCTGCTTTGGAACCGGTGGGGTTTCTTCCTGTTATTTTCCCTCATTCATTTTCTATGCTGGTTCGAATACCAGCGCATGATAGGATTGATTGACAAAGGTTACAGTGAGATCAGCCCATTTCATAAATACGGTGTGGTTATGGCGGGATGGTCCATCATGATGTATTTCACCAGTGATGATTGGCGAATCGGAGATCTCAGCCTGCACGCTATCGGGTGGTGGCTCTGCCTCTTATTTGCTTTTGTGTTACCCATCGTTGAGATCTTATTTGCACGTCAGCTAAATCTGAGGAATATCGCGTACTCCGCTCTGGGGCTGCTTTATATTTCATTGAGTTGGGGATTGATGATCGACTTGAGATCCATCCGCGAGACATGGATGTCTGCCAATGGAAAAATATTTGAGCTGGGATGGCTGATTCCAATCAGTATTGTATTTTCCGTTTGGATCAATGATACCATGGCTTATATAATGGGTTCGATGATTGGAAAAACTCCTCTTTCAAAAATCTCACCCAGGAAGACCTGGGAAGGTACCATCGGCGGGATACTGCTTTGCATAGTGGTAATAGGCCTCCTGGCTTATTGGCTGCGACTCAGTATATCAGACGCCTGCTTCATAGCTGGTATAGCCGCAATTGCAGGTACAGCCGGAGACCTGCTTGAAAGTAAACTGAAGCGTATGGCCAATATTAAAGACAGCGGTCAGATCATGCCGGGGCATGGCGGCGCCCTGGATCGCTTTGATTCGCTGTTGATAGCCACTCCGATGGTTTGGCTATATGTAAAATTGTTAGTGCTCACGTAGCCCGACAGAATGCTCTTCATTTGCCGTTCCTGCTTTACTGCTTGCCCACCTATTTATTATATTTGCACTTTAACCCCTTCTCATGACTATTCACAAAGAAGGATACCAGACAATTGCCCTCAGCGCACTACTATTCGTGGTGTTGAATCTGATATCTTTTTATTTTCTGAGCTATAGCATTCCCTGGCTGGGCTGGCTTATTTTCATACTCTCATTCATTTTCTTTTGCTTTATCATATCATTTTTCAGGGTTCCCAAGAGACATTTTACAAATGATGAAAACAAGATCATTGCGCCCGCCGACGGCAAAGTAGTTGTTATTGAGGAAACGGTTGATCAGGAGTATTTCAAAGATAAGCGCCTGCAAATATCAATCTTCATGAGCCCCGCCAATGTTCACCGCAATTTATGTCCCGTCGGGGGCGAAGTGGTGTATAGTGAGTACCATAAGGGGAAATACCTGGTGGCCTGGAACCCCAAATCTTCCACTGAGAACGAACGGCATAGCGTTGTGATCAGACATGCAAAAGCAGAGGTCCTCGTGAAGCAGATTGCGGGCGCTGTAGCAAGACGCATAGTGAACTATTTGGTCAAGGGTCAGAAAGTGGAGCAGAATTCCGAAATGGGATTCATCAAATTTGGCAGCCGGGTGGATGTTTTATTGCCCGTTGGAACCAAGGTGGAGGTGACATTGAACCAAAAAGTGAAATGTGGCATATCGGTCATCGCCAGTTGGTGAGATCAGGCCTAAGGGCCTGGAATGCAACTACTGATAGGAGTTATACCCCGGTCGTAGTCTAAAGAATTTGTTCCAGCTCTTTCAATGTATGGATTGTATAGGTTGGAACAACAGGTGGATCGATGTTTTTGTGATTCACATAAACCTGGTCCATGCCTGCTTTTTGTGCGCCGATAATATCCGCTTCAATATCATCTCCCAGCATCAGGCTTTCCGAAGGGATGGCGCCGGTCTTTTGAAATGCGTATTCAAATATCTCCTTATGTGGTTTTAGGCTGTTGCTGGCTTCGGAAGTGATGACTTCAGTGAAAAATTTATCCAGCCCTGAATATTTCAGCTTGCTGTATTGCGTGACTTCGAATCCATTGGTGATGAGATGGAGTTCATAGCCGCGGTCTCTGAGCCATTGCAGGATTTCAATTGCATAAGGGAATAATAATGTCCGGGAAGGGAGATTGTCCAGGAATTTGTTGCCCAGGGATCTGGCAAGCGCTTCATCCCCTACTTTGCAATCCACCAGGGTCAGCCACATGCGCTTCCAGCGAAGCTCCTCCCTCTTAATAAAACCTTTTCGGTAGCGCACCCAGAGTCTTTCATTGTGATAAGTATAAGTGCTATAGAATTTTTCAAAGTTGTCGATACCGCGTGACTCGAGATTGAACTCATGAAACAACTCTTCCAGCGTGAGTTTTGCATTTGATTCAAAATCCCATAGGGTATGGTCCAGATCAAAAAAAAGATGTTTGTATTTCATGCCTTTTGTCAATTTCCTCAAACTGCTACAAAAATACAGGGTTTGGCTCAAGTGATTTGTTTATACATTTGTTACCTGCTCTTAAATGCCTTCTTTTTCCAATCTATTTTCAATCTATGAACATACTAATCACAGGAGCATCAAAAGGATTTGGTAAAGCCATCGCGTCAAAATTCGCCGCAGATGGTCATCAACTTTTTCTATGCTCCAGAAACGAGAAAACTTTACAGTCAGTCGCAATTGAATTGATGAAAGAATATCCGGCCACAACTATCAGAGTCAAGGCCTTCGATCTGTCAATTAAGGAAGAGGCAAAGGCGTTGGGAACCTGGTGCCTCGGTTATGGAGTACCGGATATCGTGGTCAATAATGCAGGTTTGTTCGATCCGGGGAGCGTATACAATGAACCGGAAGGGAATCTGGAGCATATGCTGGCGGTGAATCTTTGCAGCGCATATCATCTCACACGTACATTGTTGCCGGCAATGATGGAAAGAAAATCAGGGCATATATTCAATATCTGCTCCATCGCATCCCTGAAAGCATACAATAATGGGGGTGCATACAGTATCAGCAAATTCGCCCTCTATGGCTTTTCAAAAAATCTGAGAGAGGAAATGAAGCCTTATAATATTAAAGTGACTTCCGTTTTGCCAGGCGCTGCATATACTGATTCCTGGAAAGCCAGCGGAGTGGCGCCCGAACGCATCATGGAGGCCAAAGATATTGCAGAAATAGTATGGTCTGCTTCTCATCTTTCGCCTCAGGCCTGCGTGGAAGAGATAGTGGTTCGACCGCAACTGGGTGATTTGTAAAAATCTGAGCAGACGACAGCCGCCTTCATGATTGGCATTCATGCATCCATCGAAATTGTCATGTGCCTCCCTGCCTGAAACCTGCACTGGTGCTTCTCTTTAACTGATATTTAACTGTGATTACCCATAGATCGCTGTCGGTAGAAGATTATATTTGTAGAGAGTGGAATTCGAATTAGGAGTGAGAGAGATGACCTGTAATATGAATGCTATCGAAAAATATTTACTCAAGCGCGTAATAATTTTGGTTTGTTGTGTTTGCCCGGGCATATTGGTGCTTGGGCAGGTGAGGTTTACTGCTTCAGCGGATAAGCAAAAACTGGGCATGGATGGTTATATCCAGTTGCAGTATAGTATCGATAACGCATCCGAGGTTCAACAATTCACCGCTCCCGTTTTTAAGAACTTTATTATTGTTGAAGGCCCAACATATATTTCAAGTACCATTTTGAATAATGGAAAACTCTGTCCTTCCAGGTCATTCATATACATTCTGCAGCCACTATCTGTTGGATCCCATATTCTTTCCCCCGCTACGGCCAAAGTAAATGGCAAATTGATTTCATCAAACAGTCTTTCCATCGAGGTTGTTAGTGCCGCCAGTTCCCGGAACCAATATCATTTCAAGGGGGCAGGCAATGCAAATAAGAACGAGCAAATGAAGCTCTTCAGTGATTATATCCTGAAAAATGGAGAAGACCTGCAAGATAAGATACGCAGGAATCTGTTTATTAAAGTTGATGTTGACAAGACTACTTGTTTTGAAGGGGAGCCCGTAGTAGTCACCTATAAATTATATACCCGGCTCAAATCAGAGTCAAGAGTTGTGAGGAGGCCTTCCTTCAATGGATTTAGCGTGTACGACATGGTGAATCCGGAATCCGAAGCGCCTTCTTCAGAAAAATGGAATGGAAAGGAATATAATGTCTATCTCATCCGGAAAGCACAGCTATATCCATTGCAGACCGGGGCGCTGGAGTTAGATGCCGCCGAAGTGGAGAATAAAGTCAGTTTCCTGAAAGCAGAATACGCCTTTCAGTCCAGCCCCGAAGCGCTTTCAAATCTTCTTCAATCTTTTGTAGAAGATGAAACAGGAAAGGAAGCCGTGGAAGTGGAAAAAGTTAGTATTGCCAGCAAACCGATAACCATTAGGGTGAGGGCGCTGCCAGAAATGAATAGGCCTGCAAGCTATGACGGCGCGGTAGGAAGTTTCAGCATTGAAGCCAAAATTAATAAAGTTCAGATAGCTATGAATGATATTGCTACTTTGGGCGTGACCGTAAGGGGGGCAGGGAATTTCGGAGTGATGAATGCGCCAAATGTAAAATGGCCTTCGGTGGTTGAGACATACGAACCGAAAATAAGAGAGGATTTTTTCAAAACAATGGCGCCCATGAGGGGTTCCAAGACCTTTCAGTTTACTTTTATGCCCAAGGAGAAAGGAGATTTTTCAATTCCTCCTGTCGAAATCTCGTTTTTTGATCCGCATACCAATAAATACCGAGTGGCAAAAACTGATACGGTGCACTTTCGTGTTATTCGGGCTGCAT
The DNA here is from genome assembly GCA_041484195.1 of Agriterribacter sp. Taxonomy (GTDB): domain Bacteria; phylum Bacteroidota; class Bacteroidia; order Chitinophagales; family Chitinophagaceae; genus PSRI01. The sequence continues at coordinate 317,953 of JBGPHC010000001.1, read as the reverse complement.
TGAAGGAATCCGGCAATATCGGCAAGGATGGCATTGCAACTTCGAATGGATCCGGTGAATTGAGAATAAATAAAGTCTGGATATTGAGTTCAGCGGCGATGGCCTTGGCATTTTTGGGCATTTTCCTGTTTAGGCAAGTTTATCGGAAAACACCAGGGGAAAAGCAGGCCGGGAATGAAATTCCGGAACCTACTCAAAAGGCTGCGACCAATGATGAATATTCAATGACTGCGATCCAGTTGAGTCCCTTGTTCGAAGCCAGGTTAATGCTTATCCAACAAAACAGTAAGGCTTTCTACAGTGAACTCAGGCGGGCACTCTGGGATTTTCTAAATGATAAATTAGAGCAACCAGGCAACTACCTCAATAAGGAAAATATTGCCGAAGCACTGAGACGGCATGGTTTTGAAGAAGAGATTGTAGATCAGTTCCAGCTCCTGATTCATCAGAGTGAAATAGCTTTATTTACACCCGACAATGAATTCAATGACATGCAGTCGGCTTATGACCTTGCGGAGGATTTGGTTCAAAATATTAATGCCAAATGCGGGAAATTCAATCCGTGAATTTATAGCCCACTCCCCTGACGGAATGAAAAAACTTCGGATTTCTGCTGTCGGCCTCAAAATATTTCCGAAAGTTCAGAATGAAATTGTCAATGGTTCGGGTGGTAGGATAAACATTGTAACCCCACACCGATTGAAGAATCTTCTCCCTTGGTACCACGTCATTCTTATTTTCCACGAGCAGCCTGAGCAACATAACTTCTTTCTTACTTAATTCAATGGGATCACCCTTGAAGTTGATGGCCGATTGTGCCTTGAAATCAATCTTATTTTTCCCAAACTCAAATATGTCATCCACACTCTCTTTTTCCTGCAATCTTTTATTCTTGTTGATGAGTTTCTTCACTCTCAACAATAGCTCCTCCAGGTTGAAGGGCTTGGTGAGGTAGTCATCAGCTCCTTTTTTCAATCCCAGAACCCTGTCGGCTCCGCTGCTCTTGGCGCTAAGCATCAGGATTGGAACATCATTGTTTTGCAGCCGGATATTTTCCGCTACGCTAATGCCATCCAGTTCGGGCAGCATTACGTCCAGGATGATCAGGTCAAAATATTCATTGCTCACCATTTTAAGGGCTTCCGCGCCGTCTCCGGCATAACTCGTTTCATAGCCCTCCATTTCCAGGTTTAGCTTGAGTGTTTCCCGGAGATTTTCTTCGTCTTCGACGAGTAGGATAGAACTTTTTTTGATGGTTGAATTCATGTGTGGAGCTATCGGTGTTGAAAATTGATCACAAAAATACTTCCTCTGGGGCTATTGTCCCACACTTCCACGGTGGCATTATGATCTTCCGCTATTTTCCTTGTAAGGTATAGACCCAATCCGGTTCCATGAACTCTTCTTGTGTTTTCATCGCCCAGCCGATAGAATTTCTCAAATATTTTGGTTTTTTCATGATCGGGAATGGCTCTACCACGGTCTGTTACTTTGAGTTTGATTCCACCTTTCCTGTCCTCCAGTTCAACCAGGACAGGCTCCTCGCCGGGGGAATATTTCAGCGCATTCTCAATGAGGTTATTGGTTGCCAGTTTCAGCAGCAGTTCGTCTCCCGAAATAGATATATTTTCATCAACACGGTAAGAAATTTTGCGGTTCGGGAACCTTGTTTGAAATTCCTGGGCGGCATTCCTCACCAGGTCCGACAAATTGATTTCTTCCTCTGCCAACTTAAAATCGCCGGCATCCAGTTGCGAAGCCAGAAGGATATTATTGCAGAGATCGTTGAGGCGATCAGTTTCCTGGAGCGTATTATGGATGATTCTTGACTGCTGCGCTTCCTCCAACTTGTGTCTCTGGAGAGTCTCCAGGTTTAATTTCACAACAGCAATCGGAGTCTTCAATTCATGGGTGATGCTCATCATGAAATTCTGCTGCTGGTGGGTTAATTTGATTTGTTTCCTGGTGGCACGATACACAAACACTGCTCCCACCAATATGACGAGCATGAATGTGGCACCCTCGCCAATATATTGGGATGTCTTCCTTTCATATTCTTCAACCACGGCAGACTCGTTTGCAATGGAAGCAGGTTCATTCTTCTTCAATAGCAAGATCTTAAGATCCGTTATTTCCCTGTTCTGGTGCATGAGGGCAATGAACCACCAGATGAGTGCCGCGGTGATATAAACCAGCAGGAACCAATAGGCGAGCGTTATGACTGTCAGTCGCTTCTTCTTGTAAAGATTCACGGCCATGATTAATGAACTTTCTCGACTCGTATGCCGGCGTTCATGATATGAAGCAGGGGGTTGTCGCGCATGATTTGGCTGATAATGAATGTGCAATTTCCCTTTCTCCTGAAAGTATAAGGTTGCGGAGTAATCAGTTTTCTCATCTCAAAAATATCATCCATTCCTTTGCCAAACCATCCTTTATCATTGGAAGCAAGTTGAATGTTTAGTTTTTGATTTTGGAGGCTGTCGCCTGGCATCTGATAGGCGATGTTTAGCCAGATATTCGTATACCTATAGGAATTCGTATGCCTCAGGACTACATAAATATTGTAGCTCGAAACAGTGTCGCTTACATTAAAGGAAATAGAAGGTTGAAAGGAATAGTCCCAGCGCTGCCGCGGTATGGAAATGTTTTTCTCAAAAACATCCACCGTGGTGCAGGCTCCTGATAGCAGCATGGCGGCAAATAAAAATCCTGGTATCTGATGTCTGATGGCCCTTTTCATTCCGAATAAGCAGTTTCAATATTCAAAGCAGGTTCAATGATGTTTGTTTCAGGATCGTTTTCTGTTATTAGGCTATAATACATTCAGCACCTGTTCCTTTGCCTTTTCCAGTTCATCCTTCATCAACACCACGCATTTCTGAATAGAGGCATCGTAAGCTTTTGCCCCGGTTGTATTAATTTCCCGGCCGATTTCCTGCAAGACGAATGAAAGTTTTTTCCCCTTGGCCTCGTCCGGTTCTTCCAGCATAGACTTGAAATAATCACAATGATTTTTCAATCGAACCTGTTCTTCAGTGATGTCGATCTTTTCAATATAGTAAATCAGTTCCTGTTCAAGGCGGTTCCCGTCAAATTTGTCCTTGCCCACATTCTCTTCCAGCAATTTCACCAACCCTTCCCTTATTTTTTGTTGCCTCAGTGGTTCCAGTTCGATTACTTTTTGCTGTTGTTGGAGAATATTGTCTATCCGGAGCCTGAGGTCTTTTTCAAGAACGCTGCCTTCATTGCGACGGTGTTCATCTATATTACTGACGGCCGTGAACAATACATGCTTAAATCCCTCCCAGTCTGATTCATTCAGCACTTCCGTTGAAGGGGTCACCACGTCGGGCAGTTTCAGCAGTGAACTCAGTATGGAGCTGGTATCGAGTTGCAGGCTGCCAGCCAATTCTGCGAGAGGCTTATAATAAGATTTGGCGAGTTCAGTATTTATGGTGACCGGTTTGGCGCCACCGTTTTGCTTGAGGGTAATGCTACAATCAATGCTTCCCCTGATCAGTTTGGCCGATAGCTGATTCCGGATTTCGAATTCGTATGGCTTTAGCAAGCCAGGCAATTTCAACAATATTTCAAATTGCTTTCCATTCAATGATTTGATCTCAACCAAAAAAATCTTATCTCCCACTGCCGACTCCGCACGCCCGAATCCTGTCATTGATTTCAACATAAATACCTGAATTTATTATAGGGCAAGGTAGATTATTTTCCGAAGAGTTGGTCATAGATGATTTCATGAGATATCTCCTTCATTTCACCAGGCTTCATATCGTCGAGGCGCAGGTTTCCAATACGGCATCGGATAAGCCTAATCACCGGGAACCCTGTCTTTGCCAGCATCTTCCTTACCTGTCTGTTTTTCCCTTCGGTTAGAATAATGCTGATCCAGGAACTGGGAATATTTTTTCTGAACCTGACTGGCGGATTCCGTTCCGGGACTGCAGGAGGAGATCCGAAAATGATCGCTCTTGCAGGTCGCGTACACATCATTTTGCCCGAGATATTGATTTCAACTCCTTCTTGAACTTGTTCCAGTGCATAGCCTGCAATGGATCCTTCTACCTGAACCCAATATTCCCTTTCGTGCGCATATTCAGGTTGGAGCAGCCGGTGGTTAAGGGTCTTATCGTTGGTGAGTATGAGTAATCCCTCACTATCGTAGTCCAGGCGACCAACAGGATAGATGTCTCTGTCAACCTTGAAATAATCCTTAAGGCATTTCTTTCCATCAGCCGGGGTGAATTGTGATAGAACCTGGTAGGGTTTATAAATGATGAAGTAACGACGCATCTGGCTATTAAAAAAGCCCGGTTAGAGAACCGAGCTTCATTATATGGATGGGTTAGTAAGTACCGGGAAATAAATTCCCATCACAATATTAAAAATAATTTTTTCTAACAAGAAAAAAATTAATAGAAATTTTATGCACATTTTACAATCTCTTGTGGATATCAGGATCCTTTTTTGAAGATATTGAAGCGGCTTAATCCGGCATATAAGAAACTGAATTGTTGACGAAAATGAAAACCCGAATTTTAGATCTCTCTACAATCATTGGCCATACTGCATTGCAGGGGATGATGAATGGTGAGTAGAAATTCTTGATCGTTGATTTGCGTGACCAGGATCCGATTGGAAAGCGCAAATGCCTGCATCCTAAAGCAAACAAATCGACCCAAAAATCATTTTGCAAGGGGATGTTAAAAACCGTGGAAATCCAGTCTGAACCCTGAATTTCCCCAACGGTATGAAAAGAAGCCCTCACCGGCGTTCTTGCCCAAAGACTAAATTACCCTAATGTATCAGTTGGGCAGGACCTTCAAAGGAACCTATTCACAGTTCCGTGAATAGGAATTTTGAAATTGTATTTCAATGGGAAAATTGGATTACTAACTAAAAACTACTTTTGCCAAAACTTTTTTATGCGATTTCCATCACCCGTTTCGATAAAATGGATTGCCGACCTGATTCATGCTGATCTGTTGGGAAATGAAGGCGGCCATGCAACAGGCATCAATGAAATACACCGCGTTGAAAAGGGTGATTTGGTTTTTGTGGATCATCCCAAATACTACGATAAGTGCATCCGGTCTGCGGCCAGCTTCATCATAATCAATAAAGCGGTTCCATTTCCACCCGAAAAGACATTATTGGTTGTAAAGGACCCATTTGAAGCTTATCTCAGCATTGTTCGGCATTTCAGGCCCTATGTGCCGGCAGCAAAGATGATCAGTGATAATTCGACCATTGGAGCAGACACACTTATCAATCCGGGTGTATTTGTCGGTAACCAGGTAAGCATTGGCCGCAACTGTATCATCCATCCAAATACCACCATACTCGATCATTGCATAATAGGAAACAACGTGGTCATTCAATCAGGAACGGTAGTCGGCTCTGACGCTTTTTATTATAACAGCAGGAAAGATCGCGACATTTGGTACAAGAAAATGGATAGTTGTGGCAATGTGCTGGTTGAAGATGATGTGGAGATTGGAGCTGGCTGCACGATTGACCGTGGCGTGAGTAATGATACGATCATCGGCAAAGGAACCAAGATAGATAATATGGTTCATATAGGCCATGATACAATCATTGGCAAGAATTGTCTTATTGCCGCGCAGGTGGGGATCGCAGGAGCTGTGGAAATCGGCAGCGGTGTGATACTATGGGGACAGGTAGGAGTGAGCAAGACCCTGACCATTGGCGACAACGTTGTTGTATTAGCCCAGAGCGGTGTTGGAGGAACATTGGAAGCGGGCAAAATTTATTTTGGGACTCCTGCAGAAGATGCGCTCCACAAAAAACGTGAATTGGTATGGGTCAAGCGCATACCGGAAATCTGGAAAAAGGTCATGGGTAAAGATGAGTAGCCGGTCATGGGCAACATGAATGTATAACCTGTCTCGATTGGATATAAAGTAGTACTGCGAACATCGTATGGCTGGCGCAATAAATTATTCCACTTATGTTTTGCCCGGGCTATTAAGGATAATAGTCGTAGGGTAAGATATCACCCATTTTTTCCCAACCCCAATAACCGAGGGTTAGAATGTCTTTCTGGTCGAAATAATATCCGTTTTCTTCAATGATGATACTTTCATTCAGGTCAAGAATTGAAATCTGCACTGGCGTTTGAAGTGGCATCCTGTTAGCCTGCAGATATGTGGCCTCGGGTTTTTCTTTCGAATACACTACCCTAAGCTTCCCCGGAAAAAATAACTCGGCCTTATTATTTTCTACGATGGAAAACATGGATGTATCATAGGGATTGTAAATGGGCGAGGCCTTGTCTGTATTGTCGTTGATGATTTCCAGTTTGAATCCTGCCTTACTGAGTGTGCTGTCGTGGTAGGCTCTCATGAATTGAAGTAAGGATCCCTTATAAGCCATGGCCCTGTTATACCTCCAGCCATCCAGGCTATCTGCCGAGCCAGGCATTTCTTCAAAAAAAGGATAGCCGGTGTACAAGCTCTTATCGCCGTTATATTCATAAATGAAGGAATCGAGCTGATACCTGATCCTGTATCCCAGGGCTTTGTTTACGATGATCATTTCTTCTTTCGCGGTTACCTTCAGTCTGTTTTTCTTTTTGCTGAAAAAAAATCGCAGCGTTTCGGGGTTCTGAATTGCGCAAAGCTTGCTGTTCTGAGTGCGGCCAATGAAATTATCGATGAAGAATTGTCCGTATTTTGTCCACCCATCCTTCACCTCATTGGAAGCGACAATGGACACTTCTTCCAGACTTTTTTCTTTAGGCCTGAGTTCCAGGATAAGGTTTGAAATATCAGGTGTTACATTATTGATGCGGATTGCCTGTGTTTCATATCCCGTGAAAGAAACTACAAGGTCGTAACCCCCATTGCTCAGGGTCATATGAAAATTGCCACTCGAATCCGTAACCGTGCCAATGGTGGTATTCTGGCAGAAGACCGAAGCTCCCTGCAAGGATTGCCTGGAATTGCTGTCTATGACCTTTCCGGCTACATGAAAATTGCTTTGGGCGCATATTGCCAGCGGGAATAAGAATGCCAGAACGGGCAACCATAGTTTTTGCATGGATATGAGTTTAATTGGATATAAGTACAAGAAAAACCGTACCAAAACTCCTGTTTTACTAATCTTTATCATTCAGCTTCTCAGTCCCAGCAGTTATTTTCACATATTGCAACAAGGCTCCTCAAAAAATATCAAAATTCAGTCATGCCTCTTTATGGTCTGTTGATCCGGGACAGTTACAAGCCTGCCAATACTTTCGGTAACTGAATAGTTTATTAACTATGCGCTTATATTAAATATTGTCCTGAACGGCTAAACTTTGAATCATTGCATTTGGATAAGATATTCGCGGCAATATTGTTCAATTGTCTCGCTTAGAGGCAAAAATTCGAATCCCGGAAGGAATTTTTTGATCTTGCTATTGTCGAAATACACTCTGAGGCGTGCTGTCGCTGCCGTTTCCCGGGTCAAGAGGGGTTCTGAACCTGAAAGCTTATTCTTAATTCTTTCAATGCGCCATGCTATCCCGGCCAGGAATGGAGTCGCCAGTCTGTGAGGGGGTCTTTTCCCCAAACATTTTGCAATTTCAGTAAATACCTCTTTGTAGGATTTGTTTTCGGCATTCAGAATGAAACGTTCTCCGCTGATATTGCTTTCCATTAATTCCACCATGGCTCTTGTCACATCCTTCACGTCCACAAAACCACTCACGCCATTCGTGTACCACGGAAATTCTTTATAAACATTCTTAAAAATGGCTGAGGATCCTGTGTTCCAGTTTCCCGAGCCCAATATGATGGTTGGATTCACGATCACAGCATTCAGTCCTTCGCTGATTCCTCTCCATACTTCGAGTTCTCCGAAATATTTGCTTCTGCCGTAATTGGAAATATTGTTGCTCTCGTCCCAACCCACCTCTTCATTCACTACCATTCCATCCCTTTTACGGCCAAGTGCTGATACCGAACTGACGTGCACCATTTTCTTCACCCCGGCATTCAATGCGGCATTGACAACATTGGCTGTTCCTTCGGAATTGATCTTATGCAATTCAGATTCCTTTTCGGGCCTGAATGAAACCAGACCAGCGCAGTGATATACCTGTTCCACTTCCTCCATCACCTCCCCCAGAAACATTACGTCAAGGATATTTCCCTTGATCCACTGGGCCGAACGGCTTATTTCGGCCGGAACATCTTTCCTGTACAGGGCCCTGATTGATTTTCCCTTTGAAGCCAGGTCCTTTATAAGGTAACTGCCTAACAAACCCGTGCCGCCGGTTACAAGAACCATGAATAGAGAAATTAAAATTTGTGGGATAAAAGATTAGGATCCTGAAATATTTTGTGAAGTTAATTGCAATTCCGCATTGGTTCTATGATTTTGGAGCTGACACTTAACCGGAATAGTCATAGTATCCTTTTCCTGATTTTCTTCCCAGTTCTTTCTTAGTCACTTTTTCTTCCTGGATAGGTGAAGGCCTGAATCGCGCCGGTCTGCCACATGCTTCATACAAGGATTGCGTAACGGCCAGGTTCACATCATTTCCAATCAGGTCCATGAGCCGGAACGGCCCCAACTTAAATCCGGCAGACTCCATGATAGAATCAATGGTTTCAAAATCGGCTATATTTTCTTCTGCAATCCTGAGGGCTTCCAGATAATAATGCCGGGCTACCCTGTTTACAATAAAGCCTGGCGAATCTTCGCATAACACGGGGGTCTTACCCATCTCACGGGCCAATTCCATTACCTGCCTGATTACGGCGTCAATGGTTTGCGGCGTTCTCACAATTTCCACCAGTTTCATAACAGGAGCCGGATTGAAGAAATGCATGCCTACCACGCGCGAAGGATGAACGATCTTAGACGCAATGGCCGTCAGCGACAGGGAAGAAGTATTGCTTGCAAAAATGGTTTCGCTATGGTTGATTTCTGCCAACTGGTTGAACAAGGCAATCTTGGCTTCGGGTTTTTCCACCACGGCTTCAATCACCAGTTCCGCTATGCAATACCCAATCTCTCTTGTGAATTGAATATTTTTTCTTATTCTTTCTTTTTCGTCACTGGTGATCTTATTTTTTTCTACCAGCATGCCGAGGTTTTTATCGATGCCTGCTGTGGCTTTGGACAATGCCTCTTCATTCAGGTCGTATAATACCGTATGAAAACCACTTTGCGCCGAAACCTGCGCAATGCCGGTACCCATAGTACCCGCCCCGCAAACACAAATAGTATTAATGGAATGAGTGACCCAGGCCATGATGGAAGTATTTACCGAAATTTGAATTTGAAAAGGGAAAACTATGGTTCATTTCAATCTGATTGAGAAAATCTTTTCAATGCCCATTCAATTTTTTCGGGGCTTCGTGAAGGCTAAATGAAAATTCACGAATTCAGCCGGCTACTGACTAAATCGCGCTGGTGAACTGTCTTAGGAACCTGAGGTCATTTTCACTGAACATACGAATATCATTGATGCCATATTTAAGCAGTGCCGGACGTTCAATTCCCATCCCCCAGGCATAGCCGGTGTATTTACCCGGGTCAATACCGCAATTCTCTAAAACTTTAGGATGCACCATTCCACAACCCAGGATCTCCACCCAACCGGTATGTTTACAAACATTGCATCCTTCTCCATTGCAGAGCTGGCAACTGATGTCCATTTCGGCGCTGGGTTCGGTGAAAGGGAAATAGCTCGGACGGAACCGGACTTTCACATCATTACCATACATTTCCTTCACGAAAAAATAAAGGGTCTGCTTCAGATCGGCGAAGGATACGTTCTCATCCACGTACAATCCTTCAATCTGGTGGAAAAAGCAATGACTGCGGGCGCTAACTGTCTCGTTCCGGTAAACGCGACCGGGGCAAATGATACGAAGTGGCAATTTGCCTTTTTGCATTTCACGAATCTGGATATTACTCGTATGAGTGCGCAATAACCAGGCAGGATCGGTTGAAATATAAAATGTATCCTGCATATCGCGAGCGGGATGATGTTCGGGGAGGTTTAGGGCCGTAAAATTATGCCAGTCATCTTCAATTTCGGGCCCCTCTGCAACGGCAAAGCCTAAGCGTTGAAATATCGCGATCATGCGGTCGCGCATGAGGCTGATCGGATGATGACTACCTATCGGAATTGGATCTCCCGGAAGGCTTAGATCTGGCTGATCGGATGGGGCCTGCCCCTGCCCGGCGCCATTGCCGTTCATGTTCAAATGCTTCAGTTCCTCGTACCTGGATTCAGTGAATTGCTTGAATTCATTTAGCACCTGTCCGAATTCTTTCTTTTGATTAGCCGAAACATTTTTCATTTCTCCCATCAGGGATTTAACCAGCCCTTTGGCGCCAAGATATTTAATGCGGAATTGCTCCAATTCCTCTGCACTACTGGCCTGGTAACTGCCAATTTCCTGCTTCAATCCTTCGATTTGCTGTAACAAACGGTCCATGCCGCGAAGATACAAATTTCATCAAGCAGTTGATTCAAGCTCCAGTCAGACAGTCCGACCCGCGAATTCAGGATGAACCAGGCTGGGTTTCGCTGCGAAAACCTGAGAGGTCCTGATTCTTAAATAGTAGACGGAGCATGGAGGGCAATACGATCAGCAGCAGTGGCAGGGCGATGATGAAACCTCCAATTACTGCAATGGCTAGTGGCTGGTGAAGCTGGGCACCGCTTCCTATACCAAGGGCCAGTGGCATAAGCGCAATGATGGCGCCTAAGGCGGTCATTAATTTAGGCCTCAACCTGGTGGAAATGGCATAGATGATGGACTCGTCAATGCTGCTATTATGCAGGGTTTGCCTGAATTGAAGGATAGTGAAAATAGCATTTTCGCCAATGATACCGACGATCATGATCAATCCTGTATAGCTTCCCACATTTAATGGAGTGCCAGTAACATATAGCGCGAGATAACTTCCTGCAATTCCCAAAATAGCAATCACCAGGATAAGCAATGCTATTTTGAATTGTCTGAAAAGGAATAGTATCGTTCCGAAAACAAGGAGGCTGGAACTGATCAATATCATAAGGAGCTCCTTGAAGGATTGCTGCTGATCTGCATATGCGCCACCATATTCTATATGATAGCCCTGGGGAAGGATGACCCGCGCGGGAATATTTTTCTGAATCTCTTTCATCACGCTCCCCAGGTCACGATTTTCCAGGCGGGCCGTCACCACTCCCATGGATTGAAGATTTTCTCTCTGTATTTCGGCGTCACCCGGATGCACTTCAACAATGGCCAGTTCTGAAATAGGTTTTAATTTGCCATTGGGTAGAAATATCTGAAGCCTGCTCAAATCAGCCACGCTCAGTTTCCGGTTACCTGGATATACGATCCTGATATTGGACTCCTGCTCTTTCTCCAAAATACTGCCGACAATATTCCCCTCCAGTGCGGTTTGCAACTGGTATTGCAGGTTGGCGGCCGTTATTCCGAATTGCGCCAATTTGGTATAATCGGGTTGGACACTTACCGATGGGCCGGCGATCACGATGCCGTCAAACACATCTGCAGTGCCTTCGGTTGAAGAAACTACATTTGCCACCTGCCGGGATAATTCCTTCAAATTTTCCGGGTTATTGCCGAATACCTTCACCTCAATGGGCTGCACTGAAGTCATTAAGTCCCCCAACATATCGCCGATCACCTGCCCAAAATCAACACGCAGTGCCGGTTGCGTCGCTTCGGATTTTTGCCTGATTTCAGAAATCACTTCCTCGGTAGTTCTGGCTCTGTTCTTTTTTAGTTGTATCAAATAATCTCCCCTATTGGGTTCGGTAATGAAGAATCCCATTTGAGTACCTGTTCTTCTGGAATAGGCATCCACTTCCGGAATGGCGACAATTATTTTTTCAATCTCCTTCAACATCCTGTCTGTTTCCTCCAGCGAGGTACCTGGCGGTGAAGAATAGTCGAAAACTATGCTGCCTTCGTCCATCTCTGGAAGAAATCCCGTCTCGAGTTTTGGCAAAATAAAATATATCAGCCAGGCCAGGCATCCCATGATGAGCAGGCTGATCCAGGGACGATGAATAAAAAATGAAACCCATCTTTGCTTTTTTACGGAATGGGCCTGAATTGTTTTTTTCCTTCGTGTACCCGCACTTTGTTTTTTTGTCAGGAGGAGATATATGACCGGTAAGCAGATCCATGTTACAAAAAAGGAACAGACCAATGTGATGATCATGGTATTGGTGAGCACTTTGAAATAGGCTCCCGCAACGCCGCTCATCAGGACAAATGGAATGAATATCACGATGGTGCTGAGCGATGACCCGATCATGGCCGGCAACAGGAATGAAATAGCCTTCTGCAGGAGGGTATCGGTATGTTCCTCCGGATATTCTTCATGAGTTCGGTGAATTTGTTCTACCACCACAATGGCATCATCTATTATCAAACCAATGGCAGCGGCAATCGCGCCCATGGTCATGATATTGAATGTGTAACCCATAGTGTATTGAACTATAAGCGTCAGGCAAAGCGTTATGGGAATGGTGAGCAGGATTGTGGCACTCGCTTTCAGGGATCTCAGGAAGAACACAGCGACGATTATCGCCAGACCCATACCCATCCAAAGACTGTCTGACACGCTCTTCATCGCATCGTTAACAAAACCTGCCTGGATGTAATATGGATGGATGCTTACCCCGGCCGGTAGGATGGAAACGAGATCTTTGATCTTCGTTTCCATCCTGGAAGACAGTTCCACCAGGTTGGCATTGGGTTGTTTGATCACGGCAATCAGCAATCCCTCTTTTCCATTGGCATTGATCTTGGTAAATTCGATCGCTTCCCTGATATCAACACTGGCTAAATCCTTCAACAATATGATCCTTCTGCCATCATTGCTCACCACCAGGCTTTGCAATTCCTCCCTTGTTCGTACGGTTGCGTCAGTTACGGTGAGATAGAGGAAGCGATAGTCTGAAAGAAATCCATTCGATTTAATGAAATTCGTCTGACTGAGTGCCGTGCTGAGTGCAACGGGCGTAATGCCCAGAGAACTCATTTTTTGCGGATCAAGTTCCAGCCAATATTCTTTTTGCTTTCCCCCGATGATCCGGATTTCAGAAACGCCATCTACCTGCGAGAGGAAGGGCTTTATTGTGTACAATGCCAATTGCTTCAGTTCGATGGGTGTTTTGTCGCGACTCTCCAGCGTATATCCCATCACCGGCAATATGGAAGGGTTCATTTTTTCAACAGTGATCTGTACATCGGGCGGCAAGAGATTCCTGATTTCTGCAATCCTGGATTCGATCCTCTGTTGTCCCAGGTCAATATTCGAACCCCAGTCCATGAATGCGGAAATTTCGCAACTCCCGCGGCTGGTGGTACTCCTGATCCTTTGCAGGTCCGGCACTTTCTTGATGGCATTTTCCAGAGGCTTGGTAACGGTCAACATCATCTTGCTGACGGGCTGCAAGCCAGCATCTGCAATGACTTTTATTTTGGGAAATGTTATTTCGGGAAAGAGCGAGATCTGCATTTTGGTATAAGCAAACCAACCTCCCGCGAGGATCAATATCAATACAACAGTGAGCGGATTCTTATATGATATGTAAAAATTTTTCATTTGGACTATTGAACTACTTTAACTTTCGCCGTATCCGCGAGCCCATAATTTCCGGTAATCAAAATCTTGTCGCCCGGAGCAAATGGGGGAGAAATGATCTCCACCCTGTCACCGTTTTCAATGCCTTTTTGAATGGGGACTTTTACCGCTGTAGCGCTGTCGAGTAATTTCATGACCCAGAAATCGTCCTGGGTTTCGTTGGTGAGAATGGCCGTTTTGGGTACGGAAATGGCATGGCTCTTCAGGGTTTTGATAATTCTTACTTTGGCGATGAGATTTTCAGGAATGGAATGGGAGAGACTCACGCGGAGGACAATGCGCTGTGTTTGTGAGACTGGATCCATGATAGGAAGAGATGATGAGATTTCGCCTTTCAATTTTTCTCCATCCGGCAGGACAAGCTCCAGGGATTTATTATTAAGAATATAAGGTCTCAATTCATATGGAAGCTCGAGCAGGAAAACAAAACTGTTCATATTGCTGATCACTGCCAGTTGTTCTCCATCCTGCACATAGTCGCCCGCGTGATGATTCAATTCCGTAACAAAACCATTATCGGTTGCTCTAATGGTATTGAGGCCTGAAAAACCGAATGTGGAATCCAGGCTATTGATGGCATTCCCCAGGCTCTGTGATTCCTTGGTCTTAACGGTAAAGAGAACCTGTCCCTGGGTAGTAAAATTTCCCAATTGTGTATTTACAGCCTGCAGGTAGCCATTGGCATTGGACTTTACAAAACTTTTCTGCAGGAATGTGGAAACAGCGTTCAATTCAATGTATTCGGCAATGGGACCTGAACTGATAGTTGCGATGGTGACAGGGGTGCGGGCTCCATCGGAAGCATCGGGGCCTTCTTTCTCGGTAACAGGCTTGCAGGAATAGATCAGAAGCGCGGAGGAAAGCAGGATGGCTGAAATGATATGGAGCTTCTGTATCATCGAATTTTTTGTTTAACGGTTCCAATAGTTAATCTGGTTCATGATCTGGAGTCGGGTAATATTATTTTGCGTAAGAAGGTTTTTTGCATTCAGGTAAGTATTCAATGCGATGATATAATCAGAAATTTTAGCGTCGCCGGTCTGCAACAGTCTGCCGTGCGCGGTAATCAGTGTTTCGGCGTATTTGATCTGATCGTTGATCTGGGCAAGTAATTCTTCGGTAGCGGCCAGTTGCTGGTGTAGCTGGGCCAGTTGCTGATTGTATTGTCTGGAGAAAAATTCTTTGTATTTCGTGCGGGTCATTTCCGCGATTGACAATTTATGATATTGCAATTGTTTTTGTTTCCCGTCATAGATCGGAACGGTCAGGCTCAACCCAAAGCTGGTTCCAAAATTTTTGTATCCCTTGTAGGTAAAGCTGGAATTAAATCCTCCATCGGCGAACAGATTCACACGAGGTTTGTAACCGAAACTGATCAATGCTTTTTCGTTTGTGAGTTTCAGGCTGTCAATTTCAAATTTCCGGTAGAATATGGATTGATAAAAGTCAGGCAATTCAGCCAGGCTGATCCTGGGTTTATCGAGGGCCACCATGCTGGTATCGTTGATGCCAGCCAGCCAGTTAAGCGCTGCATAGTCATTCTGGAATTGGATGCGGATCTGCTTCAGGGCAAGGGCCTGTTGCTGCAGGGTAACCAGAAAGGTGAGATAGTCGGTCTGGCGATATACATTATTTTGCGTGAGCGACTTCAATATTACTTCCTCTTTGCTGAGCAGTTCGTAAATCTCTTTATTGAAATTCAGTTGCTGCAGGTCACCATAGGCGGTGATATATTGTGATGTGATGCTTCTCTTCAGGTCCTGCTCTGAAATTTTGGAAGCATTGTTGATAGATTGATTATTGATTTGGATTGATTCAAATTGAGCGTTCAGGTTTTTTTGTCCAACCAGGGTCTTATTCACTGATATGAGAGCGCTAAGTAGTCCGCCGTTGGTAATAGCATAATCATAGCCAAAGCCTCCAATCACCGGGGCGTAATTATTGACGCTGTTACCAGTTACCTGTGGCAGGTAGCTTGCCCTGATCCTTTGGCTATCAACCTGGCTCGATTGCACTTGGTATTCATAGTCCTTTAAGAGCGGGCTGTTGGCCAGGGCCTGGTCGAGATAATACTCCAGGCTATGGGTTTGCGTAAACGCAATGGCATTGATCGCCAGGCATAATAAAATGGTCAGGCCTATTTTTTGCATCCTGGAAAGAAGGTAGGAAGAAAAAAATAGGCGTAGAAATATTTTTGCTTCTGCCAACAAAAAAATTATTCTTTTTCTTCCTTAATGAACTTGCCGTTGGCGTCAAATATGACATCGGTTCCGCCCACTTCGGCTTCATAATTAATTTCACCATTGGCCTTTGTGATCCTTGCGCCTTCTTTGATTGCTTTTCCCTTGTAATGCTGCTTCACATAGCTGGTAACGCTTGCGGGCAGATCGGCTACCTTAATGTCAACTTCGGTTTCGGTAATGTTACCATTGGAATCCTGCAAGGTTGACATTGATTTACCATCCTGCTTGAAACTTGCTTCATACTTACCGTCTTCCATCTCCCATTTTACACTGGTAATCTTCGGGTATTGCTTCGCAAAGGCTGCCTTAACCGTGGCAGGTACTTTAGAGGCATCCAGTTTCTGAGCCTTAGCCTGGAAGGCAATTGCAAAAACGGCCAGCAATATGATTATCTTTTTCATCTCTGTATGATTTTGATATGAATAAAATCAACACAAACTAAAATGAAATTCTGGAGGAAATCTGAAGTTAAAAACGCACGGTGAAAACGTGCATTGGCTCTTCAAAATGATAGGAAAGCCCGAAATTATATTTGTCGCAGATCTGTTTAACAATGGCCAGGCCAAGGCCCGTGCCATCCGAATAATTTCCCTTCTTAAACCTGTCGAATATCGTATCTGGCTGAAATGCGAGTGGGAGGCCTGTATTACTGACTTTGATCTGATTCGGAGTGAGGCTTATGCGAATGCTTCCCTTGTCAACGTTATATCGAATGGCATTGATCAATAGATTATTCAATAAAATATCCGCCAGATAACTGTTCATCTGCACACCGGTTTCATGCTTATCAAATGCCAGTTTCAATTTCCTGGCTTCCACCAATTCTTCCAGTTGGATCAGTTTTTCATCCACCAATTCGCTTAGGCCTATCCGTTCTGTGTGTACGAACTGGTTATTTTCGATTTTCGTCAGCAGCAGCAAGGACTGGTTCAGTTTGCTCAAACGGCCAACGGCGTCATACATGGCCTGCAGTTGTCTCACGTGTTTTTCTTCCAGGTTCTGATCCTGTATGAGC
Organism: Agriterribacter sp.; assembly: GCA_041484195.1. Taxonomy (GTDB): domain Bacteria; phylum Bacteroidota; class Bacteroidia; order Chitinophagales; family Chitinophagaceae; genus PSRI01. The sequence continues at coordinate 301,039 of JBGPHC010000001.1, read as the reverse complement.
AGATCCAGTTTTGAAATGATGATGGCCAGCGGCGTCTGCATTTCGTGAGATGCATTATCGGCAAAACTTTTCAGGGTCTCGTAGTCCTGGAAAATCTTATCGGTCATCTGGTGAACAGCATTGTCCAGTTCATTGAATTCATCAATATCGCTCGGATGATAAGGAATGGGCTGCTTTTTGGTAAGGTTGAATTCCCATAAGGACCCCAAAGTGCCGTAAAATGGGTGCCATATTTTCCTTAGTAGGAAACGGTTGGCAAGAAATTGAAGCAAGAGGAGCAGGATCACCACGCCGGTGGTAATGACCACGATCAATACCAGCAAATCTTCCTTTTCGGCCTGCGACTTACTGACCGACACTTCATAATTCTGTCCCTGTACCGAGATGGGGAATATCAAAGTTCTGTAAGGATCCTTTTCCTTTTCAGTCTGGTCATACAGGCTGATGCTCCTGAATCTGCGCCTTACCGGGAACTCAGTCGGTTTGAATCTGATCAATTGGTCATTGTAGTTCGCGGGTTCGGGGAGGCGGCCTTTATTTTTTACGAAGTCGAGAATTTCCGCTTCTTCAACTTTAAGAGTATTATCCAATTGCCGTAGCAGAGCGTAACGGACGATAAAATAATAGCAAATACTGCCAGCCACCAGCACCAGGATTGTGGCAACCAGATTCACACGGCTATATTTAGTGTATAGTTTCATGAAGCGGTGAATTTATAACCCATTCCATACACGGATTGAATATAGTCTTCACTTCCTGAATCCATTAATTTCCTCCGTAGGTTTTTGATATGGGTGTAGATGAAATCGTAATTGGCGGCCCCGCCCATTTCATCTCCCCATAAATGTTCCGCTATTGCGTTTTTTGATACGACTCTGCCTTTGTTATAGGTGAAATATAAGAGTAGCTGGTATTCCTTGCGGGTCAATTCCACCAGTTTACCATTGACGAATACCGCCTTAGCCTGTAGGTCAATGCTGAGTTCATTAAATCGCAGAATATTGCTTCCGCCAAAATTTCTTCTCCTGATAATCGCTGCTACTCTCGCACTTAATTCTGAGAGGTGAAAGGGTTTTGGCAGGTAATCATCGGCACCCAGGGTAAGTCCGGTAATCTTGTCCGACAGTGAATTTCGCGCCGATATGATCAGCACACCATCCATCTTATTATTAGCCTTGATTTCCTTGAGCAGGTCGAGACCGTTTCCATCCTGGAGGTTAATGTCCAGTAGAATACAATCGTAGTCGAATAATTCTATTTTTTCAACCGCTTCGGAGAAACCGGAAGCGGTTTCGCAGGTGAAGTTTTCGTGTCTCATGTAACTGACAATACTATCGCTCAGTATTTTTTCATCTTCAACAATAAGGAGTTTCATGGTTCCGTACACGTTTGAAATCTTGCAATCCCTTCAAAGCTACGTTTAGTTTTTTGTTGCCCGAATAGTGGGAAAGTTGAAGTTGAGGATATCAGTCTGGCCAGTATATATTTGAACAACTTCAGTATTTCTTCAGATTCGGCTTATAGTTTTAGGAAGACCAACACATAAATCTTCCAAAATGAAAGTTTTCGTTCCAGCCTGTCTCATCACGATGACAGGATTCCTTATTTTGAGCGCTTTTCAGTATCAGGGACCCAGCGGATACCACTTAGCCAAGACCTTTCATATTGCGAGTGGCGGCGGCTGGGATTATATTGCGGTGGGGCCCCATAATAACCGCCTGTACGTATCCCATGGTACGCAAGTGAATATCCTGAACCAGAGTACCGGTGATTCGGTTGGGGTCATTCCTAATACTACCGGTGTTCATGGAATCGCTTTTGACCAGGCTTTAGGGAAAGGGTATACCAGCAATGGCAGGATCAATAGCGTTACTGTCTTTGATCTGGCCACTAACAAAGTCCTGTCGCAAATCACTACCGGTGAGAACCCCGATGCCATCATGTATGATCCCTATTCCAAAAAAATCATAACCTGTAATGGCAGGAGCAATGATCTCAGCGTGATTGATCCGGTGACCGAAAAAGTGGTAGCTACCATTCCTGTTGGCGGCAAACCTGAGACCGCCGTTTCGGATGAGGCCGGCAAGATTTATGTGAATATTGAAGACAAGAGCGAGATCGCCGAGGTGAACATCACACAAAATAAAGTGGAACAACGGTGGTCTATTGCACCGGGAGAAGGACCTACAGGACTGGCGATCGATCTAAAAACACACAAATTATTTGCCGGTTGCGATAAGTTAATGATAGTAATAGACGCTGTAACAGGTAAAGTTGTTGATAAACTTCCCATTGCAGATGGATGTGACGGAGTAGGATTTGACCCGCAACTGAAATATGCATTTGCCTCCTGCGGAGAAGGAGTATTGTCGGTGATTCAAGAAGAGTCTGACGGCACGTTCAAGTCATTGGAAAATGTTCCGACCAAAAGAGGGGCCCGCACTATAGCGGTGGATCCCCAAACACATAATGTTTATCTCCCCACTGCGGAGTTTGAAAAACCCAGTGACCCCAGTGAAAGACGACCCCATATGATACCGGGTACATTCCAGGTATTGGTGGTAAGCAAATAACCAGGTATTGAAACAGAACCAGAAGCCGGCAATGACATCAGCTGAATAAACGCTGAATGCATTGCCGGTTTTCTTTGCAGGAATTGTATGCTGAGCTTTCATTCCCGATGAACTTACACTTATCCTGAACCTACGTGGTTATTAGCTGTTCCCGCTTTGTTGATATTTCTGTAGCTCAGGCAATAGTTTTATCTGTAAGTTTGTTCGAAATTCAAGTGTATGAGTGACGTCTCGAGCATCACTGATTTCCTGAATCCTTTGAATCTCCACCAGTTATCGCACGATGAAGGATACCAGGAAGGACAAATTGGAAGTAATGTTTTAGTATATGATAATGAAATGCCTGATCTGGAACAGGCCGATGTTATATTGGTAGGTTGCGGCGAAGAAAGAGGTAATGGCATCGAAAGAAGTTCTGCTGCTCCGGATACGATCCGCCATCAATTTTACTCACTCTATTATTGGCATAAAGACGTGCGCCTTGCCGACATCGGGAACGTTAAAACAGGAGCCAGTCTTTCGGATACTTATGCGGCTTTGAGAACAGTGGTGGCCGAATTATTGGATATCGGGAAAATAGTAGTGATCCTGGGTGGATCTCATGACCTGACACTTGCGCAGTATGATGCGTACAAATCACTTAACAGGATTATTGAAGCCGCGGGAATAGATGCATTGATTGACCTGCACATTGAGAATCCCCTTCGCAGCCGGAATTTCCTGATGGAAATGCTTACCGGCGAACCAAATTATATTCGACACTACAATCATATTGCATTCCAGAGCTATTTCGTAAACCCTCTCATGCTCGAAACAATGGATAAATTGCGATTCGATTGTTATCGCGTAGGCATGGTGAAAGAACGCATTGAGGAAATGGAACCTGTATTGCGTAACAGCAATCTCCTGAGCTTTGACCTGGCCGCATTGCAACATTCGGGGGGTCCCTCCAATTATCTAACCCCAAATGGATTGAATGGCGAAGAAGCCTGCACTCTGGCCCGGTTTGCGGGTATGAGCCCTAATCTCAGTTCCATGGGTATCTATGGATACAGTGTGGAGAATGACGTGCAGCAACTCACGGCTAAGCAGGTAGCACAAATGGTTTGGTATTTTATTGATGGCAAATCAAACGGGAATCGGGAAGCATTGCTCAGCGAGAAGGATTCATTCATTGAATTCCATACCGTATTTGGGGAAGTGGATACGGTTTTCCTTCAAAGCAAGAAAACAGGACGCTGGTGGATGCAATTGCCGGATAAATCTTATATCGCCTGTTCCTACCAGGATTATATTCAGGCCAGCAGCAATGAAATTCCGGAGAGATGGCTTAGGGCGCAGGAGAGAAGCTGATGGGGATGGAGAGGATCGTTGTAGATAAAAACATAAAGTAAGTCTTTGTATAGGAATCATTAGAATGTGAATAGTCAAATATAAGATTGGGTCATTACAATAAGCTTAACTATTTTAACCTCATCAACAATTCAATCTACTCCTAACGACAACTTCTCCTTTGCCATATTAATTTGTGATTCGCTGCCCATTACAATGATTTTCTCACCCGGACTGATATAATAGTCAGGAGGAGGGTTGATCAAATAATCGCGGGCAATCTTAATTCCCAAAATAGTGCAGCCTGTACTGTTCCAAAGATCGAGATCACCGATAACATTATTATTTCCCACCAACAATTCTTCCACCTTAAATGCTTCATTATTTCGAGTAGTCAGCAGGGAAATAAATTCAATTACATCGGGTATCATTACCAATGTAGCCATATGGGCGCCGCCAATTTTATCGGGCATTATCACATTGTTTGCTCCCGCAATTTTTAATTTGCTTACTGAGCTGTCTTGTGAGGCCCGGCTTACGATAGAAATACTGGCATTTAGTTGTCTTGCTGTTAATACTACAAAAAGATTGTCGGCATCCACCGGCAAGGTGGTGATAATTGCTTTCGCTCTTTTGATGCCTGCTACAATCAGTATTTCATCTTTGGTAGCATCACCTTTCAGGAAATGGTTAACTTCAAAACCCAAGTCTGATACCATGTCGGTTTTTGATTCAATTACTAGGAATGGGATATGATTGTCATGAAGTACCTGGGCGGCTTCTTTTCCGTTTCGGCCAAAACCGCAAACGATGACGTGATTGTGCAGGTGTTCGATCTTATCCAGCATCTTGACTGATTTATATTGGTTAAGCCATTCTCCGTCTAAGAAATACCTGGTAAGCAAAGCTATGAAGTAAGTGAACAGCCCCAGGTTTATGAAAATAAGCACTATTGTAAACACCTGGCCTGCAGGTGACAAAGGCCGAACTTCCTGGAAGCCCACGGCCGCAACAGTGATTACGGTCATGAACAAAGCATCCAAAAAATTATATTTTTCTATCAGCATAAAGCCAATCACCCCAATGACTATGGCAATCCCCAAAAAACCCATTGGCCAAACCAGCTTGGTGAATAGTTTTAATCGCCTTCCGAATCGCATGCTCTAAAATTAAAGCATGAACCTTGTACTAAAAAGCTTTTGGGTCCTTATCCTTAACTTTAGCCGCCAGACAATTGAAAATTCCCTTTTCAAAAACAATCATCGGTTTTCATGCGCAATCGGTTCATCCCAATCTTTTCGAAATTTCAATCTTTTTCCCCGGGAAAATGCTGCCTGGCATTGTTGTTTTTGCTCGGCTCCTGCTCAACAATGCAAAAAGCAGGCAAAATTGCCAGCACCAGCCTCCTAAATGATCCCGAGATTGCGACCGCGCATTGCGGCATTTCTTTGTATGATCCTGAGAAAAAGAAATTCATATATGATTATCAGGGCGACAAGTATTTTGTTCCCGCAAGCAATACCAAGATCGTCACTTTATATGCAGGGTTGAAATATATCCGCGATAGTATCATCGGACTGCGTTATGATGAAGGAAAGGATACAGTATTTGTTCAGCCTACCGGTGACCCATGCTTTCTTCATCCTGATTTTCGGGAGCAGCCGGTCTTTGATTTTTTGAAAAAGACTTCCAAACCCATCGCCGTGAATGCAGACAACTGGAAGGAGGAGCCCTGGGGCAAAGGATGGATGTGGGATGATTACAACGACGACTACATGGCCGAACGGAGTCCTTTTCCCATCTATGGCAACCTGATCAAATGGATTGAAGTTCGTGATTCGAGCAGCATATCGGCATTGGCCAACAAAGAAGCATTCGTGTATTCAGAACCGGATATAAACTGGAAAGTCAATTTTGTGAATGATGACTCCAGTCATGTTTTTTCAGTAAAAAGGGCCCTGGTGGAAAATCAATTTACCATCTGCCAGGGTAAGGAGGCCGATGCCAGGATCTCAGTTCCATTCCTTACACATGGAATGCAATCTGCTTTGGAATTGTTGCCGGACACCCTGGGAAAAGGGCTGGTTCCATCCACTTCAAAACACAATTATCAATCCATCATTCATTCACAGTTGGCAGATTCATTGTTCAGGATAATGATGTACCGCAGTGATAATTTTTTTGCAGAGCAGATCTTGCTCATGGTCGCCAATGAGAAGATGAAGCTGATGAATGATGCCAGGATCATAGGAGATCTGCTGCATAATGACCTGAAGGAATTCCCAAATCCACCAAACTGGGTTGATGGCAGTGGATTGAGCCGTTATAACCTGTTCTCGCCACGAGATTTTGTATGGGTATTGGATAAAATGCAATCTGAATTTGGTATGGAGCGGCTCAGGAACCTCTTTCCCCGCGTTCGAACGGAAGCTGCTTCGGATAGGACCGGGGATAGTTGTCTGATATATGCCAAGAGCGGCTCTATGTCCGGGGTCCTTTGTCTCAGTGGATTTCTATACACCCGCAAGCTGCATCAGTTGGTTTTTTCCATAATGATCAATAACCATCAGGGATCCCCTCGCTCCATAAGGAAAAAAATGGAGCAGTTCCTGACTCAGATCAGTGACCTGTATTAATGGTTACCAATAGTCAATCAATGGGTATTTTCCTCTCCTGAGCCAGAATTAGGCCCTTTGACCCTGGATTTCTCCCAACCTTTCACAGCGGCGAAGCGTAAATTCAATGTGTTATGTAAAGCAGGGTGGATTTGTAATGGTATTGGCCGGGCCTGTGATTGACCTGGATTATGAAACCAGAAGCAGGAGATGGCTTTTGGTGCTGAATAGTTCCGGAAATTGGCCATATTAAAACGCCTGGAATCCGGATATTTTAATAGCAATCAGGTCGGACAATAATAACTTTAGCATACCCGTTGACAGCTAATCCTGGGGATACTGGGTTGTAAATGAAAAAACAAAAGAAGATTGAGTCGTACCCCTGCTGATATGGACCTCATTAATGGGTGCATAAATAATGACCGGAAGGCACAAGAGTTGCTTTACAAGCATTTTTATGGTCCCATGGCATCTATTTGCCTGCGCTATACCCGCAATGAGCATGATGCAGTGGAAGTATTGAATAACGGTTTTTTGAAAGTATTTAAGAATATTCAGCAATACGATGGGACCAAAGCTAGCTTGTACACATGGATCAGAACGATCATGGTGAATTCTGCCATTGACTTCATCAGGCAACGCGACAGGCAGAAACGCCATATGGAAATCAGCATTGTTGCCGAACCACAAATTGACAGCGAAGTAATACAGAAACTGAATGCAGAAGAATTACTAAAGCTGGTACGTAAGCTCCCACCCGCAACGCAGGCCGTGTTCAACCTTTATGTAATAGAAGGCTATAATCACAAAGAAATAGGAACAGTCATGGGGATCAGCGAAGGAACCAGTAAATGGCATCTGAGTGAAGCCCGCAAACAACTACAGAAATTATTGCAAACCCTATACGTAGTGAAATGAACCAGAAACTACCATATGAGCAATTGATTGCAGAGAAAATGCAACACTTGCCCCTGCCCGACCAGGATGAATCGTGGCGGGAGATGAAATCGCTGCTTGACAGCGAGATGCCTGCCCCTCCCGGCGGAGGAAGGAATGGTTTCCGCCCCGGCAAGTCCTGGTGGATCGGTGCGGTTGTGATCGTTCTCCTGGGCGGCGCCATTGGGAGCATAAGGTTTGCCGGGAAACAGGGAACTGGGCAAACATCCGGCCTGGCTTCAAATCTTCCGGCAAAGACCGAAGCAGTTCAAGGGAATAATACAAATGATGATCAAAAATCAAATCAATCGAATGATAAGATTTCTACACATAAGTTAAGTACAGAAAATTCCGCAACCAAGGATGGAAATGGTGAACAGATCGCAGGGACAGCAAAAAAAAATACAAGTAAGGTTGCCAATATTGATGAGACTTCAGACAGGAATTTGGCCTCAGCAGACGGAGGCGCTTCCAATCCTAAAAATGCTGATTTGCCAGGTGGAAAATCAGGCATCGACGTGAATAAAAAATCTGGTACTCAACTTGCAAATAGCGGGGGATCTGCACCGATAGTTAGGAAACCTGCTCAAAAAAATATTGTTCCGGATGCGACGGCAAGCAATTCCCGCGGCAATGGGGCAGGAATTATTGCTTCAAAGGACAATAAGAGCGGAAATAAGGAAGGCTCTCTGCCAACCAGGCTCAGTCCCAATCCCACAGATCCCAAAAAATTGAATGGCATTTCATCCTCAAGCAAGGGAATTGAAAATAATTTATCGAAGCGGGCTAATGCTTCAGGCATTTCCTCCGGACCAAAAAATAAGGATGGGCTTGCATCCTTGAAATTGAATTCTGGTAGTCATGATTTACTAGGGAATCCAGATCATAGGCCAGGAGCGCAAAGCCCTGCCGGCAATAGAAAAGACGGGAATACTTTATCTGCTCCCGGAAAGGGTCAGCATGGCGCCAATGGATCACAAGATGCAGAAAAGGATTATGGCCGTAATGAATATGCGACCAATTTGGTTGAATTATCCTCCAACCTGACAGAGTTGAAATATACAGATCGCAGGGATTGGATGCAGTGGGGTAAGGATGATTCGGAAAACAACAGGAAGATCCCGGCTGAGGATCTGCCTTCTGCACCTTATGGATTAGCAAACACTAATCCAGGCGGATTGGATCAGAAACAGGTTGAGAAGCAAATGCACAAAGAAGAACGAAAGACCAAGAGAGCCGATGCGGCAACTAACCGGAAACCATTCTTTGGCGAGAAGACTGACAGGTGGTTTGCGGCTGGCCTGGCGCCCTATCAAAATTTCGCCGTGGCTTCCCAACAAAGCTATAATTATAATTCTTCTGCTAACAAGGGCACGGCTTTGGATTATTTGCCCGCCCCATACCTGCAATTCCACCTGACTGACAGGGTATATGTGCTGGGCGAATTCCAGTTCAATTCACCGCAAGCAACGTCTTCACTTCTGTTGTCAAACAAAGAAATTACTCCTGCAGGTAGCCAAAGCAGTTATATACAAAATATTTATCTTCGCAAGCTGTATTATTTCAACATGCCCTTCAGCTTTTATTATAGTCCTGTTAAGAATATCTACTTTGGCAGTGGATTGCAGTTTTCTTCCCTCAATAGCGGCATAGCTTACCTGGAACAAAAAAATACCAATAACCAGTTGCTTTATTCAGAAACTTTCAAAATCAAAGAAGATTCTTTGGCAGCGAAGCTGAGTGGTTCCGAATGGCGCTACCTGTTTGATGCAAACTATTATTGGAAACGGTTTATGTTCGGATTCAGGTACAATCAGGCTTTGGGAGACTATATCGACTTAAGGGTGAATAATGTCTTACCACCCAGTAGAGCAAGGAATCAGGCCTTCCAATTATATTTCCGTTATAATATCATCGTCAGCGGAAGAAAGGACTCACAGTATGATCCATTGAAGTACTAGGCCTATTGACTCTGGAGTTGAATAGTTTCAATAGAACGCATCGTTATTCTCCTGGCCTTCCGCTATTATTTGTATGCCTGATATTTCCGGATGGATGACGAGATCTCTTTTGATCAGTCAAGGCCCGGGTCGCCATCAATATTTATTTTCCAAATATTTTGGCCAGGTATTCACTCTTAAATTCTACATAGGTGGGTTGGCCCGAGGGGCTGCTATTGGGTTGAAGGCAGGCAAATAATTCCCGGAGCAGTCTTTTCATTTCCGCCGGCGCCAGGTTCTTCCCGGCCTTGATGGCCTGTTGCCATGCCAGGCTCCGCAACAGTTTTTCCCTTTTTGAAAATCTCACATCGCTGGTAAAATGTTTATACTGTTCCAGCATTTGTTCGATGGCCAGTTTTTCATTTCCCGCTTCCACATCAGCCGGTGTGCCCTGGATCACAAAACTATTTTTCCCAAAGAGTTCCACCTGGTAGCCAAGCTGCTGCAGTTCTGGCAATAATTCTTCAAGCAATACCGCGTCGGATGGTGCGAGCTCAAGACTGGTGGGGAATAGGCTTTTTTGAGTGACCATGGGCTTGCCCCGGGAGGCGGACTCAAATTTTTCATAGAGCACTCTCTCATGCGCCAATTGCTGATGAATTACGATGAAACCGACATTGGTGGCAGCAATGATGAATTGATTGTGGATCTGCAATGGTTCAAGATCTTCAACCAGACTTAAGCGTTGGTTTGGTTTAATCATCATTCCTTCCCGGGACATTTCCTGGTCAAGCTCCGGGGAATGATCGCGTTTCAACCCCTGTTCTCCAGTCTTTTCATAGAAATCTTTCCAATTTTTCAGTTCGCTTTTATTTTCGATTATATGAGCCTGGTTCTTCTGACTGAAGGTATGATAGAGGGCCGATCCGGTTGCCGAGGCCCTTTTTTCTTCGGTAAATGGCTTCGACACAGCGTCGAGTTGCTGAATGGAAGGATCGAGATCGAAATCCAGGGTAGGAGTGATGCTGAATTGAGCAAGAGCATGCTTGACCGCTGCCTGCACAAAAGCATAGACAATCTTTTCGTCTTCAAATTTGATCTCCTGTTTGGTGGGATGAACATTGATGTCTATCTGCGCGGGATCGAGGTCAATGAAAAGCACATAAAACGGAAAGCTGTCAGAAGGGATCATCTCATGGTAGGCTCCCACGACGGCATGATTCAGGTAAGCGCTCCTGATGAAGCGGTTATTCACAAAGAAATATTGATCACCCCTGGTTTTTTTGGCTGCTTCCGGTTTCCCAATGAATCCATAAATATTGAGATAATCCGTGTTTTCCAGCACGCTTACCAATTTTGAATTGTAATTGCCACCTAGCAATTGCACGATACGTTGCTTCAAACTACCTTTTTCCAAGTGAAAAAGCTCCTGCCCGTTGGCAGTGAGCGAGAAAAAAATATTAGGAAAAGCCATGCTCACCCGCAGAAATTCATCAACAATATGTCGCATTTCAGCGGCGTTGCTTTTGAGGAAATTCCGTCTGGCTGGTACGTTGAAGAATACATTCTTCATGGAGATATTGCTGCCCACGGGAGCGGCAACGGGCTCCTGTCTCATAACCACGCTGTTTTCGATTTCGATACTGGTTCCCAACTGATCTTCTTCCCTCCTGGTTCTTAATTCAACCTGGGCTACGGCGGCAATGGAGGCCAGGGCCTCGCCCCTGAACCCCATGGTGCGGATGCGAAAAAGGTCTTCAATGGTATTGATCTTGGAAGTGGCATGACGCTCAAAACTCATCCTGGCATCGGTTTCACTCATTCCATTGCCATCGTCAATCACCTGGATCAACGACTTTCCCGCATCATTAACTATGAGTTTGATGACATTGGCACCGGCATCCACTGCATTTTCCAGCAATTCCTTTACGGCGCTGGCCGGTCTTTGGATCACTTCGCCCGCGGCAATCTGGTTGGCGATATTTTCAGGTAATAACTGAATTCTGTCTGGCAATTCCTTCTTAATTTGTGAAGCAAAATTACAAGTAATAATCCGAAGCGATCAGAACCCATGCACAAGATATTATTCGCAGCTTTAATAGCCTGTTCATCAATCAACGCCACCGCACAGCGCACCAGCCCTCTGGCCGCGAACGAGTGGGTTGACAGCGTATTCCATACTCTAAATGACGATGAGAAAATCGCGCAGCTCATGATCGTGCGATTGTCTTCCATTGATCTCAAAACCCGGAAAGTCACGTTTTATGACTCCACCGTAACTGAATTGATCAGGCAATACAATATAGGCGGTATTTGTTTGTTTCAGGGTGGCCCGGTGACCCAGGTCAATTTCATCAATCATTTTCAATCCATCGCCAAAACTCCCCTGCTAATTTCCATTGATGCCGAAAATGGATTGGGAATGCGCATGCTCGACAGCGTTACTGCCTTGCCCAGGCAGATGATGATGGGCGCTGTGGACAACCCTCAATTAATATACCTCTATGGACGTTTGGTAGGCGAACAATGCAGGCGCGCCGGCATACAGGTGAATTATGCGCCGGTGGTTGATATCAATAATAACCCTGATAACCCCGTCATTAATGATCGTTCATTCGGAGAAGATAAATATAAAGTGACCGAGTTAGGTACAATGTATATGAAGGGCCTCCAGGACGCCGATGTAATGGCCTGTGCAAAACATTTCCCCGGGCATGGGGATGTGTCGGTGGATTCACACTACGACCTGCCTGTGATAAACAAGAATCGCTCGCAGCTGGACTCCCTGGAACTATATCCATTCCGCGAACTTTTCAAAGCCGGCATTGACGGAGCCATGATGGCGCATCTATATATTCCCGCAATTGACAATTCACCAAACAGGGCAACATCCATTTCTTTTAATAATGTCACCAAATTATTGAAGCAGGATTTGGGCTTCATCGGCCTTAGCTTCACTGATGCACTTGATATGAAAGGAGTGACCAAATACTTTCCCGGGGGAGAAGCTTCTCTGCAGGCCCTGATTGCAGGAAATGATATGCTTTGTTTGCCTGAAGATATTCCAGGTAGTATATCAAAAATCAAACGGGCCGTCAAGTCTGGAAATCTGAGCTGGGACGCTATTGACGCGCACGTAAAAAAAGTCCTGTTTATCAAATATAAATATGGCCTGAATCACTGGCGGCCTATTGAAACCAGGAACCTGGCAAGAGATCTGAATTTTAAAACGGATGAGCTCAGGAAATTAATCGCTGCCAGCGCCATTACTGTATTGAATAACGATGACAGACTCTTACCACTTGCACCAATTGCTGAACACGGTAGTCTCGCCAAAACAACCACCACACCTGGAGATCGGGACAAGCGCGTCGCTTATCTTGGAATCGGATTGAATAAAGACAATGCCTTCGCCAAACGCATGAGATCTGATTACAATGCAGATGTCTTTTACTTCAACTATGTGGAAGACCTTACAAGAGTTGCTACAACCGTGCAGCTCTTGAAAACCAGATATGATGTGGTAGTGATAGGATTGCATGGATATAACCGCTTTCCCGCAAGGAACTTTGGAATCAGCGCCCCGGCATTCGAGCTATTGCATCAGGTGCAGGAGCAATGCAAGGCCATAACTTTTGTATTTGGAAACCCCTATGCAGTTAAAAATTTCTGTTCCGCTAAGAACCTGGTGGTTTGTTATGAAGATGATGATATTACTCAGGATGTTGCCGCAGAAGTATTGTCCGGAGAGATGGGTACTGTGGGAAAGCTATCAGTAACCGTTTGTCCTGAATTGCACTATGGGGCGGGAATCAAAACCTCTACCCTGCAAACCGCGGAATCCGGGAATCGAAAGCTTAAAGAGAGCTCCTTAAAAGTTATTGACTCCATCGCCAATGATGCGATTCAGCAGCATGCCATACCGGGATGCTCGGTACTGGTGGTCAAGGATGGCAAAATTGTGTATGATAAGTCGTTCGGATATTACAATTATGACAGTACGGAAAAAGTGAATTTGGAAACCATCTACGATCTTGCTTCGGTGACCAAGATCTGCGCCACTACCATGTCGCTCATGAAACTCTATGACGAAGGCAGACTCGATCTGCATAAAAAACTGGGAGATTATCTTCCCTGGGTAAGGGGCACTGAAAAGCAGAACCTGGTGATAGATGATATTCTTTTGCACCAGGCCGGTCTCAAAGCATGGATACCTTTTTACAGGGAAACCATCGACACTTTAACCGGCATCCCACTGCAAGGATATTACAGTAAGACAAAGACATCTATTTATGATATCAGGGTGGCCGACAGTATGTATATGCGTCATGACTGGAGGGATACCATGTATAAAAGAATATTGGAAAGTCCTATGACTGCAATTGGGAAGTACATATACAGTGACAATGACTTCATATTTCTGGGGAAAATTGTGGAGCAAATAACGGGGATGACACTGAATGACTATGTGCAAAAGGAATTTTACAATAAGCTGGGTTTGGTGACGACCGGATTTAAACCAAGGCATCGATTTTCTCTCGACAGAATAGCGCCCACGGAACATGAAAAATATTTTCGGATGCAAATCTTGGATGGCGATGTGCATGACCCGGGTGCTGCTATGTTTGGTGGAGTTGCAGGACATGCGGGATTATTCAGCACCGGATATGACCTGGCCGTGCTGATGCAGATGGTGCTGGATGGAGGAAAGTACAACGGCTATTATTTCTTTTCTCCGGAGACGATAAAATTATTCACTGCTTATCATAGTGAAGTCAGCCGGAGAGGCTATGGTTTTGACAAGCCTGAAAAAGATAATGCCAAACGCAAGGATCCTTATCCCTGTTTGAGCGCTTCTCCGGAAACATTCGGACATACTGGTTTTACGGGAACCTGCGTATGGGTGGACCCGAAGTACAATTTGATTTTCGTGTTCCTCAGCAACCGGGTAAATCCGGAAGGAGGAGTGAATAACAAATTGTCCTCGATGAACGTAAGGTCCAATATACAAGAGACTATCTACCATGCGTTGATTAGGCAGTGAAGTGGATGAGGCAGGTGAGAGATGGGAATTTCATCAAGGGAGACTTAGTATATCTATTCACTGCGGTTCGTTGACATCAAAAGCGTCTTAATTTCATTATATCTGGTCCGGGGAATAAAATGGTTTGCGCCCTCAAGCATGTGCACTTCCACGGCCCGGGTATTCACAAGTTTTTGCGCGGCGTATGCCACATTCCCCGGGGGTACCCACTTATCCGCATTGCCATGAACCAGATAAACCCTGCAGGTCACTTTATCGAAATCATCAGCAAGTGAATATACATCGTCCTTAAAATACAATAGTTCACGGTTGCTGGGCCGGAATGCGCCCGGCACAAAATAATACAAAGGTGTTTTGCCAAGGACTTTGCGCCACCATTCTGAAGCTTCTTCCGCCGGATCCAAAGACCCCGACAAGATTACTATTGCATTGATGAGCCTGGGGTTTTCTGCAGCGAGTTTCACAACCATTGGCCCTCCCAGAGAATGGCCTACCAGGTAGAGAGGTTTGCCATTATTGATCACCCTGAATAATTTGGAAATCAATTCGGATTGTAAATTCAGGTGTGCCGCTTTCCCAAAATCACTGTATCCAAATCCCGGCCTATCTATGCTGATAAGTCGGAAATTCCTTAATAGATCGCTATCCTCCAGGTAATTTTCGAAAGCATTCCAACTTCCCGGAGAGCCATGAATGAAGATGATTGTTGGCAAACTGTCGAGGCCCGTAGTGACATAGTGCAGAACCTGGTCTTGGACCCTGAGGAAGGACCTAATAAGCGTCAATCCTTTTTTCTGGAAATTTTTTTTCGCGGACTCGTCACTTACGCGGAATCGCATGCAGGAAGGAGCGATGATCACCCAAAGGATGCATACTAATCCTGGGATGGTGATTGTTCTTGTCAAGGCTCTGGCGGATTTCATAATCACTCATCATGTTAAAATGAAGTGTACTCCCAAAGGATGGTATTATGACGGCACAGAGCAAGCGAAATCTGTGGAACTACTGGCGGGGTCCCTTCGGGTCTCTTCTGGAATCTCCCGGAGGTCTGGGGTTTCTGGGTTGATTTCTTTGATTTTGATTGCGATTGTCTCTGCTCTTATTTTTTCTTTTCCTCTCGCCTCTTTCCAGGCTGCTTAGGCTGATCTGTCCAACCACATCCACGAATTCGGGCTCTATTTCCTTGGGTTTATTGCTATGTACTTCTTCCGGTTGCAAGTCATCGGGTCTCACTCCTTTTGCATTCATCGCCTTGATCTTTTTCACCGTTTCAATTGACAAGGGGTACTGCTTACTATTATTTGGCAGTACATACCACATCATATTCCGGAAAATGTCTTTTTTCAATAATAAGGCGGGTCCTTTCGCGGTTTCGAGTGTGTCTGCATTGTCGGGGAATCCCTGCAGGGCATCCAGGTAGGTATCCAATTCGTAGTTAAGGCAACATTTCAACCTGCCACACTGACCACTTAATTTGGTTTGGTTGATGCTGAGATTCTGGTAGCGGGCGGCTACCGTAGTAACGCTCTTGAAATCGCTCAGCCAGGTGCTGCAACACAATTCCCGGCCGCAGCTTCCTATTCCCCCAACTTTGGCGGCTTCCTGTCTGGTGCCAATTTGTTTCATTTCCACCTTCACCTTGAATTCCGAAGCATATAGCTTTATAAGTTCACGGAAATCAACCCGGCCATCTGCGGTATAGTAGAAAGTGGCTTTTCTTCCATCTGCCTGAATTTCCACTTCGCTCAACTTCATTTCAAGTTTCATTTGGCGGCTCATTGCTCTGGCTCTCATCAAAGCCTCCCGCTCTCGCGACTTATTCTGCTTCATCAGCTCAATATCACGATCTCCCGCCCTGCGCAATATTTTTTTCATATCGGGATCATCCTCGGCGATGCCTTTTTTCTTTAACTGGAGCCTCACCAGTTCTCCCGTAAGGCTGACTTCGGTTACATCAAAGCCGCTCACCCCTTCCACGGTCACTAAATCCCCTTTTTCAAAAATCTGAACGGTACTATTTCTGTAGAAATCTTTACGGCTTCCATGATTGAAAGAAACTTCCACAACGCGGCAGGAACTTTCGGGATCGCTGAAGGGAAGATTGGCCAGCCAGTCATGAATATTCATACGGTTGCAACTTCCCGTACTACAACCTCCATTGCTCTTACATCCATTGGATTTATTCCCGGAAGCAGAACTGCAACTATTGCAACTCATATCACAAGCATTAAATAAATTAATAATTGATTCCTGAAGCGGGAAGTGGTATGAAGATACAGGAGCAGTAAAGCCTAATTTAAACCGTTTAGCTCAAGGGTATCAGACCCTGTGAAACTGATCAAAAAAGCCGCAATCTGGAATGCTGAATGCCTGCGGCAGGATCTATGGTCATCAGTCTAATGATCTGAATATGTGATGACTGCAATAGAGTGATTATATGGAATAAATAAGCATTTTTCAAACTCTCATACGCCTTGTGCACAATTCCCTGATCTGTTCATACCCCGATTCCCGGGAAATACATTTTCAAATGTAGCAAAATGTTGGCAAATACTCAGGATTCCTTTGGGATGGAATTTGGCCATAGAACCGGGTCAACTTTTGGCATTTGTTTATTTGTGACCGGACACCGGCTTTTCAGAACCGGATTTGAAAGGCACAGGACAAGGGATTGGCTGAATTCATGTCATTGAGCTTTCCCCAAATGATCAGGTCTATTGCATGACTACGCGCATCTTATTGGATATAATATGATAGAGCTTGATGGTGAGCGCATGGAAGAGCATCTTCGCATGTGCATTACGCTCGATATAGTAAGAAGCCTTATCGAGTTCTTCAATTATTGCCTGCTGCTGGGCCAGGGATGCGATCTTGTTTAACCTGCTCGCAAAATCCTTTTCTTTGGCGGGAAGGTGGATGGTATCTGCAGGCATCACCCTCAGCCGTATGCTTTGTTCCAGCAGGTGGTTGAAATAGCGGAGGAATTGCTTTTGTTTTTCACGTCCCATTTTGCCCATCTCTTCGATCCATTTTACCTGCGCAACCGGGCCCGTTTTTAAGATAGCATTCAACCATTCCCTAAGAAGTCCCTGCCAGTCGTCTTCAGCGTGTTGCAGCAATTGCAGCGCTTCCCGGTAATTACTTTCACAAACAGATGCCAGGGGCCTTGCCTGCTCCGGATTGATTTCTCCCCTCGAAATTAAGGCGGCTTCAATTTCATCCGTGGTGAGCAATGGAACCTTTATCAATTGTGTACGGGAAATAATAGTTGGCAGGACAAGACTCTCATTTTCGGCCACCAATATAAACAGCGTGTTGGCAGGAGGCTCTTCAATCAGCTTAAGCAATTTGTTGCCCTCATTACCCAGGTATTCTGGCATCCACATGATCAGGATCTTGTATTCACTTTCAAAACTCTTGAGATTGAGCTTGCGCAGGATATCACCACATTCATAGGATGTGATATTGCCCTGCCTATTTTCGGCCTCGATGAATTGCAGCCAGTCGTAGGCGTTGCCATAGGGATATTGCAGGAAAAATTCCCTCCATTCCCTGGCATAATCCGTGCTGACAGGTTTGTCGCCCGCTTTCCTGGAAACCACCGGGTAGGAAAAATGAATGTCGGGATGGATGAGTTGCTTCGCTTTGATGCAGGCCGAACATTCTTCGCAGGCATCCCGGTAAAATGTCTGTTCCTGGCTGGGGCCGGAAGCCGAATCCCCGAATAAAGACGGGCCATTATTCCCAGCGCCTCTCTTATTCACTTTTTCACAAACCACATATTGGGCGAATGCAATCGCCAAAGGGAGCGCACCTGCACCTTCCTTGCCAAGGAATAATAAGGCGTGGCTCAACCTGTTTTGGTGAACCAGTTGCACCAGCTGTTCCTTTAAACCTTCTTGTCCTATAACTTCCCTGAATGCCATGAGCCCAAAGATAAAATCAAGATGATTAATCCCGGAAATAAAAAAAGTGATGCAACCCCCGGTTCCATCACTTTCAAATTAGTTATTGACTTACGGCTTCAGCCTCAATTGAGATATTTGGTGATTTCCTCACTCATCGGCGTGACCTTGCTGGGGAACACGGCTATGAGCTTTCCATTTTCATCGATCAGGAATTTTGTGAAATTCCATTTGATAGGATCTTGCACGCCCAGCTTGCCAGCCTCATCCACCAGGTATTTGAAAAGCGGATGAATATCGTCTCCTTTCACGGAAACCTTACCTGCCATGGGAAAGCTGACTCCATAATTCTTCTTACAGAATTCTTTGATTTCAGAATTGGTGCCGGGTTCCTGTTGCCCGAAATTATTTGCGGGGAATCCTATGATCACCAGTCTGTCTTTATAGGCCTCATATAATTTTTCAAGGTCTGCATATTGTGGCGTATAGCCGCATTTTGATGCTGTGTTTACAATCATGATCTTTTTCCCTTTGTAGGCAGAAAGATCAATGGAACCACCCTCGAGACCATCAACTTTGAAATCGTAGATCGAAGAGGTGATAAGAAAAGCAAGAGAGAGGAATAATAGTCGTATCATAAACTTGTAATTTATATTTATAGGACAAAGATGATGCTAAAAACCGCGTCTGAGGAGCTTAATTCATAAACAAATCGTTAACGCAGGATGCGTTTGAAGGTACGAAAAATATGCGGTCTTCGTTGCCTTACCATTAATTTCCACTCCTTTCATTGTTTCTCGTAACATCCAAGTGTGGGGCTTGCCGGGCGGGCTTTCTCATCCAGGTCGGTACTGACGGTTGTTGTGATTCCCGCGCCAATAGCGGGGGAGGGCTTTAGGCCAATATGAAAGTCAAAATATTGCTTATTTACGCTGATACTGTCGAACAAAGGATCCTGGTTCATGATAATATTGTTCAACAGAGCGTCAGCCGGATCGTTTTTCGCCTTGTAAAGGTCATGGTCCAGTAGCACGTTAAAATTATTGCCCCCCTTCCTGCTCAAGATAAGTTCGTCGTCCACCGTGCCATAGTCTCCCCAAAAAATGCAATTCAGAAAAACTGCATTCATGTCGTATGTGAGTAGGGATCCGGAACTACTATCCCAGTTATTCAGGTAGAGTACAGGGTTCTTATGATCCAAATAAAGATTGCCGTAGCTGGCCACTGTGCAGTGAGTGAATTGGTATTCGCCTCCTTTGGCAAGCACGATATTGGAGCCGCAATTTGTTACCAGGCAGTTCTCAGCCAGAATCCTTGTATTGAGTCCCAGGATGCCGATATCGTAAATATTATCAATGACACATTGATAAAGCGCCAGCTTGGGATTTCCATTGGTTGAAGGGGCATCTGCTATCAGGCCCTGGTAGGCATTTTTTATGATCGTATGTGTGAGAACATTATTTCTGCTATTGCTTCTGAAGTAGATTCCGGGCCAACTGGCAGGAAGGCCCCGATAATCCTGATCCAACCTGTCGCCCTGGAAAATAATACTGTCTGATTTGGTTCCATTGCATTGCAGGGTGCCATCCACAATAAAAGGTGCGTCTGCATGGAGATAAATCCTGCATCCTTTGTCCACAGAGAGTATCGCATTGCTGTCAATCAATATGCCTCCCAATATAACATAAGGAAGATCATTTGACCAGTTAACGGATCCCGTGAGGAGTTGCGATCTCAGGAAATGCGCGTTTTGGCCGTAGGCTTCCAGTTGAACCTTTCTTTCATTGCCATTAAAACTGAATTGCAGGCTATCAAGCACGAGGAATGGAAGATTGGCAGCATTGGGTTGGATGGTTACCGAAACAAATACATAAATACTGTCGTTTGCTTCTATGTCAATATCGTGGAGTTCAGGCCCCGAATAACCGTCAACATTTATCTTAAATGCAGAGGCATTTCCCCCGGCAAGACTTATGGTATTCAGTCTCAATTTTTGAGCATTGGTATTTACAACGGTAAATGATTGTGTGATTGAACCCGCTGTAGTGAATACTGTATCGAAGCGCAGGCTGTCGGTTGAAATAAAAAGGTTGGCGCCTGAACTGGTTATGAAAGATTCCTTTTTACAGGCCAGGATAGCCGATAATAATAAGAAGAACGCAATGGTGTATCTGAGCGATTTCATTCCAGTATTAATTCCTGCTTTATATGCCGGATTTGGAAACCTTCTGCCTTCCCGCCTTCGGCATACCTATGGCGGATAAGACCAGTAAACCTGCGGCGGACGAGGTCGGGAAACATCAAACTGCAAAGTAAATTATTCTATTATCTTAATTGTCCGCGTATGCCAGCGTCGCTATGCTCAATTGAACTCCCGGAATTTCCTCCAGGATCGCCTTGCCGCAGGCTTCCAGTGTGGCCCCGGTAGTGATGACATCATCCACCAATAAGATATTTTTATTTTCCAGGCTTTTTGAATGTCTGGTTGCGAATACGGTCTCCACATTTTCCCAGCGTTCCATTCTTTTCTTATGAGTCTGTGTATCGGTGGCTCTTACTCTTTGAACCTCATCCGTGGCAACCGGTAAATTCAATATCCCGGCGATGCCTTCGCATAAGAGGGTGGCCTGGTTATATCCTCTTTTCTTTTCCTTATCCGGAAAAAGTGGCAAAGGGATCAATACTTCCAGACTTTGAAATCTTTCCGAGGCCTGCAGGTCGTAGCCGATCATCTTCCCAAAATATAATCCGATCTCGCGGTTCCCTTTGTACTTCAGTTGGTGAATAAGAGCTTGCAAGAGTGAATTCTTGGTAAAATAGAATTGGCTCATCGCCGCTACAACTGACATTCTTCCCCACCAGGTCTTTTCCACCGGATTATTTTCGAGAAATGCAAATTGCGTTTGATTCAGGTGTGAGAGGCAATGGAGACATAATAAATGATTGGATGAGACAATATCAGTAGCGCATCCCGCGCAAATTTTTGGAAAGAACAAATGTGAGAGGTCTGATAATATGGTCTGGGCCTTCAGCAAAGGAATTCTGTTAGTTAAAAAAGATATTTATAAAGTTCCTCCACACGGGCCATACTCACCACTTCAAAACCTGATTCTTTATCGCCGGAATGCCTGGCTGCCTTTTTCTGATAAGCCTGATTGTATTTGCTGATGACGATTTTTTCGAAGCCCAGTTTTTCAGCTTCGGCTATACGTTGTTCAACGCGGTTCACCGCCCTGATTTCTCCACTCAGTCCCACTTCTCCTGCAAAACAAATATGGTTTGGCAATGGTATATCTTCATAAGAGCTGAGCAAAGAGCATACTATGGCCAGATCCGCAGCAGGATCTTCGACCTTAAGACCGCCGGCAATGTTTATGAAGACATCTTTCATTCCAAATAGGAATCCGCCTCTTTTTTCCAACACGGCCAGCAATAGTTGCAGTCTTCTGAGGTCGAAGCCACTCACGGTGCGTTGGGGAGTTCCATAAACGGATTGGGTCACCAGGGCCTGTACTTCTATTAAAAGCGGCCTCATGCCCTCGAGAGTGGCGGCAATGGAGATGCCACTGAGTTGATCTTCTTTTTGGGTGATAAGGATTTCCGACGGATTGGTTACAGGCTGCATGCCCTGGCCGGTCATTTGATAGATACCCAATTCCGAAGTGGGACCGAAACGATTCTTGAGCGTGCGTAGTATTCGATAGGCATAGTGTTGATCGCCTTCAAATTGGAGTACTGTATCCACCATATGTTCCAGAATTTTCGGGCCAGCAATGCTTCCATCTTTTGTAATGTGACCGATAAGGAAGACCGGCGTATTCGTGTCTTTGGCAAATCGCTGAAACTCGGCGGCACATTCTCTGATTTGAGAAATGCTGCCTGCTGAAGAATCAATATAGGGCGAATGTAGTGTTTGAATGGAATCAACCACTACCAGTTGCGGCTGTAATTTTTTAATTTCCTGGAATATGGTCTGGGTGGATGTTTCGGTGAGTAGGTAAAAATTCTCGCTTTTCAATTGAAGACGATCCGCGCGCATCTTGATCTGTTGTTCACTCTCCTCTCCGCTGATGTATAAGGTTGTGATGTCTTTCAGTTGCAAACCCATTTGCAGGAATAGTGTGGATTTTCCGATTCCCGGTTCACCTGCCACCAGCACAATGCTTCCCAATACGATTCCATCTCCTAAAACCCGGTTCAACTCCTGATCAGGAGTAACGATGCGTTTTTCATCAAACCCAGAAATTTCATGCAGCCCGATTGTCTTAATTATTTTTTCCTGATCAGAATAACTAACCCTCGCTTTCTCATTTCTGGAAGGAGCCTTATGAATCACTTCTTCAACAAAAGTATTCCATTCGCCACAAGAAGGACATCTACCCGCCCATTTTGCCGATTCATATCCACAGTTGCCACAAAAAAATGCTGTCTTGATTTTGTTCATCTAATAAAGATACACTCCTTCCATAATTGGGAATATTTTTTAGAAAGCCGCGAATTTAAAATCCGGAATTCTAAAAAGAAAGAATTCAGAAACTTGAGAAAGGATGACCGAAGAATTTTTTTGAAAAGAATCAAAACGGATGAGAAAAAACCGAAAAACACGGTGAAGGTTGAGGGAAAAATTCAGAGCAAATGATGGATATTTTCAAAAGTTAAAGGGTCAACTTGCGCTGACCCTTTAGTACTTACTAACCCATTAAATTCTTGCACTAAATTACAAATTGCTTCCACATAACAAAATTAATTTTAGGTCTTGTGAATAACTTTTTGCTCCCCGGAATGGACCGTAATTAATGCGTTATAGGTGTGATTGTCAATTGATTACAACAGAGTCCCAGAAGGCAGAATCTGGCTCCATTGTCAATTTGTCCAAGCATTTTTTTTGACTTTTAAGCCCTGCCAAAACGACTGCCAAGGGGCCGGAATTTGGCCCTTTTTGCCAAAAATCAGGGAGTGGTAGCAAGTTTGATATAAGATTATATAAAACATTTAATGATGGGATCAATATGGCTTGTCTCTTTAATTTTTGTAGGTATAAGTATGCTGGTAACTTTCCAGCTCAAGAGCAAATTTGCGCAATATGGCAAGATCATCCTGTCATCCGGTCTCACCGGAAAGCAGGTAGCTGAAAAGATGCTGAAGGAAAATGGGATCCTGGATGTGCAGGTACAGGCATCAGATGGTTTTTTAACAGATAATTATAATCCCCTGACCAAGACCGTTAACCTCAGTTCGGAAGTTTACAATGGCAATTCCGTTTCGGCGGCGGCCGTTGCGGCCCATGAATCTGGCCATGCCCTGCAACACGCTAGCGGGTACCGTTGGTTGATGCTCCGTAGCCGGCTGGTTCCTGTGGTTCAATTCAGTTCAACCCTGGTTCAATGGGTGCTAATTGGGGGCATTCTCTTATTAAAGGTATTCCCGGCCCTGCTTTTGGCGGGTATTGCACTCTTTGCCCTGATTACCATTTTCTCTATTATTACTTTACCTGTTGAACTCGATGCCAGCCGAAGAGCTCTGGCTTGGCTCCAAAAGACCAATGTCACTAATAATCTCGAATTTCCCCAGGCAAAAGACGCGCTGAAATGGGCGGCATTAACCTATGTAGTGGCCGCAGTTGCTTCGGTGGTGACACTTTTTCAATATATCCTGATTTATAGGGGAGGAAGGTCCAGGAACTAAGCCTGACCAGAGAGTCAGGACTAAACCTGATTTTGAAAGGATTTGGGCCCGAGTCCGGCTCATTTTCTATTATAACTTGATCTCTTCCTCATTCTGATCGAAGAAATGGAATTGGGTAAGGTGGTAGTTGTTATTGGCTTTGACGCGGATCTTTTGCTTGTATTTCCAGCTCCACCTTCTGCGGATGGAAAGAAACCCCTTGGTAAGAAAGGCATAAATAATGGGATGCACAGTAATGGTAAGGCCTTTGTGTTTCTGCATCACAAGGTAGCTCAGGTTCTTTTCAATCTCATCTTCCAATATCAGGGTCGATGAGATCTTCCCGGTACCATTGCAGGTAGGGCATACTTCCTGTGTATTGATATTCACTTCCGGCTTCATGCGCTGACGCGTTATTTGCATGAGACCGAATTTCGAGATCGGGAGTACGGCGTGTTTAGCTCTGTCGGGACGCATGAAATCCTCCATGGCTTCAATCAGCCTGCGCTTATTGTCGGGAAGTTTCATGTCAATAAAATCCGCTACTATAATTCCACCCAGGTCGCGTAAGCGCAATTGCCGGGAAATTTCAGCGGCGGCTTCCAGGTTTGTTTCGAGCGCGTTCAACTCCTGGTTATTACTTACGCTTTTATATCCACTGTTGACATCAATTACATGGAGGGCTTCCGTGTGTTCAATTATCAGGTAGGCGCCGCTGGGGAGGTTTACCGTTTTACCAAAAGCGGCTTTGACCTGTTTGGTTACGCCATACTGGTCGAAGATTGGAGCGCCATTATGATAAAATGAAACAATATCGGTCTTTTCGGGAGCGATTTTCTGAATATAGGTACGCGTATCGTTAAAAATATTCTTGTCGTTGACCACAATTCTGTTAAAGTCTTCATTCAGAAGATCTCTTAGCATGCTGGTAGTCTTAGTTTGTTCACTCATGATCTTGCATGGCGCCGTGGCTCCTTTGAGATTTTCCTGAATGCTTTTCCAACTGGATACCAGCATAGTCAGGTCCTCATGCAATTCCGCCGTATTTTTTCCTTCGGCGGCAGTACGAACAATGACTCCGAAATTTTTTTGTTTGATGGATTCTACGATCTTTTGGAGTCTCTTTCTTTCATCTGCTGAATGGATTTTTCTGGAGACCGCGATTATATCGTTGAAAGGCGTGAGTACTACAAATCTTCCAGGCAGGGATATTTCGCAACTGAGACGGGGGCCTTTGGCAGCAATTGGTTCTTTGAGAATTTGAACCAGTATATTCGGTTTCTGTCCCAGCACCTCATTGATCTTTCCGGTCTTGATGATCTCGGGCTCAATTTCAAATTTGGAAAAATCAAATCCACCCGGTGACTTTTCATTCATGGCCTGGTGAGTGAATTTCAGGAGCGACCTGGCATAAGGACTAAGATCGGTATAGTGGAGAAATGCATCTTTTTCGAAACCCACATCTACAAAAGCGGCATTCAGTCCTGGGATAAGCTTTTTCACTTTTCCCAGGTACAAATCACCCACTGCAAAACTGGCATCTGCTTTTTCATGATGCAACTCTACCAGTTTTTTGTCTTCCAGCAGGGCAATCTCGACCCCCATGGGGGCTGCGTTAATAATCAACTCTTTGTTCAAACTAAAATCCTTTTAGTGAACCACCACATTTCTTACAACGAATATGCTGAACGATGAATGTGTTGAAATTTGAATTCATGCAAAATACATGATCAGTCAAACTCCTGGCAGCATCAATACAAATCAGGGATTCAGCGCAGGACAACCGGCAATGAAAGAAAGGATAAGGAGGAGGCTATTTGTTCTTCTTCTTATGACGGTTTTTTCTGAGACGCTTTTTGCGCTTATGCGTAGCAATTTTATGGCGCTTCCTCTTTTTCCCACAAGGCATAAACCAAATAGTTTTTTGATTAATAATTTATTTCAATGATTTAATTCTTTCTTCAATCTCTTTGATGGCATCTGGATTATCCACAAACTTCTTCCCGGCTTCATACCAGATCACAGCATTCTTTTTGTCGCCCTCTCTTTCGTAAGCCTCAGCCAGCAGAAAAATGGCTTCGCTGTTATCAGGTTCAGCCACTATCACCCGTTTAAGCCGGCCAATGGCCTTGTCGAATTGATTCGTCAGAATTCCCCCATAGCCCAGCATGAATTGTGCGTACATATTTGAGCTGTCCCGGTTAGCCACTTCCAAAATTCTCTGGATCCCCTCCATCGGACTGGAAGCGCCTGATGCTCCAAAAATAAAGCAGGAGCCGAGTCCCACCTTACTGGAATCATTTTGGGGATTTATTACCAATGCTTTTTCAAACAGCTCTTTTGCCTGGTTGGCCATCCACACCTGAACCGGCTGTTGATCAACTGCTTTCAGCCTAGCCAGGTACAAATGGGCAGCAAAGGTGAGGCTTTTTTCAGAATTTTCCAATTTGGCCTTCTCGCCTATATAATAGGCAAAAGGCCCGAATGCATGAGCGGAGTCTTTCCAGAAATTAGCAAGTTGATCGTATAATTTGATCTTTTGAGCCACCACATCGCCTCTTATCACCGAATTTTCCAGGGCAGTCAATCTGGCCTGCTGCTGAGGTGATAAATGCGATTTTGCACTTGCAAGTATGGATTCGGAGTCTAATTGTTCAGGTTGAACAGACTGTACCTGTTGCGCAGGGGATTTTGGAGCGGGTTTGGTGCGTCCGAAAAAATACAGTCCCAGGAATAAGGCAAATCCAACAGTTACAACCAGCCATTGTTGTTTCTTAACCATCCATAAAATTTGGACGCAAAGTTAAATGCTATCTTCGGAGTCTTCTCCAAATTTCTCGTCAACCGGTTTCGCGGTCTTGAGTTTCTTGACTTCCTGTACAAATTCTTTGGCAGGTTTGAACGCTGGAATATAGTGTTCCGGGATGTGTACGGCAGTGTTTTTCTTAATATTACGACCTATTTTGGCAGCCCTCTTCTTGGTTATGAAGCTTCCAAAACCACGGATGTAAATATTCTCGCCATTGGCCAGACTCTCCTTTACTTCCTTGAACATTGTTTCCAAAGTAACCAAAACATCTACTTTTGGTATGCCTGTTTTTTCTGAGATGTTATTGATTAAATCAGCTTTTCTCATTTTTTATTTATTTAAGTAAGTGAATTTCAATGATAAAATAAAACAAAATTGGGGGATCGCACAAGCAATTATCCAAAAAATTTCATTTATTTCATTTATATGTGAAAGAAAATCAATTTCTTGCTGACGTTCTCCCGATTCATACTGAACGAATATAAGCCTGGAAAATTGTATGGGATTAAAACTACTATGGCAAACAGCAACCTGAGTTACAGATCATTACAGCCCATGGGCGGTCTATTCACAAGGGCTCTTCTCCGATGGAACCGGAAAGCCAATACCCGTTCTATGCCCTGGAAGGGAGAACCTGACCCCTATAAGATTTGGATAAGCGAAATAATCCTTCAGCAAACCAGGGTGGAGCAGGGATGGCCTTATTATGAGAGATTTATAAAGGAATTTCCAAGCATCAAGGCCTTGGCAAAGGCCCCGGAGCAAAAGGTCTTCAAATTTTGGGAAGGCCTGGGTTATTATACAAGGTGCAGGAATTTGATAGCTACGGCCAATATCATTGAAAACCAGTATAAGGGCCGGTTTCCCAACGACTATCAGCAGATCCTGGACCTGAAAGGTGTGGGGCCATATACGGCTGCAGCCATCGCATCCTTTGCATTCAACCTTCCTCATGCAGTTGTGGATGGGAATGTTTACAGGGTTATTTCCAGGGTGTTCAGCATTGCAAAGCCGATTGACTCTTCAGAAGGGAAGGCACATTTCAACATGGTGGCAGGGGAATTATTAGACAGAAAAAATCCCGCAACCTATAACCAGGCCATTATGGATTTTGGGGCCACTGTCTGCAAACCTCAGGCGCCACTTTGCAGCACCTGCACCATGAAGAAGTTTTGCATGGCTTATGCCTTAGGGAAAACAGAATTCCTGCCTTTGAAATCAAACAAGACTTCTATCAAAAAAAGATGGTTCTATTATTTCATGCTGCGTTTTGGAAACCGGGTATATATCCGCCAGCGCCTGGGCAAAGATATCTGGCAAAAACTCTACGAATTTTATCTTCACGAATCCCCGAAGAAATTAGATGCAAAGCAAATTCATGATAAGCTCTCGGCAATCCTGCCTGAATCCTGTTCATTCCAAGTGACAGAAATCTCCACAGTTCACAGGCAAAAATTAACGCATCAGCATATCAGCGGACAATTTATTGAAGTGGTGATAGACAAGCCCCTTGCGGATACCGGAGAATTCGAGTTGGTATCACTCAATAAGTTAAAACGCTTTGCTTTTCCGAAATTTATCATTAGCTATTTGCGGGAAAAAAATGTAAATTTAAGTCAGGATTGACCGGCGATGATCAGGAGATGATCTATTGTGAGAATATAAATCAACAGTTATGCGCGGAGTAAACAGGGTAATGCTAATCGGTAATTTAGGAAAGGATCCGGATGTACAATTCTTAGAAGGTAATATCGCAGTGGCAAAATTTCCTTTGGCAACTACAGAGACCTTTAAAGACAGGGCGGGAAAGTTGATCAGCCAAACAGAATGGCATACTGTTGTTTTATGGCGGGGTTTGGCAGAACTGGCCCAGAAATATCTGCACAAAGGGAGCCTCGTTTATATAGAAGGCAGACTGAGAACCAGGAGCTGGGAAGACAAGGAAGGGAATAGGAAATTTGCCACAGAAGTTGTGGGAGATAATCTGATCATGCTTGACAAGAGAACAGATAGCAGTCACGGGATTCACAGCGCCGATACCGGCGGAGAAGGTTTTACAGGTGACGATATTCCTCCCCCGGTCGGCGATACATCAGAAAATTTACCATTCTGAGGTATTTGACTGAATAGCTATTTTTGCTTTTATATTTTAACCAGGCAGGCCGAATGACCTGCCTTTATGATTAGGAACGTGATTGTTCATCAAAACCCAGTGCTTTGGATTACCATTCTTGTGTAAATAACATAGTTAAAGCCTTTAGTCCTGTTATTCTGGCCATAAATCCACAAAGCATAGCCATTCTTTTCATCCTGCTGCTATCATTGTTGCTTATTTCCTTTTTTGTATCCGGTGCCGAAGTTGCTTTTTTTTCCCTGACCTATAAGGATATCAATATGCTTAAGACCAAGCAGAATCCGGCGGCAAGGAGAATCGTTACGCTACTCGACCGGCCCAGGCAACTGCTGGCTTCCCTGCAAATCACCAACGCGTTTGTAAGTATCGGTACCATCATTGTCGCGAATGTGCTAATGGATGAATTCCTGCTTCAACCAACCCCCTGGCTCAACTTCCTGATCAAGCTGGTCACAGTCATATTTCTATTGGTGATGTTTGGACAAGTCCTGCCCAGGGTATGGGCCACTCAGAATAACATACGCTTCGCTTATAGTGCCTCGTTACTGGCGGAAGTGTTGAGCGCCATTTTTTCGAGGATGAGTAACCACTTCGTGGGTTTTTCTGACCGGATTGAGAGAGGCCTGGGTGGTAACAAACACACCATCTACAGGCCCGAAGATATTGACCAGGCTATTGAATTGGGTACCGACGAAAACACTTCAGAGGAAGAAAAAAACATATTAAGAGGGATTGCCAAATTCGGAAATATCTCTGTTAAGCAAATCATGCGCACGAGGCTTGACGTCAGTTCCATCGAATACAACACAACATTCAGGAACCTCGTCCGCCGGATTGAAGAATTGCACTATTCCCGGCTGCCAGTTCAGAAGAATAGCCTCGACGATGTGGTGGGTATCATCCATACAAAAGACATACTACCTTTTCTTCATGAAAAAGATGATTTCGACTGGCATCACCTGATACGAACTCCCTATTTCGTTCCTGAACAAAAATTAATTGATGACCTGTTGAGAGAATTTCAAAAAAAAGGGATTCATTTTGCCGTGGTAGTGGATGAATTTGGTGGTACGGAAGGCATTGTTACCCTGGAAGACATCATGGAAGAGGTGATTGGGGATATCAGGGATGAATTTGACGATGAAGAGAGCGGGAACAAGAAACTGGATGATTATAATTATATTCTTGAAGGCAGTATGATGATAAAGGATGCCTGCGACTTAATGGGCCTGGACCAGAGTACCTTTGACCAGGTAAGAGGCGAGAGTGAATCGGTAGCGGGATTAGTTTTGGAACTGGCCGGAGAGATACCAATAGTGAACCAGCAGGTTATGATCGGCGATTTTGATTTTGTGGTATTGGAAATTGCAAAGAACAGGATAAAAAAGGTGAAAGTATCCATAAAGCCTCCTCAACCAAGCTGATGAAAATGGCGATTGAACAAAGTTTGAACGGACCTGAAAAACTGTTACAGAGCTCTTTTATGAAGAACAATAAATTGCGCGGCTTGGATGCGGGGAGGTGCGGTTTCAATCACAGGGCCCTGATTTCCTGTCTGCTTTTTTTCTTTTTCGCTGGCTGCGACAGCGGCTATACGCCGAAGCCCAAAGGATATTTCAAGATCGATTTTCCGGCACACGAGTACCAGGAATTCAACCGGGCTGGATTTCCATACCAGTTTGAATACCCGGTTTATGGTATCATTAGCCGGGACAGCAGCTCAGATGATACCAGCCCGGACGACCCATATTGGATAAACATGGATTTCCCCCGGTTCAATGCAAGACTGTATTTGAGCTATAAAACAATTGGAGGGATTTCAATCTTCAAGGTGAAGTCGGGCAAAGGCTATAAAGATTCCACTGCCATCAATGGCTTCGATAACCTGAAAGATGAGGCCTATGTAATGGCCAATAAACACGCGGTCAAGGCTTCGTCCATTGAAGATTCAGCCTTTATCACCCCCAATGGAGTTTCCGGAATTTTCTTTTCCATCGGTGGCAACGCCGCAACCTCCAGCCAGTTTTTCGTCACAGATTCCACAAAACACTTTTTCAGGGGTTCTCTGTATTTTAACGCCGTGCCTAATGAAGATTCACTTAGGGTCGTAAACCAATTTTTGGAAGAAGATATCAGGCATCTGGTGAATACGCTACGTTGGAAGGAACGTTGAGGAAAGGGCAAACATTTTTTTTTCGATTCTTGATTTAGTGGGATTTTTGCCAAAATAAGAGCTGTGATAGAGATAGACAATGTATTGATAAGCGATCAGATTGTTGAAGAACAATTCGTGTGCGATCTTGCAAAATGTAAAGGGGGTTGCTGTGAAGATGGCGATGCGGGCGCTCCCCTCAACGACCCGGAGATGGATATGCTCAGGGAAATATATGAGAAAGTGGAGCCTTACCTCACACCGGAAGGCAGAGAGGAAATAAGGCAGAAGGGTCTTTATTATTTTGATAAATCCTTTGGCTGGGTAACGCCTACCATTAACGGGAAAATGTGCGCCTATGGGTACAGGGATTCAGGAGGTGTTATCAAGTGCGGAATTGAGCAGGCATTTCTCGATGGTAAAATCCAATTCAGGAAGCCCATCAGTTGTCACTTATTTCCTATTAAAGTAAAAGAGACCAAGACCTATGAGATGCTAAACTATGAACCGAGACCTTCCTTGTGCAAGCCCGCCTGTGTATTAGGCAAGAAACTGAAAATGCCTGTATATGTTTTTCTGAAAGATGCCCTGATACGAAAATATGGGACCGAATTTTACGCCGTGCTGGAACAGGTGGCCGAGGCGTATTTCACAGAAAAAGAATCCTGAACCACCGAATCCCTGTCGCTTTATTAAAACTGATCGAATGTCTGAATCTGCATCATCCTTCCTGGCCAAGAGTACCATAAAAGCCGCCGACCTGGACCACAGGCGTAAGATCAATTTCAATATTGGCAAGTATAATGCCGCGGTGGCTTTAGGCCGGCAGCAATTTTCGGATATAGACCTGGCAAGAGAAAGAGCCAAAAATCTGAAATGGCGAGCTATTGAATCATTGGACCAGCGCCTTGAGGAATTTGAGTCACAGTTTACACGCAGGGGAGGGAAAGTGATATGGGCGGAGAACGCGGAAGAGGCACTGCATGAGATCAAGCAGATTTGTATGGAGAAGAAATGCAGGATGGTGGTGAAAAGCAAGAGTATGGTAACCGAGGAAATCCACTTGAACAAGATGCTGGAGGAGAATGGGATTGAAAGCGTGGAAACAGACCTCGGGGAATATATTCAGCAACTCGATGACGAGCCTCCTTATCACATCGTTACGCCAGCCATGCACAAGAGCAAGGAGGATGTCGCCAAACTTTTCGCCGAGAAACTGGGAACAGATCCTAAACTCAGCGCTGAAGAACTCACCCTTGTAGCCAGGTATATTCTCCGTGAAAAATATGTTACTGCCGAGGTTGGAATAACCGGCGCCAATTTCCTCATCAGCGATATGGGCGCTATTGCGATAACCGAGAACGAAGGGAATGCAAGGCTGAGCTGCGCCTGGCCAAAAACACATATTGTAGTAGTGGGGATTGAAAAAATCCTACCATCCCTGACTGACCTGGCTCTGATGTGGCCATTGCTGGCCACTTACGGAACCGGACAAAGAATTACCACTTATAATTCCATCATTATGGGCCCGCGACAGCCCGGTGAAACAGACGGTCCCGAGGAAATGTATGTGGTGCTGCTGGACAATGGGCGCACCAACCTGTTGTTGAACGCAAAAGCGCGCGAGGCACTGTATTGCATTCGCTGTGGCGCCTGCCTGAATGCCTGCCCCGTTTATAAGAATATTGGAGGACATAGTTATGGGACTACCTATAGCGGACCTATTGGCAGCATTATAACCCCGCATCTGAATGGCATGAAAGAATGGAAGCACCTGAGTTACGCCTCCACTCTATGTGGCAATTGCACAGAAGTATGCGCCGTGAAAATTAACCTGCATGAACTATTGCTGGAAAATCGTTTTGAATCGGTGGAGGAAGGTGATGCTGGTTTCGGAGAGCGAAGCGCCTGGAAAATCTGGAAGCAGGTATCCCTGCACAGAAGACTGATGAATATGGGAAACAGTAAAATGAAAAACAAGATGGTAAACAGCTTATTCAAAGGCTGGTCGAATCATAGGAGCGTACTCGAATTTCCCCCCAAGACCTTCAATGAATTGTGGAAGGAAAAGCAGAAATTGTGATAAATACTGAAATTTTTGGAAATTTACTTGGGACTTTTCTTGTCGGCATTTGAGCCGACTTTTTTATTTTGTGATTGATTTGAAATGATTGAATGCTCTTATTGTATTCTTCACGATACAGCCCCCGATTACAATATATTGCCACAACCCTGCTCCAGGAATTGAGCCGGATAGATATTTCTTTTACTAACAGCAAAGAAGAATTCCGCCTATTCGAAGGCCCCAAGATAAATTATTCGGAAGACCCGGTGGATGAGGAAGAACTCTGGATTTACCCTGTTCCACTATTGTTTGAAAAT
This sequence comes from Agriterribacter sp., assembly GCA_041484195.1. GTDB lineage: Bacteria > Bacteroidota > Bacteroidia > Chitinophagales > Chitinophagaceae > PSRI01. The sequence goes on along the minus strand of JBGPHC010000001.1, from coordinate 267,553 downwards.
GGAATTACATACCAGTTGCCGCGATGCCAATTGCACGAGGCCTATACGATTTTATTTCCGGTGCGGAATGGGGATTTGCCTTTCGATATTCTTGCAGCCTCGTTTTACCTGATCAGCAGGTATGAGGAATACCTTCCATTCACAGAAGACCAATACGGCAGATTTTCTCATGCCGAAAGCATCGCCTTCAAAGAGGGATTCCTGAACCAGCCTCTGATCAATACCTGGGTGATTTCCCTGCAAAGACTATTGCGCCTGAAATTTCCTATGATATTCTTCAAGACCAAGAAATTTAATTTTATTCCGACCTATGACATTGATATCGCGTTTTCATATTTAAACAAGGGATTCGTCAGAAACGCGGGGGGCCTGGTCCGTTCCCTGTTGAAAGGAGAACTGAGTGCGGTGAAAGAAAGGATTGAAGTGCTTGCGGGAAAAAAGGAAGATCCTTTTGATGTATATGAATGGCTCTATGCCTTGCATCTCAAATATAATTTAAGGCCTTATTATTTCTTCCTGGTTGCCAAGGATCCGAAAGGGTATGACAAGAATATAAGTCCGGAGAAGGAAGAAATGCAGGAGCTCATCAGGTACCATTCCATGGGCTACCAGGTCGGCATCCATCCTTCCTGGCAGAGTGGTGACAATGAAACCCTGCTAAGGGAAGAAATAGGGCTGATGGAATACCTGATTAACAAGAGAATTACCTGCAGCCGGCAGCACTTTATTCGTTTTTCACTTCCACAGACCTACAGGCGCCTCCTGACCCTGGGTATCGAAAAGGAATTTTCTATGGGATATGGCAGTATCAACGGATTCAGGGCATCCATCGCGGCCCCATTCTATTGGTACGACCTACTGAAAGATGAAAGGACCTCTTTGCGCATTTATCCTTTCTGCTTTATGGATGCCAATTCATTTTTTCAACAGCGGCAAACACCCCAACAGGCATTCGATGAGATCCGCCATTACCATGATGTGACCAAGAAGGTGAATGGCACCATGATCACTATTTGGCACAATAATTTTTTTGGAAGCGACAAATTATATGAAGGCTGGAAACATGTGTACGAATTATTTTTGCAGGAAGTGTTGTATTGGGATTTCTAAACATTCAGCCTGAATGATTGGCCACCGGATTTTTCCATGTTCATGCTTCCGCTCCGGAGACTTCAATTTTCTTAAAACCTGTGTTCACCAGGTAAATACCTGAAAGCGTTACCAGGGTGCCGATTGCGACGAACCTGGTGAGCTTCTCATTATTGAGCAACGCCCCCAATACCACCGCCACAATAGGATTGATATAGGCATAGATGGACACTTGCGCTGCCGGCAACCTCTTCAGTGCATATATAAAGGCAGCATAAGTGATGATGGAACCAAAACTGACCAGATATGCCACGGAGTACCAGCCGCGAATATCAATTTGGGCGATGGGTTTGTACTGGCCCGTTAAAAAAGCGATCACAATGAGTATAATTCCACTTAGAAACATTTGCCAGCCAAGGCTATAGTAAGGGTTCAAATTACGGGAATGCCTAACCGTATATATGGTTCCAAATGCCCAGGTCATGCTGGCAATGGCTCCCAGAATGATACCAGGATAGAATGAAGGGTTCAAAAGATCATCGAGATAGTCATAAAAGATGACACAAACTCCGCCGATTCCCATGATCAGACCCGCAATGGTGATGCCATTCAATCTGGTTTCCTTGAAGAGGACGGTACTGAACAAAGCGATCCATATCGTTGAAAGTGCCCCGATAACCGCTCCCAGCCCGCTCGGTATGAATTTTACCGACCAGGTTGTAAAACCATTGCTGATCACGAACATCAGGAAGCTCATCCAAATAAATTGTATGAATTGTTCCCTGCTCGGTAATTTATATCCTTTCAGGAAAAAGAAAATGATGAATACCGTGCCCGCCACCAATTGCCTTATGCCCGACAATTGCAGGGCAGGAATATATTGCACACCTTTCTTGACTACCAGCCAGGTTGTTCCCCAGAAGAAACTGATCAGGGCAACGGCCAGCACAGCCCTGTTCTTTTGGCTTTGATTGCGCAGGTACACGGGTTGAAGTGAAGATCTTACCCTGTCGTAAATGTCATATATATAATTCTTCATCTCTTATGCCAGTTCCTTCCGCTCATGCAGAATGTGAGTATATTTGAATCGATGTCAATTTATTTTGCCGGAAACCAGTTAAGCTCCAACTCATCTGCCTGCTAATGCCTGAAATGCCTGAGACCGGTGAGCACCATCGCGAGTTGATGCTCCTTGCAATATTCAATAGAATCCTTGTCCCTGATAGATCCTCCTGGTTGAATGAATGCCGCAACGCCGGCTTCATGACCCAGTATAACGCAATCATTGAAGGGGAAAAACGCATCGGACGCCATTACCGAACCATTCAGATCAAACTGAAACTGTTTCGCCTTTTCCACCGCCTGCCGCAGGGCGTCAATGCGACTCGTCTGGCCGCAGCCCTTGCCCACCAGTTGCTTATTTTTCACAAGTGCAATCGCATTGGACTTAAGGTGTTTGCAGATTATATTGGCAAAAATGAGATCTTCTTTTTCTGTTTCATTGCTGCTCCTTCCTCCCACTTCCTTCCATTCCGCGAAATTGCCTTCATCCTCATCCTGGCTGAGCACTCCGTTGAGGATACTTTTCATCAACCTTGCCTTTGATTTCTTTTGAGACTGATTCCTGCGCTCCAGCAGGATCCTGTTCTTTTTTGACTTGAGTATTTGCAAGGCATCGGAATCAAAAGCGTTTGCGATTAATACTTCAAAGAATATTTCATTGATAGCTTCGGCCGTTAATTTGTCAACAGTGCCATTGCATATCAATACACCGCCGAATGCGCTTTCGGGGTCTCCGGCGAGAGCCGCATCCCAGGCATCTTTCAGAGTTTTCCTGGATGCAATACCGCAAACATTGCAGTGCTTGATGATAGCAAATATGGTTTCGTTTCCATTATTTCCCCGCTCTGGTGAAAACTCACTGATCAATTGCATGGCTGCATCTGCATCCACAAGATTATTATACGATAGGTCCTTGCCATGTAATTTGTGGAATGACTTTTCCAGGTCACCGTAGAATATTCCCTGCTGATGTGGATTTTCGCCATAGCGAAGCACCATTCCATCTTGCTGGAAAGGATTGAAATGGGAACTATGGTTGAAATAATTGGATATGGCAATATCGTATCCGGAGCAAATGTCAAATGCTTTCGTGGCCAGTATGCGACGTTGTTCCAGCGAAGTGGCGCCCTCTTGTTCATTGAGCCATTGCTCCAAAAGGGGATAGTCTTTTTTTGAAGCGATCACCGCCACATCTTTGTGATTCTTCGCTGCTGCCCTGATCATGGAAGGGCCGCCGATATCAATTTTATCAATAATAGCCTGGTCGTCGGTAGTATTTGCCACTGTTTCTTCAAACGGGTAGAGGTCCACGATCACCAGGTCAATCTCGGGGATCTTAAATTCTGCCATTTCACGTAGGTCCTTTTCATTGTCTCTCCGGCCAAGAATGCCTCCGAAAACAGTGGGATGAAGGGTCTTTACCCTTCCACCCAGGATGGAAGGATAGGAGGTGAGAGATTCTACCTGCACGCAGGGAATACCCAGCGATTCAATGAACTGACGAGTACCGCCTGTAGAATAAATTATTACGCCTGAATCATGAAGTTTTTTGACAATGGCTTCCAGCCCGTCCTTATAAAAAACGGAAATGAGTGCAGACCTGATCTTTTTTTGCATAAGATTAATTGCCTTTTTTGAAGCATCTTCCCGCTCTTGTATAATCTCTGCAGGAAGGATTCTAAAATTCGAGAATATACGCACCCTCATCGGGTACGGAATGGAAGCGCAAAAGTAAACTATCACACTCATTTTTCCATTGCCTGATTTTCCACGAAGTGTTGGAAGCGTCAAACACAAACAGTCCCACGTTAAATGCCTGTTTTAATGGCCCTATACGAACCCTGGGGTTATGGGAAAGGATAATGATATCCACATTAATTCCGGCGGAATGAATGTTAGAAACATAACTGCTGTCAACCAGGAGAATCCTCTTGCCTCCCAGAAAAATAAAAGGGGGGCTGAGCCTGATGCCGGGCGGCGATTCCCGGGCTTGCAGGCGGTTAAATATCCGGGATGGATGAAGGTAAAATTTACTGGCAAATTCCTCTACTCCAAGCGATGGATCGCCGATAAAACGGTAGTCTCGCCCACTGATCAAATCAATGGCCTGCAGTTTGGGCACATTGTAGATGATCAGTTTGTGTTTTCCTGAAATGCTCCATAGGTCCCCGGTCCTCAAAGCGGCAAATCCTGTCAGGGCAATCAATGCGTATTTGACTGCGGATTTTTTTTTATATATCAACCAATGGGCGATGGCGACAATGACGAGATATGACAACACTACCTGAATCATTTTCACTTGCAGATCGCCAGTAACGGCGAAGGGAATCCGGTCAATGGTCTCAATGAAGCCGTTCATGAACTTCAGCATCCATGAGACAAGCTTACCAATGATGGTCGCGATCCCGGAAAAGATTGACAAACCGCAGAGCAATATCTCTCCATATAAGATCAGGCCGGAAACCGGTACTGCCACCAGATTAGACAGCAGGAAGAGGTTTGGCAATTGATGAAAATGAAATACGCTGAGCGGAGTGGTGAGTACCTGTGCAGAGATGGTTACCGCGTTTAATTTCCAAATGGATTCCAGGATTCTGCTGCGGAAAGAAAATAGTTGGCTTATATGCTTATAAAAAATAACTATGCTCAACACCGCCGCGTACGACAATTGAAATCCGGCATCCCAGAGATAAAAAGGATTATAGCAAAGGAGAAAAAATGCAGAACCCGCAAGGCTGTTGTAAATAAATGCCTTTTTGGAAATCGCCTGGGCAGTGACCATGAAGGAGAACATGGCCGCGCTTCGTAAAACGGAAGGCCCTCCACCCGCCATCAGGCTGAAGAGCCAGAGTGCCGACAAAATAATCGCGGCTCCAATCCAACGGGTTTTCCTATTCAGTAACAAGCGCCGAATTACCAGGATCAACAAGCCATAAATCAGTGCCAGATGCATGCCTGAAATAGCGATAATGTGCACCACTCCGGTATTTGCATAAGCCTGAACGAGGTTCCTGTCCAGATCATCTCTGTAACCCATGAGCAGCGCTTCGGCTACTCCCTCCTCTTTGGCGCCGGGTATATAGCGATGAAGGATGTTCAGAACCATTTTGCGGGAAGACAGGAGCCATAGAGAGAAAGAAAAGCCGCTTGTTTCACCTGTCACTGCAAATTCGTCTGGAAGTAGATAAACCTGGTGCGTGATGCCCTGTAACATGCAATAGCGCTTATAATCGAATGATCCGGGATTGCCAGAGCTTTGGATAGGCTGCATTGATTTCCTGAATACAATTTGGGATCCTGCATGCAATTCCTTTGCAACCTGCGGATCTTTTTTGAAATACATGATGATCTTTCCCCTTACTTCAAGAATGCTGTCGCCTGCGGACAATGCAAACAGGCTCGCATTTGCTTTATACGACTGATTCTTTTCGAGCGGTGATTCATCCAAATTCACAAAAACGATGGTGGATGACCTGTAATGATGACCAAACCATCTTTTATGATGCATGATGCTTTGATCATAAGCCAATACCACTCCGAAAATGAAAAGGATGGAGAAAATCAGGGATCCATTCAGCCAGGCCAGCTTGAATCGGAGCCAGGGGCTAAGTGACTGGAAGGATATGAATAGAAATGCGAAAACCAGGCCGGCGACGAATGCGGGCCGTGCCGAAATATTGAAATAATCCTGGCCTTGAATACCCGAAATCAACGGAATCAGGAGCCTGATGAAAGGAGCGGGTTTCCACAATGCTGCGGAATAGGTTAGCATGAGGATAAATTAAGAAAGGGATTTTTCTTATGCAATTCCTCTTGGACTATATTTGCATGGATATACTTTTTGGATCAGGTCAACATCCGGCACCCCTTACCTGAGATAGAATCTTCAAACAGTGATGATTGCAAATTAGATTAAAGGTTTCCCTCATCGGAATTGATTTAAGAAATATTAGATAAATGAGATTTTTCTTTTTTTTAATTGGGTTTCTCATCGTATCCGGGTGCGCTCCAACACGGATCTATATCGTACGTCATGCTGAGAAAGCTATGGAGCCTGCGGATAATCCACACCTGTCTGAGGCCGGGCAAATCAGAGCCAAAGACCTGGCCAGTGCAATTCGTTACAAGCATATCAAACAGATATTCGCCACTCCCACCAACCGTGCATTTGAAACGGCGGAGCCATTGAGCAAGCGTCTGAACCTGCAAGTTGAATATTATACCAATGATACTCTGTTGAAATTCCTGATCCGGATTGTGAGGTCTGAAAAAAGTACCGTCATAGTAGGGCATTCGAATACCGTAATCAGGATGCTGGATGAATTGCAGGTGCCGCATCAAATCCAGGAAATCCCAGAAAATGACTACGATAATCTCTTTATCATAAAAGTGAAGACGAAGAATCCCGGCGGCTATGCGTATAAATTGAAGGAGACAACTTATGGAATGCCCTCACCTCCTGCCAGCGACAGTTCTCACCCTGCAATGATGATGAAGTAATATTGAGGAGCATAATCTTGCCTCCCTGACTATGACGTGCAGGTATAAGCGAAATTCAAAAGTATTTCTTTTTATGAAAATCTGGCGGTTGTCTTTGAACAAAATCATTTGCTGAGGTGCATACTCCTCTCCTTATACAATTGCCTGAAATAAGGATCCCTCAAATCTTTGATGAATCTTATGGCTTCGCCGGTTGATTTCATTTCCGGCCCCAATTCCTTATTCACGCCTGGGAATTTGTCGAATGAAAATACGGGTTCCTTGATGGCGAACCCTTTCAGTTTCTTTTCGAACTTAAAATCCTTCAGCTTGTTTTCACCGAGCATGATCCTGGTGGCGATATTCAGGTAGGGAATCTGGTATGCTTTCGCAATGAAAGGAGTGGTGCGTGATGCCCTGGGGTTTGCCTCAATCACATAAACTGTCCCTTCTTTTATGGCGAATTGAATATTGATCAAGCCTTTTATGTTGAGGGACCTGGCGATTCTTTCGGCATAGACTTCCATCGTGGTAACTTCCATTGGTGTAAGGTTAAAGGCGGGTAAAACAGCGTGGCTGTCGCCGCTATGAATGCCGGCGGGTTCAATATGCTCCATTACACCCATCACGTGAAAGTCATCGCCATCGAATATGGCGTCGATTTCGGCCTCCTGGCAACGATCGAGGAAATGATCAATCAGGATCTTGTTTCCGGGAAGGTGTTTCAACAGGCTTAACACGCCTTTTTCCAGTTCGTCGTCATTCAATACGATCCTCATGCGCTGTCCGCCCAACACATAACTAGGGCGCACCAATACGGGATAGCCTACCTGCTTTGCCACTTCAATCGCGTCGTCTGTATCGTAGGCCGTACCATAATTGGGGTAAGGAATACCCAGTTCTTTGAGGGTATCGCTGAACCGGCCGCGGTCCTCCGCAATATCCATGCTGTCGAATGAAGTGCCCACGATCCTGATTCCTTTATCGTGCAGGCGCCTGGCCAGTTTCAATGCGGTTTGCCCGCCCAGTTGCACAATGACGCCATCGGGTTTTTCATGTTCTACTATTTCCCAGAGATGTTCCCAGAATACAGGTTCAAAATAGAGTTTGTCAGCAATGTCAAAATCCGTTGAAACTGTTTCAGGATTGCAATTCACCATGATGGCTTCATAACCGCATTCCTTTACGGCAATCAATCCGTGTACACAGCAATAATCAAATTCGATGCCCTGGCCGATCCGGTTAGGTCCGGAACCCAGCACAATGATCTTTTTCTTAGAAGAAACATGGCTTTCGTCGGAATGCCCCTCTTCGAAAGTGGAGTAGAAATAGGGAGTCTTTGCCTCGAATTCAGCGCTGCAGGTATCAACCATTTTGAAAACGCGCGTCAATCCCAGTTTCTTCCTTCTTTCATAAATATCCTCGTCGCTGCCATCCTTCATGATCCTGCAAATCTGCTCATCGCCGAATCCATGTCGTTTGGCTTCTTTTAGCAATTCATCAGGAAGGGTTTCCGTATTATGATTGGCGATTTCTTTTTCAAGGGTGGCGATTTTCTGGATCTGGTAAATGAACCAACGGTCTATTCCGGTTGCTTCACAGATGCTCTTCACACTCACACCCATCATCAGGGCGTCTTTGATGCGGAAAAGGCGGTCCCATTTGGGAATTCTGAGATAATCCAGGATATCTTCAGAATGCATCAGGCTTTTTCCATAATAGCCCAGACCCACTGCCTCATTCTCCAGGCTCTGGCAGGCTTTCTGGATGGCTTCGGTGAAACTTCTGCCAATGGACATCACTTCGCCAACAGATTTCATCTCTAGGCCCAGGGTATCATTGGCTCCTTTGAACTTATCGAAATTCCAGCGCGGGATTTTTACAATTACATAGTCAAGCGCGGGCTCAAAAAAGGCGGAAGTGGATTGTGTGATCTGGTTTTTGAGTTCATCAAGTGTATAACCGACCGCCAGCCTGGCCGCGATTTTCGCGATTGGATATCCGGTGGCCTTGGATGCCAGGGCAGAGGACCTGCTCACCCTGGGATTGATCTCAATGGCGATGATCTCTTCGGTTTCAGGATTTAGCGCAAACTGCACATTACAGCCACCGACGAAATTCCCAAGGTCGCGCATCATGGTGATTGCGGTATTGCGCATCAATTGAAAAGCCGTATCACTCAGGGTCATGGCCGGGGCTACTGTAATAGAGTCCCCTGTGTGCACACCCATCGGATCAAAATTCTCAACAGTACATATAATGGCCACATTATCGTTGGCATCGCGCAGGAGCTCCAGTTCAAATTCTTTCCAGCCCAAGACGGCCTTTTCAACCAGCACCTCATGTATGGGTGATGCTGAAAGACCACGGTTCAATGCCTCATCGAGATATTCCTTGCTCAGAACGAAGCCGCCGCCCGTTCCCCCAAGGGTGAATGAAGGACGTATCACCAACGGAAATCCAATTTCCTGTGCGAATTCTTTTCCTTCGAGAAATGAATTGGCGGTTTTGGCAGGAGCCACAGGGATGTTCAATTCAATCATCCACTGACGGAATTTTTCACGGTCTTCGGCTTTTTCAATCGCTTTAATATCCACACCAATCAGCCGCACTCCGTATTTTTCCCAGAGACCCAGTTCTTCCGCTTCTTTGGCAAGGTTGAGCGCAGTTTGTCCGCCCATGGTGGGTAGTACGGCGTCAATCTTATTCTCTTCCAGGATCTGTTCAATGCTCTCCGCATTCAATGGCAGCAAATAGACCCTGTCAGCCATCATGGGATCTGTCATGATGGTAGCCGGGTTACTGTTTATCAGAACTACTTTGATACCTTCCTCTCGCAGACTCCTGGCGGCCTGGGAACCTGCATAATCAAATTCGCATGCTTGTCCGATGATGATGGGACCTGAACCAATGATGAGTACGGTCTGGATAGAATTGTCTTTCGGCATTCTTGCAACTAGTGGTTAAAGATTTGAAAGAGTAACTGGTGCTTCTGAAAGGCTATTGCCGGATGGTTCCGCTTATTCCTGGTTCCGGCAGCGCATAAAAAAACCGGGATTTCGGACCCGGGGTGCAAAGGTAAGGGTTGCGTAGGATATTCAGAAAAATCCAGCGAAAAACAAATTCGGCCCGGACTAAGAAAAATCGGACACCTGGAAGCTTTGCCAGACCCGAATCCGGGATGGAGGTCATTCTCCTACTATTTGTTCCCGGTCCGGAGTTCCCAATATAGTCTGTGGTCTGGAGCTTCCTGGCCTGAAAACAAAAAAGCCCCAAAGGATCGGGGCCTTCAAGATATATGTAGATAAACTCAACTGTTGTGAAAAGCCGAGAATTCAAATTCATCCAGAACCACTTCAGATTGCTCTTTAGGGATAAACTTCTTCATGTCTTCATAACGGGTCCTGATCCTGGAGATAAATCTTTGTTTTGCTTCAGTTCCACGAAAGGTTCCGATCAATGATGCGGTCACCAGAGCCAGCGTAATGGCCATTTTTCTTTTCATCCCTTTCATAACATTTCATTTTATAGATACAACCATCAACATATAGACAATATATATACGCAAAATGCTGTTCATTAGTTCGGAAAAAAACATACCACAATGTGGGTATTACCCCCAAAAGTTTCAGTTCTCTTTATCAAATATCAATATCATTCTCACCCAGGCCCAGTATTCATTGCCGGCTTCAAATCATTCCTGCTCCCCAATAGATATAGGACTGTCAGGAAACGCCAGTTTTATTTATGGCAACAATCAAAAAGGTGAGATCATCAATTCCCAAAATTACTCACACTTAGCATAGGACGTTTTGGAAATAAAAATAGCAGTCTCAATTTTCTAGAAGCACAGAAGTGTTTTTTATAATTCAAAGAGAGTGCCAGAATTTTCAGATCAATGAAAATTCGAATCAATTTTTTATAAACTGAAGTTGATTTGATTTTCCGAAGCAATGCCACCACCTCAGGATAGCTATGAAAACAGCTACCAGAGGGCCTTTCCGAAAATCCGGGCTGAAAAAAATAATTCCCGGGTTTGCCGTTGCAGGGATTTGGTTGAAAGGATGGATGGCTTGGCATTCCCCGAATTGAATTCCCCAATCAGATTCGGAGCCGTTCAAGGGATCTGAGTCGGTCTCCATTCGCCGAGGTCATCCTCGTTTTCCGAAAGGCAGGGTAAATGGATCAATGGAAGTATATACCTGAATAAGATCCCGAAGAATTAGAAACACGAGGCCAGGATATAGAATCACCTCTGCCGGCAGGAACCTGATATTCCTCTACGCATGCATAACCGGAAAACCGGTGCCTGGCCATAGCTTCTAAGCCGTAGTGGTGCCAGACTGCTTTTCTGCTGTCTTCTTACCAAACAGGTCACCCATTGTTTTTTCAATATCGGAAGAATGTTCTTTAAGGGCATCGGATCCCTTTTGGCGGAGTTCCTCAAAATAGTCTTTGGCCTTGTCAAATGCTCCTTCGGCTTCATCCCTGAAATTATTGGCCTTGTCTTTCAGGGAACTCATCATTTTTTCCTTTTCCTCATCGGTCATATTGAGGTACTTGGTCAAACCAACGCCTGCGGCAGCGCCTAAAATGAATGTAGCAAGATGTTTGGAACTGATCATGGTAAAATGTTTTTATTGTTCAACAGTTCAGGGTTAGTTTTGTTCCTAAAATTACTGAATTAGTTCCCTGATGAAATATTTTCTCTCACTGCTTTTACTTTTCGCTAACACAATCTTTGCTCAAACCAGCATTTCGACCCCCTATCCCCGTGGATATTTCCGCGATCCACTGAATATCCCCATCAGTCTCGCCGGAAATTTTGGCGAATTGCGCCCCAATCACTACCACATGGGTCTGGACATTAAGACCAATAAGGTTCAAAACTATTCTGTATTCGCTGCTGCCGATGGATATATTGCCCGCGTTAAAATTGAACCTTTCGGATTTGGAAGGGCGATTTATATTAATCATCCCAATGGATACACTACGGTGTATGGACATCTCAACAATTTTAGCACCACCCTTGAACGGTATGTGAAGCAAGAGCAATACAGGCTTGAGTCCTGGGCCGTATCCCTGGAAATACCAGCCGGACTCTTTCCGGTAAAAAGAGGCGATTTCATAGCATATAGCGGTACTACCGGAGGATCGCAGGCGCCACACCTTCATTTTGAAATTCGTGAAACGGCCACCGATATCAATCTCAACCCGCTACTTTTTGGCCTGCCTGTGCCAGATCAGTTGCCGCCTGAAATATTGAGGCTTGCCCTATACGATCGCAACAGAAGCATCTACGAACAATCCCCCCAAATAATTCCCGTCAGGAAAACAGGAAGGATCTATATGAGCGCTCCTTTATTGATCATCAGTCATACAGATAAAGTCAGCCTGGCCATTACCAGCTATGACCGGCAAACCGGTTCTTCAAATCTCAATGGAATTTACCAGGCTATTTTGTATGATAACGGGGCCGAACAGATCCGATTCACCATGGACCGTATCGGCTATGACAATACCAGGAACCTGAATGCTCATATTGATTATAAGACAAGGTCAAATGGCGGCGCATGGCTACAACACCTTACTGAATTGCCGGGATATCAAAACAGTATTTACCAGCGCGGGAAAGGTGATGGCGTGATAAACCTCGCCGACGGAAGACTGCACAATATTAAAGTCATGGTGAAGGATGCCAATGGCAATAGTGCCGAACTCAATTGCAGGCTTCAATACAAGCCGCCGGCTTCCATATTCCCTGAATATCCGGGCAAGATGTTTTTCCCCGGAATGTTGGATGTGGTAGAAGCCGCCCCCGATTGTGAATTCTATGTGAGTGAGAAAGGACTTTATGATTCCGTCCGTATCAATTACCGGAAAACATTTTCTAAGGATGAGGAGGTGGTTTCAGCCGTTCATTCCATTGGAGAAGCCTATATTCCATTGCAGGATTCGCTGGTAGTGCGCATCAAACCCAATCGGGATCTGAACCCGGAGCTTATGGACCGGGTAGTGATGGAGCAATTTGCCGAATCAAAAAATGAGGTTCTGAAGGTTCGTTGGCAAAAAGGATGGGCTTCGGCAGCATTCAGGGAGTTCGGGAATTTTCAATTGGTGGTAGACAGCATCCCACCCGAAATCAGCCTGCTTGGCTGGAGCCATGGAGCCGATCTCAGCAAGGCAGCCAGGATCAGCATCGCAGTAAAAGACAATTTACGGGCTTACAAGAATTTCAGGGCCGAACTGGATGGTAAATGGCTTCGATTTACCAATGATAAAGGCGGCAATTTCATTTATACCTTTGACGAAAATTGCGGACCCGGCGCACATGAATTAAGAATCAGGGTGGAAGATGAAGCCGGCAATACCCAGTCAGAAACATTCAGATTCCTCAGGTAAATAAGGACCATGACAGTCCACAAGATCATCCTTCATTTCCTATGAGGAATATTTAAACTCCGGAATATTATGATCACAGTTAAGGAAGGAGACAAGGCTCCATCATTCAAGGGTGTAGATCAGGATGGCAAAAAAATCAGCCTGGCCGATTATAAAGGGAAAAAAATCGTACTCTATTTTTACCCGGAAGACGACACGCCGACCTGCACGATCCAGGCATGCAACCTGAGGGACAATTATGCCCTCCTAAGGAAAAATGGATTCTTGGTACTGGGTGTGAGTCCTGATAGTCTCGCCAAACACAAGAAATTTGAGACTAAATATCAGCTTCCTTTCACCCTGGTAGCGGACCCTGATCACGCCATCATTGACAAGTATGGAGTATGGGGTGAAAAACAATTGTACGGACGAAAATATATGGGTCTCCACCGCAGTACTTTCCTAATTGATGAAAAGGGAATTATCCGGAAAATTTTTCTGAAACCCAGGAATAAGCAGCATGCCGAAGAAATTGTGAAAGCCTGGAATGAATTGGAGGATAAAAAATAGGCGACTGGTTTAGTGGAGATGTGAGCGTACACCGAATTTAATTTGGCACAAAACTTCCGGTTCTGGTTAATATTGGCAGCGCGATGGGACGAATATGGAGATCGCAGGTGAGACTTTCAATGTGAAATAGATTCATGCCTTGAGAAAATACCCAATTTGAAAATGTATTTTTCGGTTCACTGCTGCCTAACTATCCACTGAGTATTGTTAGAAGATGATGATACGCCAAGATGGGCAAGCCTTCTTAATTCTCATGATTCCCAAACAAGCGACCAACAAAAATTGAGCCCGAAGAAAATGCGATTTAGAAGACGAGATGGAGCTGGTGCAATTATTCGCAGCGAACATAAACCATTACTGAACTCAGTCGCACTTAACGATAGCCCAGCCATTCCACTTCGCCAAAGTCGAATTCCTGTTCAAATCCTCTTTCAACGATCAATTTACCCTGGCTGCTGACGGACCTAATAAAAGCCTCAAAAACTATATTATCCTTCTTCAGTCTTACCGCTTCGTTCAGCCTGAATAACCTGGATTTGTATTCTTCAAGTATGCCTTCGCCCGCTTGCATGATTAGCTGGGAATATCTTTTCTCCAGACAGGCAGCGAGTTCCCGAACCAGATCGTTGAGGTCATAGTCTGCGCCCGTGATTTGCTTCAGTGAAATGGCATTGGGAGCAGCATCGGGGAAATTGATCTGGTTAATATTGATTCCAATACCCACAACGGCAAAGAGCCATTTTTGTCCATGAAACAGGTTCTCAATCAGGATGCCTCCTGCCTTTCTGTCATCCCAATAAATATCATTGGGCCATTTGATACTGGTTGATTCTCCAGCATAGGAGGCAAAAAAATCCCGGCAGCTTAAGGCAACAGCCGCATTTAGGAGGAAGGATTGAGAGGACCGCAGTTCATGGGGCTCCAATACAAGGCTCATCATGATATTCAGGCCTGGTTCGGATTTCCATTGTTTTCCTCTCTGTCCTTTTCCCTCGGTTTGATCCAATGCAAAGTAGATGGTGCCATGCGTTGTCAATCGCGCATGAACCCTTGCCATGGCATAGTTGTTGGTGCTGTTTACAGACGGCAGAATAACCAGTGAATGACCGAATGATTGCATCGGTGGATAAGGAATTAATTCCTATTTTTGAGCAAGTTAGGAATTAAGTGCAATTGCGGAGGCTGACAAAATGGAAGGGCAGTAAAGAGTATGGAGTGAGGGGATTCTGGTAAATGAAGATTGAAGAAGTAGATTACCCAAATGAGTCCGGAAATGCCCGTTTTGGTTCAGCCGCCGGGAAGACTGAGCAGGCAGGATAAACGATACGTCAAAACTGCTCATTAAATTTGCGGCAGAGCAAAATGCAAACCCCGGGACCATCAAGGCCGGGATTATCTAAACTGGCCCCAAAATATAGACCATCAAACTATCCAGTAACAACTGGCAAACTTAAAATTGAATTGTATTGGCAGCATTACAGGCTTTAGCTACCCGTCCCAAACAGGTAGCCAAATTGACGAGGAATAGTAAGTTTTTTAAAACCATTATCAACGCTATCCAGGAAAAGAAGGGCGAAAACATTGTTTCACTGGACCTGCGCAAGGTTCATGAGGCAGTCGCGGATTTTTTTATCATTTGCGAGGCCACATCTCACGTGCAGGTAAAGGCGATCGCAAATGCTGTGGAGGAGGAGGTAAGGAAGAATTGTGACGAATTGCCTTACAGACATGAGGGTTACCAGGCACTGCAGTGGGTAGTGATTGACTACGTGAATGTGGTAGTGCACATTTTTCTGCCTGATATAAGGCGTTTTTACAGGTTGGAAGAAATGTGGAGCGATGGGGACCTAGTCGGGCACGAGGATTGAATGCAGAGAGCGGAGCTTGGCATTTGGTATTTAATTCCAATCAGCCCAGACTTGAATTTTTAACACAACAAATTGAGCTATATCTTTATTAATATTAATTACTAAGTGAAGTAAGTATTATGGCACAGGAAAATGATCAGGGCAGAATGCCAGGATTTAAGAGAAATGATGGAGGAGACGATAAGTCACCCAAGCGTGGGCCGAGATTCAGCATATACTGGATATATGGTATTGTAGCTGTTGTCCTGGTGGGATACCAGCTTTTTAAAGGAGTCAATACTCCCGCTACCGTTACAAACGACTTGGTTTTCCGGCAAAAAATGCTAGCGAATAACGACGTGGAAAAGCTGGAGCTCGTTCGTAATAAAGACCTGGTGAGGGTCTATATAAAGAAAGACAGCCTAAACAAGAGCATGTACAGGGAACTTTTGGGAGATAAATACGCCATGGCTGCAAAGCAGGACGCGCCCCAGTTCCAGTTTGACGTACCAGATGCGAAGACCTATACCGAAAAGACGCTGGCGGATTTTTACAAATCCACCCCCGGTGTACAGGAAGTTCCCGTGAAAATAGTGAGCGATCCGGAATGGTTCGGACCAATTCTCAATATTGTTTTCCCATTCCTGATGCTGGCCCTGCTCTTTGTTCTCATGATGCGCAAAGTGGGCGGTCCCGGTGGTGGTGGCGGTCCCGGTGGAATTTTCAATATCGGCAAATCCAAAGCCACTTTATTTGAAAAAGGAACAAAGGTGAATATCACTTTTGCTGATGTGGCAGGTTTGGAAGAAGCCAAACAGGAGGTCATGGAAATCGTGGACTTCCTGAAAAACCCTAAGAAATATACGGCCCTTGGAGGAAAGATTCCGAAGGGAGCCCTGCTGGTTGGCCCTCCTGGTACCGGTAAAACGCTGCTCGCGAAAGCGATGGCGGGTGAAGCGCAGGTGCCTTTCTTCAGTATGAGCGGTTCCGACTTTGTGGAGCTCTTCGTGGGTGTGGGAGCAAGCCGCGTGAGAGACCTGTTCAAACAGGCCCGGGAAAAAGCCCCTTGTATTATTTTTATAGATGAGATTGATGCCATTGGCCGCGCGAGAGGAAAGAATATGATGATGAGCAATGATGAAAGAGAAAATACATTGAACCAATTGCTGGTGGAAATGGATGGATTCGGAACAGACAGCGGAATCATCATCCTGGCTGCGACCAACCGGCCCGATGTATTGGACAGCGCCCTGTTGAGGCCCGGAAGGTTCGACAGGCAGATCACCATTGACAAACCCGATGTAAGAGGCAGGGAAGAAATTTTCTTTGTGCACCTAAAACCCATTAAAAAATCAGCAAAGCTGGATGTTCATAAACTGGCCGAACAAACACCCGGATTCGCGGGCGCCGATATTGCCAACGTTTGTAATGAAGCCGCGTTGATAGCTGCCCGTAAGGGAAAGAGTGAAGTGGAGATGGATGATTTCCAGGATGCGATTGACAGGGTAATCGGAGGCCTCGAGAAGAAAAACAAGATCATATCACCCGATGAAAAGGAGATCATTGCCTACCATGAAGCAGGCCACGCGGTTTGCGGCTGGTACCTGGAGCACGCCTACCCTCTTTTGAAAGTGACCATCGTACCCAGGGGATCAGCGGGGCTCGGTTACGCGCAATATACCCCCAAGGAACAATACCTTTATAATACGGATCAGTTGATGGATCAGATCTGCATGACCCTCGGCGGAAGGGCTTCTGAAGAGATCTTCTTCGGGAAAATTTCCACAGGCGCGAGCAATGATCTGCAACAGATCACCAAGATCGCCTATTCAATGGTTACCGTATATGGAATGAATGATAAGATCGGTAATATCAGTTACTATGATCCGCAACAGGAAAATTATTTCACTAAACCATTCAGTGAAGAAACCGGGAAATTGATAGATGAAGAAGTGCGAAAGCTGATTGAAAGAGCTTATGTAATCACCAAGAAACTCCTCATCGAGAAAAAACAACAGGTGGAGATAATTGCCAAACAATTGCTCGTCCGGGAAGTATTGTTTCAAAGCGACCTGGAGCAGTTGATCGGCAAACGGCCCTATGAAGAAAAGAAACCCGCCGATGTGGTACACGATCACCTGGACAGCCATCATGCCGCCACCAATGGAACCGAAGATGGTGAGGGTATCAGCGCCGAAGTGCCACCCGCAGAAAGCGTTCCTAAATTGTAATCCTCATACAGAATGAAAATATCCCCTGCAAAGGAAAATATTCTAAAAAAAATACGCAAGGCACTGAGCACACCAGTGCCTTTGCCTTTTCCCCAGAGCGAAGGGAATAATTCAGTATTCCAACCAGCTACAGAAGAACTCGAACTGATTTTCGCGGAGGAATTCAGCAAATTGCAGGGGAAATTCGTGTATTGTGCCGGTTACAAGGAACTGGTGGAACAACTCTCTACCCTGGTGCGGCAAATGAAGTGGACAGAGATCTATTGCGTGGAAGAGGACATTAAGGCTAAGTTTACCGAACACGGCTATACGCAATTCTCAGAAAGGCCCCTCGAATCCTCCCATGCCGCTGTCACGGGTTGCGAATTGCTGATCGCCAGAACCGGTACTATTGTAATGAGCAGCGCTGCGCAAAGCGGGCGTACAACCAGTGTTTATGCGCCCGTTCATATATGTATCGCGGGTATGAATCAGTTGGTGTATGACGTTAGAGAAGGCTTGCAGAAATTAAGGGATAAATATAAAGGGAAGATGCCCTCCTTCATCACTTTTGCGTCGGGCCCAAGCCGCACCGCAGATATTGAAAAGACCCTGGTCGTTGGCGTACACGGGCCCAAAGAAGTCTTTCTCTTTCTCCTCGACCAGCCAACTCCCTGACGCAAAAATTAAATTGCTATTTTTACCCGATGCAAATTCCTCCAGATAAGCGTGTTTATTTCCTTTCTGATTTTCATTTAGGCGTGCCTGATAGACTGACCAGTCTCCAAAGAGAAAAATTACTGGTGAAGTTTCTGAGCGAAATCAGGTATGACGCAGCCGCGATTTTCATCGTAGGCGATCTCTTCGATTTCTGGTATGAATATAAAAAAGTGGTGCCAAAGGGATTCGTACGCATCCTGGGGAAAATGGCAGAGATAGTGGATGGAGGAGTGCCCGTTTATTTTTTTGTCGGCAATCACGATATGTGGATGAACGGGTATTTTGAATCAGAATTGAATATCCCGGTATATCACGAACCGCAGGAATTCGAATTCAATGGAAAAAAATTCCTGATCGGCCATGGGGATGGGTTGGGCCCCGGCGACCGGGGCTATAAATTCTTGAAAAAAATATTCCGTAACAAAATTTGCAGATGGCTATTTGGAACCCTGCCCCCATTCGTGGGAATGGGGCTCGCTCATTATTTCAGCCGCTCCAGTAGGGCGGCCACGGGCAAAGATGATTCCCATTTCCTGGGGGAAGATCAGGAATGGCTGATCGTTTATTGTAGGGAACTGCTTCAAAAAAAATATTTTGACTATTTCATTTTCGGTCATCGCCACCTGCCCATAGATTTTAAGCTGAATAATGAGAGCAGATATATCAATCTGGGTGACTGGATACGTTATAACAGCTATGCGGTATTTGATGGTGTTAACCTTGAATTGAAATATTACGAAAAGTGAAGAACCTGATCTGGCTCATATTATTCATGCTGGTGCTGATTTGCGTGCAGGCGCAGACAGATTCTGCTTTCAGGCTGAAGCAGATCTATGAAGCCGCTGTGAATGATTTCGCCGTGGATAACCTGGGAAACCTCTATATCATCACGCCCACAGATCAACTTAAAAAGCTCAGCGCAAAAGGAGATTCGGTGGCAGTATTCAATGAGGTGCGCCGTTTTGGAACGCTTTATTCAATGGATGTTACCAATCCAATGAAGCTGATCTTGTACTATAAGGATTTTTCTACCATCGTAATGCTCGACAGGTTCCTAAATACCATCAACGTCATTGACCTGCGCGCCTTGGGTATTTTGCAGGCCAGGGCCGTGGCGCTTTCTTATGATAACAATGTATGGGTATATGATGAACAGGCGGCCAAATTGAAGAAGCTGGGTGATGACGGAAGATTACTCAGTGAAACCGTGGACCTGCGACAGGCCATGGATGAATCGCCTTTACCCGAAAAAATAATCGACCGCGACGGATATGTGTATTTGTGCGACAGCAGCCGGGGAATATTTTCATTCGACTATTATGGCTCCTTCAGGAACAGGCTCCCCATCTTGCACCTTCAGGATGTGCAGGTAATTGGAAAAACCATAGTTGGCAGGCAGGATGACCATTTTGTAAGCTATACCCTGGGTACTCTCGAGCTCAGGGAATCCTCACTTCCCAAATCTATACTGAAATCGAAAAAACTCGCTATTATGCCACAGGGTATATATGCGTTGGCTAATGACAGGATCGGGTTATATTCCTTCAAATGAATTATCTGGTAATTTTGTCCCGGTTCAATCAGGGGACACAAAATGATTGGATATGAATAATTTTTTCGACAGGATAGTTCTTGATAACCGGATCGGGGATTATTGTATTGTGTTCGCGGTAATGCTGACAGTTTTTATCCTCAAGAAATTCTTCAGCAAACCATTGGCGAGGGCGATTATTGTCAGTATGAGAGTGGTGGGCAGAGAGATTGACGAGAAGGCATTCGTGGACCTCATCCTGGAACCTTTGGAAATTTTCCTTGTCCTGCTCGCTTCCATTATTGCATTGTCCACTTTGAATTTCCCCAGTGTTCTGTATTATAAATTTTTCAGGAGCGATACCAAAAGCGCTTTGGACACGCTGGCACTTTCCGGCCTGATCATCACTTTTTTCTGGGTACTCTTGCGCATGATCGACTACCTCTCCATTGTGATGGGAAAAAAAGCGGACCGTGGTTCCGGGGGAGGCGATAATCAGCTTGTCATCTTTTTCAAGGATTTCCTGAAAGTGGTGATAGTAATCGCGGGGATCCTGACGGTATTCAAATTCGCGTTTAAATACCGGATCACTGAATTATTAACTGGTCTGGGTATCGTTGGCGCAGCACTCGCGTTGTCAGCACGCGAAAGCCTGGAAAACCTGATTGCTTCATTCATCATTTTCTTTGACAAGCCCTTTGGCGTGGGTGATAGCCTTAAATTGAACAATGTGAGCGGTACGGTGGAAAAAATAGGATTGAGAAGCACCAGGATACGTACCGGCGAGAAAACCTTTGTGAGTGTACCCAATAAGCAAATGGTGGACAGCATCGTGGACAATCTGAGCCTGAGAACACAAAGGCGTGCTGAGTTGAAACTGGAGATTAGTCTGAGCTGCACCGCGGGGGAACTGCAATCCCTTCTCGAGGGCGTCAGAAATATTCTGCGGCATCCTGCTATCGAGAAGAGTCAGGTATTTCTCAACGACATTGCGCAGCAGTCTTATTCTGTTCAATGTGAGTATTTCACGGCGCCAATAGCATTGGAGGAATTCAACCTCATAAAGCAGGAAGTGAATCTGCAAACGATTCAATTGCTGGAAAAGATGCATATCCGGATCGCGGGCGCAAATACCGATGTGCGGATCATACAGGACCAGGGAGGGTAGGATTGATTGCGATCATTTACGCAAGCACGGCCATTTTTGGAAATTACACATACATGATTACCCATTTAGGCCGCATGGGCCCTATAGCGGTAGGGTGGGTTCGTCATATACTGCTCTATAAGCCGGTGCCAGAGGCTTCTCATTGAATTTCTGCCATCGAACCGAAAAAAGAATTCATCCAGGTAGCCATGGACAGACCTTTGGGAACAGTGATGGTGAATGCCTCTCAGCCATCCTCTTAAATTCATCACCACCACATGAATTCCCGGAAATCTTATTCCGCTCCTGAATGGCCCTTGGCTTATCGCGTATTCATCCGCCTTTGACCCATTCCCCTTCCATCTGAAAACCCCTGCATTTTCCAGGTCAATTTCCCAATCAGAAATAGGTTTAAGACTAGACTTTCCGGCTTTCTTACCTCCAATCAATAAATCCTCCAGGCCCGAATCACGATCTGCAGGATGGCCCTCGCCAGTTTTCATCGCCTCCTGGGTCTTGCGCTTGAAGAGCCAGGAGGACTTTTGATTGATGGAAAATTCCCGGGCCAGCTCCGTGGTGGACATTAGACCTTTTTGCGCACCGACAACCGGAAGGCCATGCCAAAGGCCTTTAACAGCGGGATCTTCAGCTTGTGGAAGATCGTTTGGGCCGTGACGGATTCATCGTAACCACAGCTGCGGCAACGAAGGTGGAACCGGGTGCGCCCCTTATAATATTTGGTACAACCACACCTTCTGCACCGGTAGCCTTTTTTCCACTTCAGATCGAAGAGATATTGTTTGCAATCGTCCTCATTTTGGAAGTACTTATTAAACTGCTGCGCTGATATTCCCTGGAACATACCCTTCTCTTTAGCCTCAAATTAAAATAGTTTAGCAATTACCAACCCCTGGTTTTTGCTTTGAGGTCTAAATGGGTAATCCTGTTCTTATATTTCCGTTTTGAGTTCCAGCAGGAATGAACGCAACTTCTGCAAGCGCTTCACAATCTCAAAATCCTGCCGGGCCTTTGAATGATTTTCCCTGAGATAAACTTTCGCGCCTTCGATCGTGTATTTTTTCTGACGCAGGAGATGGTAAATCAGGTGTAGGTTCCTGATATCTTCTGGCCTGAAGAGCCGATCTCCCTTCCTGTTCTTGCGGGGATTCAGTATATCGAATTCGGTCTCCCAATAACGGACAAGCGAGGTATTCGCGCGAAACATTGCAGCCACTTCTCCGATGCTGTAATACTGACGGCTGAATAGAATCTCATCCTCAGGAATATCTATAAAGGCTCCTTCGGCATCCATTTCTTTCATGGACTTTCGTCCCCGCTTTGATTTTTTTTCAGGCTGGCCCATATTCACTCTTTTGTGCATTTTCGCGACTGGCAATTCGGATGCAGTTTCAAGGGTCATCACCGGTTCCCCAACAATTGTGGTCATTTCTTTACTGGAATCCGTCAATTCCGATCCTGTGTTAGCCATCTTGCTCTCATCAACAATTTGAATTGGATTGGTGCCGGCTCCCGCCCCCTTTGCCGCTTCAATTGCTCCAAACAGATCGAGTTGTTTCAGCATAAGGCTAAGTTAACCCAGGCAAACTTAAGATGATCTGAAGAATTATTCACATATGTCAGTAGCGAGGGCCGAAAGGAATTAAAAGGAAAGCATTGCATTTAACTCATAAAAAATATCCTGCACCACAAACCTGCAATAGCTATTGAATCGTCGGGTCACTTGAATAACAATCTGCGGCACTAATCAAAACTCTGGTTGCTGACAGAAGCCATTTTAACGATCCGGTCAAACTGCTCCGGCGTAAGATCATTATAGAAAAAATAGACAGGGTCAACATGAATGCCATTCTTATAAACTTCATAATGGCAATGAGGTCCCGTGGATTTACCCGTGCTGCCAACCCATCCGATCACCTCACCTCTTTTTATTTTTTGTCCGGATCTCACTTTCACCTTAACCATATGACCATACAGTGTCTCATAACCGAAACCATGCTCAATGAGTACGTGAATCCCGTAGCCGTTACCGGTATTTCCAGCTACTTCTATCTTTCCGTCGGCCGTTGCATAGATGGGAGTGCCGATGGGAGCCGCGAAATCAAGGCCGGCATGAAAGCGGGTAGTCTTATATACCGGGTCGATCCTGTATCCGAAACCAGAGGCTATCCGGCTGAGGTCTTTATTGCTGACGGGTTGTATGGCGGGGGTGCAGGCCAGCAATTGCTCCTTGTTCCGGATCATATTTTCAATATCATTATAGGACTTTTGCTGAAACTTCATCCGGTTAGTAAGATTGTCCAGGGTGCTGGCTATTGAAAAAGCCAGGTCATTGTCTTCCATGCTTTCCACCAGTTTCACCTCATTTTGCTTTTCCATCAATTTGGCCCGGGCGCTGTCGGGCACCGGGTTGGCCTCAAAAATGGCACGGTACACCTGGTTATCCCTTTTTTCCAGTTCGGTGAGCTGCTGTTGCACGGACCCCAATTTGGTATTCAGCAGTACATAGTCCTCCCTGATCCGCTCGTTCTGCATACGCATGAGTTTTTCCTTGGGAGAATCCACAAATTGAAAGGCAATGGCGACAATGGTGAAGGCGGTGACGATGGCTGCTGCAATAAAACTCAATACCCGCAAGAGCTTTACCCTTAGCGGTACCACCAGTTTTTCATAACGGAGTGTATTGGTATTATAATAATACTTGATTTTCTTCATGAAGCCGGAATCAATTCGGAGCCTAGTTGGGCGCAAAAATCCCGCCAGAATTTAAGTACCTTTGGCGCTCGCCCACCATGCAGGCAAATTTATAGTTTAAACCAGCAAAGTTCAACAAATTTATAACCTGAGTTCATGATGACTTCGGCACAGATCAGGCAGGCTTTTTTGGATTTTTTCAGTTCCAAAGGGCATCATATCCTGCCCTCCGCTCCTATTGTAGTGAAGAATGACCCCACGCTATTATTCACCAATGCCGGCATGAACCAGTTCAAGGATTATTTTCTGGGCAACAGGAAACCCGAATTCCACCGGGTGGCCGATACCCAAAAATGTCTCAGGGTGAGTGGCAAACACAACGACCTGGAAGAAGTTGGGGTGGATACCTATCATCACACCATGTTCGAAATGCTGGGGAATTGGAGTTTTGGGGATCCTTCTCATCCTGAAGCCGGGTATTTTAAGCAGGAAGCCATCGCCTGGAGCTGGGAACTACTCACCACGGTGTATAAGTTGGACAAAGATCGCTTATACGTATCAGTATTTGAGGGTGATGAAAAAGAGGGATTGGAAAGGGACGACGAAGCACACCTGGAGTGGAAAAAATGGATCCCGGAACACCGCATCGTCTTTGGAAATAAGAAGGACAATTTCTGGGAGATGGGCGATACGGGCCCTTGCGGACCTTCTTCGGAAATTCACTATGACTGTCGGATCGATGAAGAGGAAAGAAAGAGAACTGATGCCAGAACCCTCGTGAATAATGACGATCCCCAGGTGATCGAGATATGGAACAATGTATTCATTCAGTTCAACCGTCTCAGGAATGGGTCTCTTGAACCCCTGCCTGCTAAACATGTTGATACCGGCATGGGACTCGAAAGACTGGTAAGAGTTCTGCAACAGAAACAAAGCAACTACGATACCGATATATTTTCCGCCACCATTGCCGCCACTGAAAAAATCGTAAAGAAGAAATATGATGCCACGGTTTCCGGCCCGGCTGGCGGAACAGCCTGGAGCACGGCCGTGGCCTTCAGAGTGATTGCGGATCATATCCGCGCCATTGCATTCACCATCGCAGACGGACAATTGCCTTCGAATACCGGTGCGGGATATGTGATCAGGAGAATATTGAGAAGGGCCGTGCGCTATTATTATTCATACCTGGGCCAGTCGCAGCCATTGCTATACCAACTCATTCCTTTACTGGGGAAACAATTTGAAAATGTTTTCCCTGAATTGTCCTTGCAATCCGATTTTGTGACCAAGGTCGTGAAGGAAGAGGAAGAATCATTTCTGAGGACCCTGGAAAAAGGCCTGCGAAAAATTGAAGAGATCATTTCTGGCACGAGGTCCCGCAAGAGCCAGCTCGTGGATGGCGCCGCCGCATTTGAGTTGTATGACACTTATGGTTTCCCGATAGATCTTACAAGGCTGATACTGGCTGAACAAGGGCTCGCCGTGGATGAGAAAGGATTTGAATCTGAGATGCGTCGGCAGAAAGAGCGTAGCAGGGCCGCGACTGAACTTGACGCTGAAGACTGGGTGGTATTGGGTGCCAATGGGAGTTCAAGGTTCGTAGGTTACGATTTGCTGGAGACTCCCGCGCATATAGTAAAATACCGGAAAGTGAAATCCAAAGGGAAGGAATCCTACCAACTTGTACTGGATGCCACGCCTTTTTATGCCGAGAGCGGTGGCCAGGTGGGCGATAGAGGGATGATTGAGTTCGACGGGGATTCCGTGAAAGTTTACGACACCAAAAAGGAGAATGACCTCATTATTCATTTTTCTGAAAAATTGCCCGGGGAAATTTCAGTGGATGTTGTGGCCAGGGTGGATGCCGCTGCCAGAAAAGCCACAGCCGTGCACCATACTGCTACTCACTTATTACACGCGGCCTTGCGAAAGATACTGGGAACACATGTCACTCAAAAAGGCAGCCTGGTGAATGAAGAATACCTGAGGTTTGATTTTTCACATTTCGCGAAAATGACGGATGAGGAAATGGCCGGAGTGGAACACTTGGTGAATGAAAAGATCCGGGAGAATATTCCCGTGGTGATAAAGCATATGCCCAAAGCCCAGGCGATCGCGATGGGCGCCATGGCCCTGTTTGGAGAAAAATATGGGGATGAGGTGAGGGTGGTGATCATTGACCCTTCCTATTCCATTGAGTTGTGCGGGGGCACGCATGTGGGATCAACGGGCGAACTTGGTTTCTTCAGAATCCGGCACGAAACTGCTGTTGCCGCGGGCGTTCGCAGGGTGGATGCCGTGGCGGGCCTTGCCGCGGAAGCTTACGTTGATGAACAACTGCAATTGCTCCGGCAGGCGAAAAACGAATTACGCAATCCCGCTGATCTGATGAAAGCTATTGGCAATCTCAGTACTGAAAACAGCATGCTCCGGAAGAAACTGGAGCAGGCAGAAGCCCGCCAGTTAGGCGGAATGAAACAGGAATTATTGCTGAAACAAATTCAGGTGAATGGGGTTAAATTCCTGGGTGAAATTGTGGATTTAAGCAGCGCTGACGCGATAAAAAAATTATGCACCGATTTGCAGCAGGAACTCAGGAACGCCGTCATTGTCCTGGCTGCTTCCATTGAAAGCAAGGCAAATATTGTCATTTCCATAGACGATTCAGTCGTGGAGTCCAGGCATCTTGATGCGTCGAAGATCATTAAGGAACAGATCGCACCCATCATCGGCGGAGGAGGGGGAGGAAGGAAAACATTGGCAACGGCCGGCGGGCAGAATGGCGACAGGCTGAAGGAAGCCATTGAAAAAGTGAAAAGCCTGATTTAGAAGAATGACTGCCGATAAATAATTTACTCAGAAAGTTCATTCTCCTTTACCGCAATTTCGCCTGATTCTTATGAGAGCGCCTGTTTCAAAAAAGAAGAGCCCCCAGGGGGCCTCCATTTATCCGTAGAATCTTTAAACTTGATATTTGAAGCCGAATGAATCAGGCCTAAAGAAACTCGAAGCCAATCAGCCCATCAGGTGAACAGTATATTCTATTTTTCCACCCATCATTGAATATTCCATCTCGAAGCACGGCGCCTCGCTTGAAAAAGTGGTGAACGAAAACCGCAAATGGGGGGAACTGATCATAGAAGAGAGATTATTGGGAAATAAAGTCCTGCCCTGATCACACTCAGATTAAATATTTGTCGGATCCTGGTTATACTTCGGAAAATAATGCTGGTATATTCATCCCGCGCCACCATTAAACAGATTTCCCTTCAAAGTCCGATGCCCGGGCCCCGGGTTAATACCTGGCTCCAAATACCAAAATACTGTCACAAGTCTCTGAATCTCTGCCTGTCCTGGGCACTCCAGACAACAACTCATCCAAAAATTTTTAACATTTCCGAAAAGTTTCGTATTTCAAATAAATTTTCTACATTTGATCTACTAATACTTTCGTAATTCAAAAAAATAAAACATGAACACATTATTTCGTCAGTCGGCTGCCGCCTTTCTGGGTCTTGCAATACTGATGGGCTCAAGCCTCACCGGCGATGCCCAGCAAAAGACCAAAGAGCCTGGAAAAAAGAAGGTGACAAAGGAGACTAAGTCGGAGGAAATCATCATTCAGAAAAATGGTGATAAGAAAGAAAAGACAACGATTGTGATCAATGGTGATGAAATTACTGTCAATGGTAAACCCTTATCGGAGTATAAAGACGATGACCTCGTAATCCGCCGCCGGGATTCCGACAACGAATTTGAATGGGAAGGCCCGGGCGGGAGCGGGGTATTCACCATTCCCAGTCCACGGGTATTTGCCAGTCCAAGGGCATTGACCATTCCCAGAAATAACTGGAATTTCAACTGGAACAATGATGAATTGGAAAATGAATCTGGCCCCCTGCTTGGAGTTTATACCAAGGATGATGACAAAGGCGCCAGAATCACAGAGCTGATGAAAGACAGCCCTGCCGAAAAAGCAGGCCTGAAGAAAGACGATATTATTTTCAAGATTGGAGACAAGAAAGTGGACGGTCCTGAATCACTGGCCGACATAATAAATGATTCCAAGCCCAACGACGAAGTCTCGATTGGCTATCTCCGCGATGGCAAGGAACAATCGGTAAAAGTTAAATTGGGTGAAAAAAAAGGCAATCGTTTTGAATACTTTAACCTCAGGACGCCGCGCATAGAAAGGAATTTCGATTTAGCTACTCCCGGAAATGACTTTGAAAATTTTGGAATGCTTTCACGTGGTCCAAGACTTGGAGCCCGAATCCAGGAAACTGAAAATGGAACCGGCGTGAAAGTGCTGGAAGTGACTGAAGATTCTCCTGCAGAAAAGTCAGGGATCAAAAAAGATGATGTGATTACCGAAATTGACGGCAATGCGGTAAAGAATGCCGATGATGCAAGGGAACAAATAAGTAAAACCAGGGACAAGGCTTCCTATAATGTAAAATTATTGCGCAACGGATCACCCATGACCATCGAAGTGAAAATTCCCCGTAAGCTGAAGACCACCAATCTTTAGCCCCTTCAGGGAATCCATGGATCTGAATCCGTGTCCTAATCCGTGATCTAATCCGTGTTCAAAATTCGTGATCTAATCCGTGATCCAATCCGTGTTCAAAATCCGTGATCTAATCCGTGATCCAATCTGTGTTCAAAATCCGCGATTAAATCCGCGATCTAGTTTTTCTCATGTTGTTGAATGGCGACCTGATTCTTCAGGTCGCCTTATTTTATGTAGTTCCAGGAACATTCCCGGCCCGGCACTGATGTTCAATCCATGGAAAGGTTTGCAGAGGGCCTGATTTTGAAGTAGGGCCCGGCGCCGGTCAACAGCCATTCTCAAATCCATCCCCTGGTTTCTTCCGATCCTTTGTCTTCTCCTCACTAATGGGTAAATTTGACTCTCTTTTACATTTTTTAAATGGTGGATTACGATAAATACGAAACGGTTATAGGGCTGGAAGTTCATGCGCAACTGCTTACACAAAGCAAGTTGTTTTGTGGAGACAGTACAGCTTTTGGAGCCGAGCCCAATACCCAGGTGAGCGCTATCAGCCTGGCTCATCCCGGCACCCTCCCCAAAATGAATCGCAAAGCCATTGAATACGCGATCAGGATGGGTCTTGTATGTCATTGTGATATCGAAAAGCATAATTATTTCGCCAGGAAAAATTATTTCTACCCCGATCTTCCCAAGGGATACCAGATTTCACAGCACACCACCCCGATTTGCAGAAATGGATTCATAACAATCAGAACCAGCCAGGGCGAACGCCAGGTGAAACTCACCCGCATTCATCTGGAAGAAGACGCGGGCAAGAGCATCCACGATGCCGATCCGGAAAATACCTGTCTGGATTTTAACCGGGCCGGGGTGGCTCTGATTGAAATTGTAAGCGAACCCGACATGCATTCCAGTGAAGAAGCATTCGCATACCTTACAGAGATCAGGCGACTGGTGAGATGGATCAATATCTGCGATGGGAATATGGAGGAAGGCAGTTTGCGATGCGACGCGAATATTTCAATCCGCCCGAAAGGTGCTACCAAATTGGGCACGAAGGTGGAACTGAAGAACATGAATTCCATCCGCAATGTAAAGCGTGCCATTGATGCCGAAGTAAGAAGATTGACGGAACTGGTGGAAGATGGAGGAGAACCCAGGCAGGAAACCAGAACCTATGACCCTGTGGCGGACCGCAGTTTTGCCATACGCACAAAGGAAGACGCTGAAGACTACCGCTATTTCCCCGAACCCGACCTCACACCTTTTGATTTTACAGAGGAATTTTTGCAGGAAATAAAAGCGGGACTACCTGCTTTACCGGAAGAACTCATCGATAAATATGTGCAGCAACTGCATTTGTCAGACTATGATGCCAGGGTGATCTGTGACGACAAAGACAGGGCCGACTATTTTGAAAAAATAATCAGGTTTACGAGCAATTATAAAACTGCAGCTAATTTATTGCTAGGACCGGTAATGTCCTACCTCAATGAAAATAATCTCGACATCAAAGCGCTTTCCTTAAAACCAGAAAGCCTTGCGGCACTGATCACCATGATTGAGAATGGCCGGGTAAATTTTTCCGTGGCTTCTCAAAAAATATTGCCACGCCTCATTTCAGACCCTGCAAAGGATCCATCCTCGCTGGCAGACGAATTGGGACTGGTTCAGGATTCCGATACCGCAAATATCAGCCAGTGGGTAGAAGAAGTATTGTCGAGAATGCCGGATAAAGTCGCCGAATATCGTAAGGGAAAGAAAGGATTGATCGGACTCTTTGTTGGAGAAGTGAAAAAAATATCCAGGGGTAAGGCCGATCCTAAGATCACGAATGATCTCCTGCTTGAAAAACTGAATCGTTAAAAACCCCTTTCAAATATGTTCCGGATCACAGTCATTGCGGCCTTATTCACCATGAGTCTGGCCGCCTGCAAACCAAAACAACAGGGAAATCTGAAAATTCATGTTGATCTGAAGAATAATCCTGTAAAACAAACGGTCTACCTGGTTGGCAAAGAGTATGGCTCACCGCAATTGGTGATGGATACTACCGTGATCGATCCAGGCGATGTGAAATTCGATTTTGCAGTTTACGCAACTCATGAAGGGATTTACCGTCTCAAATTCGAACAGAACGGAAATTTCATCTGGCTCACTAATGATCTGAAAGATATTAATGTGAATGCCGACTGGAAGGATTTTGGACTATACAAGGTGCAGACTCCCGGATCGGCATCGCTCAAGAATCTGCTAAAGACATTCAATGACAGTCTTGTTATAATTGATTCCATAAAACACATGGCGCAGGGATTGGACCCGGCGGATAGTCAATTTAAGAAGACAACTCAAATCTATGAAGCGAAGGTAGATAATGCGGTTTCATACGTACTGCAATACGCGGATACTACTACCAGCGTAGGCGTTGCCATCTACGCGATGGGAATTCTTCAGCAAAAGCAGCCGGATACGGCCGAATTAAAACCAGTCATCTCCAGACTGAACGAGCGCTTTGCTTCCAATACTGAAATCAGGAAAATTTCCGCTGACTATTTTGACTACATCAGGAAGTTGACGTCCACTTACCTGGTTGGCAGGGAGGCCCCGGTATTTTCTTTGCCTGATACCTCCGGCAAGCTTGTTTCACTGAAATCTTTCCGTGGTAAATACCTCCTGGTGGATTTCTGGGCGAGTTGGTGCACACCCTGCAGGCATGAAAATCCGAATGTGGTGAAAGCATTCAAGACTTACAGGAATAAGGATTTTACAATACTTGGCGTTTCTCTTGACAAGGAAAGATCAGAATGGGTGAATGCCATTCAGGATGACCAACTCATTTGGAATCATGTGAGTGACCTCAAAGAATGGCATAGTGATGTATTGAAACTATATAATATTGAGGGCATACCCTTCAATATTCTCATAGATCCGCAGGGAAAAATAATAGGTCAAAACCTCAGGGGAAAGGGCTTGCAGGATACTCTGGCCAGGCTGATAAAATAGCCTGTGACCTAATTGCCTGGCCAGTTCTCTGGCTCCATTGCTTGTTCTATCTGCTTTTTACTTTGTGCAACCCGAGCAAAAGTATAGGCAACAGCACCAGATTAGTTATGGTGGCGGATAAAAGGGTGAGCGAGGTGAGCCATCCCAGCGCCTTGGTGCCACCAAATCCACTGAAAACAAAGATCACGAAACCCGCTATCAGCACCAGCGAAGTGTAAATGATGCTGATACCTGTATGGTGAATGGTTTGTAATACGGTTTCCTTCACATTATAATTATTGGGAGCAAGTTCCTGCTTGTAATTCACCAGAAAGCGGATGGTAATATCGATGGCAATACCCAGCGCCACGCTAAAAACCAGCACGGTGGAAGGTTTGATGCGAATTCCCACCCAGCCCATCACGCCCGCGGTGAACAGCAGGGGAATGAGATTGGGGATCAGGGAACAAATCAGGATGCGGAAAGACCTGAACAAATACAACATGCACAAGGCTATCAGCAGGAATGCCCACATGATACTGGACTTCAGGCCCAGGATAATAAAACGGCTTCCTTCCAGGAATGTCACACTGGTGCCGGTAAATTCCACCTTATAGTGACTGGAATCAAATAATTGCCCGGCTTTTGTTCTCAGGTCGTCGAGAATTTCCGGTAATCTCTTACTGCCTACGTCGGCCATATTCACGCTGATCCTGGTAACCTGCCTGTTGCTGTCCATGAAAGCGGCCATCAGTTTTTGGAAACTGTT
Organism: Agriterribacter sp.; assembly: GCA_041484195.1. Classification (GTDB taxonomy): domain Bacteria; phylum Bacteroidota; class Bacteroidia; order Chitinophagales; family Chitinophagaceae; genus PSRI01. Next base: position 235,535 of record JBGPHC010000001.1, on the reverse strand, counting down.
CTTAGAACTGCCGCTGTCTTTTCTCGTTTTGAGATAATCACTCACAAAGGAACCTTCCACAAGATTCCCCGGCAGCGAGTAGTCGTTACTGTCACCATCATAAAATCCCTGTTTGGCGAATTTGAGTCCTTCCGCCAATGAGAGGGGCCTGGCCATCTCCTTTTTCGCCGCGATATATTGGGAGAGGCTATCCATTTTTTGAAATATTGGCAGTGCCCTGGGGCCGACAAATCCATATTTCTTCTTAGTGTCAATCAGAATTTCCAGCGGCATGATCCCTTTAAAATTCTTTTCAAAGAATTTCAGATCAGTATAGATCTTGTCCGTTTTCGGCAGATCATCAACGATGAAACCCTCTGATTTTAGTTGAAGAATACCCAGTATCGAAAAAATAACCGCCGCCAGGGTGAGGGCATAGATGGTTTTCTTGTGATTGAACACCCATTTTTCAATTCTTGACAGGATGGTATCCAGCCATCTACTCTCGAGGTATTTCACATGCCGGGTGCGGGGTGCCGGCAAATAACTCAGGGCAACCGGTATGAGTATGAATGAGATCAGGAATATAACCATGATATTGATTCCCGCTACTACTCCAAATTCTTTAAGCACGGCACTCTTGGTGAGCGCGAATACCGCGAATCCAATTGCGGCGGAAATATTGCAAAACAAAGTCACAATCCCCATCCGGCTCACCATCATCACCAGGGAATCCTTCTTGTTAACACGTCTCAGCCAGGAAGTATGATACTTGTTCAGGAAATAAATGCAATTGGGAATTCCAATGACCACGATCAATGGCGGAATAAGTGCGGTCAGCAGGGTTATCTGGTAGCCGAGCAAATGCATCGAGCCCAGGCTCCAAATCACTCCGATGATGACTACCGACAGCGAAAGCAGCATGGTGCTGAAAGACCTGAAGAAGAGCAGTAATATTATCGCGGAAAGCAATAAGGATCCAAAAAGGAACCACTTCATTTCGTTGGCGATGCGTACGGCAATATCGGTGCGGATCAGTGGCAGGCCGCTCAAATGCATTTCAACTTTTTGGCTTTCTCCGAAATCATAGGCAAGTTGCCTGATATCATCCACTACTTTTTCCCTGCCCTTGGAATTTATTACCTCCTTCCTGATCTTCACTCCCAGCAAATAAGTATTAGTTTCCCGGTTATACAGAAGCCCTCTGTAAAATGGCAGATTCAGGAATATATTCCTGCTGGAATCCAGCGCTTCCTGGGAAGAATATTCTGAAGGGAATATGGGCTTGGCCAACAATTTGCCGCTGGCGCTGTCCTTGGTAAGATTAATAGCCGCGGCAACGCTCAGCACGTCTTCCACCGAGTTCACTTTCTTTAGCGACGCGTTCAATTTCAGAAAATCATTAAACATGTCTTTGTGGAAGAGTTGATCAGTCTGGAACCCGATTGCCAGCATATTCCCGTCTTCTCCGAATTTTTCTCTGAATGCCAGGTACTGCTTGTAGATAAGATTATCTGCGGGGATGGCTCTCACAAATTCATAGCTCAGCTTCACCTGCCGGGCATGATAGGCCATAAAACCAGTCGCAGCCAAAAGAACAATCAAAAGAGTTAAACGATACCGTAGGACAAATTCTCCAAGCTTTTGCCACATGTGAGCTGATTGATAAATTGAGGATGTGCAAAGAAACTTATTTTGAAGCGCTTTGTAAATTTTTTTATAAGGTCTAACGCGGATCCTGTATGGGCCAGCCATCCGGCATGCCTTCATAGTGAAACAATGGTGGAGTTTGCGGGTTCCAATTTTCATTTATTCCCGCTTCCCCATAATCGCGTCGGTATAATCAAAACCATTCTTATATTTAAACGTTCTTATCCGTGAAAAAAAATTTTGAAGTGCTCACGAAATTCATTCAGGCAAATGATTCAGAAAACCAGGGGCATAGTGTTGAGAACAGTCAAATACGGAGAAACTTCCGTAGTGGTCCTGATTTACACTGAGTCATTTGGCATCCAGTCCTATCTGGTGAACGGCGTTCGAACTTCAAAAAAATCTTCCGCGAAGGCCAATCATTTCCAGCCCGGATCAATCCTGGAACTCGTGGTCTATCACAATGATTTGAAAAATTTACAGAGGCTCAGGGAATTCAAATGGCATTACCTGTACAGGCAAACTTTTTTCGACGTCAGGAAGAATGCCGTAATGCTCTTCATGGTAGAATTGCTGCAAAAGACCATTAAGCAGCCCGAATCTCATCCTGATCTCTATAATTTTATTGAAGACGCCTTCATCAGTCTCGATGCTGCCGACGATTTGGTCACGGCGAATTTTCCGCTCTTTTTCGCACTACATCTAACAGCATTTTTTGGATTCAGGATCAATGACGAATACTCCGAAAAGAATAATATCCTCGACCTCCGCGAAGGGAATTATGTTCAGGCTCCGCCCTCTCATCCCTACTTTCTTGAAGGTGAATCTGCCAGGATCACCTCACAATTGCTCAAGACCATGATACCGGATGAGCTGCATCAATTCAGCCTGAATCATGTTATCAGGCGGCAGTTACTGGAAGCCTATATGATTTTCTTCGCCCTGCATATCCAGGATTTTGGAAACATGCGCACTTTGCCGGTGCTGCAGGAAATCATTTCCTGAAAACAGTGATAATTCACGGCTCACAATAATCTTTCCGCTTTTTGAAGTTCCTGGTCAATCAGTACCAATCCGGGCTTCTTGCCCTTTTCAAAACTCCCCAGCCATTGATCCATGTGCAGGGCCCTCGCACCCGAGATCGTGGCCCATTCAAGAAGAGAGCCGATTTTTATTTTCGGAAAATGAAGGTGAATGGTCCTCAACTCCGATAATATGTCCAGTTGATGATTGGATGCAAGACTGTCGGTGCCGATCACGATCCGGCATTGATTCTTTTCCAGCAAGGGTATATCCGGCAACTGACGGTTGATATAAAGATTGGCATTGGGGCATAAACACCAATACAATTCAGAACCCTGCCTGTTCCTGGATTCAATTGCAAATGATATGTCTTCTTCTGAACTGAAAACATTATGCACCAGCATCAGGGCCGGGCTCTTATCCAATATGGGCAAAAAATTCTGCAGGCTTGTTTTCCCGGTGGCATGAAAAAATCCGATATCGATACCCAATGCCTCGTATAATTTCAAAAACCCGCCCCGTTTATTCATGAAGAATTCATTCTCATCGGGGCTTTCCTGGTTATGAATGGAAATAAGCCCTTTGCCGGGAAATGAGGCGATCATTTCCATCAATGCCTTTGATACTGAATAGGGAGCATGTGGCGCCAGGCTGGTCCGGTTTGGAAAATCGTCAGAGCGCTGACCCTGATTTTGATGGGCCAAAAGGAATTGTTCATAGACTTCCAATGCAAGTGCGAATCTTTTTCCCGCCGTTTGTTCTATGAATCCAATCACTTCAATAAAATTATGGTATGCCAGCTTCCTCTTATTCTTTTGAAAAAGGGTATCCGTAGTATTGCAAATATCACCTGCGGCCACAATTCCATTCATCAGCATTGCTTTTTCCGCCTCTTCAATAGCTTCCATAATCCGGTCCCGATCCACATTCCTTTGCCCCGTCACATCCAGCAGGAATTGAATCATTCCTGTCTCTTCGGGAATCATTCCTTTCAGGTGTGAAAGTTCCAGGTGGCAATGGCAATTGATGAATCCCGGACTCAGGATACCAAGCAATGACCTGACCCCCTCACCCGCCTCAGCAATAGGTAGAATGCCTTCGATAGTACCATCAGGTTGACAGAGTAGAACCTGGTCTGATCCCAGCATTTCATTGCCTGTGAATAGCTGGTCTGCTCTGAATTTTAGATAAGCCATAAAACGATGAATAAATTAACTTTGCGACCCAAGGTCGCAAATCCCGACACACACAATACCATATTTCGAAATTATGAATTAGCTGTCTGTGTGTAATCGGGATCCCCTGGATAAAAGTAATTCAAAACAATGTTAGACAGACTGGAAGCCATAAGAGCAAGGTTTGAAGAGTTGGGAGTTGCGCTCACCAATCCGGAAATAGTGAGTGACAATAAGAGGTTCTCACAATTGAGCAAGGAATACCGCAGTCTCGAGAAAATTGTGAATGCCTATCACGACTATAAAGATGTCCTTGACAATATTGTATTCAACAGGGAAGTGTTGAATGGGGACGACGCGGAGATGCGAGATCTCGCAAAGATCGAATTGCCTGAGCTGGAAAAGAAAAAAGAAAGCCTGGAATCCTCGATCCGGCAGATGCTGATTCCCAAAGATCCGCAGGACGAGAAAAATGCCATTTTAGAGATCCGCGCCGGTACGGGTGGTGATGAAGCCTCCCTCTTCGCGGGTGACCTGCTCCGTATGTACCTGAGATATTGTGAAAAAAGAGGATGGAAGACTGCCATACTCAGTGAAAGTGAAGGCACCGTGGGTGGATACAAGGAGGTACAGGTAGAAGTTACGGGCGAAGAAGTGTATGGAACCCTGAAGTTTGAAAGTGGCGTGCACCGGGTTCAGCGTGTACCCGATACCGAGACCAGCGGGCGCGTTCACACGAGTGCGGCAACCGTGGCCGTGATGCCCGAGGCGGAGGAAGTGGATTTTGAATTGCGCGAAAGCGATGTGAAGATGGAAACGGCGAGAAGTGGCGGCGCCGGCGGCCAGAACGTGAACAAAGTTGAGACAAAAGTGTTGCTGACCCATATCCCTACAGGCACTGTGGTAGTATGCCAGACCGAACGTTCCCAATTAGGCAACCGTGAAAAAGCCATGCAAATGCTCCGGACAAGGCTTTACGAAGAGCAGGTGCGCAAGCAGGAAGATGAAATAGCCCGCAGGCGAAAAAGCCTCGTGAGCACGGGCGACCGTTCGGCCAAGATCAGAACCTATAACTACCCACAGGGAAGGGTAACTGATCACAGGATCGGGCTCACGGTTTATAACCTCGACGACGTGCTCAATGGCAATATCCAGCCATTCATTGACGCGCTGCAATTTGCGGAAAACGCGGAAAAACTCACACAGACCGCATGATCATATTAGGGGCCATCAACCAATTTATGACTCCGATACTTCTTATTCATAACGGATTATATCTTATTTTTGGATGGGTATAGTTTTTGATGTATAGTCCACTTCCGAACCATGGAGATCATGATTAGATCTGGAAATGGGAGCAGCCTTAATCCAGAACCGCTTGGATTTGACGAGAAAAGATGGCTGATGGTATATGGAATCACTTATTGGCACTGGTTTATTTACGAGCACGGATACCTGAATTCAAAATAATTCGTTTCGATAGAATTGAAATATTACCAGGATCATGAATAATCAGAAGACTAATTATTTCAGAAAGGGAAAAAAGTTCTTAGGCAGAATATTCAGGAATTTGTATTTTCTGATATTCATGGTAGGTTTCCTGCTTGCCACCCTGCTTTATTTTAAAGTGGAGTCCAACTATGAAGCAGAATTATTCACTAATATAGTTGAAAATATCCGCTCCGATTCCGGATCCGCGATCTCGGAAGACAGTTTCGCGGTGCGCGCTATGCATATCACCCATGAAATGCTGGCCAATAGGGGCAAGATTTTTGGCAGCGTCCCTTTCAAGGATTTTAAGGCCGGGGTATTGCAGCCCATTACATTTGACCTGGCCACCGCCAATGGCGCCTGCGGTAGTTTTTCCATTGTCCTTGCACGAATACTGAGAGCCGGCGGCATGAAAGTGAGATTGCCCCAGATGGAAGTGGACGGCGTCTATGGCGGCCACATTGTAGTGGAGGGAAAAACCAGCAACGGATGGGTAGTTATGGATCCTACCTTCGATGTTTGCTTTGTAAGGCCCGACGGAAGACTGGCCAGCTTCGCAGACGTTAGCGCCGATTGGAATTATTACAAGCAACAGGCGCCTGCCGACTATAAACCGGAGTACAAATACACTGACGTGCGTTATACCAACTGGAACAAGATCCCCATCATCTTTCCCGCCACAAAAAAAATCCTGGACTTTGTTTTGGGCAAGAAAAAAGCGGATGGAATCTCCATCCGGCCTATTTTTCTGAGGAAATATTACGTGGGTTTCATTCTCGTTTTAATAATTCTGGTCCCATTGTCATTACATACTCTGCGGGTTTTATATCGCAAAAAGAAATTTGCGCTCAAATCCATTGATGTTGAGGATCGCGAATTCATCTATCCCGGAAAGGTTCGGGCCCAGGCCTGACCGAAACTATTTCCCAGATCCACCAAACGAATATTTCCTTCATTGACTAATCCCTTTTCCTCCTCAGTGACTAATGTCTAATGACCAATCCGCCTTCGGTGAACCTACGGCGGACGCAGTGACTCAATCCACCAGAGGGCGTACTTCGTCCCTCAGTGACTTGTGACTTCTTCTTCCCCAATGACCAGTGACTCATGACTAATGTCCAACGACTTTACCCAATTCTGCGTTATTTTGCAGCCAAATAACTGATATGAGAATTCTGGTTACCGGAGCAGCCGGCTTTATTGGATTTCACCTGGTCAAGAGACTGCTGGCCAGGGGAGATGAAGTGATTGGCCTGGACAGCATCAACGACTATTACGATCCCAGCCTGAAATATGCCCGCCTGGAAGAAACCGGAATCAGGAAGGAGCTTATCGGATATAATTCACTGGTAAAAAGCGCAACCCATCCCAACTACAATTTTATTCACCTGCAGTTGGAGGACAGGGAGAACCTGGAAAGACTCTTTGCAATTCACCAGTTCGATAAAGTATGCAATTTGGCCGCCCAGGCCGGAGTGAGATACAGTATCAGCAATCCGCAGGCATATATCAACAGTAATATCGTAGGCTTCATCAATGTGTTGGAATGTTGCCGGCATAACCAGGTCGGGCACCTGGCCTATGCCAGTAGTTCCAGTGTGTATGGTCTGAACAGTAAGACTCCCTTTTCAACTTCCGATAATGTGGACCATCCCGTGTCGCTCTATGCCGCCAGCAAAAAAAGCAATGAATTGATGGCGCATGTATATAGCCATTTGTTCAATATACCCACCACCGGCCTGCGTTTCTTCACGGTTTATGGTCCCTGGGGCCGACCCGACATGGCCCTGTTTCTCTTTACCAAAGCCATATTGGAATGCAAGCCCATTGAGGTTTTCAACAAGGGGGATATGGTGCGGGATTTCACCTATGTAGATGATATAGTTGAAGGAGTGCTTAGGGTGATTGATCATCCTCCGGTTCCCAATCCGCAATGGAATGCCGCCAAGCCTGATCCAGCATCTTCGTCCGCCCCCTATAAGATTTATAATATCGGCAATAATAATCCTGTTCGCCTCATGGATTTTATTGAAGCCATTGAGCAGGAATTGGGAATCAGGGCCGAAAAGATAATGAAGCCTATGCAGCCCGGAGATGTTACTGCGACCTATGCAGACGTGACCGGCCTTGTCAATGACCTGGGCTATAAACCTCAAATGCCGGTAAAGGAAGGAATTCATCGGTTTATAAAATGGTATAGAGAATATTATCATCCCGGATCACGGAGAGACACGGATAAGAACACGGAAAGACACGGATAAGAACAAGGAGAGATATGGATAAGAACACGGAGAGACATGGATAGGAACACAGAGAGACACGGAAAAGAACACGGAGAGACATGGATAAGAACACGGAAAGACATGGATAGGAACACGGAGAGACACGGATAAGAACACGGAAAGACACGGATAAGAACACGGAGAGACATGGATAAGAACACGGAGAGACACGGATAAGAACACGGAGAGACACGGATAAGAACACGGAGAGATGCGGAAAAAGAATCCGCGATCCGCGACAATCCGTGATCCGCGATAATCCGTGATCCGTAATCCGTGATCCGTGATTTTCATGGTGGATCAGTTTAAAAAATTATATTTGCCAAACAATTTTTCCTTAATCCTGGAGTTGATATAAACTCCTGAAACTGTTTGAGTTCTTAACTTGTTTTCTGCGGTGAAATGCATCGGAAGACCGGCCCTGGGTTGAAAGAAATCCGGGCAAAAATTCGCTTTTCGGTGTTCTACAATACATGAATTGGTTATTGCTAATATAAAATTGGCTTCCAGGATGAACTCCTATCGCAGAAATGGGTTAAGGGCTTTTTATAAAAGGCTGATAATCTGCCGGTCACAAAATAGCCATGTGACTGAGGGGGCGAAGCTTTGGAATGAAGCTAAGAATCAAATGGGCCCGGATCTGATCGCATGAATTGAATACCAGTACAATTAAGGCTTGAATGAGGATCCTGTTTGGCATTGAAAATTTTAATTTTGACGACATGGCTCATAGCAAGAAATGGTACGCTCTCTATACCAAACCCCGATGGGAAAAAAAAGTGCACCTGTCATTGCAGGAAAAAGGCTTCAACAGCTATTGCCCCATGAACAAGGTGCGGCGCAGGTGGAGCGACAGGTATAAGATCGTCAATGAGCCTCTATTCAAATCCTATGTATTTGTTCAGGCAGCAGATGCCGACCTGTCCGCATTGAGAACGACCGGCGGCGTAGTGAATTTTGTGTATTGGAATGGCAAGCCTGCCATCGTTAGGAATGAAGAGATAGACATCATCAGGAAATTCCTGAATGAATATGATTGCCTTGAAGCAGTGCCGGTGGTCATCAGTAAACAGCAACACATAAAATTTACACGTGGCATATTCATGGACGCGGAAGGCATCGTAACCAGGGTGGATAAAAACAAGGTGCAGGTGATGCTCACCAGTCTTGGCTATAAGCTCATCGCCACGGTTAGCAGGACCGAAGTGGAGCCACTTGCAAAATAGTCTGTCCTGGCTGGAGTTGTGCGGAATCTTTTCCTATCCGGATGCAAGGAGTTGAAGACTTTGGTAGATCTCGCAACAATCCCAAATCATCCTATTATTTTCGTTTATCATTCTTAATTTCAGGCATGCGAACCATTTTTCGATTTTTTATTCTTGGAACCCTTGTATGTCTTTTTTCCTGTAAGACAACCAAACCCACTCAATATTTTGAAGGCCTGCCGGATAGTTCCGGCAATTCCATTCCTGAAATAGAAATTCAGAAAGGCGATCTCCTGGGAATCATGGTATATAGCGATAATCCCGAAGCAACCCTGATCTATAACCAGTCAATGGCGAGTGGAGGGGCCTCTTCGGCTACATTGAATGCAGGGGCTGGTTCAGGTTCGGTGGTGGGAGCTCTGCCGCAGTCCATGCCAGGATACTACGTGGATGACCGTGGAAATATTCAGTTCCAGAGCATCGGATCGATGCACGTGGAAGGATTGACAAAATCTCAATTGGAAGACCTGCTCAAAGAAAAGCTTTCCGCCTACCTGAAAAATCCATATTTAAGCATTCGATTTCTAAATTTCAAGATCACCGTGTTGGGAGAAGTAAACCGCCCCAGCGTTTTTGCCATATCCAATGAAAGAGTGAATATCCTGGAAGCGCTTGGTATGGCGGGGGATATGAATGTGTACGGACTGAAGGAGAATATCACTGTAATCAGGGAAGCTAATGGTAAAAGAGAATACGGCACCCTTGACGTGAGCAAGTCCGGGGCTTCGCAGTCACCCTATTTTTACCTGCGCCAAAACGATATCGTGATCGTGAAGGCCAATCCCAAGAAGCCAACAGTGTCTGAACAGGTAACACAGCGTAACCTGGCCGTAGTAGGGACATTGTCGGCCATTGTTACCTCATTGGGCATCCTTTACAGTATTTTCAGAAAATAGAGTTCCTGAAAATCTCCGTCCCCCGGAACTTAAAAGCGCATCAAACACTCCATGAGAAATAATTTCCATGCCTCAAACCGGAACAAAAAGATATTAAATCATTATGCCAGACAATAACGGCTCTACTGCTTTTCAAATGGCTGAACCCTCACAGGAGTTTAACCTGCGGGAGTTTATCTATAAATACCAGGTTTACCTGCCCTGGCTGGCATTGGCCCTGATCCTGGCCCTGGGCATCGCTTTCATCAACATCAGGTATTCAACCCCCATCTATAAGGTAACGGGCTCCTTATTCATCAACAAAGAAAACAGATCAGGAAACAGGAGCGACGATCTGCAGAGCATGTTCATGTTTTCTGACAATGTAAACCTCAAGAATGAATTGGAGATTCTCAGTTCCCGCCCACTGGTTGGGAGGGTGATCAGGAATTTGGGATTGCAATTGTCTTATATCAATAAGGGCAATCTCAGGTCCTCCAATATTTACGGCGCTTCACCCATACAACTGGAGATCGTAAAATTGAATGATTCCTCGCGGCCCTTCTCTTTCGAAATTGATGCTAATGAGAACCATTTCAATTTTGTGAATTCCAATTCTGAAATAGAATACGGTAAGCCCTTCGAAAACAGTTTTGGCATTTTCAAACTTCTCCGGGTTCCAAACCAGGGATTTAATTATTTCAGCAGCCATATTTATATCATTCAATATAGCAATCTACAAAAGGCATCGGCGGCTCTGTCGCAGGCCCTTAAAATTGAACAGACAAATGAATCCGCCACCATCCTCAACATTTCAATGGAGACCGAGAATACCGAATTGGGAAAGGCCGTGATCAACGAGCTGATGAAAGAATACAGCAAGATGAATGTGGAAGACAAAAGAGAGATTTCCAAGATCACCATGCAGTTTATAGACGAGAGGCTGGATACCATCAAGAATGAATTAGGTACCGTGGAGTCTGGCTTATTGAATTTCCGAGAAAGGAACCAGGTCATTGATCTTCCCGAGCAATCCAAATTATATTATAATGATTTCGCCGAAGCGAATAAAGCCTACGCTGCCCAGGAAGTTCAAATGCAAATCGTCAACTATCTCCTGGATTACTTAAATAACCCCTCCAATCAATACAGGGTGGTGCCGGCTGACCTGGGTATCAGGGAACCCGTTCTCCTTCCCCTGATCTCGGAATACAATCTCCTGGTGCTGAAGCGCGACAACTTCATGCGCACCACAGGTCCTTCCAATCCGGCCATAGCTTTAGGTGATGCCAATATCAACAAGCTCAGGGAACAGATAATCGAAGCCTTGAAAAATGTAAGAGAGTCATATAGGATCACCATTGGCAAAATGCAGGACCAGATCAATAAATTCCAGTCCAGCATTCAAAAAGTGCCTTCCAAGGCAAAGGGATTGCTGGACATTGAGCGTCAGCAAAAGATCAAGCAGGACCTATACTTATTCCTCCTGCAAAAACGTGAGGAGGCAGCCATTTCTGCCGCCGCAACAGTGGCCAGTTCCAGGGTATTGGAGGACGCGCTGGCCTCAGGTGTCCCGGTGCAGCCCAACAAGAGAATGGTTTACCTCGCCGCCCTGATCCTGGGGATATTGATACCCGTGGGAATTTTTGCCATCATTGAATTGCTCAACGATAAAGTGACTCAGAAAGACGAAATTGAAAAGCAAACCAGGGCCCCGATCATCGGGGAAGTGGGACACGCGGAAGGAGAGGCACTTGCAGTGCGCAGCGGCAGCCGCTCCATCGTGGCGGAACAGTTCCGGATCATGCGGAACAATTCCCAGTTCCTGACCAATAAAGTAGAGAAACCGGTAATACTCATTACTTCTTCCATGAGTGGTGAAGGCAAGTCCTTTATCGCGACTAATTTCGGGGCAGTGATGGCATTGACCGGTAAAAAAACCGTGATCCTGGAATTCGATATCCGTAAGCCCAAACTCCTGCAGGGACTGCAAATCCAATCGACCAAAGGCCTGACCAATTATATTTTGGGGGATACCAGGCTGGATGAGATCATCCACCCTGTAAAGGAAGTTGACAATCTTTTTGTAATTGGCTGCGGGCCTGTGCCTCCAAATCCATCCGAATTATTGCTCGATCCGCAGGTGGACCATCTGTTTACAGAACTCAGGAAAAGATTTGACATCATAGTGGTGGATACGGCACCCGCGGGCCTGGTGAGTGATTCATTTACGCTGGGCAGGTTCAGCAACGCCACTTTTTTTATAATAAGGCAGGGCCATACCCTGAAACGCCAGCTCAGGTTTGTACAGGAACTCTACGAGCAGCAGAAATTGCCCAATATGGGATTGCTCGTAAACGATATCAAGGTAAAGGGTCGCTACCGGGGTTATTACGGATATGGAAACTATGGATATTATGGGTATAGCGAGGGAAGCGGATCGGGTTATTTCGAAAACGGAAATAAGAGATCCGGGAAAAAGAAGTTGTGGAAGACTGTGAAAGGATTATTCGGATAGGCTGCTGATCTATGAATATAAATTCTCCAAGACCCTTTTTCAAAAGGTTGCTGCGTTCGGAATATTTCCGGAATACCGCCATTCTCACTTCAGGAACCACATTCTCACAACTGATCACCATCATCACGGCGCCATTCATGACCCGCATCTACCACCCTGCGGATTATGATGTGCTGGGGCTCTACATGATGGTGACCGGCCTGGTGGGCACATTGGTTACCCTGCAATACCACAATGTAGTGATCACGGCCCGTGATGACAAGGATGCGAAGATCGCGCTATCCATCTGCATCGCAACATCCGCGGCCTTTGCCTTTATCCTCTGCCTGTTCAGCCTGATACTCTACAATTGGGTACCTTTATTCCTTCGCAATAACCAGATCAATCTCTGGCTCCTTTGGTCGCCGGTTTCTGTTTTTTTTGGGGGATGGAATATCGCCTTTGCAGCCTGGGCAGTCAGGAAGCAAAGATTCAAATTGCTTTCCATGAACAGGATCATCTCGGCCATCATGGTCCCCGCGTTTTCAATTGTGCTGGGCCTGCTGATTGCGGGGCCATTGGGCCTGATGGTGGGCTTGCTCTTAAGTCAGGTGATACCTTCAGTTTTACTGAGTAATTTCTTTTTCCGGAAAGAAAAGTTGAAACTCGGTTTTAAAATATCAACCCTGAAAAAAATTGGCTGGCAACACCGCAGTTATGTAAAATACTCCATGCCCGCCGAGTTCATCAATAATTTTATCAACCAGCTCCCCATAATCTTCCTGGCCAGGAACTATCCCGTGGCGGGTCTCGTAGGCAATTTCAACCTCTCCAATCGCATGCTGGGAATGCCGGTACAGTTAATATCCTCTTCTGTTTTAGAAGTCTTTCGGCAAAAAGCCAGCAGCGAGTACAACGCAAAGGGAAATTGCTTCGGAACATTTGTCAAAACTTCGAAGGCCCTTTTTTTCATGAGCATTATACCTTTCGCCATTCTGATTTTCGCCGGCCCCTGGATCTTTAAGACCGTATTTGGTAGCAATTGGGAGACCGCAGGATTTTTTTCAAGAATCATGGCCCCTTTATTCTTTTTTAGATTTACGGTTAGCCCGCTGACGTACGTATTTTATATTTTGGGAAAGCAAAAGCTTGACTTAATACTTCACATAGTTATGTTTGCAGGGGTCATTTTGGTTTTCATAACAAATATCTTTCTAAAGACTACGGTTGAAACTGCACTTTTTTCATATTCATTATTTTATTGCTTCATTTATATAATATACTTCATTTTTTCATGGAAATTTAGCAGGAATTATGGATGATTACGAAAGGAAATATTATGAAGCGGAACAGTTCTGGAAAGATAATATGGTGCAGGATTCGATTAATATGCTTCGGATTAAGGCAACTGCAGGAATAATACCAGAAGAAGTGGAGACCTTAGCTGATATCGGATGTGGTAACGGTGTATTTGGAAATTTCATTCAACGAACCGCAAAGGGAATCGCGATCACTGGAGTTGATCGGAGCGAAAAAGCGTTGTCATTTGTAAAGACCGACAAAATAGCCGGGGACATCATATCGATTCCCCTTGACTCAAATTCCTTTGATTGCGTTTCTTGTTTGCAGGTATTGGAACATATTCCGAATGATAAATATCGTGGTGCACTGGCTGAATTGGTGAGGGTTTCAAGGAAATATATTTTGATAAGTGTGCCTTACAAAGAAAAAATTGATAAAAACATTTCTCAGTGTCCATGCTGCAAAACCATCTTCAATAGTGACCTTCATCTGAGGTCCTACGACGATCTGACTATTGAAAATTTGTTTGATGAATTTGGTTTTGCATGCATACAAACCGAAAACGTGGTTAAGGGAACAAAATATTTCGGAACAGAAATTTTAGGGGGTTTCAAATATCTATTTTCAAAATCAGTGCTAGGATTCCAATCTCCTATCTGCCCTCTATGCGGTTATGAAAATGAACACTTTACAGTAAATATTTCACCTATTGCATCCGTTATTGATCAGAATGGAGTGGATGAAAGCAAGTTGGAAAATGGAAGCGCATCTGCATTTAGAAATGCCATTAAAAAAATATGGCCGAAAAGAGGTACTCCAGGATACTGGATAATTGCTTTATATAAAAAAATGAATGCATGATTGCCATTCTTGATTATGGCATTGGCAATATTGGCTCTATTTCAAATATGTTAAGAAAAATAGGAGTCAAGGCCGCGGCCAGTTCAGATCCTTCGGTGATTGCAAACGCGGATAAACTGATACTTCCCGGGGTGGGCCATTTTGACTATTGTATGCAGCAATTAAAAAATTCCGATTTCTACGAATTGCTCCACAAAAAAGTGCTCGAAGATAAAATTCCAATGCTGGGTGTCTGTGTGGGTTGCCAGATGCTAATGGAAACAAGTGAAGAAGGCAGGGAAAAAGGCCTGGGATGGATCAAGGGAAGCGTGGTCCGGTTTAAAGCAGATCAGATGAGCGCAAGCCTTAAGATACCCCACATGGATTGGACCGAGGTGCATCCTACAGATTCCTGCCTGCTATATTCCGGCATCGCGAACCCGCGCTTCTATTTTGTTCATTCATATCATGTGCTGTGCGATGATCCCGGGTTGGTTACGGCCACTGCGAAATATGGCTACGATTTCGCCGCTTCTGTTCAATCGGGAAATATTTCAGGTGTGCAATTTCACCCCGAAAAAAGCCATCGCTTTGGAATGGACCTTTATCGAAATTTTTCTAAGCTGTATTGAATCCTTCATGAAACGCATCAGGGTCATACCCGTTTTATTGATACACAAATCGGGACTTGTAAAATCTGAAAAGTTCAAAAATTACAGGTATGTGGGCGATCCGGTGAACGCTGTAAGAATATTCAATGACAAGGAAGTGGATGAGCTGGCTATATTAGATATTGACGCCAGCAGGACCTCAACAAAACCCAATCTGCGGCAAATTGCCGAAATTGCCTCCGAAGCCTTCATGCCCCTTTCTTATGGTGGAGGAATTACTCAAATTGATGAAGTGAAAGAGATTCTCTTCAATGGTATTGAAAAAGTGATCCTCAACAAGATGGCATTGACCCAACCTGAATTCATTTCCAGGATCTCGGAGCGTTTCGGAACTCAGAGTGTAGCCGTGAGTATGGACGTCAAAAAGAACTGGCTGGGAAAATATAGATTGTATTCTGACAATGGCTCAAAGATCGTTCGCGAAGATCCCGAGGAATTGGCGGCCAGATTTGAAAAAATGGGCGCAGGTGAAATTCTGTTGAATTCAATTGACCGGGACGGAACCTATGAAGGTTATGATATTGAAATTCTGCAACGCGTCAGCAATGCCGTGACCATTCCTGTGATAGCCTGCGGTGGAGCATCGGGCATTGACGACTTCAGAATGGCAGTGACTGACGGGCACGCTTCCGCTGTTGCTGCAGGAAGTATCTTTGTATTTCAGCGACCACACCATGCGGTACTGATCAGTTATCCTTCTCCCGTGGAACTGAAAGAAAAACTATATTCCCAGCTATGAAGAATTATTTTGAGCACTAGACTGCGGTAATAGACGAAGGAATCCAGGAAGGCAAGGGTACCAGGATCTGGCATTCTTTCCATTTCATGCTTCATTATAGGAATAGGGAGAATTGTAGTAAAGGGCAGATCGTGATCGCATCCCCCTTTGTGACGTTTGAGTGAAGTGACAAAGCTATGGCTATCTGGAAGTCAGGATAAAATGAACAATAATGGTTTCAATTTGTGGAATCATTTTCAGTAGGCAAATTCAAAAAATAATCTAAGCAGATTTCCATTCTTAATTTTGTTGATATGGGATCCGGATTCTGGATAAGAGTTTTTAACAGGTTAAGGTTATTGCGTTACCTGAATCTTAAGACTTATATTCTCGTGAGCGGAAAGAAAATTTGCATTCCGGTCCAATCGGGACTCGGGCTCACAAACCTGCATTTGTCGGAACCCTGGATGACGCAAATTTTGGCCAGGTTGAAACCTTTATTCAATGGCTATTTTGTGGACATTGGTGTAAACCTCGGGCAAACGCTTATTAAGGCTTATGCTGTTTATGGTGACGTATATTATGTAGGCTTTGAGCCCAATTCGACATGCGTGAATTACCTTCAAAATCTGGTAAACCTAAATAAGTACAATAACTGCAATATTTTTCCCTTAGGCATAAGCAGGCAACCGGGAATTTTAAAATTAAATTTTTTCTATGAAGATGTCTCTGACCCCTGTGCTTCTATTGTTGAAAATTTCAGGCCAGAGCAGCCTATCCATCATTCCAATTATATTCCCGTTTTTGATCTGGATAATATAGGACCCTTTTTACCCATACAAAGACATGCAATTCTAAAAATTGACGTGGAGGGAGCCGAATTAGACGTAATTAAGGGCATATTTAAATGGATCGAAACAAATCAACCAATCTTAATGCTCGAGATATTGCCGGTCTATAATGCAGACAATATTCAAAGACTGAATCGCCAGCGCGAAATAGAAGACATATTTCATTCGTTGAATTATGTGATTGCAAGAATAAAAAAAGAGCCCATACTAGCCTTGGAAATACTAAATAATATAGGTGTGCACGGAAACATTGAGAATAGCGACTATGTATTATACCCTGAATCCTTGAGTAAAAAGATAAATGAATGCTTTCTGAATGACAAATGACCTGGAGTATTTTGCTCATCCGACTGCAGTGATTGATGAAGGAAGCCAGGTAGGCGAGGGTACCAAAATCTGGCATTTTTGCCATATTATGCCTCAATGCAGGATAGGCAGGAATTGTAATATCGGACAGAACGTGGTGGTATCGCCAGGAGTAATTTTGGGCAATAATGTGAGAGTGCAGAACAATGTATCCATTTATACCGGTGTAATTTGCGAAGATGATGTTTTCCTTGGACCATCCATGGTATTCACCAATGTCATCAATCCCAGGAGCGCCATTTCGCGAAAGGATCAGTACCAGAAGACATTGGTCAGAAAGGGCGCGACCATTGGTGCGAATGCTACCATTATTTGTGGCAATGAGGTAGGCGCATACGCATTTATTGGGGCGGGTGCGGTCGTTACAAAATCCGTTCCTCCTTATGCATTGGTGGTTGGTAACCCGGCTCGGCAGGTGGGTTGGATGAGTGAATATGGACATCGTCTTTCATTTGACCAGGAAGGCTTTGCTATTTGCGCTGAATCCGGTGAAAAATATAAATTAAGTCATAAACTTGTTGTGAAATTGTAACATGAAAAACAATGGAGTCATCAAATTTGCCGTGGCAGGATGCGGACATATTGGTAAACGGCATGCTGCAATTGTGGCTAATAATCCCGAATGTGAACTCGTAGCACTCTGCGATATCCGGCCCAGGTCGGAGCTTAAAATAGAACAATCCGACACCCCATTTTTTGGGTCTCTGGATGAACTTTTGGAATCAGGTATAGATTATGATGTGTTATGCATCGCCACGCCCAATGGCCTGCATGAAGAACAGGCATTGAAGGGGCTAAGGTCTGGCCGACACGTCGTGATTGAAAAGCCAATGGCCTTGACAAAGGCCGGATGCGAACGGATCATTTATGAGGCCCTGCACCACCATAAGCAGGTATTCTGCGTAATGCAGAACAGGTATTCTCCGCCTTCAGTATGGCTAAGGGAAATCCTGCTCAAGAAGAGGCTTGGCGAAATTTATATGGTGCAGATCAATTGCTACTGGAACCGCGATGAGCGATATTATACCAGGGGAAACTGGCATGGCACCCGCGATATGGACGGAGGAACCCTGTTTACTCAATTCTCGCATTTCATTGACATGATGTTCTGGCTTTTCGGAGACATACAAAACCTGAAGGCGAAATTCAATTCATTCAACCACCGGGGACTGACTGATTTTGAAGATTCGGGGATGGTGAGTTTTGATTTTGTGAATGGGGGAATAGGTTGCCTGAATTTTTCAACTTCGGTGTGGAATAGCAACCTGGAAAGCAGCATTACGATTATTGGTGAAAAAGGAACCGTGAAAGTAGGTGGCCAGTACATGAATGAAGTGGAATTCTGTAATATCAGGGACTATGAAATGCCTGTACTGGCGCCGGCAAACCCGCCCAATGACTATGGCCCTTATAAAGGATCTGCAGCAAACCATCATTTCATTTTCGAAAATGTTGTGGCTGTTCTTAAAGGCAGGGCCCCCATCACCACCAATGCGCTTGAAGGTTTGAAAGTGGTAGAAATTATCGAAAAAATATATGCCTGTAAAAGTTAGTGAGTATGCTAATGTATGATGAACAGCGATGGAGGAATGATCTGAAAGCCAATGCAGGCCGTCGCTTCCAACAATGCAGTATTAGTGTTATGGATACAATCTCTGATCCGGGAATTCATTTTGATGAGAAAGGCATTTGTAATTATTATTATGAATATCTGGTGCAGGAGAAGGCTCAGGTCTTTTGCGGGGAAGAGGGCAAAATGAAGCTCGTCGAAATCGTAGCCAAAATTAAAGAGGCCGGGAATGGCAAGAATTACGACTGTATTACTGGAGTAAGCGGGGGCGTGGATAGCACTTATTTGTGCCTTATGGCAAGTAAGCTCGGTCTTAATCCGTTGATCGTACATTTTGATAATGGTTGGAACAGCGAACTTGCGGTGAAAAATATCGAGAATATCATATCACGACTCGGATTTGATTTATATACACTGGTTGTAGATTGGAACGAATTCCGGGATCTGCAACTTTCCTATCTGAAGGCCTCAGTGGTCGACATTGAAGCATTGACGGATCATGCCATTATTGGCACACTTTACAGGCTTGCTGCTGAAAATGATATAAAATATATCTTAAGCGGCTACAACATCGTAACAGAAGGTGTTCTTCCTGCCTATTGGGTGTGGAACAAAACTGACCATAGCAATATCAAGGATATTCATGCTAAATTTGGCAAGCTGCCGCTCAGGACTTTCCCTCTTTTCACAGCCAAACAAAAGCGGTATGATATGCAAAAAAAAGGAATTCAGGTTATAAATCTACTGAACTACCTTGATTATAATAAGAAAAAAGTTAAAGAAACAATTATTTCAGAATTGTCCTGGAGGGATTATGGCGGCAAACATTACGAATCAATTTTTACCCGGTTTTACCAAGGGTATATACTCCCTGTAAAATTCGGAATCGATAAAAGGAAGGCGCACCTCTCGAACCTGATATTTAGTGGACAGATGCAGAAGGAAGAAGCATTGGAAGAATTAAGAAAGCCCATATATGAGAGTGCCCAGCTCTTGGAAGACTACGAGTTTGTGTTGAAAAAATTCAATATGTCTAATAAGGAATTTGAAAAAATATTATTAACTCCACGTAGAGAGCATAATGAATTTGAAATCGAAAAGGGGATCTTTGAAAAATACCCATTTCTCAAGCCGCTTCGCCCTATAAAAAGACTTGCTAATAGCTTTCTTACAGGAAATGGAACTTAAGAATAAGGTTATTCTAATTATTTCGCCAGAATCCTGGGGTAAGTTATTCATATCAAAGCATAACTATGCTATTGCATTGACTGCGAGAGGCAATACGGTTTATTTCCTGAGTCCGATTGAGAACGAATTGTTACCGGGGCAAATAAAACTCATCCCAATCCCAGAGTATCCAGGTTTGACCATTATAAAATACCAACCATTTTTTCCTGTCATTCTTAAATTTCATGCAAAAAAGATTTTCGATCTGTTGATGAGGATACAGGTCAAACGCATACTCAAAAAAATGAAGGAGTCTCCAGATATTGTATGGGATTTTAATTGCACCAACCTTTTTCCTGATCTGAGAATTTTTCATACCCGTTTGTCAATATTTCAACCTGTTGACATGGTACAATTTAAAAGCAATGACCGCAAAAAAGCCGATATATTGATTTCTGTCTCAGACCATAGCATCAATCGCCTCAAGCCTTTGCATATACCCTCTTATTTCATTAACCATGGCTTGTCACAACCTTTTGTTACCAATGCTTTGCAAAGGGATACAAGCTATAAGAAAAAGGATTTAATAAAGGTCTGTTACATAGGCAACTTGCTTATCAATGCTCTTGAAAGGGAGATTGTAAAAAACTTAATTACCAGTCATGGCCTGATACAATTTTATTTTATAGGACCATTTAGCGCAATCGACAACAATATTGGAGGGGTCGACTTTAACGAAGAAGACAAGGAATTTATTGAGTTTCTGAGAAATCAGCAAAATGTTGTATTGCTTGGGTCTATGCCTGGCCATAAGATTGCTGACATACTGGATGAGTTTGATATGTTTTTTCTATGCTATAAAGAAACGCCTTTTTTTAAAAATGACAATTCCCATAAAGTCCTCGAATATTTGAGTTCCGGCAAAGTAGTAGTATCAAGTCGCTTATCATTTTATCAGAATCTTGGTTTGCTGGAAATGTGTGAAGATGGCGACAATGAAAAAATAATTCCCCTATTTGATAAAGTTGTCAAAAACCTTGAATATTATAATTCTCCCGAAATGCAGAAGAAGAGAATCGCCTATGCTATTGACAACAGCTATGAGCGCCAATTGGCTAAAATCGAAGGAATACTTCAAAATATTGGCAAATCATAGCGGATATCTTTGATTATTTTATGTAATTGAATAATCTGATCGAACTGAGCCATTGACGAAAATATTACTTGGATTTTTCACACACATTTATTGCAAAAAATCATACCATTTATTAGTTTGGCCATTGTCCATAAGCGAATAATTCAAGGTTTTGAACCGAGTGCTATTGCAGCATATGCTACATTCTTATCCCCCCAAAATAGATATGTTGCTCAATAATATTCATGAGTTATAATGCTATTTTCTTAACCCACTATGGTTCTTTGCGGTCGGAAATTACCGGCGGGGTTCAGTTATGCTCCCAGGAATTTCATCAGGTCTTGGTAGATATTCAGGAAATAGAATTGCAGGATTACTATGTGCCATACACCAAAAATATTTTTCAAAGGGCCATGGCAAAACTGGGGCTTGAAAATTATTATGCATTTGACATAGAAAAAGAAAGTCCTGCGCTCTTAAGCTATATAGAAGCAAATCATATCGAAATAGTATTCATCAATATGGCCACTGCGGTCAGATTTGCGAAGCCGGTGAAGAAGCGTTTTGGCAATACCGTGAAAGTAATCCTCTTGTCTCATGGAAATCATTCAGGTGATTTTCTGCATCTTATCACTAAGCCGATTGACAAGCAGCCTTTTTACAGGAGAATAATGAATAGAATCAGGCTGGGCATGTTGCTTGCAACTGAAGCAGAGTATAGAGTAAAATGGCTGGATGCTGTTGTTACAATATCTGAAACAGAAAAGCAGATTGAAAATTGGTTTGGAGCCAGAAGGGTAGCATTTCTTCCCAGGAAATTGTATAAGGATTTCCTCCATCATGAGCCGGTCATTGGCCGGATTGGTTTTGTAGGGAGGCTGGATCATCCTCCCAATTTACAGGGAGTAACCATCTTGTTGGAAGAGTTGTCCAGGAATAATAGGGATTTGGAATTCAGATTAGTGGGGGCCCCTCCAAAATATGGTGATCAAATCCGCAATGATTTTCCATTTGTTAATTACCTCGGTGAATTGTCTGATAAAGATTTAGAAAAAGAAGTCGCTACTTGGTCTTTCTTCCTGAATCCTGTTTGGTGGTATTCCACGGGGGCATCCACAAAACTGGCCAGGGCTATTAGTTGGGGGCTGCCAATCATTACAACCACGGCGGGAATGAGGGGCTATCAATGGGAACAAGGAAGCTTATTAGTTGCGGACAGCCCAGGAGAAATGAGCTCGATATTGCATCTTGAAGCCAGGTCTCCAGAAAGGATCAAATATTGGAGGGAACAAACAAGACTGATTGCCGAAAATGGACAGAGCCCAAAGGAACTTGCTGAAAGAATACGATACGCCTTCGAATAAATTATTCGAATTTGAGGCCCCATTGCAATTAATGTTAAGTTTCTATGATGGCCTGATTGCGTAATAGATCTCAGCGGGCAGCTAAAGAATTTTATGAGTAATGATCCCAAATCTGAAACGGCTGAATTAATCTATATCGTGGCGCCTTATTTTCCACCATCATCCCTGCCTCCTTCTCAGCGGATCCGCTTATTGGTTCCGCATCTCCGGGAATTCGGCCTGGAACCAGTGATATTCACAGTTGATCAGCATTACCGGGAAGAAAACCCCGATCCCTGGATGCTGGAATTGGTGGGGCAGGACTATGCATTAGTAAGGGTGAAATGCATTGACCAGGATAAATCGCGCAAATGGGGGATCGGTGATATTGGATTGCGTATGTTGCCCTTTCTTTTTTTCACGCTGAAACGTGAAATAAAAAGAAAAAAGCCGGCCATGGTGTTATACCCTGTTCCGCCCTGGTACGTCTTGCTCATTGCCCCGCTCATGAAATTTATTACCGGAGTCCCTTATGCAATTGATTATATCGACCCCTGGGTTTTTGAGCTGAAGCAAAAAAATTTCAAAGCCAGGGCCAGTCAGTGGATAGCAAAAATTCTGGAGGGACGGATTGTCAGGAGCAGTGCCCTTATTTTTTCAGTATCGCAGGGAATATTAAATGATCTGGTCAAAAGATACCCTTCAGTCGGGTCCAAAACAATGGTAGCCCTGCCTTACGGGGTGGAGCTGAATGACTATGCAAGCTTCGCGGGCGGAGAAGAAAGAGGTCGGGGATTCACCCTGGTACGTTATATTGGCGCCGTATCCGATGCTTCGGTAAGAGTGGTAAAGGCAATGCTAAATGCCATTAAATTATTGGCCACCCATGAAAGCTTGCAGGTGGAATTCATTGGCACGTCCTATGCAGGTAAGGGCCTCGCCCAACCGAGGTTAAGAAATATTATCGATGAATTACAGTTGAACGATACTGTTACTGAGTTTCCGGACCGGGTCACTTACCGGAAAGCATTGGAATTGACCATGAATGCCGATATACTCTTAATCTTTGGCGACATGACCGTATATTATGCCGCCTCCAAACTGATGGGACTGGTCGCCAGCGGAAAACCATTTATCGCCTTTGTGCACAGGGAATCATTTCCGGCGGAATTTCTGCGCAGCCTGAATTACCCGTTCCTGGTTCAATATTCCGACACCCCGGGCGAAACTCCGGAGGAAAAAATTGGAGAACTCAGGAACAGGATGGCCGGGCTGATCCTGAACAGACAGAATTTTCAGCCCATCGATAAACACCATCCCTCATTTGAAACCCATACCGCGGAGGGAATGACAAAGATCTTTGCTGACAATATCAAAAAGGCACTAACTATATGAACGAACAATATTATGAACTGCTAAAAGGGAAAAAAGTATTGGTGACAGGAGGTCTGGGCTTCGTGGGACATAACCTGGTAAAGACCCTGTGTAAAGATTATGGATGCAAAGTGATTGTGGTGGATGACTGCTCCAATAGCAGTGAGGAAGCAATTTCCGAAGTAGCCAGCCAGGTGGAATTTCACAGGATGAGCGTTTTGAATACTGAAAATTTCTTTCCCCTGCTGAAGGACGTGAATTATATATTTCACCTGGCCTGTATTCAAATCGCCGCTTCGGGAAGCCTTCCATTCGACGATCTGAATGTGAATGCACTGAGCACTTTGAAAATACTGGAGTATTTAAGATCAACCAAATTGCCCAAGCTGCAACGTTTTCTCTATACATCTTCATGCTCCGTTTACGGAAGTTCAACCAGGCTGCCCGCGAGCGAAGAAGATCCCACCCGCGTCTTAAGCAATTATGCCGCTACAAAATTGCTTGGAGAACATTATACACTCATCTATAATAGAAATTATAATATCCCTGTATCCGTAGTCAGGTATTCCAATATTTTCGGGTACGGACAGTCGCCCCGAAATCCTTATTGCGGCGTATTGGGTAAATTCGTCCACCATGCTTTAATTGGCGAGCCCCTCAAAATATTTGGGGATGGTGAACAAACCAGGGACTACACTTTTATTACTGATGCGGTTGACGCAACCATACTCGCAGCGGCACATCCAATGGCCCACGGTGATGTATTCAATATTGGCACCTGTGTAGAGACTTCTGTAAACAAACTGGTGGAACTTATCAGGCAATATGCGCCTGGAATTAAGGTTGAGAATATCCCTGAAAGGGATATTGATAATATCAGGAGGCGAATGATTGATATTGAAAAAATACATCAGAAACTGGGATGGGCTCCCAAGGTCGGCATGCAAAAAGGGATTCAACTGACCATTGATTGGTACAAGAGCACATTGTAGTTGATGAAGGCATTGAGACAAATACTCAGTTTCATTTTTACCCATCCGCTTACCAGGGACCATAAGCTCAGTGCCGTTTGGAGATTCTTAAAATGGCAATGGGTAAGCAGGACCTTTCCCTATCCATTCATCTATCCCTTTGTGAATGACAGCAAATTAATCATCAGGAAGGGAATGTCCGGGGCTACGGGGAATTTGTACGCGGGCTTGCACGAATTTGAGGATATGGCATTCCTCCTCCACCTGCTTCGGGAAGGCGACTTTTTTGGCGATATAGGAGCCAATATCGGATCCTACACAGTCTTGGCATCTGCCGTAACTCATGCAAGAACTATTACTGTTGAACCAATTCCTTCCACTTTCCAATCCCTGAAGCATAACGTAGCGATAAATGATATTGAAAGCCTGGTTCAATTGCGGAATTGTGGGGTCGGCTCAGTCAATGGAAAACTCTCGTTTACAAAAAATTTCGATACCATCAATCATGTCGTTACCGCGTCTATGAAGAAGGAATATGATACTGTGGAAGTAGATGTCACTACCCTGGATCAATTATTTGAAGGGCTTTCACCGGTATTACTCAAGATTGACGTGGAAGGATTTGAACTCGAAGTGTTGAAGGGCGGCAAACAGCTATTATCTGGTTCGGGATTGAAAGCCGTACTGATTGAATTAAATGGTCTCTGCCATTCCTTTGGTGTGAGGGAAGAAGATATTCATGGGCTGCTGCTTTCATACGGATTCTCTCCGAATGCATACCTGCCATTCGAAAGAAAATTAATTTCAATAAGCAGTTTTTCAGGATCAGGTAATACATTATATATCCGGGACCAATCCTGGGTAGAACAACGGATCGAAAGCGCCCCCAAATTTTCGGTGTTAAACAGGGAGATTTGACAAGCAGATGAGGCTGGCAATTATAACCACGCACCCCATTCAATACTATGCTCCATTGTTTGCGCTGTTGGCACGTGACGGGAAGATAACAGTGAAGGTTTTTTATACCTGGGAAAGAGGCGCCGAAAAATATGACGAGGGTTTCGGTAAATCATTTTCATGGGATATTGCCCTGCTGGAAGAATATGATTACGAATTTGTGTCCAACAATGGCAGCCATGGCAAGAATTTTTGGAAAGTGAGAAATCCCCAATTGATTAATTCCATTACAGAATGGAGACCAGGGGCCGTCCTGGTATTTGGCTGGAATTATCGCAGCCACCTCCAGGCCATGAGGCATTTCAAAGGGAGAATTCCAGTCCTATTTCGTGGAGATTCCACACTCCTGGGCGAATCGGCAGTCATTAAAAAACTTGCCCGGAGATTTTTCCTCACATGGGTGTACAAACATATTGACTACGCCTTCTATGTTGGAACAAACAATAAGAACTATTTCCTGAAACATGGAGTTCCGGAGAATCGCCTGGTCTTTGCGCCACATGCTGTGGATAACGAAAGATTCAGGAATTCAAACAATGATCAGGAAATTGATTTATGGAAAAGAGAGCTGGACATTCCAGAAGATTCAATTGTATTTCTATATGCAGGGAAATTGGAAGCGACTAAAGATCCACTTTTGTTGATTGAGTCGTTTAAAAAATTGCAGGGAAACAACTTTCGATTGATAATTACAGGTAACGGAAAATTGGAAAATGAAGTCGATGCCGCTGCCGGGATGGATCAGAGGATCAAAAGACTGCCCTTTCAAAATCAGTCAAAGATGCCGGCTGTCTATAGGCTTGGCGACATATTCGTCCTGCCTTCAATAGGTGAATCCTGGGGGCTTGCCGTCAATGAAGCAATGGCTTGTGACAGGGCGATATTGGCAAGCGATAAGGTGGGATCCGCGACCGACCTGGTTGAACAAGGGAAGAACGGCTATGTATTTAAGGCCGGAGACAGGGAAGATTTGCTAGAGAAAATGAAAAGATTTGAAGACAAGAGAATGGTCGGAGCATTTGGGAAAGAATCAGGAAGGATCATAGAGAACTGGAGTTTCAGGAATATCGCGGATAGTATTGAATTATTGATAACAGCATTACCCAAATCAAACTGAGATGGATAAATTCGGTAAAGAATACCTGGATCTTTTGAAGTGGACCCTCACAGATTTTCATCGGGCCGATCAGGCGGAATATAAGCCGATATACAGGAATTCAGGAACCTTCCGTGAAGGACTATTATTGAAGTTGGATTCATTCCTGAACAAAAGAGGCTTTTCATTGTGCAGAAAAGTGGTTTCCAATAAGGACAGCAGGCTGAATGGGTTGGACTGGCCGGCCTACGCAGAGACAATGATCGGGTTGAAAAGACTCAACAATATCGAAGAATGCCTGATTGAGATCAACCGCAATAATATTGAAGGCGATTTGATTGAAACCGGCGTGTGGCGGGGAGGTTCCACCATTTTCATGCGGGCCGTACTGAAAGTCCTGGGGGATACCCATAGAACCGTGTGGGTAGCGGATTCATTCGAGGGACTTCCCAAACCGGATGCTGAAAAATATCCGGAAGATCAAGGCGATTCTCATTTTGAGAAAACTGAACTTAGCATTTCTTTGGAACAGGTGAAAAAGAATTTTGAAAAATATGGTTTGTTGGACGATCAGGTGAAATTTTTAAAAGGATGGTTCAAGGACACATTGCCGACTGCTCCTATCGCGAAATTATCTCTTCTAAGACTGGATGGGGATATGTATCAGTCCACCATGGAGGGATTGGTTAGCCTTTATCCACGGGTTTCAAATGGCGGTTATATAATTGTGGATGATTGGGCCGCTGTCGAGGGTTGCAGAAAGGCGGTTGAGGACTACAGGAAACAAAATGGGATCAGCGATGAAATTTTGCCAATCGATCGTTCTGCAGTGTACTGGAAAAAAGGAGCATAGTTAATCCTAAAATTTATATGGGAGAATTGGAGATAAGTGTTGTGCTGCCGGTGTATAATGGCATGAAATATTTGCGCGCTTCAGTCGAATCGGTATTATCCCAGAGCTTTTCCCAATTCGAATTCCTGATCTGCGATGACGCTTCCAATGACGAGAGTTGGGAATGGCTGGAAAGCATCCATGACCCCCGGATAAGACTTTTCAGGAATGAGGCCAACAAAGGGCTTTTTCCCACCTTGAATTTTTTATGTAGAAATGCCTCGGCTAAGATCATTAAACTCTGGACCCAGGATGATATCATGAATCCGGACTGTCTGGAGGAAACGATCGCATATCATCACAAATATCCACTGATCTCGTTTAGTTATTCCGAAAGGCAGCATATCAATGAGGATGGACAATTCATTCCATCTAACGATTTAAAGGACTTTACGCCGGAATCTATTCCAAGAAGCCTTCATGATAAGATAGCACTGTTTACGGGATCCATAGCAGGAAATATTTCCAACGTGACTATTGTGAAGGAAAAACTGGAGGAAGTGGGATATTTTGATGAGAGCATGACCATTGCCGCCGATTTCGATATGTGGGTGCGCCTTACTAAAGACTATGATATCGGGAAAATAAAAAAACCATTGATCAGGCTCAGGAGTCATTCCGGGCAGTTGAGCCGTTCTCCCCAATACTATATCCGGCACCTGAAAGAAGAAAAAAAAATATTCAATGAACTCATGGGAAGGGTGGACAATGGACTGAGGGAATTTGGATGGAGCTGCATCATGCAAAGAAAACATCCTTTGTATTTCAGTTTCATGCTTCAGGCGGTCAGGCGCGGGGAATGGAAAATTGTAAGAGAATTCATCAGGGAATTGTCTCAAAATGATAATATCATACTGCTCAGTTTCCGATGGCTGCGGTTAAAGTTAAAGCGGGACTTTTCCAAATCTGTTGAGCAGGACAATAGTTTCTTATTCAATGGAGGCCAAACCACGTGATGACCTGCGCTATTTGTGGTAATTCCCAGGGGAATGAAATGTTCATCGCCAGGGAGATGATGCTTGGAACGAGAGAGAAATTTGAATATTTTCAGTGTTCCCGCTGCAAGTGTTTACAGATAAAGGATATTCCCGCGGACATGGCGCCCTATTATCCGGGAGACCAATATCATAGTTTCGCGGGTCCGGAAATGTATTTCAACAACCGGCTGAAGAATGTGGTGAAGGGATTGAGGGATCATTTGGTATTGAGTTCCGGGAAGGCCATCAGAAACAGGATCATAAAATGGGGGAAAGTAGATACTTTATTGCCGGTGGTAGCGGAACTGTCAATCAGGAGAAGCAGCGCGATACTCGACATTGGCTGTGGCGCAGGGGTTCTTTTATATGCCTTGCGGAACGCGGGATACAAGAATGTTCTGGGAATTGATCCATACATTGCTGACAATATTCATTATAAGAACGGGTTGCAGATATTAAAACAAAGTGTAGGTGAACACAAGGGCAATTATGACATTGTAATGATGCATCATTCGCTTGAACATATGCCGGATCAACATGAAGTAATGAAAGCCGTTCATCAAATTCTGCGAACTGGCGGTAAGTTCCTTGTTCGTATTCCACTTGTATCAGAAGCTTGGGAACTTTATCGCACAAACTGGGTACAGCTTGACGCCCCCAGGCATTTTTTTCTTCATTCTGAGTTGAGCTTTAAGAAACTTGCAGAAAACACGGGTTTTCGCATTGAAAAATTATTATACGATTCTTCTTCATTTCAGTTTTGGGGAAGTGAATTGTATAAGAGGGATATTCCCTTGACAATGGAACTGGGAGAATATTTTTCACCTGAGGAACTTAGTGAGTTTGCACAAATGGCAACCGAATTAAACCATTGGGCCAAGGGCGACCAGGCCGCTTTTATTTTAGTAAAGTAATGGATATACCAATTACTATAGCCAAAATCCCGGAAAACGCTTTGCGACGTCAGCCTAAAGTAAACCTTTCTACGGGAGTATGGATATTGTTTTTCACTTTTTTCCTTGTTTATGCGGGTCAATCAATGTATCCGATGCTCAGCCTCTTGTCTTTTGGCATATTGCTGTTAATCATTAAATTCTTTTGGAAATTTAACCAACCCGCTGTGGTCTTATTTTGGTTCTTATATCAATGGCTGCAAATATTTTCGGCAATTATATTATCGGATTATCTAGACAGGTCAATGAATTATTGGACAAGGACGGACACAGGGGAATTTACATACTTTTTGAGCCTTGCGGGTTTAGTGGTACAGGTCGCGGTTGTAGGATTGGTGCTTAAAAATAAGCGGATCAATATACAAAGGCAGGAATTAATAAAAATAGCAAATAAGATTATTATTAAAAGGGTAATTTATCTGTACGTATTTTTTTCAGTGTTGCATCCGATTCTGTTCAATCTGGCCATCAATACGCCACAATTGAACCAAATCATCATTTTGTTTGCCAGTCTCAAATTCATATTCCTGGTTCTGCTCATTTTGCTATTTGTTATACGCAAGGAACAAAAACTGCTGATCACTATTATTTTGTGCTTTGAATTCTTATCGGGGTTTCTCACCTATTTTTCTTCCTTCAAAGAAGTCTTCTTATTCGGCATCATTGCTTATTTGTCTTTCGTAAGAAGCATAAAGCTATCCATCGTATTGAGATTCATACCTTTGATATTACTATTATTTCTGTTATTGATTTTTTGGTCTGCGAGTAAAGAAGACTATAGGAAATTCGTGAATCAGGGAAGCCAGGTACAAAGAGTACAAGTATCATCCGGTGACGCTTTTGAGAAATTGATAAACCTGGGTAAGAATTTCGACAGCAAAACTTTTGAAACCGGTTTACGAGGATCTTTGTTCCGGTTGCAATATATTTTTTTCTTCTCTCAGGTTACTAAGAGAATTCCCAGTTCTTTTGAATATCAGGGCGGCAAAGTATGGGGTGAAGCATTACAATTTACTCTGATTCCAAGATTTTTGGATCCGAATAAAGGGACCCACGATCCCTCGCTCAAGACAAATAAATATACCGGGCTTAAAGTTGCCGGGATGGCCAGGGGCACGGCCATATCTATAGGCTATTTCGGAGATTCTTATATAGATTTCGGGCCATGGGGGATGATGGTTCCAATCGGGTTGGTTGCGCTTTTGATTGCGCTATTATATATAATGATATTGAGTTTTAAGCTCAATCTTCTATTTCGCTATGCCATCATAATAACAGTCTTAACCAATGTCGGTTATTTTGAGTCTGATTCCATTTTTGTATTAGGTATGCTTAAGAATCATTTCATTTTTCAAATTGTCCTATACCTTCTGGCATATAAGAGTATCGATAAGTACATTCAGGGACAGAGCGGGAACAGTCTAAATAAAAGAGGATGGCAAAGACAGCATTTATAACAGGGATCACCGGGCAGGACGGAGCTTATTTGAGTGAATTCTTGTTGAATAAGGGCTATACTGTTGTTGGCCTGGTGCGCAGCTATACTCAGTCCAATATAAAAAATCTGGAGTATCTGCATGTATCCGGCCGCGTTATCCTGGAAGGTTGCGATCTCACTGATATCACCCAGATTATTAAACTAATAAAACGTTACAAGCCTGATGAAATTTATAATCTGGCTGCTCAGAGTTCGGTTTCTCTTTCATTTAGTCAACCCATCGGCACACTCCAGTTTAATGTGGTTTCAGTACTGAATCTGCTGGAGTCAATCAAAATGCTGGACGCCTCCGATGATATTAAATTTTACCAGGCTTCAAGCAGTGAAATGTATGGAAAAGTGCCTGAACTACCGATTACAGAGAATACGGCATTCCATCCTCTAAGCCCTTATGCTATTTCAAAGGCGACAGCCCATTGGATAACCGTTAATTACCGGGAATCGTATAAATTGTTTACTTGCTGTGGGATACTTTTTAATCACGAATCTTATTTGCGCGCCGATAATTTTTTCATGAAAAAAGTGATCCGTGATTCCTTTCGGATCAAGTATGGTCTGCAGGAGTCATTGCAGGTGGGGAATATAGACATCAAAAGAGATTTTGGCTTTGCCAAAAAATATGTGGAGGCCATGTGGCTGATGTTACAAAAACCTGTACCGGGTGACTATCTTATCTGTTCGGGAAAATCAGTTTCCCTTAGGAGTATTATTGAACATATTTTCAATCGGCTCCTGATACCCAAGGAGAAGATTGTCATCGATAGTAAGCTCTACAGGCCTACTGAAATTGAAGATATCTATGGCAATAACGCGAAAGCTAAGCAGGCTTTACAATGGGAATATGACATGAATTTTTTTGAAGTATTGGATATACTCATGGAAGAGGAGGAAAGGAATAAAAGATTTATGCATGAATAGAAGGATAAGAGTAGTTTTTTTTCAACGGAAGCCCCTTCCAATCCATAGAAGCGTGGAATATATTTTCAAAGACGTGAGAAGCAGGATGCCTGCATATATAGAACCGCTAACTAAAATATTCCGATTTTACAGTAAGGGAATTCTACCCCGGCTATATATAATCTGGGAAGCTTTCACCAGTCAGGGAGACGTTAACCATATAACAGGGGACATTCATTTTGCCGCTATAGCGCTGAAAAAGCGTAAAACCATGCTCACTGTTCTGGATTGCATCATGCTTTCTGATTCTTCAGGATTAAAACATGCCCTTCTCAAATATTTTTGGTTCACAATGCCACTCAGGAAATGTTCCCATGTCACAGTGATTTCTGAGGCTACAAAACAGGAGTTGTTAAAATATGTAAAGTATCCAGTTGAGAAGATTCATGTAATTCCTGTGGCTATTTCTCCTGCTTTTCAATATGTGCCCAAACCGTTTAATGAAGATGAACCCGTAATACTTCAAGTGGGGACAACACCTAACAAAAATCTGGGCCGTCTGATTCAGGCTGTCAAAGGAATTAGTTGCCATCTCGTTATAATTGGCAATTTGTCGTCGGAAATGATTGATCAATTGAAAAATTATGGTATCACTTATTCCAACCTTGTGAATCTGACAGATCAAGAGATGGTAGAGCAATATGCACTTTGCGATGTTTTGAGTTTTGTCTCAGTTTATGAGGGTTTTGGAATGCCTATTGTTGAAGCGAACGCTACTGGCAGACCCGTCGTAACCAGTAATTTGTTATCCATGCCTGAAATTGCCGGAAACGCTGCCTGCATAGTGGATCCCTACGATATGGATTCAATACGGAGTGGAATTCTCAGGGTTCTACACGACAAGAGTTATCGCGAGGAACTGGTTCAAAATGGACTGATCAACTGCAAGCGTTTCGACCCACAGGATATTGCGGATTCATATCTTTCACTTTATAAAAAGATCTCGGGTTATGCAATGCCAGAACAAGATTCCGTTGTAAGGCCTTTGTCTTCCCAGGCGAATTAGAATTGGAAACCCAGCTAAGAAATTTTTAACAAACATGTGTGGGATAGCGGGCATATTGCGAATCGATGGTGAAAGGGTGCAGGAAGAAATGCTTTCACGCATGAATGATTCCCTGGCACACCGGGGTCCTGACGCGGATGGAATTTATATCAATGGATCGATCGGGCTCGCACACCGGCGCCTCTCCATAATTGATTTATCAGAGGAGGCCAATCAGCCATTTGTGGATTCCAGCGGTCGCTTTCGCGTGATTTTTAATGGAGAATTGTACAACTACAAGGAAGTAAGGAAAAGAATTAGCCACTGTAAATTCAGGACCAATAGCGATACGGAGACCTTGATTGAAGCCTTCGCGAGCGGCGGAATTGATTCCCTCAAACTTTTCAAAGGAATGTTCGCCTTCGCCATCTGGGACAGCCGGGAAAACCAATTATTCCTGGTCAGAGACCGCTTGGGAGTGAAACCATTGTATTATTACAAAACTGATAAATTCTTTGTCTTTGCTTCTGAATGCAGGGCCATTTTGGCTTCAGGCATGGTACCCGCAAAATTGAACCAGTCATCTCTCATAGATTATTTGTCGCTGCAGTCCGTTTATTCCCCTAATAGTCTTGTGGAAGGTATTTGTCAGTTAGAGGCAGGGCACTGGCTCTCAGTCCGGGATAGTAATGTTCTTATTGCGCCATACTGGTCCGTGGAAAATCAAGATTATAATTTTGACTATACTGATACTGCAGCGGTGAAAACCAGGACCCGTCAGCTCTTGCGGGATTCCGTTGAAAAAAGACTGGTCAGCGATGTGCCTGTGGGCGCTTTCCTGAGCGGTGGAATTGATTCGAGTGCAGTGGTCGGTCTGATGGCCGAAATAAGTCCCGAACCCCCAAACACATTCAGCATAGGTTTTGGTGAAAGGGATTTTGACGAATCGCATTATGCGAAAATAGTTGCAGATAAATTCAAGACCAATCATCATTCAATTCAGTTGCGGCCAAAGGCGTTATTAGACGAGCTCGAAAATGCATTGAATGCCATGGACAGCCCCAGCGGAGATGGGATCAATTCCTATGTAGTATCGAAGGCGGTGAAGTCGGAAGGGATTTCAGTTGCATTGTCCGGGATTGGCGGTGACGAACTATTTGCCGGTTACCCTTTCTTCAAACAATACCATAAACTCAGGTCGAAACCCTTCATTTGGCAGCGTACTTCCATGCTAAGAAAATTACTTTCAAAATCTGGTTTTTGGAAGAATGGCCCAAGAGCGGCGAAAATGCGGGATTTGCTGAGAACAGATCATCTTTCCATCGCTTCTCTGTACCCGATATTCAGGTCTGTTGTCAATGATAATGAAATCAAAGAAATACTGCACCAACAGGGCATTCCTCAGAATACAATCAGTAGGAAATTGCTTGAAAAAAATTCCAGGATTGAAAAATATCCCTTACTGAGCCAGGTGAGCATTGCAGAATTCCTGGGATATACTCAGCAAACACTGCTAAAGGACACGGACCAAATGAGCATGGCCTTTGCCCTGGAAGTGAGGGAGCCCTTTTTTGACGACGAACTCATATCATTTGTACTGAATATTCCCGACAAAATAAAATACCCCCATTACCCAAAACAATTATTGGTCGAATCTCTTGGAGGCTTATTGCCGGATGAGATTGTACACAGGAAAAAACAGGGATTCGTTTTTCCATGGTCCTCCTGGATGAAAAATGAATTGAAAAGCTTTTGCGGATTGAGAATGGAACGCCTCGCTGAAAGAAGCTATTTTAACGGGAATACTATTCGCCGTTACTGGTTTGATTTCTTAAAAGGCGACAGGAATATCAAATGGATAGATATCTGGTTGCTGGTGGTGCTGGAATATTGGATGTCGAAAAACGCAATTGAATAATATTTCAGGAAGGTGTATAAATATGAGAATTTGAAAAGCAGGATTTTGATTCTCACGGATTGGTATGAGCCGGGATATAAGGCAGGAGGGCCCATACAGTCCGTCAAAAATATCGTCACCCGTTTTTCGGATCAATATGATTTCTATATCCTTACTTCAGACAGGGATCTTGGAGAGCTGACACCCTATAAGGGCCTCCCTACCGACAAATGGGTTCAAAATGATTCAAAGGAAAATATCTGGTATGCATCCCCTGGAGCCATGAACCGAAAAAATCTTGAATCCATCTTCAGGCAAGTTCAACCCGATATTGTATATTTCAACAGCATGTTTTCTTCCAGATTCACCATTGTCCCTTTATGGATCCTGATAAGGTCCCGGTTTCAGGGGAGATTGATCATTGCCCCAAGGGGTATGCTGCATGCGGGGGCGCTAAAGAGAAAAACCCTCAAGAAAAAAATCTTTCTGAAGGTTTTTAAATTGCTGGGATGGAGCCGGAGACTCCAGTTCCATGCCACGGACCGACAGGAATATGAGGATATTATTCACTATTTTTCGAAAGATAGCAGGATCATCATTGCCGAAAATATTCCCAACCTGAACCGGGGAAAATGGACCAGCAGGGCAAAGGCTCCCGGAGCGCTGAATTCTGTCTTCATTTCCAGGATCAATCGCAAGAAAAATCTGCACTATATTTTGGAGATATTTAAGGAGCTGAAAAGAACGGGGAAAATCAGTCTTGACATTTATGGTGAAACAGATGACCCGGCCTATGCCCAAAAATGTGAACGGATCGCAAAGGAATTGCCTTCGAATATCTCAGTTAATTTTAAGGGACCGGTTTCGCATCATGAGGTTTTTGAGACTCTTGAACAGTATCATTTATTCGTCCTTCCTACACTGGGTGAAAATTTTGGGCACGCTATTTTTGAAGCCATGTCTTCAGGATGCCCGGTACTCATCAGCGACCAGACACCTTGGCAACAATTGACGGTATCCAAAGGCGGGTTCGGAATTCCATTGAATGACAGGGGGTCCTATCTATCAGCTTTGGAAAATTTCGTTCAGATGGATCAGCAGGAATTTGACAAATGGTCTTTCGGAGCCAAATGCTTCGCAGATAAATTCTATGTGAATTCTGATTTCGAAAATAAATACAGAGAGCTTTTTGGATGAAATCAAAAGTTGACCTCGGATCCTATACAAATTCCTGGTATAAACGGGAGATTGGCGCTTCCTTGCTGAAGCGGTCTTTATGGTATTTCATCAATGCGCTCTTTTTCAGGAATTCCCTGAATCCATTTTCCGCAGTCAAAGTTTTTCTGTTGCGTTCTTTTGGTGCAAAAATTGGGAAGGGAGTTGTTATAAAACCTGCTGTCAATATTAAATATCCCTGGAAACTTTCAATTGGTGACTATAGCTGGATCGGTGAGAATGTATGGATCGACAATCTGGCTGCAGTGACTATTAGCAATAATGTCTGTATTTCACAGGGAGCCATGATATTGACAGGAAATCATGAATATACCAAAACCAGTTTTGACCTGGTAGTGAAAGAGATTGTGCTTGAAGACGGCGTTTGGATTGGCGCGAAAGCAATGGTTTGTCCGGGTGTTACCTGTTTCTCTCATGCCGTGCTTTCAGCCAGCTCAGTCGCAACCAGGAATTTGGATCCATATTCAGTGAGCCAGGGAAATCCCGCCACCAGAATTAAAGAAAGGAAAATTGAATAGTATTATAGCTTGTGTATGTGAATTGCGTCCATACCTGGTCACAGTATGTTTCATACCTACCATAATTTTCAACAACAATTTTTTGAAGATCATGGCTGCAATTGGGCTTAAAAAACTTTGAGAAGTAATTTAGGATAACCTGATCAAAAAATGAAAATCTCCATCATCACCACTTCTTTTAACAGCGTCGCCACCATCAGGGATACGCTGGAATCTGTGAGGAAGCAGGACTATGCCGATGTGGAGCATATCATCATAGATGGCCGGTCAAGTGACGACACACTCAGGGTCATCGCCGATTTCCCGCATGTCTCAAGGATCCTTTCTGAAAAAGACAATGGCATTTATGACGCAATGAATAAGGGACTGTCGCTCGCAAGCGGCGAATTGATCGGTATCCTGAATTCTGATGACCTCTATGTGGATGGAACGGTATTGTCGTCGGTGGCGGAAGTATTCGATGACAAGACGGTAGATATATGCTATGCCGACCTACAATATGTGCAAAAAGATGACCTGGATAAAGTGATACGCACCTGGAAAGCGGGTCCTTTCAAATCGAGATCATTTTATTACGGCTGGATGCCGCCACATCCCACTGTCTTCGTTCGCAGACGTGTTTATGAGAAAGTGGGTAATTTTAATTGTAATTTAAAAACCGCGGCAGACTATGAATTATTGTTGCGGATATTTGTGAAAAACAAATTCAATATTAAATACCTGCCCAAAACCATTGTGAAGATGAGAACGGGCGGAGCGAGCAACGCCTCACTCGGCAACCGCTTCCGTGCAAACAGGGAAGACAGGCTGGCCTGGGAGGAAAATCAACTGAAGCCCTATTTCTTTACACTATACCTGAAACCTTTAAGAAAAATCACTCAATTTATATTCAAATAACACCATGCCTAAAACCGCACTCATAACAGGCGTCACCGGACAGGATGGAGCCTACCTGGCAGACCTGCTACTTAAGAAAGGATATAATGTTCACGGCATCAAGAGAAGAACCTCTTTGTTTAATACTGACAGGATCGACAATCTTTACCAGGACCCCCATGAAACTAATGTGCATTTCAAACTGCACTATGGCGACCTGACGGATTCCACCAATCTCATCCGCATCATTCAGGAAGTGCAACCGGATGAGATCTATAACCTGGGCGCCATGAGCCATGTGCAGGTGAGCTTTGAAACACCGGAATACACGGCCAACGCAGACGGACTCGGCACGCTGCGCATATTGGAAGCCGTTAGATTGCTGGGCCTTACCAAAAAGACCAGGGTGTACCAGGCCTCCACCTCGGAATTGTATGGCCTGGTTCAGGAAACCCCACAGTCGGAAAAAACGCCTTTCTATCCGCGCTCTCCCTATGGCGTGGCGAAACTCTACGCCTATTGGATCATCGTGAACTACCGTGAAGCCTATGGTATGTTCGCCATGAATGGTATTCTCTTTAACCATGAATCGCCCCTGCGCGGCGAAACCTTTGTTACCCGTAAGGTCACCAGGGGTGTAGCCAAGATGGCGCTGGGATTGCAGGATAAGATCTATTTGGGCAACCTCGATGCGCAACGGGACTGGGGCCACGCGAAAGACTATGTGGAAGCCATGTGGCTGATGATGCAGAAAGATGAACCCCGGGACTATGTGGTAGCAACCGGCATTACCACGGCAGTCAGGGAATTTGTGAGGATGGCATTCGGGGCCGTCGGCATAGAACTGAAATTCAAAGGCAGGGCCGAAAATGAAGTGGGAATCGTGGTATCCAGCAGCAATCCCGATTTCGTGGTCGCAGAAGGAAAAGAAGTTGTGGCCGTGGACAGCAGGTATTACCGCCCCACGGAAGTTGACCAGCTTATTGGAGATGCTTCCAAAGCGCAACGCGAATTGGGCTGGAAACCTAAATATACCCTTGTAGAACTGGTGAATGAAATGGTGGAGTCTGATATTGACCTGTTCAGGAGAGAACGTCTGCTGAAAGACTCGGGATTTGAGATCAGGAACCAGTTTGAATGAGAGACCTGCAGAAATGAAGCATTTAATAACGATCACCACTAAACGATGAATAAACAGGACCGAATATATGTCGCAGGCCACCGGGGTATGGTAGGATCCGCCATTTTGAGGAAATTGAAAAGAGAAGGATTCGGAAACCTGCTCCTGAAATCCTCTTCGGAACTGGACCTGCGGAGACAGCAGGAGGTGCATGATTTTTTCGCGATGGAAAAGCCGGTCTATGTATTCCTGGCGGCCGCCAAAGTGGGTGGCATTCTGGCCAACAATACCTATCGTGCCGATTTCATTTATGATAATATCATGATCGAAAGCAACCTGATACATGCTTCGTATCAGTACCAGGTGAAGAAACTGTTGTTCCTGGGATCGTCCTGCATCTATCCCAAACTGGCGCCCCAGCCTTTGAAGGAAGAATATTTGTTGACTGGAGAACTGGAACCCACCAATGAACCCTATGCCATCGCCAAGATTGCCGGAATTAAGATGTGTGATGCTTTCCGCTCACAATATGGATGCAATTTTATTTCCGCCATGCCCACCAATCTCTATGGGCCCAACGACAATTATGACCTTCAGAAATCACATGTGTTGCCGGCCCTGATCCGTAAATTTCATGAGGCCAAGCTAACCAATGCTCCTAAAGTAATAATCTGGGGAACGGGTTTACCACGTCGTGAATTCATGCATGTGGATGATTTGGCTGATGCCTGTTATTTCCTGATGCAAAATTATAATGAACCCGGATTCATAAATGTGGGGACCGGAGAAGATATAGAAATCAGGGAATTGGCCCGGATTATAAAAGAAATTGTAGGCTATGAAGGAGCCATAGAGCATGATCTCTCAAAACCCGACGGCACTCCCCGCAAACTGATGGACGTAACTAAGCTGCATAGTCTCGGTTGGAAGGCCCGAATTGAATTGAAAGAAGGCATTACACAAGTATATGAAGATTTCGTTTCCCGAACAGCCCTTACCCAATGACCCAATGACCAATGACCAATGCCCAATCCACCAGAGGTCGAACTTCGTTTCTCAGTGACTACTGACTATTGACTCCTTCCCCCATGTTTCCTCTCTTCAAAAAAAAGCAAGCTCCCCCCGCAGACTACAGTTTTCTGAATGCCGACATGCATTCGCATTTGATTCCTGGAATTGATGACGGTTCTCCGGATATGGATACGTCCATTGGCCTGATAACAGGAATGATGCAACTGGGATACCACAGCATCATCACAACGCCGCACGTGATGTCTGGTATGTACCAGAATGGCAGGGAGAAGATACTTCAGGGTTGCGAAGCCGTGAAACTGGAATTGAAGAGGCGAAATATTGTGGTTGATTTCAGGGCAGCCGCTGAATATTTGCTGGATGATTATTTTGATTCTCTCCTGCAGGGGAATGAAGCCCTGCTAACCATCAAAGACAATCTGGTGTTGGTAGAATTTTCCTTTGTGAGTCCACCAATTGACTACAAACAAAAATTATTTGCGTTGCAGATAAAGGGTTACCGGCCCATACTGGCCCATCCCGAACGTTATATTTATTTTCATCACCAACCCTCGATCTACGGCGATCTGAAAAATGCGGGTTGCCTGTTCCAGGTAAATCTCCTGTCCTTAATGGGATATTATGGCAAGAATGTGGCTAAAATCGCGGCCAGACTACTCAAGGATAAGTCGGTTGATCTGTTAGGCACAGACTTGCACCATTATAAGCATCTTCAACTTCTCCGGGATCCTTCTCTTGCCCGGAAAGCCCGTGAATTGCTGGGCAACAGAACTTTGCTCAATCAGCAGCTATAGCGTGTGCATTTGATCTTGTCTTCACGAATCAATCTCTCCTTAATCCCCACTTTTAAATTCTGCCTCCGGTTCGGTGGTTTAAATTCCGCGAATCGACGGCAATTCAATTTTGGAATTGCAATTGGCATAACTGTATTTTTTAGGAGGCTCCGATGGAGCCCCTGTTTATAACCCGCCATCCGACAAACTCCGACCGGCTCCATGGGAGCCCCCTGTTTATAACCCACCATCCGACAAACCCCAACTCGCTCCATCGGAGCCCCCTGTTTATAACCCGCCATCCGACAAACCCCGACCGGCTCCATGGGAGCCCCCTGTAAAAAATCATTCATCATAGGGATAATCAAGCAAAATCAATCAATAAAATTAAACAGGTATCTCTCTTCGAATGCTATTTCAAATTCTTTCAATAAATCATGATATTCCTGTCGGAATGATTTTTTCCTGTGATGTTCCTCCTGGTTCAGCACATATTTGACGATCCGGTCAATTTGTGAATGAGAATAGGAAAATACACCATATCCATTCTGCCAGTTGAAATCGGCGTTAATCCATTTCTTACCATTTATGAATTCATTGGATTCTACCTTAATCTCTTTAATAAAATCCGAAATCAGAATCGTTGGTTTAAACCCCACGAGCAGGTGGCAATGATCAGGCATACAATGAACGGCAAGCATTTTTGCCTGGCGATTTTGAACCAGGCCTGTCATGTATTTATGCAATTCTTCTTTATGCTCCTTTGGTATGAGATTTTGCCGGGCTCTTACGGCAAAAACAAATTGCAAATAAATCTGGGAATAGGTATTGGCCATTTCTATTTTTTTTGCTGGCCTCTTCTGAGGTCATTCTTATCAAAATTGGAATTTTTATAATCGGTCCACTATTTTTGAGCACGGGATTTTTCCCCTTAGACATAGAGATTTTTCGCTAAGATATCTCTACACCCCCCCATTTTTTTGCGTCATTTTATCATCTCCGATTACTCCAAAGGAGCCCGCTGTCTATAACCCGCCATGCGATGATTTCCCTAATTCCATTTTATAATCATGAGGCGGATCGTTGGTTTAAATTCCACAAATCGACGGCAATTCAATTCCGGAATCGCAATTGGCGAGAATGTATTTTTAGGAGGCACCTCCGGAGCATGAAATTTTTCGATTGGATATTAATGTAATTCTGGTTTCGCATTTTAGCCCCCTGTTTATAACACCGCCATCCGACGACATCCCCCTGGCACCATAGGAGTCCTTGTTTATATCATCGCGTCCGACAATTTTCGCTTGGCTCCGTAGGAGCCCCCTGCTTATCACCCCGTCTCCCTGTGGCTTAGCAGGAGTCATCGTTAAAATCCCCGGAATAACAATCTAATCCCGCCCATTTGTAGAAATTCTGTGAAATTTTTTGTTGTTTTGATTAAACAAATTTCGTCGGCATTTGTATAGGTTTTTATGAAAGCTTTTACCATAAAGGACCTGGAAAATCTTTCGGGGATCAAGGCCCATACCATCAGAATCTGGGAACAACGGTATTCATTTCTGAAACCCCAGCGCACCTCAACCAATATCCGGTATTACAGCAATCAGGAATTGAAAATAATCCTCAACATTTCCCTGCTCAATAAATTCGGCTACAAGATTTCGCATATCGCCAGGATGACGGATACGGAAATCCGGGAAAAAATTCTGGCGCTGACTAATGTGGAAGCCCAGCAGGAGCGGATTGTGAATGACCTGATTCATGCCATGGTGGACCTGCGCCTGGAAGAATTCGAACAGATCCTGGATAATTATATATTAGTCCGCGGGATTGAAAAAACCATCACCCATATCATATTTCCTTTTCTCGTGCGGATTGGTATTCTCTGGCTGACAAGCCATGTGAATGCGGCGCAGGAACATATCGTGACCAATATAATCAGGCAGAAGATGATCGTGGGAATTGAAACCAGCGTGTCGCATGTCAAGGTCAATAAATCGGTGCTGTTGTTCCTTCCCGAATCTGAGTTTCATGAACTGGGGCTCCTGTTCACCCATTACCTGCTCAAATGCCGGGGTGTTTCAGTATTCTACCTGGGCGCCAGCGTGCCGCTCGATGATATTGAATATATGGTGAAGATGAAGAAACCCGATTATGTCTATTCGCACCTTACGGCCGTTTCACATAGTTTCAATATGGAGAAATTTTTGCAACAGCTCGTTAAAAAAGTTGATCAAGCCGGTATCGTTATATCGGGGCCGGTTACCCGCAGTTACGATAGGAAGGTCCCACCCAGGGTATTTTTCAAGAGATCGGTTCAGGAGCTGATTGAATTTATTTCAGCGCTTCAATGAAATAAGGGACTCGGGCATTCCTCCTTTTGTCAAGGAGATCAGGATAATTCACAAAAAACACTCCACAAGACATATAACAATTCGGTATCTTGTTTAAATTGGAATATAGAGTTATTAGACAATAATCAAAGTTAAACATCATGTCAACAGTTGAATTTAACCGGATATTGCTGGACAATGCGGCCTTTCTGAAGCCTTTTGCGATTACTCTAACAAAGGATCAGGAAAGCGCCAAGGACCTCTTGCAGGAAACCATGTACAGGGCATTGGCCAATGAGGCAAAATATAATGTGGGTACCAATATCAAGGCTTGGCTCTACACCATCATGCGCAATATATTCATTAACAATTATCGCAGGAAGGCCAGGCAGAGTACGGTATTCGACAGCAGCAGTAATGATTTTCTCCTCAATAGCAACCAGCATGCGATCGCCAACGCGGCCGAAGCTGGTCTCAGAATGAAAGACGTTTACAAAGTAGTGTATAATCTGCCTTCAATCTTCAAGACACCTTTTCTGCTATACTTTGAAGGATTCAGGTATCATGAAATTGCGGAGATGCTGCAAGAGCCGCTGGGCACGGTCAAGAGCCGGATACATTTTGCGCGCAGGTTGCTGAAGGCGCAGGTCCAGCGATTCTGAAAATGCAGAGATCCATAGATTGAACCTGGACAACCACCTTCAGCACCTCCTCTGAAATCCTTCTATCTTACTTATCTTCGTGTAGCCTGATCTGTGTAGAGTATGGGTATTTAGAATTTCTTAATTTGGCGCCATGGCTGAAGAAGTTGTTTTGGTAAATGAATCTGATGAACCGGTAGGTACCAGTGATAAACTGGATGCACATAAGGAAGCCCTCCTGCACAGGGCCTTCAGTGTTTTCATATTCAACAGTAAGGGTGAGATGCTTTTGCAACAGCGGGCGCTGAACAAATATCACAGCGGCGGGCTTTGGACCAATGCCTGTTGCAGTCATCCCAGGCCCGAAGAAGAACCGTT
Source organism: Agriterribacter sp. (assembly GCA_041484195.1). Lineage (GTDB taxonomy): Bacteria > Bacteroidota > Bacteroidia > Chitinophagales > Chitinophagaceae > PSRI01. Next base: position 191,871 of record JBGPHC010000001.1, on the reverse strand, counting down.
GCAAGGCGCGCAGAGAAGGTTGATGGAAGAATTGGGATTTTCAATTCCATTACAAAAGGCTTTTGAATTTATTTATAAGACGAATTTCGCCAATGGCCTCACCGAATTTGAATATGACCACGTTTTCATTGGCAAATACGATGGAGAAATTGTTCCGGATAAGAATGAGATCATTGACTATTGCTTCAAATCACCGGCTGATATCAGGGAAGGAATGGTCACCCACCCCCATAAATACACGGAATGGTTTAAGATCGCCTTTCCCCGCTTGGAAGAATGGCTTCAAACGATGACCCAGCCCGCCTTTTAACATGAGCTCACTCACTGGTCTTACGGCAACCTTCAAACATTGTGGAAATGAATCATGCGATTCAATGGGTCGGGCTGGATGCAGAGCTATTTTCAAATGGAATTTTTTTCAAACAGCCATCCAATGGGTTTTGGCTTTGCATAATGAAGGTCAAAATGCCGGATGCACTTTTCCTTGATATAAGCGATGGCATCTTCTATGGAATCAGTAACAAATATCAGGTCCATGTCAGCCCTTGAAATAGTTCCGGCCTCTTTCATTTTTTCAATATGTTCTAATAAATCCTTATAAAATTCTTTGCAGAATATGATGACAGGAAATTCATTGATCATTTTTGTCTGCACCAGGGTAAGGGCCTCGAAGAATTCATCCAGGGTGCCAAACCCACCCGGCATCACCACAAAAGCATAAGAATATTTGACGAGCAGGGTCTTTCTCACAAAGAAATAGCGGATGTTCACCCATTTGTCCAGGTAGGGATTTGGTTTTTGTTCATGTGGTAGAATGATATTGCATCCTACAGACCTTCCACCTACATCTTTTGCGCCCCGGTTAGCCGCTTCCATGATGCCGGGCCCTCCGCCGGTCATGATCGTGAATCCCAACTTGGCGATTTCACCGGATAGCTTTCGGGTCAAGCTATAGAATTCATGATCTTCGTTGAACCTGGCCGATCCGAAAACCGTTATGCAGGGCCCCACAAAATGCAAGGCTCGAAAGCCCTTGATAAATTCTATCATGACATGCACAATCATGGTGAACTCCTTCCACCGGGATTGTGGCCCTTCAAGAAATCGGATCTCAGATTTGTTTCCTTCGTTCATAGTAAGACTAATTCTGCCCAAACCTAGCGGATTTTCACTTATTTCAGATGGTAATAACCCGATTTCACAATGGAAAAAAACCAATGTAGGCTCTGCGGCATCCAGGCTTCACCCTCATTTTGAACCGAACCCTTTTCTACTTCATGGCGCGGCAAAAAAAGAAAGATTTGATCTCCCTATGACGGATGAATTCCACAATTGAACGAACTTGCACCCCTAAAAGAAAATTTTTGGTTTATGCGAATAGCGATAAATGGAATGGGCAGGATTGGAAGACTATTATTCAAATTATTGCTGGATAGCGAGCGGCATGAATTGGTAGCTGTGAATGATATCATGGAAGCAGGAAATATTCTATACCTCCTGAAATATGATTCCATATCGGGCCCATACCAGGGTAGCCTGGATTTACAACAGGATAAGATCATAACCGGAAAAAGATCCATAACTGTTTTGAATAGCGCGAATCCCGCAACACTTCCCTGGAAACAATTGGAAGTGGACCTGGTTGTGGAATGTACAGGAGGATTTACCAGCAGAAAACTGGCTGAGCAACACCTGGAGGCCGGAGCAAAAAAAGTGCTTTTGTCCACCACGGGATCATCGGATTTGCCACTGTTGATCTGGGGAGTAAATCATCAGTCCTTTCCTGAAACAGAAAATATAATCTCTCCGGGAGGCTGCATGACCAATTGCAGCTCTGTGATCCTGAGCTCGCTGATGGGACTTACAAAAATAGACTCTGTTCAGCTTAATGTGCTGCATTCTTATACTTCAAGGCAATCCCTGGTGGATGGGCCGCACCGCAATTTTCGCCGGGGCAGAGCCGCCGCAACTTCCATTATTCCTGTGGAGATTGACCTGGCACATACCATAGAAAGACTTTTCCCGGAATTGAAGGATAGAGTGGCAGCTACTTCCACACGTGTGCCTATCGACTGCGGGGCTCTGGCCGATTTTTCCATAGTCCTGTCAAAAAGTTTATCCCTCCAGGAGATCCATTCATGGTTCCGGAATATGGCCGAAGGTCCGCTCCATGGCATCCTTCAATACAATGAAGACCTGATTGTATCAAATGATATCATCGGGAATCCGCATTCCGCAATCCTCGACGCCAGCCTGTCCAGCCTGGTGGGAAATCATCTTAAGCTCCAGGCATGGTTCGACAATGAATTCGGCTATACCAACCGCCTGATGGATATCATTACCAGTCTTGCCGGGAAATAATGAGAATGAGAATTTTATTGGTCCGCTTAAGTTCAGCCAGCTGGAAATATCAGATCCCGATTTCGAGAAACAAGACAATCTGGCAGATTCCCAATAAATATTTATCTAATTCGAATATATTAGAATCAAGAAAACCAGCGAGATAAGAAGGGGCAATGGGAATTTAGACTCGTGGCACTGCCTTTGCGAAATAAGGATATCAAATCATTTGTAAACAACTCATAATTAAACTATCCATCGCCATAATTGTTTAGAATAAGGCTGGGTGGATTATTTGAGAAGAAAGGAAATTCTGGTATGAAATATAGAACCGTAAAAAGGGTCTTAGGTTCTGAAAAACATAGAATTGGAAACTTAACCATGTATCAGCCGTTGCCGGCCGGAGACATAGAACAGATTGATCCCTTCATACTTCTGCATCACCATGGCCCAAATAAATTGGGGCCCCATAATGCGGGATTACCATTCGGACCGCATCCGCACCGGGGATTCGAAACGGTGACCCTTATTTTTGAGGGCAATATAGTACACCGTGATAGTCAGGGCTTTAGCAGTGGAATCCGGGAAGGTGGCGTGCAGTGGATGACGGCGGGAAAAGGTATTATTCATTCGGAAGATATTGATGCCCGGATGAGAGAGCAGGGTGGCGCCCTGGAGATCATTCAGCTCTGGGTGAACCTGCCCGCCAGATTAAAGATGGTGGAGCCTAATTACCAGGGCTTTCAGAAGGAAGAGATGCCTGGCTTGAGTCTTGCCAATGGGAAACTGGCCGTTAATTTAATTTCCGGTATCTTCGATGGCTCAAAAGGTCCTGTTAACTCCATTACCGGTATTGATCTATCAACAATTTTTATGAAATCCGGAGGAATATTTGAAACGGAGATAGTCTCCGCTAGAAATATCCTCTTATATATCCTGGACGGAGAGATACTGGTTAACGGAATCAAATCGGGTGATCGGACTCTGGTGGAATTGGATAATGATGGTTCCGGAATCCGGATAGAAGCTATCACCGACAGTCGCCTGATCCTGGGAAGCGGGATGCCTTACCATGAACCCATTGCCGCACATGGCCCCTTCGTGATGAATACATCAACTGAAATCAGGGAGGCCATCAACGATTACCAGGCAGGTAAAATGGGAGTATTAATAGAATAAAATATAGAGGCCGGTGGTATTTCACCACGGGTCAATTTATAACGATCAAATAAAAGGAGATGATATGAAGCAGAAAGTGGAAGAGAAGATCATTGCACCTAAAGAAATCATCATAGGTGAAGCCAATGCCAAAGTGCTATTGGTAGAATATGGTGATTATGAAAGCCCTGAAACTGCAAAGGCCAATGAAGTGGTGCAGCAATTGCTGGAAGAATTCGCAGGCAAAATTGGCTATACTTTCAGGCATTTTCCGCAAACGAAAATCCATCAGCGTTCTTTCAAGGCCGCTGAAGCAGCCATCGGAGCTGCCCAGGAAGGAAAGTTCTGGGAAATGCACAACCTCCTGTTCAAAAGACTCCGTAACCTCGGCACAACAAGTCTCAAAGGTTATGCAAGAGAAGTGGGAGTAACCAGTAAACATTTTTTGGATGACCTGATGAATTCCAAATATGGCTGGTATGTGAGAGAGGATCAGTCAGAGGGTGTTCAGGCCGGTGTAAAAGACCTGCCCGCATTCTTTATTAATGGAGTCCGCTTTGAAGGGAAGCCCACATTTCATAATCTGTCGGCAGCCATTGGCACTGCCCTGAGAAGCAGGAAAAAGATCAAGCAGGCGGCCTGATCCGTGAAAGAAGAACTTTAATTGGAACCTGTCACCGGCGTGGCAGGTTTTTGTTTTTTCGGGGCAAATAAATTACCATAAGCAGCAACCCAAAAGTGATAAAAAAATAAGAGCCTCCTTTAATCCTGGTGGTTCTCTTTATATCCTCTAGTGTATATTTTCTTTTCTGCAGATATACCTGCAGCCATCTTTATATTAATAATTACCATAAAAATAGAAGGCTATTCTTGACCTGCAATTAGAATCAGCTCCATAGTTTTCGGATTAACCCTAAGATCCCGAATTAGGCCGACTCCCTTAGCATTATGGGCGACCTTAAATGCTTACAGTTAGCGCTCCTATTTTTCAACGAGAACAGGGGCTGGTTGTGCGGCAACGGCCTTTTTGGATTTGTGCAGGTATGCATTCTGGTCATGATGCATGGCGCCCTCAGGAAGCCATTTCCACCAGATACCAAGATCGTGCTGAATGATATTGCTGTAAAATTCCGGCAATTCGGTTGTCTCGCCTTCAAAATAGGCCCGGAAGGAGCTATCCTCAACCAGGTTCTTACGCACTTTGTGGTAAAAGCGAAGACGGCCATAACCCTCTGATGAAATTGCGCGCATGAAATTCATCCATTTTGAGGTGAAATAGGGTGTAGCCTTAAAGCGTCTGTGGAGCGCCTTGCGGGAAAAGCTATACGAAGTGAGGTCAATCACCTTATCATAGAAGTCCACCCATTCATAGTGTTTCGGCTTTATATTCATCGCCAGGTGATTGTTGAGAAAATGGAACGGGAATGCTATCACGCGGTTTTCTCTCTGGTATTCCAGGTTGAGGGGGGCTGCTTCCCCGAACGCGCTCAGCAGCGAATATCCCGGGAATGCGGCGGGTGAAAGGTCAATGAATTTCTTGGTCAGTTCAAATGGTTCCTCTCCTTCTTCACTGTCCATCCCCAGAACAAAATTGGTCTGAATATAGGGGATATACTTAAACATCATATTAACGTGTTCGGATATGCGCTGTAGTTTTTCGCTGGCTCCCATACGTGAAGTCCTGGATTTATTTCCCAGTTCATACCATGATTCAATGCCGGGCAACATGGCGCCGAATCCATTTTGCTTGAGTACTTTAAGATGATCTTCGGTGAGTATGGAAAGGCTGCTTTCGGCAATGAATTGAAAACTCTTGGGTGGCGCCACCGAGGCGATGGCATCCATATAATCTTCGAATTTGATCCCGAAATTCGGGTCATGCCATACAATTAACGGCCTCTTGAATTTGGTGCGGAGGAATTTCAGATCTTCTTTTAGTATGTCGAAATCCAGCGGCTGGTAGGGTACAGTGGAATCTATACAGAAAGAACAGGTATATGGGCAACCCATGCTTCCCACCATGGGAACGATCTTGAGGAAGGGCGCTTTCTTGAGCGTGGGCTCAATGAATTTCCATCGTTCGACCACACCCGGTAAGGTTTGCGGTTGCCGGCCTTCCGAAAGATGAATGCCCAATGGTCTTTGTGGCACACAATTCTCCAATATTCCCGCGATGGTTGATTTATGAGTGAAGCCCAAAACATAGTCGAAATACTTGATTGCGTCGTCGGGGTAACACCTGGCATGTGGTCCGCCCAATACGGTTACCGCGCCCTGGCTACGAAAGAAATTACTCAGCGCATAGGCCAGCATGGCAGCTTGTGTGAAGGAACAGATGAATACAAGATCCACACCCTTGGGCAATTCCTTCGCCAGGTCTTCCCGTCCTGTATAACAGATCATTTTTACATCGTGGCCTTCCTGCTCACACCAGGTTGCAACCACCTGCGGCATGACGCTTGCCAGGTTGGCGTGCATAATCTTTGCCCATAGAGTATTATTGGGTCCTTTGCTGACCAGATCAATGACTCCAACCTTTAATTTTCGCATAGTATCGTATTAGTCGATTCTGTTTCATGAAAACAACTCTTGGCATAAATCGTTGCAGAAGCTGTTAAAAGGAACTTAGAAACGGTGAAGGAAATTACTCTTCAGGGAAGATAATATAATTAAGGATACCAGCCAAGTGAAGATTTGATTATTTCAAAGATCAGTATGGTTAGGCCATAACCGTTATGCCTGATATGAGAAAAAGGCTGCGCCTCAGATGGTATGCCTGGGCCTGGTGCAGCATTACAGGGTATGTTGTCAATGTCTGATACATTTATTATTTACTGCATATTTTCCGGCCCGCTCTCCTCGCTCCCTGGATCAGGCATTTGAAAAATGAAATATTCTTTTTGCCAAAACTGTAAACGAAGTATAGTCCAACCATTTGCGGATCGCGGATGTGGAAATAGTCCAGGATGAAGAATTCGCTTTCGAAATGATACTCATGCTGCATAATAAGAATAAGGGCCGTTGAAAATTCTACTTTCCATATTCTGCCATAAAACTTCAGTACAATGCGAAAATCTTACTATATTTCTCTTTATTGAAAATTTTGCGATGAAAATTTCGAGATACCTGAAAGGAGCTATAGTGATATTGGTCATTTTATTGGCCGCGGATTTTATTCTTAATTCAGTCCGGAAGTCTGACCGTCTGTCCAAACCGGCAGCGGAACTGGTTCCTTCAACCAAATTTTATTTTAATTCATTTGTTGACTGTAATATGGCAGAGGCATGGATCGGTGACACATTTAGAATTTTTCCTGGCAAATATGGAGAGGATCCGCTATGGGGCTATTCCCGGGAACTCAAATATGCCGACGGGTTTAACGCGGATGATGCTTTCAGCAGAAGATCAGATGAATTCAAAGAACCGCTGATGCCCCCAAATGCGAAGCCGGCTACCGAGGGTCTGCATGGCGCTGTCTGGTTTGAAACAGTTTACCAGGATCCAAAAGATAAATCCGGGAAAACCCTCTATGCCGTTTATCACAATGAAAATTACCCTTCCACTCTACCATTTGATTCGGTCAGCGGCAAGGGCTATATCAATATGAACTGGCCACAGGGACTAACGGGGGAGGCTACCCCGGCAGCAGTATGCAGGATCGGCGTCATGAAATCCCGGGATGGAGGCAGGAGCTGGGAAGACAAAGGAATATTTATTGAGGATCTTCAGCCCAGGCTCATATTGAAACCGCACAATACTTCGATAACATTTGCCGGCGGTGTCGGCGATCCGTCTGCGGTTGCATCGGGTGATTATCTCTATTTGTTTTATGGAGAATACGGCTATCCGGGCGTTTATATTGCGGGCTCCTATGACGCCACTGTTGAATGGAGCGGTCAGTGTATCAGCGTAGCACGTATCAGGATTTCAGACCTGGAAAACCCCGCAGGCAAGGCAAAAAGATGGGATGGAAAAGGATTTAATGCTCCATTTGAAGGCGTGGGCGCGCCAATACCTTCCATTCAAATACCCATAGTGTCAGGCGGTGGGCCTGCCTCTTCGCCTATGTCGAAATTCTATTGGGGACCATCGGTCAGTTGGAATAAATACCTGAATGCCTGGGTAATGCTGATGGCAAAAGCGGAAGGCCCTTCCTGGAAAGGAAGCAGTATCTACATTTCATTTAATAAGAATCCGGATTTGGGAACGGGAAATAATTCACAGGCATGGTCCAGTCCTCAATTATTATTGGATAAGCCTGGGCATGTTCTTTGGTACCCTTCACTACAACCCCTGAATTCGAAATCTGATATCGCCAATAGGAACACCTGCCTCAAACTTGATCAGAAAGCAAGACTGTTTTTTAAAGATATGCACAAGGATTCGAGCCAGTATTTGTCGGAATACATTGTTCAATTCAGGGAATGATCCCGGCATGTGCTGATAAATATAATTACTGAACTCTTGGGCCAGCCCTCCTCTCCATCAGAATAATGATCTGCTGTATATCATAGCGTCCCAGGCACATAATCGTGTTCAAGCCTTCCAGCACTTGGTCAAACCGCCTGAATAGAATCAATGAACTATGCATATCTGGAATTGTATTTTAAGCATGGCATTCTCTTTTTTACATTCTTAAATTCATTTAATATGAGTAAGCTTTCACTCACGCGATCCATTTCCTGTATTGCATTGCTATTTCTTTCTTATATAGTAATGGCTCAGGGCGTTACCACGCCACGAAACCCCAGCCCCGCCGCCACAGTATCGCAAACTATTGGAATTTCTACCGTATCTGTGAACTATTCCCGTCCATCCGTACGAGGCCGTCAGATATGGGGGGGCCTGGTTCCTTACGGATGGAATAGGCAGGGATTTGGAAATGGTAACGAAGCACCCTGGCGGGCGGGCGCAAACGAAAACACGGTCATAACTTTCTCGCACCCGGCCACCGTTGAAGGACAGCATGTGCCTGCAGGATCATATGGTTTGTTTTTCGTGGTAAATAAGGACAATACCGGCGAATTGATATTGTCGAAAGACAGCAGGTCATGGGGAAGCTTTTGGTACAATGCGGCGCAGGATCAACTCCGCACCAAGATCCAATTGCGTGCCATTCCTCAAACGGAATTGCTGACTTATGAATTTTCCAATCTAACCAAAAATTCGGCGGAGCTGGATCTCAATTGGGAGAAGTTGCAAATTCCCGTGAAAATTGAATTTGAGGTTGATGATATTGTCATGGCGAATGCGGCCGACGAACTGAAAGGTGCCACCGGATTCACCTGGCTGGGCTTTGCAGGCGCCGCAAATTATTCGCTACAGAATAAAGTCAATTACGATCAGGGTCTGAAATGGATTGATCAGGCCATCGCCATGAACAAGAACTTCAATACGCTCAATGTCAAGTCGGGTATTCTGAAACAGATGGGGCAGGATGCCGAATCTGAAAAGATCATGAAAGAAGCCATTGATCTGTCCACGGAAAATGAACTGAACTTATATGGATACCAACTGATGAATACCGGCCAGCAGGACAAGGCCATTGAAATATTAATTCTCAACACCCAAAGACATCCTAATAGTGCAAATACCTGGGATAGTCTGGGTGAAGCTTATGCTACAAAAGGCGACAAGAAAAATGCGATCGCGAATTTCAAGAAATGCCTCAGCATGAACCCACCGGCAAATGTGAGAGCCAATTCTGAAAAATTCCTTAAGCAACTTGGTGCATTATAGTTTTTTTCCACCAGCGGAATTTGATTCAGACAGGCAGACCCGTTAAAGGCTGCCTGCTTTTTTTTGCCATCAGTTCTCAAAAAATCCGGATTTAAGCTTCGATCATTTCCCTCAAATACAGCAATTCCTGATAAGGGCTTCATCGGCGGATGCTTTATATTTATCTTCAAATAATTAGAGATATGCCATCAGCCATCGTGAAAAAGCTTCGCATCCGGGATGGGATGAAGCTATTGACAATTAATGCGCCTTCGGGTTTTGAAAAAAAAATTGATTCAGACTCTCTAAATGTCAGTTCTTCCCAGTCCGCAAAGGACTTCCAACAGATTCATTGGTTTGTCAGGAACAGGGCGGAAATGGAAAAGGACCTGAACAGGGTCCTAAATCTGTTGAAGGGAGATATCATCTGCTGGATCTATTACCCAAAGGGCAGTTCAGGTATGCAGACAAACCTTAGCAGGGATAAAGGTTGGGAAAAATTATTGAAGCATGAAAACCTGCAATGGATCAACCTGATTTCATTCGATGATACATGGTCTTCATTTGGAATGCGCCTCAAGACCGAAGCTGACAAAAAGAAGGAAGCAAAACCCAGGGAACGCCCCATTTTCGACTATATTGACGCGGCTGCAAAAAAAGTTTTTTTGCCGGAGGATCTTGCCGGGACTCTGAAAAAAAATAAAAAAGCCGCTTCGTTTTTTGAAACCCTTTCCTTCTCCAACAAAAAAGAATATTTGGAATGGATCGTAACGGCAAAAAGAGAAGAGACCAGGAATGAAAGGATAAAAGGGACCATCGAAAGGCTGGAAAAAAAATGGAAAAACCCAAGAAATATTTGAAAGATCCAGGCTCTTATTTCTAAGCTTCTCAGTTCGCTTCAACCAAATTCCTGATGGCCTCCAATATGGGTTGCCAACCTCCTCCTGCAAGGGTATGTTGGTATCGCTTTTCTCCATCCCCCACCTGGGAATAATCGCCCTGCGTTACCGTCAGTAAAGTCTGTCCATTCCCTTCGGCCAGTTCATAGGTGACCGTCAGGTAATTTTCGGGCTTATCTTCTATACCTGAGTTAGGGTCAATGGCGGTATATGCCAGGAATTTTCCAGGTTTTATTTCCTTAATGATGCCCTTTACGAATACCATCTCATTGCCTTCGTAGCTGCCTTTCCATAATAAGGGGCTTCCCGGTTTCCAGTCAGACAGAGCCTCGCAGCCAAACATGTATTTTTTGGTTTGTGCCGGGTTAACCAGAGCATCCCAGACCCTGATTGCCGGGGATTTGATGGAGATGCTGTTTTCTACGATCAGTTTCTCGCCCATAATACTTGATTTTATGAAGATGATAAATTGGTGCAGCCATTATAAGGCCTGCTTCGCAATATTAGGGAGTCAAAAACTAAGGGGATTGCATTTTACGGATTATTTCTAACAGAAAAGGGTGTGATCCCAAATTTCTTCTTGAATGCATTATTAAAATGCTGAGGTGTTGAATAACCCAGTTCGTTTGAAATTTCAGCGGCAGTTTTTTCCGTATCCAGCAAAAATTGGCGAGCCAAATGCAAACGCTGATCGGTCAGGTAGCCAAAAACGGTAGTATTGAATGTTTCTTTAAAACCCCGCTTGAGTTTATATTCATTCAGACCAACGGCCCTGGCTATTTCTGAAAGATTGGGTGGATCGCTGACCCGGTCATTGATCAGGTCCCTGACGGCGATGATCCTTTCCCTGTCCTTTTCATTCTTTATGAACCTATCCTTCCTGTTTTCAGAAAGGCTACAGGCTTCAGCCGACAATACCAATAGTTCAATGCTCTTGGAAAGCAGGAATAATTTTTGAAGGTCCCCCTTATAGCTGCAATGGATGATCTGCTGTATTGACTGCTGGATGGGGCCATCTATGGCGCCCCATTTTTCAGAGAGAATGCAGCTCTTACCAGCAATAATATCTTCAGAGAATTTTTTCAGGGTTTCACTGGCATTTTGAGTGAATTTGATAAAGAGCTCCTTTGGGAATTGAACACCGAAGGTTTCCAGCTCCAAAGTCTTATTGTTCACTATGATATCAAATTCCTTTGAATACATGATATTGTGGTGACTGCCTATGAAGTTGTAAGATTTATTGAGTTGTTTATGGGTAAAATCATAGTTTCCTTTCATACCGAAATGCATGCGTATAACGTCGGCCCGGCTGCTGGCAGAGAAACTGGTAGGGATTTCGAATCTGGAAATGGCATGACCTATCCGGATATCATCAAATTCCCAGGTGTTGGTGTTGACCACGCCTCTTTCGTATTTTATCTGATTTTTCCCGTCCATTGATTTTGGTCTGATTTTGAGTCCTTCTGAAGCAATATAGTAAGGATCCTCGGAATCCGGGTTCTGTCCTTTTCATCAAAGTATTCGTTTATGTCAACAGGATACAATCCATGTTTTTTTGCGATTTGAATAAAATCCGACAGGTTGTGAACAAAACATTCCAGCACCTGCTGTCCGGCTTCTGATTCATATCTCGCCTTAGTTCCGGAATATTGTTTGAAAGGATGCAATTCGCCAATATAAACATGTCCTCCCGGCACCAATGAATCGGCAGCCTCTTTCAGAACATGATCGAGGTCTTCAATATGCTCCAGCACGAGGCTGAAACTCACGAGCTCATAGAATTGTTTTCTGAATGTCCATGCGGCGCTTATATCAGCCTGAATGAACTGTACTTTTTCCGACTTGATCTTTTCTTTGGCGAGGGCCAGCATTCCGGCAGAGAAATCGACTGAACTCAGCAGCCCGGCCCGGGTGATCAGCCATTCCGTATTCTTGCCTGTTCCGCAACCGATCTCGAGGCAATTGTCGAAATGAAGGCCAGCCAAACTGGTTCTCAGGGCGCGCGCTTCCAGATCCCTGGTTTTATTGGCGTTCCCATCGTATTGTTGGGCCCATTCATTATAAGCCTGTCTCGTGTCCATGATTGTTTGCCTGTATGAAATGGAATTGGAAAAACCCTTAACCTGCATTCGCCCTGGAAATGAAATAGAGGTTCAGGATAACATATGCCAGGAGCAATACCTGTGCCATTACCATATCGAAACGGGCTGCTTTTTTTTGTTTGTTATTTTTTACCAGTCTCAGGGAATAGGCCGTGGATGATATCACCGCGAAAATAAAAAACAGGGTAAGTCCGTGCAGGGTATCCACCAGGGTGAAAGAAGTTGACTCGGGCAGCGCCGAATCAATAATGTATTTGTTGCCGATCACCGCAAATATGGAACCCACACTCAATCCAAAACGGGAATCCATGCTATCCGTATGGATATAGAAACAGATATAAGCAATTAGGAACGCGATATACATTCCCAGAAACATTTTCCAGAAAAGACCCGTGGCATCCCGATGAATACTTAATATGACTCTGTACGAACTGTATTCGGTATGTGGTTTCGCCAGGCTTTCATCGCCAAAGCCGGTCTCATAGATCTTTATTCCCCTTGAGGTTATGCAGCTATCAATCGTCCATCCACTCAGCGTAAACCGGGGGTCATAATGTTTGCCAATGGTATCGGGTACAAAAATCAGGGACTTGGAATCATACTGGGAATTTTCTATGGAAAGTCTCAGCCTCTGTTTGTCGAATGGGAAATTGGTGATTCTCCAGGAATCTTTCATAATGCATTGCAATTTCATCAGCAGGTATAGTTTTTCTCCCGAACTATCAATGGTTGCGAATGACCTTGCAACGGATTTTGCCTGTGGAATTTCCAGATTTTGCAGGAAGTCAAATTCCTTGTTCTTGTATTTCAGCCAAAGCCAGAGGTTGATCGCGTATTCTTTTTGCTTGAAATCAATATCATGGATGCTGGTAACATAGGTGCCCACGCTAACGGTATCCGGAACGGCCTCCTGGCACTTTGAACCAGATATGGGGAATATTAGATAAAAAATGAGCAGGCTCCCGAGGAACAGGGTCTTTTTCATTGATCAATTTTTGTCGGAGGAAAGGTAGAGACTCGAATTGAATAATCAAAGATTATTAGATGCTATCCGGGCAGGGCCTGACTATTCCCGAGCTTGCTTTAAGGATAATTTATTTCGACTTTTGTCATTGCAAAACCCTGATTTATGGATCAAACTTTAAGACAAGAATTTGCCAACCTGCATGGTAAAGATCCCAACCAGCGATATGCTTCCTTCCAATACATTATCAAACTCACGCAGGAGCCGGTTGACTGGGCCTATTATGTGTGGGACGATTTGTTGGCCCTGCTCCGGAGTAAGGATAATCATGAGCGGGCCATTGCGGCTCAGTTGCTGAGCAGCCTGGCTAAGAGTGATCCCGAAAAGCGCATGCTGAAAGACCTGGATAGGCTGATGGCCGTCACGAAAGATGAAAGATTTGTAACGGCTCGCCATTCCTTGCAATCATTGTGGAAAATAGGGGCCGCCAATAAGGAATTGGAGAAGGAAGTGGTGAATCGTCTGAGCAAGCGCTTCAGGGAATGTACAGTTGAGAAGAACTGCGAGCTGATCAGGTATGATATCTTGCAGGTCTTTCGCCGGATATACGACTATTCCCCGGACGAAGCCCTGCTCGCAAAGGCCCTTTCATTGATTGAAACCGAAGATGATCCAAAATACCGGAAAAAATATTCGGGACTGTGGAAAGACCTGCTTAAAAAGGGTAAGGGAAAGTAATAATGGCGATGCTAACCTGTGGATTTAGGCCTGCGCAACCGCAAATCTGTGCTAGAGAAAATTTGTCCCGCAAAAAAAGGCAGGAGCAGGGACCGATAGAAATTTGAGTGCTAATTCATCTGTGTATATCTACAATCGTAAAGGACGTTGGGTTCCCATTTCAACCCCTAATTATTCCTGCTGACTGAAGGTGACGGGTTGTCGAATATTATACTTCACTTTCCTGTTATGATCCATGGCTGGAATCCAGTTGGGTGACCGGCGAACTGCTTCCAATGCAATCTTGTCTATTTGGGGATGAAAAGGTGTGCTGATATAGGCATCCTGTACTTTGCCGTCTTCATCAATGGTTAGGGAAATCACTACCACGGCCTTGTCGCTATTCGAAATTTCGTACTGCGAAGGGAAATACACATGTTTGGATATATACTTTACCCAGGCTTCGGGGCCACCGGGAAAGTTTGCTTGCCTATCACTATTAGTGGTATCGGCAATTTTTCTTCCTGTTTCGTCAAAGAATTGCTTCTTCACCAGTTCACCCTGGTCGTATGTTTCAATAGAACTTAGGTTTCCATTCTTGTGGAAATATTTCCAGGTGCCATGCTGCTTAAATCCTGCTGCCAGAAAGCCCGCGAAAGAAGGATTACCATTGTCAAACCAGCCAATTTGAACACCACTTCCATCGGGCCGGTGTACAAATGAATCAGCAAGAATGCCATTGTGATGCCAGCCGATGCTCATTCCTATAGACTTGCCGTCAGCATATACTGTGGAATCCGTCAGTCTCCCGTCAGGATAAAAACCTAGCCAGAGACCCTGCTTCTTATTATGTGCGTAACGCCCGTACAACTGGACGTTCCTATTGGGGTAGAGATATATAAAAGAGCCTGAGGGTACATTAAACAAGCTGTCCTCATACCATCCGTCCATTTGAAGACTGAGGCCCTGTACATAATAGTCCTTGCGATGCCACCCGGAATCCGTCTTTTCTACCTGGGAGTAGAAGCTGGCATATTTAGGTTTGGTCTCGTGCCATTGGTAATCGTAATACTTTTCAATTTTTTGAGAAAATCCCATGCCTGGGAAAAAGAAGAGGGCTAAACATAACGACTTCATGAGAGGAAAATACAAAAAATTCAGACCTTTTTAATATCATCTCCGGGTCGTGCTGGAGATATTTGAAAGGAGGCAATTTCCAACAAATCCATTTACTGCCTGCCCTGAAGATTGGGGCTATTCCCTCTGGGAGTCCCAGCCATGGCCTATTTCAGCCATTTAGCATGAGGAACCCCCATGGCCCAATTACAAATTATTCAAGCCAAATTCCCCCTTCAGATTGTTCATTCCTTTGTCTCTGGCAATACTAACCCCCGACAAAATGTACTCCTTATTAAAAACATTTCATTGGGTTTTTTGTTGACCAATCCGGTAATTTCCTGGAGGGAATCTTCTGATATTTGAGGAAGGCCCAGGCTCCTCCAGAGGGGCTAAATCAATTTTCTGGAAACGGGGCACATGTCCATTCCTGGAGATCAACTTTTCGGTTACGTGGTCACCGAGCCAATTTTGGGAATTGCCCTTGAGTCCCCGTATTAAGAATTTGTTTTTCTTTGTGGATAAAATAATCAATTTTGTCTGTTCAACGTCGTACTTTAGTAAGCGTTAAACTCCTTACGTTTAATTATTAACCCATTAAATTCAAAACTTCATGGCAAAATCAGCTAAGAAGCCCGCTAAGAAAGCAGCAAAGAAGGTGGCAAAGAAAGCTCCGAAAAAAGCAGCAAAGAAGGTTGCAAAGAAAACCGCTAAGAAATCAGCGAGAAAACCGAATGCGGCCTTTATGGCTCCACTAACGGTAAGTGCAACACTTGCTGAAGTAGTTGGAAGCAAGCCTTTACCCAGAACTGAAATAATCAAAAAGATCTGGGATTATATCAAGAAGAACAATCTTCAGGACAAGAAGAACAGGAGAATGATCAACGGTGATGCTAAATTAAAAGCAGTTTTTGGTGGCAAGGATCAGGTATCCATGTTTGAATTGGCCAAGATTGTCAGCAAGAATGTAAAGTAATCTCATTTTTGTTTGCAAATTATGACACTGCTCTGGTAAGCGATTCGCGAACCAGGAGCAGTTCTTTTCTTTGCCCTGTCTCATTTGTTTAGCTTTGTAACTCTTCAAAAATATCGCGGTGAATTCAAATTCTTTCGCGGTTCTCCTCCCGTTGTAAATTCAATACTGTCGTTCCAAACCCCGCAATTTGCCGCATTTGCACCCATACTGATTTCATTGAAGTGGTTAGCTTTGTCTTCATTGAATTTTAGCACATGCAACCATATACCTTAAACGAAGATGTCAAAGTCATTTGCCAGACCGTTGATAGTTTTCCATTTGGCATCAAGGAAGCCTTTGATGCACTCATAGCCAGCTTTGGCATGGCAGGCAGGGAATTTTACGGAATTTCTTATATGGATGAAGAATGCCAGATCATTTATAAAGTGGCCGTTTCTGCATTCAATGATGACGAAGAATTGAAACCCGGTTACGAGCCATTCACGATCAGGAAAGGAAATTATTTGTCAGAAACCCTTAAGAACTGGATGGCGAAAACAGATAAAATAAAGGATATTTTCGGCGTGCTCATGGAGGATCCCAGTTACGACAATTCGAGTCCCTGCGTGGAATGGTATAGGAATGATGGAGAAATGTTGTGCATGGTGAAAAGCAAGTCTGTGAAGTAATAAATCCTGATATGAAGTGGCATGCTTGGGCATTGATTACCCACTGTGGCTTCCCGGGTCAGTTTTTGAGAGAATTTTATTCATTTGTATTCCCGCGGTTATCCCTTGATCTCGAATTTTACTGCCTCAACAGTCATCATTTGAACAAAGCGGCCGCAGTCACTTCATTTTGCAGGAGACCGGCATAATAGGCATTTTCTTTGACACCGTATGTGGTGATCATGGTGAGGAACAAAGCCTTTTTGGTCTTGGTGCTATGTTTAAATATGTTGATTTTATTTTGGAGTTCTGAGGCATATCGCTTATCAATGGCGAATTCCGCTGTTGAGAATTTCATCTCGCAAATATTAATACACAAATCCTGCCTGTCAATGAGCATATCGATCTGCGCGCCGGCTTCGCCTTTTTTTGGCGTATATCTCCAGGCCGAGACCTCCGTGTGTACTCCTTCAATTCCTAAGGACTTTTTGATTTGAACAATATGTTTTTGGCAAATGGACTCGAAGGCGAATCCACTCCAGCTTTTGAAAGAAGCACCGTTTAACTGCCTCAACCAGGTGCCGGCTCCTGTTGATTTAGCGCCTTCCATAAACTTCAGATAAAATAGAGAATATTCATCGGATAGCTTGTAGATGGCGTCCTTCGCATCCTTATCGAATGGAATATATTGTGAAATGAATCCTGATTCTTCCAATTCGGAAAATAATTTTGTCGTTGTTCCGCCAGAAGACAAACCACTGGCCTCCATGATTTCATTTCTGGTCAAACCCTGCCGCTTCTTCGCCAGGGCTCTTATGACAGCTTCATGATTCTGCGCGTTGTCAAAAAGTGAACGATACAGGTTTTTAAATTCGGCTTTGAGGATCCCGTCTTTGGTGAAACATAATCGGTCAATGTATTGAGCTGAGCTTTCTCCAGGCTTCATGTCTTTCAAATAGTGGGGTATTCCACCCATGACCATATAGAGTTGCAGTACCTGGTATTGATTAAGATTTATTCTCTTGCTTTTAAGATAGGTTTCCACCTCTCCTAAATTGAAAGGCAGCAATCTTATTTGTTGGCTTATCCTGTTGTGGAGCCCCCCCCTGTTATTTATTATATTTTCCATCATCCATGATGCCGCGGATCCGCAGATTACCACTAGCAAATTGGCTTGTCGGGAAGCCCAGGCATTCCAAAAATGTTCAAATGCCTGGAGGAAGCCGGATTTTGCAGTGTGAATCCAGGGAAATTCATCAAAAAATACGACTGATTTCTGTGAGCTTAGTTTGGTCGAGAGATATTTACGCAGGAAATCAAAAGCTGTAATCCAATTATCCGGAATGGCAGGTGGTACGGCGCTGCTCATCGCATTTTGCAGAGACAGGCTTAAATTCTGCAATTGTTCGGCCAGTTTCGCTTCATGGATGCCGGTCATTTCGAAGATTATTCGTTCCTTGTAAACATTGCGGATAAGGTAAGTCTTTCCTACCCGCCTGCGCCCATAAACGGCGATCAATTCCGCCTCTGGTGAGCTTAATGCATTTGCCAATATCTTTTTTTCTTCTTGACGACCGATCAGTTTATCCATTGTTATTCCATGTATTCACTCCATGCAAAAGAATTGCATTCGGCCAAAACAATATGAAAGATATAGTTTTGGACAAGTATAAAGTTTTAAATTCAGCCAAAACTATATAAATAAATATACTTTTGGACAAGTATAAAATTTTAAATTCAGCCAAAACTACATAAAAAATATCAGTTTTGGACAAGTATAAAATCAAAAATCGAACTAAATGATTAAAAACCAGTAAGCTATAAAGTGCCAGATTCACTCGGGGAGCTTTCCTGATGCTGAATTCTGAGCTTTACTTCTTAGCTCCCTTTCCTGGGCGCATGACTGTTCTAAGAGAGTCTTTGAAAAGAATTTGCCTCATTCGCAGCTCAGGAATTTTCACTTTTCTCTTCCAGGTTTTAATCCGGTAATAAATCTCCGCAGATCTGTCCGGCTTGCGGCAGTAAGGCGGAGAACCGGAAAGTCAGGTTCCCGAGACTTGCGGAAAAAATAAATTAAGGATTGCCAGAGTTTGCAGGCAAAGGTGCAATCAGAATGAGAAGCAGTGCCGACAAGACAAATATCGAACGGGATAATCCGATATTTTGAATGTATGTATAATAATAACCTGGGTTTTGGATTATAGCAATTCTTCGGCTACAGCATCCGTAGGCAAAGGAGTACACCTATGGCGGGTGCTGTGAGGTCAGATTGTGTGTAGTCGAATTCTTTTATAAAAGAAATGAAACAATTTTTTTGGATTGCAAAAAGAAAGACTAAGTCTTCATTAGATTTCTTTTTGATTATTATTTCCTTTTTCAATATGCCTTAAAACTTTAGCCTCCTTATAAAAAATAACTTCTTCAGCGATATTGGTAATATGATCACCCACACGTTCCAACTTTCGAATGATTGAAACAATTAGTAAAGCCTGCTGAATCCTGTCCAAATTGTTTTTAATATATTCTTCCGCTATGTCGGAAGCATTCTTGTTTATCTCATTTAATTCCAGGTCCCTGGCAAAAATTGAACGGGCGATTTTGGTGTTATCCTCGCAATAGGCTTTTGTAAC
The DNA here is from genome assembly GCA_041484195.1 of Agriterribacter sp. Taxonomy (GTDB): domain Bacteria; phylum Bacteroidota; class Bacteroidia; order Chitinophagales; family Chitinophagaceae; genus PSRI01. Next base: position 172,604 of record JBGPHC010000001.1, on the reverse strand, counting down.
ATCTCCCATCATCAATAAGGAAGTATCTGACATCTCCTTAAGTTTTATTTTTTCGATAAGGCTCTTATCGAAGGTTTTTTTTCCCAGCAGAACAAGCTTGGCGATCCCTTCAGCATAATCACCAATCCGTTCCATATCAGAATTGATTTTTAAATTAGAGAAAACAAATCTCATATCGTGAGCCACCGGGTTCAATAGAGTGAAAATATATTCACAATCACGGTCAATTTTTAATTCGAGCGCGTTGACCCTTTTTTCATTGGCTATGACCTCATTTGCCATGTCTTCATCTTCATCTAAGATAGAGCAAACGCTTTTTTTTAGCTGGTTTTTGACCAGCGTTGCCATATCAGAAACGCTTTCCCTAAGCTGTTTTAATTCTTCCTGTAAACGTGTCATAAAAATAATTTAACCAAAACGGCCTGTTACATAATTTTGAGTTCGCTCATTTTGCGGATTCGTAAACATCTTATCCGTATTATCAAATTCAATCAATTCCCCAAGATAAAAAAATGCGGTTTTATTACTAATCCGTGCGGCCTGCTGCATATTATGCGTCACAATTACGATAGTAAATTTTTGTTTCAGCTCATAAATCAAATCTTCAATTTTTGAAGTTGAAATAGGATCAAGAGCTGATGCCGGCTCGTCCATTAGTACTACGGTGGGCTCTATAGCTAATGTTCTGGCAATACAAAGCCGCTGTTGCTGTCCTCCCGAAAGGGATAAAGCAGGTTTATTTAAAATTCCGTTAACCTCATCCCATAAGGCGGCATTTTTAAGAGAAAGCTCCACCTTATCCTTGATTTCATTCCTGTCTTTTCCCCCAATAATTCTTAACCCGTAAGCCACATTTTCGAAAATTGATTTGGGGAAGGGGTTTGGTTTTTGAAATACCATGCCCACTTTTTTCCTTAATTCATAAACGTCCATATCATAGATATCTGTATTATCCAGCAAAAACTCACCATTAATCTTTGTGTTTTCAATAAGGTCATTCATACGATTAAAACACCGGAGTAAAGTGGATTTTCCGCAACCGGAAGGTCCAATAAATGAGGTTACCGAATTGGGTTCAATGCCTATTGAAATATTTTTTAAGGCCTGCTTTTCCCCATACCAAAGATTCGCATTTCTTGTTTCCAGTTTGAACATGCTCAATACCTGATTTTTTTGTACCACTTATTCCGGATATATATAGCTATGCCATTTAACAAAAAAGTAATAAGTAAAAGAACAATTATCCCTGCAGCTGCATTTACAATAAAAGCAGCCTGCGGACGTGTTGTCCAGTTAAAAATCTGTATGGGCAGCGTCGTAAACTGGTCTCTTGGACCTTCGGGAATGAACGGAACATAAACTAATGCTCCTATCACAAGCAGCGGGGCCGTTTCCCCAATAGCTCTTGAAACGGCCAGTATAATACCTGTTAGTATGCCCCCTAATGCGAAAGGGAATACCACTTTACTTGTAGTTTGCCACTTTGTGGCACCCATACCATAGGAAGCTTCACGCAGTGAATCAGGTACGGCCCGGATCGCTTCCCTTGTAGTAACAATAATGATTGGCAGGATTAAGAGACCCAGCGTCAATGCCCCTGCAATAAGACTGTTTCCCAATTTTAATATTCGCACGAATAATGTCAATCCCAATATTCCATAAATCACTGAAGGTACTCCGGCAAGATTAGAAATATTGATTTCAATCAATTTAGCCAGCCGGTTTTTCTTTCCGTATTCCTGTAAATAAATACCTGCTAAAATTCCGGTTGGTAAAGCAATAATTATAGTAAAAAACAATAAAGACAGCATACCGGCAAGAGCTGTCATGATCCCCGACTTTTCAGCGTGCCGGGAGGGTAGATTTCGAAAGAAGTCCCAGTTGATCCTTGCAATTCCTTTGGAGAAAATATCAATCAATAAAACAACAAGTACTCCCAACGCAAATACCGTAAAAGATAAAGCGACATACTTAAATGCCCTGTCGGTTAATTTAGCTCTTGTATAAGAATAGCTCCTCATGCATACTTATTTTGAAATCTACCGCGGGTCCAAAAACCGAGACTATTAAGAATAAACGTAAATACAAATAATGTGAGACCCGCGGCAAATATGGTTTTGAATTCCAATGAATCCTGCGGAACGTCCCCCATGCTGACCTGTACAATATAAGTAGTGATCGTTTCAACCGATTCCTTGGGATTAAAAGTAAGTTTCGGCTGCTGGCCTGCTGCGATGGCTACTATCATAGTTTCGCCTAATGCCCTGGAAACGGCCAGTATAACCGAAACTATGATGCCTGAAGACGCGGCTGGAACCATTACTCTGAAAGCCGTCTGAAATTTGGTTGCGCCCATTCCGTACGAGGCCTCCCTTAATGAGCGCGGGACCGCGCGTAACGAGTCTTCACTTAAAGACGTGATATATGGGATAATCATTACCCCCATAACCAAACCAGGTGAGAGGGCATTAAATCCATTAAGATCAGGAATAATTTTTTGTAATGAAGGAGTAACAAATTGCAATGCAAAAAAGCCATAAACAACAGTTGGTATAGCGGCTAATACCTCCAATATCGGCTTCACAAAAGCAGTAAACCGGGGCGATGCATATTCATTTAAATAGACAGCAATTATTAAACCCAGCGGAACGGCAAACAGTATAGCAATAGTGGTGGTAAGCAGGGTTCCTGAAAGCAGGGGCAGTATGCCGTAGTGTTTCTCAGTAAAAAGAGGCGTCCACTGCGTATCCGTAACAAAATGAATAATAGAAACTTCAGAAAAGAATTTTACAGTTTCCACAGTCAGAATCAGTATGATTCCTGCAGTTGTAAGGACAGTTACAAAGCTGCAACAGATCATTATCACTTCGATCAACTTTTCTTTTCTGCGCATACCTTAAAAGTCATTGATTTTCCTTCATCAATTTTATCAAATCAGCTCCCACAGTTGATTTGTTAACAAACATTGAGCCTAGCTTCTTTTTCAGGAAACGTTCATAACTAAGCTTATAGACTTCATCGGGCAAGGGAACATAGCCAATTTCTTTAACTAGTGTTGCTGCATTTTCCAGATAAAAGCGTATGAATTCCCGGACCACCGGGGAGTTTGCAGATTGGGCCTTGATATAAATAAATTCAGGTCTCGAGAGAGGGGCATAGGTTCCGGTTCTGACTGTTGAATCAGTAGGGTATATTGGGCCCTTGCCCTTTCCCGCATCAATTCCGACAAGTTTCAATTTGGTTTTATTCTCCTTGAAATAAGCGAGACCAAAAAAGCCTAAGCCTCCCTTATCTGTTGAAACACCCTGTACTAAAACATTGTCATCTTCACTAGCAGTATAATCTCCTCTGGACGATTTTGCTTTGCCAACAATAGCCTCGGTAAAATAGTCATATGTGCCGGAGGATGTGCCAGCACCATATAAACTCAGCGGTACATCAGGAAAGGTTGCTCTTACCTGTTTCCAGGATGTTATTTTGTTCTGAGCCGCCGGCTCCCACATTTTTTTTAGTTCTTCAACTGTCAGGTAATCTATAAATTCATTAGCCGGATTAATAACAACGGCTAGGCCATCATAGGCAACAGGAATTTCAATAAATCCAATATTATTTTCAGCACAGGCTTTGATTTCAGATTCTGTAATGGGACGGGAAGCATTACTAATATCAGTTTCGCCACGGGCAAATTTTTTAAATCCGCCACCTGTACCGGATACACCTACGGTCACGCGAATATCGTCATGTTTATTTCTGAATTCCTCAGCAACAGCTTCTGTAATAGGATAGACGGAACTCGATCCATCAATACTTATGCGACCTTTGTATTGCTTAAAGCATGAAACAAGAAAGATTATGCAAATTATTAGTACTATCCGCATCCTTTTTAATCGTTGTTCCATAAATTACAATTATGTTAGTAACCATAATTTCATACAGTACTTAAATAATTTTTAGTTAATTATTAATAACACATAAGCGTGACCCAAAGGGTTGGATAGTAATGAGAATGCCGACAAATGCTTGCTACCGGCGGGCGCTGTAGTGTAGCCCGACAGGACAAATATCGAACAAAATGATTGAGTTCTTTGAAAGGGTATATCAGGAATTGCAGAAACCAGGGTTTCGACAAATCAGCGACCCGTCATTCTTTCAATATGTTCGGGGTACCGGGCCCCATGCACTTTGATCTTCGAGGCTGTTTCTTCAATCTCACGAAGATCTTGGGAAGTGAGTTCGATAGCAGCTGCTCCAATATTTTCTTCAAGGCGGTTCAGCTTTGTAGTTCCTGGAATTGGAATAATCCAAGGCTTCTGTGCAAGTAACCAGACAAGGGCAATTTGAGCAGTTGTCGCATTCTTCCGTTCTGCAATTTTGCCAAGCAAATCAACCAGGGCCTGATTTGCCTTGAGAGCCTCGGGAGTAAACCGTGGAAGGATATTGCGAAAGTCAGAGCTATCAAACTTGGTATTTTCATTCATCTTACCAGTAAGAAATCCTTTACCCAATGGGCTAAATGGAACGAATCCAATTCCAAGTTCCTCGAGAGTAGGCAATACTTCTGCTTCAGGGCCTCTTGTCCATAATGAATATTCACTTTGAAGTGCCGTAACGGGTTGGACAGCGTGTGCCCGACGAATCGTTTGCACACCTGCTTCAGAAAGTCCGAAATGCTTAATCTTTCCTTCCTGGATCAATTCCTTAACAGCACCTGCTACATCTTCGATTGGAACATCGGGGTCAACACGGTGTTGATAGAACAGATCAATTACTTCAACTTTGAGTCTTTTGAGAGAGGCTTCAGCAACTTCTTTGATGTGCTCAGGGCGGCTATTAACACCGGCTTGTTTTCCATCCTGAATTTTGAAACCAAATTTTGTGGCTATTACCACTTCATCACGGAAGGGAGATAAAGCTTCACCCACCAATTCTTCGTTGATGTATGGACCATAAACTTCGGCGGTATCAAAAAATGTGACGCCCTGTTCAACGGCTGAACGAATAAGTGAGACCATCTCATTCTTATCTGCAGCAGGTCCGTAGCCAAAACTCATGCCCATGCAACCGAGCCCAATGGCTGAGACTTCCAGGTTGCTGGTTCCCAATTTGCGTTTTTGCATTTTTGTATTCATGATTGTCAGCTTTGAAGTATGGAACAAAGTTACACAGGTTCCAGATCATGAAATAACAAAAGCGAAATAACTACCAAAATCAGGTGCAGCAGGCAGGCTTACAGTTTGGTGGTGTTATCGCAGCAAAACGGGGAACCGGGGTGTCAAGTTCCTGGGACTTGCATACTATCCATAAAAAATCTATAATTAAAATGCCCGCCTTCGCTAAAGCTTCGGCGGGCGAAGTAGAACCGAAGCGCATAAAGTCGAACTCGTTTATAATCGGGTTAAAGCAAATAGAGAATTATATTAAAGGGATAATATAGGTTATCCAACCCTGTTTTGGCAATATGGGATGATGAAAATACTCCAGTTGTCAAATCTATCACGCCGCAACTTTTCCCGTTTGATTCGCAATTCGCAATCTGTGAATTGACTATTTGATCTATACCTCTTTCATTAAGTGATTGATAATTAGGCCAAAAAAAGATTTGGAGGCGAGTCCTCATTATAGTACATTTGGTAACACAACGATATTATTGTGTTATGATACCATCATTCATAATAGTTCCCGGCGCACTTTGGCCGCTTTTACCACCCGGTGTGCATGATGCGACCATGGAAGAGGTGTACCAGCGATACGCCATAAATGAGAAACGAAGGCAATTGTTTAAAGGATTTAATAGAGCTGCAGATAACATTTTTGGGGCTGGCTCTCCCCAGATCTATCTGGATGGCAGTTATGTCACCGCAAAACCGGAACCTGGGGACTATGATGCGCTCTGGGATCGCCGTTTTGTAGATCCATTTATACTGGACTCATTATTTCTCCAACTAACACATGGAACCGATAGACAGAAAGCAAAGTACCTAGGAGAGTTTTTTCCATCTGCAGCGGTTGAAGCAAGAAGTGGTAAGCCTTTCATGGAATTTTTCAGGACGGATCGGTTGACAGGGGCCGGGAAAGGTATCATAAGAATTATTAACTATTTAAAGAAAGGAGGTTCGCTATGATTACAAATGACAGACAATACCGAATAGTGAAGTCTCAGATCGAGAATTTTCAAAAGGCATTGGAAGCAATGTCAATGGAAACTGAGGATACAAAGGATGTGCATCCTTTGATACTACAGGCGGAAAAGGACGGTATCAATTATCAACTGCAATTGTTATTGGCTGAAGTAAAAGAATACGAAGATCTCAAAGAAGGGAAAATTTTGGTGACGGAAGTGAAAGACCTGAAAGAACTTCCGGTGGTGCTGATAAAGGCAAGGATTGCTAACGGGCTTACACAGGCAGAGCTTGCCGCAAGGCTGGGTATGAAGGAACAGCAAGTTCAGAAATATGAAGCTGAGCAATATGATTCGGTAAGTCTGCGGACATTACTGAGAATAGCTGCTGTGCTCAAGATTTCAATTGAAGGTGATGTACAAATACGGGAATTACAGCAGACTGATCTCTATGATGTGAGCAGGTACCCGGTCCGGCAAATGTATAAACGCAGGTGGTTTCCGGAATTCTCAGGTTCACTGAATGATGCAGTGCGCAATTCATCAACGCTGATTGCAAACCATTTTCAAAAAGCTGGTATTGAAAACTTGCAGGCTGTACTTAACCGGCGTTCGGTCAGAACGATGGCTGAGATTGATAAGGATGCTTTGAATGTTTGGTATGCCAGGGTTATTATTAAAGCAAGGGAACAGGAACTGGAAACTTACTTTGATAAAAATCGGATTGATTCGGATTGGCTTAGTCACTTGGCTTCTTATACAATACACGATAATGGACCCCGGCAAGCGGTTGATTTCTTAAAGACTAACGGTGTCCGTGTAGTCTTCGAGTCACAGATGGATGGAACTTACTTGGATGGAGCAGCATTGCTGGTCGATAAAGTATATCCCGTGATCGCAATGACCCTGAGATATGATAGGTTGGATAATTTCTGGTTTGTGCTGTTTCATGAATTGGCACACATCATCTTGCACCTGGGCGTAGAATTCGATTCTATTTTCGATGATCTGGATTCCCACGAAGAGGGTATAGAGAAGGAAGCGGACAACTATGCGCTGAATATTTCCATACCGGAATCGGTTTGGAAAAAATCGCTTGTACGGTTCAGTCCATCAAAGGATACGATTATAAACCAGGCCCGATCACTAAAAGTTCATCCGGCAATAATTGCCGGGCGGATAAGATGGGAATCGCAAAACTTTTATTTATATAATGAATTGGTCGGCCAGGGAGAGGTACGAAATAAGTTCAGTGAAGAATTAAATTAAAAAATATCTGATAAACATGGATTTTTATTTGCCAATACTGAAATCGAAGCTGGGCGAATTCACCGCTCTCGGAAACCTTGGGGAAGAATGGAAGGATTCTATTGTTCCCCTCTTTGAAATAACTCCGTTGGAATGGGATCAGGCGGAGAGAAAAGTACCAAGGACATTGAATGACCATTTAGATTCGTTTTGCAAAAAACTGTTGAAGAAATGGCCCACTCCAAAGTGTTTTGTAGATCCTGCCTTGCTTAAATGGAACGGAACGGACAACAGGCATAAAATATCCTATGTGTTTGAAAAGCTTGCGGAGAAAGACGTAATTCCTGCGCCGGTCATTTCACTGTCGTATTCTCCTGAATTCCTGACGGCTTTTAAAGCAACACTGGAAACACATGGGATAAAGGAAATTGGAATTCGGGTGAATCCAAACGATGTGACAGCACCTGATTTTAAAGGTAATCTCGAAACCTTGCTTGAGGAATTGGGATTTGTGCCCGGGCAATGTCATTTGATACTGGACCTTGTTGATGCCAACTTTATGGACATCGAAAATTTCGCAGATGCCATTGTAGCCGTTCTGGAGTCTTTCCCGTTTGCTCAGGAATGGAGATCTGTTACTGTGGCAGGAACAGCTTTTCCCTCATCCCGCATCATTAAGGAAGGTACTTCCTACTTTCCCCGTAATGACTGGAAATTCTATTTGACCCTAACAGAAAAGCTTAAGGAGAGCGCATTCAAAAGGCCTGTAAACTATGGGGACTATAGTATTGTCAATCCAGGTTATTTTGAGTTTAATCCAAAAGTCATGAAATCAAGCGCAAACATTCGGTATACGCTAGATGACAAGTGGATGGTGGTAAAAGGCAAGGCTCTCAAGAAATCCAAGGATTATAGGCAGTATAAACAACTGGCGAAAGCGATTGTGGAATCCGATGATTACATGGGGGAAGAATTCTCCATGGGAGACTTGCACTTGGCAAAATGTGTGAGAGGAGGGGAAGGCCCGGGGGCTCCAAGTGTGTGGAACTGGGTTGGGAACAATCATCACTTTGAAAAAGTACTGAGCGATATTGCCGCCATGCATCACGCTGTTTAAGACAGGCGATAACAATGCTCGAAAGTTCATCTGTGTCGCAGACACTGGATAAAACTTTATAGATCTCACAGCGGGTGGAACGCTCTTTTATGTCGCAGTTAAATTTTGAATTTGCTATTTCCAGCGCTTCTTGTTTCCAAAGCAACTGGGCTATAGTAATACGGTTCCTTTTGGGATTTATATTGGATTCACGACAATACGTAAAGGAAAAGTTGTCATTACCTTCAGAATTGATCAGATAGATACCCCACCATCTGGGAATGATTTTTTTTGCAGCCTTTAGGTGCTTTTCAGCAACAACAAGATAAGCTTCCTCAAATACTTGGTTATAGGCCTTCACCTGTGCAGGTAACCGAGTAAGTTTATCGCTGCTGGTTTTGATCTCATACCCCGCAAGCTTTCCGTTCAATACCGCAATATCTGCGCGGATGGCTCCATTTTGCAGGCCAAGTTCGTCAATTACAAAGCTGTCACTGCAATGGTGCGCCCCATGCAAAACACTTCGGTGGAATGCAGTCCGGACAAGTTGATCGGTCATGTTAGATTCTATATTCTTAGTCAGAAAACGGTTGGGCGATCCAGTGTATTGGGTACAAAATAAAGTATTTTTTTTAATCCTCTAATTACCGCTCCCCCGTTGTCATGAGTGTTCAATAAAATAATAATGGTCGAACGCTGTCCGGACACTCCCGCATACAGCGGGACAAGTTGTGTCTCCGGACCAAGCTCGCAGAGCTTGACATTTTAAAACGAAAAGTCCGCCTTCGCTTTTCAGCCGCCGTAGTAGTCGGAGGCGGCAAACTTCGACGGACGCATGGTCACCTTCGCCAAGGCTTCGGCGACCGCAGTAGTCCCGCCCAGAATCGAACTGGGATGTCAAGTTCCGGAGACTTGCGTACTATCCATTGTACTACGGGACCAGTGAACACTGCTACTCATCACTTAAACAAAACTGTCACATTACTCGTGAAGATCTTTACGGCAATGGCCAGCAAAACTACGCCAAAAAATTTACGTATCGCAATGAGGCCATTGGGGCCTATGATTCTTTCTATATGATCCAATGATCGCAATACTACAAAAACAATCACCAGATTGATCAGTATCGCGATCAGCATCGCTATTTCATCATAGTTGGCACGCAATGAAATAATGGTGGTGAGAGTTCCCGATCCCGCAATCAGCGGAAAAGCGATCGGAACCACGGATCCGGATTTCGCATTGTCATCACTCTTAAAAAATTCCACGCCCAATACCATTTCCAGACCCAGGATAAAAATTACGATGGATCCTCCTACCGCAAATGAATGCACATCAATACCCATAACTTCCAGGAATTTTTCACCCACAAACAGGAACAATATCATCAGTGCCCCCGAAATAAGTGTGGCAGGCCATACCCGGATACCGCCCATTTTCCCCTTCAGCGTAATCAGCAGCGGAATGGAACCCACTATATCAATAACGGCAAATAAGGTGAAAGTGAGTGTTATGATCTGGCTGGCAGACATGGGAGATATTTCAGCAAATGTATATCAGCAAATGTATAATTCTACAGGCAAGTCCACAAGCATGGAAGAAATAAAATGGCTTTTAGATATCAGGCCGAAAATGAACCTGGCTTATGCATCTCCTTTTCATCCGGCGGATTATTGAAAATCAATTCAGGAATTAATCTGTCTTTTTGCATAGAGAGTTTCACCACACAACCATAATGAAGACTGAATTTTTGAAATGATTGTTCCAGTGGAGTTTCTGTTATATGCGAGAGGATGCTCCTGATGACTCCCCCATGCGTTATGATGGCAATGCTTTCGTCTTGCCTAAAGATCTCTTCAAAGCAGGAACGAACGCGGGAATATAACTGCAGGTAGCTCTCGCCGCCAGGCATGCTGAGTCCTACAAAATTATTCATCCAGGGTTCCAATTCGGCCTGAGGTATTTCATCCCATAAACGCATCTCCCAATCCCCGCAATGGATTTCCATCAGGTTGGAATCCAAATTGATTGCATGGGACGGGAAAAGATATTCTGCCAACCTTGAGCACCTCCGGAGCGGACTGGAATAAACCTTTCCGATTGCCGAAGGCAGATATGACTTTATTGTAGAAGCCTCCTGCAAGAAATCTGAACTGAGAGGAATATCGGACTGGCCATAACAGGTTCCTCTCGCTACCTCAGGGGTTGTATGCCGGATCAGGTATAATTCCATCTCTGAAATGATCTTGAATTGAGCATTAAAGAATGTATTGCCATATGATTACCGCCGCCAGATAAAATGCGATCTCTGTCACCTGCTGCACTGCTCCCAGGCAATCGCCCGTATAACCTCCGATCCACCGCCTGAAATATTTCGATAAGCTATAGGTCACATACAATTGTAGAATGATTGCCATGCTGAATACCCACGGTAGCAATAGGAGTGGTGCCAGCCCGAAGATGCATCCAACAGTCAAACCAACCCAACTCAATTTCCTTGAGGCAAGAAGTCTTGATTTGGCTGAATCCGGATCCGTAACATATTCTGAAAACTGAATGATAAAAACAGGCATGAGCCGGCTACTGCTATGAGCCGCGATCAGCAGGACAATAAAATAGCGGTAGTTATAAAAAATATTGACACTGGGAGATTCAAGGCTGGGCGTGAACCTGGGAAGATCCTGGATCAACATGAATTTGGCAGACAGGATCGCGATCAGGCCTATGACTCCATAAGTTCCGAGCCTGCTGTCTTTCATGATAGCCAGTATTTTCTCTTTGGTCCATCCTCCTCCAAATGCATCGCATGAATCTGCGAACCCATCCTCGTGAAAGGCGCCAGTAACTAAAATACCCGCTATCATTGAGAAAAGAATAGCCAGGTTGGCGGAAAGATAACGGTTGAATACCAAAAAGACCAGGGCGCTGATTCCTCCTACGATCCAGCCAATGAGCGGAAAATACTTAGCCGATTTTTGAAGATGCGCCGGATCGTGGTCCACCTGTTTGGGAACCCTGATCCTGGTGAGAAACATGACAGCCGTAAAAAATATGCGCAATTCTTTTTTCATCTCGTGATTAATCCGGCAGCTTTTTCTTTTTCACTAACGCCGGCAGATTCAAAGCTGGCCATCTCGTTCAGGAAATTGACGGCAGATTGAACCAACGGGATCGCCAACGCGGCTCCAGTTCCTTCGCCCAAGCGCATGCCCAAATTTAAAACAGGTTCTGCCTTCAGGTATTTCAGCATCCCTTGATGGCCCTGCTCTCCACTGGTATGAGCATAGATGCAATAGTCGGTAATATCTTCCCTCACAAGTTTTGCGCAAAGCAATGCCGCCGTGGCAATGAATCCATCCACCATGATCAGCATCCTTCGCTCCGCGGCCTTGCAATAAGCTCCTGTCATCATCGCAATTTCAAATCCACCCATCGTATTCAAAACCGCGTGCGCTAATTGCGGACCCTTTTTATTCTGCAAGAAATGCTTATATAGGTCGAATACAGATTTTAAGGTGGTGGTCTTAAGCCTTAGCTGACTTTCATTGGCGCCCGTACCTCTGCCCACACAATCCTCAATTGGAATGCCGGTTATTGCACTCATGATCAGCGATGCTGAAGAAGTATTTCCGATTCCCATTTCTCCAAAGCCAATGGTATTGCATCCTGACAATGAAATCTCTTCCACAATGCGTTCCCCTTCAGTCATGGCTTGCATGAGCTCCTCCATGGTCATGGCAGGAGCTTCCATATAATTCCTGGTACCATAACCAATTTTGGCATTGATGAATTGGCCCTTCGCCTGCCTTTCCTGCAGGGGGACAGTACGCGAAGAATCGGGATTGAAATCGTAATTCACACCCGCATCCACGATGGTGAGCACAATTCCATGCTGTCTGCAAAATACATTGATCGCAGCGCCGCCATTCATAAAATTCAGGACCATTTGAGTCGTCACTTCCTGCGGATAGGGATTCACCAATCCCGTGGCGGCAATTCCGTGGTCTCCGGCAAAAACAACTATGTGGGGATTGCGGATGACTGGGCGAATGTTTTGCTGCACCTGCCCTGCCTGCAACGCGATGGCTTCCAATTGACCCAGCGCTCCCGGGGGTTTTGTCTTGTTGTCAATCACAAATTGCAATTGTTCCTTCAGGGTCTTATCCATTTTAATACTGTTTTTCTTTGATCAAAAAGTTTTTTTCATCCTGATTCTTTTTGCTCAATCCACTTCTTGCAAGTCACAAAACCAAAATCCCATACTGCCGGACTCGCTCCCAGCGCTGTCCTTATCATCACCGGTCTTTACTGGCGCCTTATATTCCCGATATACTATTTCGCCTATCCTATAGGGTATGGGATATTTGAATATGGGTCCCGCAAATACGAAGCTGTGGAATTCTCCATTTTCCCCACAAGGGTCCACTTGCGAAGGAAGGTCATCCAAAAATTCTTCATCAATGATGCGGCCGGCGAAACTCTTGTCCAGGCAGGCAGCATTCACGCATACCACGATGGCCCTGAATCCCAGATCAATGAATTCCTTTACAAGCGTACGGGTATCCCTTTTCCAGATGGGAAAAACCGCTTCGAATCCTTCCCTGGCCAATTGCACTTCCCGGTATTTTCTAAGATCTTCCAGAAAAATATCACCGAATATGGCATGAGTATAACCTTCTTCTCTGAGTGGATGGATGGCATCTCTCATCGTCTGTTCATATATTTCCATGGAAGCCTGCCCGGGTAATAACAATTTTTGCATTGGGATTCCCAGGGAAGATGCCTGCCGGTCTGCCAGATTTACTCTCACACCATGCATGGAGACTCTTTCATGATCATGGTTTATGCTCGTGAGCAATTTGTCAATGGTATAGTCATCATCCTGCATCGCATGATAGAGAGCCAGGGCGCTGTCTTTACCTCCACTCCAGTTGAAATAAGATTTATGACTCATGGTTAACAGCGTTGCTGGTTTGTTTGATGGTTACCGGAATACCAGCCACCATCAATAACACTTTCCCTGATTTGGCCGCAATATACTGGTTGGCCCAACCCTGCAAATCCGTGAACTTCCTGCCTATGGCCGTTTCCGCATGCAGACCCATTCCCAGCTCGTTGCTGACAATGATATAGGTTCCCTTCATTCCACACAATGCATCAATCTCTTTTTTTATACTTTCAAGAGCAGGGTCGATTTCATAATGATATTCCGAAAAAAAATTGGTGAGCCACAGGGTAATACAGTCAATCACAACCGTACTGTTTTCAATTGGCAATTTGCTAACCCATCTTTCTTCTTCCATATTGGTCCACCTCTCATCACGCCCTGCCTTATGCCTTTCAATTCGTTCTTTAAAATCCTCGTCCCATTCCCTGGCGGTAGCCACATACACCGGCTTATCACTCAATTGCAATGCAAGTTGCTGAGCATAGTTGCTTTTGCCGCTCCTGGTTCCTCCCGTTATAAGGATGATCATAAACTGTTTTTTTGTTTCATGGTGCCTGGTCCAGGCTTGCTTCCCTGGGTAAGCGCTATCATGCACGAAGCGCAAAGGCAGTCTTCATATTGTTCTGCGAGGATATGCCTCTGTTCCGGCGTCAATTGTATGGAATAGCACTGGCAATGAAGGATATCACCCAATTTGCATTCAAATTTATTCCCACATCGCGGGCAAATTTTTGTTTCGTGTTTATGAGGATCTGTCATTGGTCATTTTATCTAATAAGGCTTTCGGGTTGGCAAATGTTGACAGGTCATTTAGGAATGGGCAGAATAAACCCGGGAGCATGCGTTTTTTTGAAAGCACGGCATTTTGCCTGCAAATGAACCGGGATTTCGAATATTTCCGGATGGAATATCGCTGCCAGCAATTCGACGCCTTCAACCAGCGTTCCCGCGCTGGGCTGGGTAAATAAATCAAAGTCTGCGACCCAAACATTCTGGTCCTTTACGGCCCGGAGTTCACACCATTCCTGGTATTGCTCCAGCAATCCTATTTCTATCATACTCCTCTGCACTTCAAAGCCGCAGGGCGAAACGACCAGAACTTCGGGATCATACCGGCATATTTTTTCCCAGGGAGTAACGATACTATCACCTGCCGGATTCGAAAGCATGTCCACACCCCCTGCATATGCTGCCTGGAATGGGATCCAGTGACCACAATTATAAATGGGTTGAATCCATTCCATGATCATGACCCGTCTGAGTGGTGCACGGAATTTCCTGAGTCTATCTGTAATATCATCGAGCCTCGATTGCAGGCGTGCAAGGTAGCTATAGGCCGCTTCTTCCTTTCCAAGTAAAGATGCAATCGTAATGGCAGTCTGAAATACGTCTTGCAAATTGCGGGGAGTAAGCGAAATTATATCAGGTTTTTTTTGCAGTTTAGCAACGGCCGCGGAGGTGCAACGGGTATCTATCTGGCAAACTTCACATACGTCCTGTGTTAGAATTATATCGGGGGCAAGTGACTGCAAGAGATCCTCATCCACCCAATATAGGCTCCTGCCCTGGGACTTGGAGGCTGAAAATATTTTATCAATTTCCGAACTTGAATAATCACCACCCGCGAGCACGCAATGGACTACTACCGGCTTCGCGCGACGGGCAATGGGCGGGCATTCAAAACTCACTCCACACAGGTGGTCCTGCAGCCCCATATCATAAATCATCTGGGTCGCAGCCGGTAAAAAAGAGCAAATTTTTTTCATTGACGAATGTTTAACTTAATGTCAAAAGGTAACCGACCCATTGGCTCCAATACTATTAAGCAAGCCTAAGTTGAGGGAACCTGCGGCCCATCCATTCAAATGCTCCAAACATGATCCCGCCAAAAATCAGGGTACCTAAAAGAAATTTCCATTCGTAGGGGATTGCTGATACCAGTCTCTGCAAATACACTGTAAGCATACCTGCTGAATCTTTTTGGAGCAGGCATCCCCCAATATCTGAAACCAACCAATGAATAAGTGTTACCACAATCGCCCCGGCCAGGAAATTTTTAATGTTCACAGTCCTAATGATCAGTTTGCCTGCGACTGCCATCAGAGCAAAAGCGCCATAGGTCCAGATCCAGCCCTGATATAGCAGGCCCGACCTGTAATCTGAATGAATGGTAAATGACAGTACCAGATCGCTGATGAATAAAGTTAGGAGGGGAAATGCATAGGGTTTCCAGTTGCCACCGAAATAGGCGCCGCCGAAAAGAGCCATCGCCCCAATGGGCGTAAGCACGTCCAGGGGACTCAATTTTGTATTAAATGTTGAGGCTAAACGAAGCCCTGCCGCTGCCACCATGAATAAGATCAAAACAGCGAAACGGGGATTGATTTTTTGTATAGACATAAAACTGATTTTAGAGTTTGAATGAAAAGCCTGCCATCAGGTTGAATCTTTTGGAATTGTAACCGGGAATGTCGAAATATTCCTGATTGGTTAAATTGCGCAGGTCTAAAAATAGCCTGAATTTCTCTGTAAATGAATAAGCCCCAAAGCAATCGATGGTATAGTAAGCGGGCTGCTTCTCAGGTCCGGCGTCGAAGGGACCTTTAATGCGCTCCCCTATGAATTTGAATGCCGGTATAATGTTCAGCTTTTTTCCAATTTCGAGCGTGAGGGAACTGTTCAATGAGAATTTCGGCCTCCGGTACAAATTCCAGACCTTCTTATTATCCTCCCTGCCGCTTCCGTCAACATAGCTGAGGTTATTTTTCCAAATGGCTGCTTTGCCAATCCTGATCCTGCTTTCCAATTCTGCTCCGTAATTGTGTTGCTCATCCCGGTTGAAATATTTGCCAGCATATGTGATCGGATCCGTATAGAATATGATCAGGTTCCTGGTATCGGTCTTGAACAAGGCCAGGCGCATGTAAATATTATTATGAGTAGTCTGGGTCTGCAGGCCCAGTTCATAAGTGATGCTGCTTTCAGGGTTCAGATCCTTATTTCCAAATTCCCCGTATAACTGGTATAAAGAAGGAATTTTATAGGCCGATGAGATATTCAGGAACAATCGCGTATTCTCATTTAGGTTGAAAGATGGGTTCAGCGTAAAGGTTTCGTTATTGCCGTAGATATTGTGGTGGTTTATACGGCCTCCGACCTCCAGGTTTAAGCCAAAGGAACTGAATGCTAACAGGGAGGCGTAAGCGGAGTATTGCCTGATCTTCGCGCTGTCCTTACCCAGATTTGATTCATAGTTACCAAAATCGCTGATGCTCAGGTAGGATTGTGAGGTTGTTTGCTGAATGTATTGAATTCCTCCCACGAGCTGTAGATTCTTTGCGATGTTTCCAGATCCAAAAGTCTCGATCGTGGAACTGTTTCCCAGGAATTTTCCATAGGAGTACTTTGAATAAGGACTGCTGATATCAGCACTATCGTCAACGAATGAACGATCGGCCCGCTGCAGGCTCCCCTGAAGGTACCAGGAAAATCTCTTTTTGTGAAACCTGAATGTGATTCCGCCAAGATTGTTGCTGTTCCTGGCCTCATAGTCCTTATCATCGGTGAAGGCGCCCCCGTCCAGTGCATTATGGTATTGGCCAAAACTTCCGAATGCCCTTGCGCTGAAATGCTGCGAAAAGGCATAACTCAAATCGGCGAGGAGGCTGTTTTGCCGAAAGCCGTCCTTATCAAAACCGCCATTTCCAATGCTGTCATGCGCGGAAGAAATGCCGTCTGATCTGCTGTAATTATATTGAATGGAATAGCCGAATTTAAGAATATTGCCGCCGATGCCGGCGCCCGCCTGTAAACTATTATAGCTTCCATAACTCAGGGAGCCGTTTGCGGTGATGGGTTTTTTCGCTTCTTTCTTCAGGAAGATCTGGATGACACCAGCCACCGCGTCGCTCCCCCAGATAGTGCTCTGTCCACCTTTCAGGATTTCGATCCTTTCAACCTGATCCAGTGGAATACTATTCAGGTCAAAAGAATTATTGGGTTGTGAAGGATCATACACAGGAATGCCATCAATTACCACGAGTGTGTTGCCGGTTCCCGCGCCCCTGAAATAAAGGTCTAGGTTGGTACCCGGACTATTATTGGACCCGTTGATAAAAAAGCCGGCCTGTTCATTCAATAATTCGCTGAGACTGCGTCCAACATTATTTCGGATCGTTTGCCGGTCAATTACCGTCACAATCTTGCCTGTCTGGGATTGTTTCAGACTGCTCTTGGTAGCCGTTACCACTACCTCATCCAATTGTTTTGTGTTGCTACTATCCTGCTTTTGCGCAAATAGCATTTTACTGCTAATGATGGTGGCAGCCACAATGAAAACCTTTTTTTTCATACAAAAATGTTTTTGTGACTGCTTCCGAGATTTGATGATGCGGTTTTTACCTGCACCTGCGAAGAAAATATAAATGCCCTGGAAGGCCTTTACACTCCTTGCTTTTCACCCGAAAGCCTGTGGATTAATAAGTTTGATTTGGCAGGTCTTCTGGCTTGGTTCTGATTGAAGCACCTTCCCATTGATTCGGCAGAGTGACCTGTTTCAACAGTGGTTGCAGGCTTCAATTTTCGTGAAACAAAAATTTGCACGAAGAACCTTACAGCTACGGGGATAGCGCCGGATTTACACCGGACTTCCCATTTTAATCCTTACTCCAACCCGGCCTGGACCGGGGGAGAGATGGAACCAAATGCAATACAAAGATTGCACAGTCGAATGGAAATTCCAAATCCGGATGTCCACATCAGTGGATTACTTATTGTTGCAGGAAACTATCCAAGTCAAGAGCTCACCAAAAAGCAAGCCATCATAGTATCAGTCAGGTGTACCCGAAAATAAGAATCCGCAGCCCGACGGAATGCCATCTGGCGACTGGAATCAAGTCGATGGACTTTCGAAAGGGGATTTGTGCCTGTGTAGTTTAGTTTTTTTTAATGTTTAGGACCACCATTGTTTTCGTGTGTGGCAAATTCTTAATAAATCAAATATCTGCATCTCAAACTTGATTGGCTGCAGCTGCCGACTCACGATTTTATGCTATCTTTCCCGACCATCATTGCCCCCATGAGCGAAGCCCAAAAGCCAAAACTGAGCCTTTTTGACATAACCATGATCGTAATCGGTTTGGTGATTGGAATGGGAATCTTTCGCACTGCCAAGGACGCAGCTCAGGCTTCGCTTACCCCCGCCATATTTTTCGCGGCATGGATAGTGGGTGGCCTTGTCGCTTTTTGCGGGGCTCTCACCTATGCAGAAATCGGGTCCCGCTTCCCGGTTACAGGAGGCTATTACAAAGTATTTTCCTATTCTTACCATCCGTCAATCGCCTTCTACATCAATTGCATTATACTGATATCAAATGCCGCTTCGCTTTCGGGCGTAGCACTCATCGGCAGCGAATATATCACGCCCCTGCTATTCGGACCGGGGCCTCATAACCTGATCCAGCCACTCATCGCCATAGCAGCCATCATAATTTTTTATGGTGTGAACCTGATGGGCCTCAGGATGAGCGCCACCACACAGAATGTCCTCATGCTGATCAAGATTCTCATGCTCCTGGTGCTGGTCGCCGCATTATTTTTTCCTTCTCTTTACAATTCCAATCCTCTGCCGGTTGCCAACTCGGCCGACAAGAGTTTCATGGCATTCCTGCTTTCATTCGGAGTGGCGCTCAAAGCCACTTCTTTTACCTACGGCGGTTATCAGCAAACGATCAATTTCGGCGGAGAAGTCAGGAATCCGAAAAAAAATATTCCCAGGGGTATCTTCATCGGTATCCTGGTGATCATCACACTGTATCTTTCGGTCAGTTATTCATATTATAAAGTGATCGGGTTTACGGAACTGAAATCCACCACAGGAATCGCCTCCATTGTAGCCGAAAAAATGCTGGGGCCCGCAGGGAACTATGTTTCATCGGTGCTGCTGTTCATCGCCGTGCTCGCTTACGTGAATGTATCGCTGCTGAGTAACCCCCGTGTAATGTTTGCCATGGCCGAAGATGGCATTCTACCCAAGGCATTCACGCGAAAAGATGATAAGAAAGACGTCCTGACCGTAAGCCTCACCGTATTTGCTGCAACCTGCGTGATCGTGATCTTTTTTGCAGATACATTCGATAAAATATTAAGCTTTACCATTTTCCTCGATTCCATTGGGATGGCCACTTCTGCCGCAACCATTTTTGTGCTGCGCAAGAGAACCAAACACCTCGATGGCACCGGAATATTTTCCATGAAATGGTACCCGCTCCTGCCCATCATTTTTGTGCTGGCATACCTCTTTGTTGGAACCGTGATTGCCATTACCTTTCCGCAATATGCGCTGATCGGGATTTCAGTATTTACCTTTTTTTTGCTGGTTTATTTCCTCACAAAAAAAGCAGTAAAACCAAAGAAATAAATGGATATCTCCTATATTCTGAACGAACTGGGCGAAGATAGAGAGCATTATTTCAACGCCATCGCTCCACCAATTATGCAGACGAGCAATTTCGCATTCAACACCGTGGCGGAATTGAGGGCTCGTTTTGAAGATGAATACAGCGGCTATCTCTACAGCCGGGGTCTCAATCCCACCGTAGAGATCCTCAGGAAAAAACTGGCGGCCCTGGATGGAGCCGAAGATTGCCTGGTCTTCAACAGTGGCGCTTCCGCCATTTTTGCTTCCGTTCTGGCCAATGTAAAATCCGGAGACCATATTGTATCTGTTCAGAAACCCTATACCTGGGCGCAGAAGATGTTTGACGTGATTCTACCCAGGTTCGGCGTAAGTACCACTTATATTGATGGAGCCAGGATCGAAAATTTTGAAAGGGCCATCCTGCCCAATACCGTGCTCCTCTATCTCGAATCGCCCAATTCCTGGAGCTTTGCCCTCCAGGACCTGGCGGCCGTGGCGGAACTGGCGAAGGCTGAGGGGATCCTGACCATTTGTGATAATAGCTATTGTACCCCTCTTTACCAGAAGCCCATTGAATATGGAATTGATCTCGCTCTTCAGTCGGCCTCCAAATATATCGGGGGGCATAGTGATACTGTGGCGGGAGTTCTCACAGGTAGTTCCGCAATGATGAAGAAGATATTCGAAAGTGAATACCTCAATGCCGGTATCGGCATTACTCCTTTCAATGCCTGGCTCCTGATCAGGGGACTAAGGACCCTGCCAGCGAGACTGGAAAGGATTTCGCAAACGACCCTTGCTATAGTGGATTTCCTCAATGGCAGGCCTGAGGTCGAATCCCTTTTGTTTCCCCTGGATCCCGCATTCCCGCAGCACAAACTTGCCTTGGAGCAAATGTCCGGAGCCTGCGGGCTGCTTTCCTTCTACCTCAGGGTTGACAAGATCGGGCAGATCGTAACATTTTGCGAAAGCCTGCAACACATACTGATGGGCGTGAGTTGGGGTGGGCATGAATCGCTGATACTGCCTAGATGCGCCTCTTTCAAGCCGGCCGAATATGATATTAGCAACAGGGATCAAAGGATGCTGAGACTATATGTGGGGCTGGAAGAGCCGCAATACCTTATAAATGACCTGGAACAAGCGTTAAAAAACTTTTAATCTGCCTATTTCCAGTTTTGCCAGGTTTTTTTTTAGTTGAATATTTGTAAAATAATAGGGTGCCACGCCGTCTATCAAAAAGAGGTCGTTAACCACCCGATACACAATAAATTTGTTTCATGAGAAAATTAGTGCTGTGCTGCATTTTCTTGCCTGTGTACCTGCTAACCTTTTCAGCAAAAGCCCAGAATACCAGCAAATGGGATTTGCGCCGCTGCATCGAATATGCAATGAGTAATAATATCTCCGTCAGGCAGGCCGATGTGCAGGCCAGAATTTCTGCAATTACATTGAAGCAAAGCAAACTCCAGCAAATTCCTTCCCTGAATTTTAGCGGTAACCATGGGTTCTCCTTTGGGAGATCACTTGACAGGAGTACTAACGTGTACACGGACAGATCTCTGATGTACCAAAATCTAAACCTGCAGGCCCAGGTCAATATATTCAACTGGAATAATCAGAAAAATACCATTGCTTCAAATGATTATACTTACCAGGCCGATCTGGCATCAGTAGATAAAGTTAAGAATGACATTGGCTTGAATGTGGCCAGACAGTATCTGTTGATTTTATTGGATATTGAACAGGTGAAAGTGAATGATATCCAACTGAGCCAGAGTAAGGCACAGTTGGATAATACCAGGAAACAGGTGAATGCTGGCGCTTTACCCGAACTCAACGCGGCAGAACTGGAGGCCCAGGTGGCGAGGGACAGCGCTACTTTTGTTTCTTCCCAAACAACCGTAGAATTAGATAAGCTGGCTTTGAAAGCCTTGCTGAGCCTGCCTGCGGATCTTGCTTTTGAACTGGAGACCCCGCCGGTGGAACAAATTCCAATCGACAATATCATGGAGATTACCCCGGGAGTCGTTTTTGACATGGCAATGAAAACCCAGCCTCAGATCAAAGCCAATAATCTAAGGTACTTAGCTTCTCAAAAAAGCATGTTGGCTGCAAGAGGAAGATTATATCCAACAATATCCGCTTTTGCGGGGTTATCTACAAACTATAATTCATTTTTTAAAGTGCAGGATCCCTTTAATACCCCGCTAACAGGATACCAGGACTCAAAGGGCTATGCTTTGGATGGCGTAACCCAATATCCGGTTTTTTTCCCCCAGTACCAGATTAACTATCAATCCCAGTCTTTTGGCAACTTGTGGAGTGGTTACTGGAGAGGGTTAAAAGACAACTTTGGACAAGGAATTGGAATCGGCCTCAGTGTACCCATTTTCAATGGCTGGTCAGCAAAGGCAAATGTTGAAAAGGCTAAAATGGATATCAGGAACAGGGAACTCGCAGTTGAACAGGATACACTCCAGTTGAAAGAAGACGTGTACACTGCATACAACCAAGCCTTGGGCTCCTACCAGACTTTCCTTGCACGTCAAATTGGAGTGGCAACGGCGGAACGATCTTTTGACCTGGCTACCAAAAGATATGATATTGGCTCTATGCAAACAATCGAGTGGCTCACAAACCAGACCAATCTTTATAATGCGCGTGTGAACCTGCTCATCGCCCAATTCGATTATGTTTTCAAAATGAAAGTGCTGGAATATTATAAGGGTCAGGGATTAAGACTTTAAGTCACCTGCCCGTTGCCAATCTCCAATACACTGAACTCAAGAAATAAAAGGATAAAACATGAACAAGAAATTGCTTTGGACCATAATTGTGCTGGTGGTTTTGATCATAATTTTAGTGGCCCTGAAGAAAGCAGGAGTCATAGGCAAAGAAGAAGGTACAAAAGTATCAACCGAAAAAGCTGTCACGAGAAACATCACCGAAATTGTCACTGCCAGCGGAAAAGTATACCCGGAAATTGAAGTGAAGATCAGCCCCGACGTATCGGGAGAGATCACGGAACTCAATGTGCAGGAGGGTGATAGTGTCAAGAAAGGACAGATATTGGCTAAAATATATGCCGATATATATGCCACTCAACGCGATCAGGCAGCCGCCCAGGTTCAGGCGCAGCAATCCATGGTGTCGAACGCGGAAGCGCAACTAGAAGCCCTGAAGTCGGCATTGGAGCAGGCGCAAAAAAATTATGACCGGCAGAAACAACTGCTCTCCGATAAGGTGATTTCAAAGGCAGAATTTGAGCAGGCGGAAAATACCTATAAATCAGCTCAGGCAAATTACAATGCTTCACTGCAAAGCATTCGCAGCAGTAAAGCCACCGCGCAGAGCGCCATCGCCAATCTGGAAAAGGCCAATAAGGACCTGAGCAGGACCGCAGTTCTGTCTCCAATGACTGGCGTAGTCTCCATGCTGAACGTAAAAAAAGGAGAGAGAGTGGTAGGTAGTACAATGATGGCAGGCACAGAAATGATGAGGATAGCCGACATCAGGGTATTTGAAATACGTGTGAATGTAGGAGAAAATGACGTTCAGAAAATTGACCTGGGAGATACCGCCCTCGTGGAAGTGGATGCGTATAACAACCGAAAATTCAAAGGACTGGTCACTCAGATCGCGAGCAGCCAGGTGGGAGCTACCACACAAACGGCCAGCACTTCCTCAACAGATGTAACCAACTACGAGGTCCGGATCAGGATACTGCAGGATTCCTACAAAGACCTCATCGATCCATCCAAACCCAAAAAATTCCCCTTTCGGCCAGGCATGAGCGCCAGCGCCGATATTCAAACCCGGACACGTAATAATGTACTGTCTGTTCCTATCAACGCGGTTACAATCAGGGATAAGAGTGATACCGGCAAAGTGGCTGTCAAAAAAGACGTGAAGGCGCAACCAGCAGGCTCTGAAGCCAATGCAGCCTCATCAAATGCTCCAGCTGGGAATGCAGACGATATGGAGGAAGTGGTATTTGTGATGCAGAAGGATGGAACCGTAAAAAGAGTGAAAGTTAAAACCGGTATCCAGGATATCAATAACATAGAAATCCTGAACGGGTTGAATCAGGATGATGAAGTAGTAACGGGACCTTACACCATTGTGAGTAAGACTCTCAGGAATGGCATGAAAGTGAAAGTAGTGCCTAAAGAACAATTATTTGAAGTGAAGAAATAAGCGGATCACTGTCATAAAATTCTTTTTTGTACTAAAGTTTGAGGGCTAATTTTAGACCCTCAAACTTTTTTGTTTTACTTGTCTTCGTGCAATTATTAAAACGGCGGACTTATGCAATTCGGAATTATCGGAAGCGGCAGTTGGGGAACCGCCCTGGCTAAAATATTAACGGGCAATAAGGTTCGTTTAAGCTGGTGCGTTAGGAATGAAGATACGGTGCAATACCTGCTCAGGCGCCATCACAATCCCGTTTACCTGAGTTCCGTTGATTTTGATACCAGCCTGCTGGAGCTTACAGCCGATCCCCGGGTAACTATTCAGAATTCGGATCATATCTTAGTAGCAGTGCCTTCTGCATACCTGGTGGACCTGTTCAAAGGCATTCCTAAAGATGATCTCAGGAATAAAAAGATCATTTCCGCTGTGAAGGGCATCCTGCCTATGGAGAATCTGTTGTTGAATGATTACCTTAATTCGCAATATGACTTCAGCCTGGCGGATTATTATACCATCATGGGGCCCTGCCATGCAGAAGAAGTGGCCTCGGAAAAACTTTCTTATCTCACCTTTTCCGGTATAGATGAAAAGGAAACTGAAAAAATTGCACGGCATTTCAAGACTGATTACATCAATGTGGTGCTGAATCAGGACCTGTATGGCGTGCAATATGCCGCTGTTTTAAAAAATATTTATGCCTTGGGCGCAGGCATCGCGCATGGTTTGGATTATGGAGATAATTTCCTGAGCGTTTTCATAGCTAACTGTGCCGATGAGATGGCCGCATTCCTTCGTAAAGTGGGTATCCCGAATATGGAAGTGGGAGTGCATGCCGATAATGATCAGGTCCATCACAGAAAATCTCCTAATTATGCGGCTTCCGTGTACCTGGGCGACCTGCTGGTGACCTGCTATTCTCTTTACAGCAGGAACCGGACTTTCGGAACCATGATTGGAAAGGGGTATTCGGTGAAGACTACCCAATTGGAAATGAATATGGTGGCCGAGGGATATTTCGCATCCCAATGCATTTATGAAATCAACCGGCAAATACGAGCAGATACCCCAATCTTAGATTCCATTCATGACATACTTTGGAAGAATCTTCCTGCGCAGGAAGGCTTCCGCCAAATCGAAGAATTCCTGGTTTGATCCATGTGAACGGGATTCCCCAAGATGTTAAATCCAAATCCAGAGACTATGAATTCATTTCATGCGGTGCCAGACTTTAACGATTCCTGTTTGAAATCACCATAAGGATTGTGTAAATTTATGATAGAAATAAGTGAAGAATCTGAATGACAATCCAAGGACCTGAGATGCCTTTTTCTTATTCCATATTGAGTAATTCGGTCATACTGGTGATGATCGGAATCCTGGCAACCCTCCAGATTCTGAAGGCGATGAAGCAGTCTATTCATAAATCTGAGAAACCTCCCCTATAACACGAATAGATCCGCCGCGATACCATCCGCGAATAGTTTCCCCTTTTCTGTGAGTATCCAATTATTTCCCATTCTTTGAATCCGGCCATTTTCATATTTTCCAAGAGTTTTGAGTATTTCATCTGCCATTCCTGTTCCGTATTCCTTTTCAATTATTTTCATGTCAAGGCCTTCCATCGTGCGCAGCGATGTCATGATGTATTCATTGAGCCTTTGGGTATGACTGAGTATTTCCCTTTCAGCAGGAAGTATTCCTTTTAGAAGAGAATTGATATAAAGGGCATTGTTGGCGATATTCCAACTTCTGCTGCTACCGTCGTAGGAATGTGCAGAAGGACCAAAGCCATAATAAGGCTGGCCTTGCCAATAAGATGAATTGTGCCGGCTCCTCCATCCCGGTTTTGCAAAATTAGAAATCTCATAGTGTTCATAGCCTTTTTCCCGCAATTCCTGGCTCATTTGCAGGAATTGACGGCTTTGTTGCCCGGCATCAATATTGGAGCGTTTATTTTTTGCAATCATTGCCTGCAAAGCCGTTTTTGGCTCCACAGTAAGAGCGTAGCAGGATAAATGTGGAATCTCAAGGGCCATCGCAGTCTCCAGGTTCTTTGCCCAGTTCTCGTCACTCAGGCCCGGCGTTCCATAAATGAGGTCAATTGAAAGATTTTGAAAGCCTGAGGACTGGGCCATCCTGATGCAGGCAATCGCCTGCTCCTGATTGTGCGCACGGTTCATCCATTGAAGGTCCTCGGCAAAAAAAGATTGCACCCCGATGCTGAGCCGGTTGATGCCCGCTTTTTTCCAGTTGGCCAGGTTTTCCGGATTGATATCATCCGGATTGGCCTCAAGCGTAAGCTCGGTAAATACCGGTGTCCCGAATTTTTTGTCTATGGCTTCTCTGATTTTCTCCAATTCGTCCAATGACAAAAGACTGGGAGTGCCGCCGCCCAGATACAGGGTTTCAATGGGGCCCGCTTCGCTGAATATTCCCGTTATTGCGATCTCCTTCAATAAAGCAGTAATCAAATCGTTTTTGAGTTGAAGAGAAGTGGAGAAATGGAAATTGCAGTAGTGGCAAGCCTGTTTACAAAATGGGATATGAATATAAATGCCAGCCAAGCGGGTTATTGATTTTAGATTTCAGAATTATGAATTTAGTTTTGTCGCACATGAATAGTATTCGTAATGCTGTCCTCTGCCTGCTGGTTTTCCTGCTTTCCTTTCGCCTTTGCGCGCAGGAACGGTTTACAGTACAATACGAATTTGTTGACAAAGATAGTTCCTTCAGCACTGAAACCCTGGGCTTACAATATTCCTTCGCCAATAGAATGAGCTGTGACCAATACCTGGCATCCATACCTTCTCTCTTGAAAGGAAAGGGATATATGACAGCGTCCCTGGATAGCATTGCCTTTGATTCAGCCGCGGCAAGGGCGTGGATTTATCTGGGTGGCAGTTACAAATGGGCGAACATCAATACCAGTCTTGCCGATAAGAAGATGTTGGGAAGTATTGGGTGGAAGGAAAAACTCTTCAGCAACCGGCCACTCGATTTCACCAGCCTCGGCTCCTGGCAGGAAAAAATGCTGAACTATTATGAGAATAATGGATACCCCTTTGCGAGGATTGAGTTGGACAGTTTGCAAATCGAATCCGAAAAAGTATATGCAAACCTGAAGACTGAAAAGGGTCCTCAATACAGGATTGACAGCATCAGGGTATTTGGAAAGGCCAAGATCTCCAATTATTTCCTGCGCCAATACCTGGGCATTGAAAACGGATCTATTTACCGCAAAGAAAAATTGCAGAATATCAGCCGGCGATTGGTTGAATTACCATACCTGAGAGAAATTAGACCATGGGATATCACCATGGCCGGAACCGGTTCCATTTTGAATTTGTACATCGATCCCAAAAAGAGCAGCCAGGTGGACTTGCTGATCGGATTTCTTCCGGCAAACGACCAACTCGGAGGCCATAAGCTCCTGCTGACGGGTGAAGCCAATATTAACCTGAAGAATGCGCTCGGAGGAGGAGAGACAATCGGTGCTAATTGGCAGCAGCTTCAACCCCAATCACCCAGGTTGAATCTTTTGTTTGAACAGCCATTCCTATTTCATACACCATTCGGCATCAACTTCAGTTTTGACCTGCTCAAAAAAGATTCCTCCTACCTGAACCTGAATGCACAGTTCGGATTGCAATACCTATCTTCCGGAAAACAAAATGGAAGGATTTTTATTCAATCCTTCATAACTAACCTGCTACCAGGCGGCATCGATACCGGTCTGATAAAGTCTTCCAAGATGTTGCCTTCTTTTATTGATGCGGCTACCACCAACCTGGGTGTGGATTACAGGTTCAACAACACCGACTACAGGTTCAATCCCCGGAAGGGTAACGAATTCAATATCGTTACATCTGCAGGTATCCGTAACATTAAGAAGAGTACAACCATCACCAATTTAACCAAGGACGCCAGCGGGAATGATTTCGATTTCTCTTCTCTATATGATACTTTGAAATTGAATTCGTATCTCCTGAAAATCAGGTGGAATGGCGCGCATTATTTCAGGATGGGCAAGCAATCGGTATTGAAAACATCTGTGAACAGCGGTTGGATACAGTCACAAAATATATTCCGGAATGAAATTTTTCAGATTGGCGGCTATAGGTTACTGAGAGGATTTGACGAAGAGAGCGTTTATGCCACTGGTTATGCGGTTCTGACTGCGGAATTCAGGTACCTCATAGGATTGAATTCCTATTTTTTCGGATTTACAGACTGGGGCTGGGCCAAAAATAAATCATACGGAACCGACCCTGCTTCCAATGCCCACAACTACCTGGGTATTGGGATGGGAATGGCATTCGAAACAAAAGCGGGGATTTTCAATTTGAGTTATGCGGTGGGCAAGAGAGAAGACAGCAATCTGAGCCTGAGGCAATCTAAAATCCATTTTGGATTGGTGAGTTTGTTTTAATCAGGTGTGCGGCTCCGACAATTCAATTTGATTCGAATATTTTTGCAGCATAAACTATCAACTTTTGAGAATCATTCTATTCATTTTCGCATTTATCCAGTTGGGAATTTCCGGCACAGCTAGCGGTCAGGATGATTCTTCCTCTATACCCAGGCCCTCACAACTCAGGAAAGACTCTCTTCCGATAGTGGATTCCGTTCTCATTCCGGTTCCCAAGAAGAAGAAGAGTCCCAAGCCCCCAGTCAAGCCGGATTCTCTAATTATCAAAAGGGATACAGCCAACAATCTCAAGGCGAATCTGGCCTCCCTGGATACGACCCGGACCCGTGACAGCATTTCGACTCCCATTCAAATTTCCACTCCTGCGGTATCCAAGGCAAAACAGGAAGTGCTGCCAGTAGAGGAAAGGGTGATCCAAAGCAAGGACTGGCTTTTTTATACGGTTATGGCCCTGCTATTGTTCCTGGCGCTGTTGCGAATAAGGTTTTCAAAATATTTCACTGATATGTTCCGGATTTTCTGGCACACTTCTTTTCGTCAAAAACAAATCAGGGATCAATTGCAACAGGCAGCCCTGCCTTCCCTGCTTTTCAACCTGTTTTTTGGAATGAGCTCCAGCTTATTTGTAGTATTGATAATTAATGAGGTTCGAAAGGATATCCATATCAATCATTGGCTATTGCTGGGGCTCTGTTTCATTATTATCATGGTCATTTACCTGGCAAAGTTTTTCATTCTCAAGCTGGCAGGTTGGATGTTCGGGCAGGAAGAGGCGGCCGAAACCTATATATTTATAGTATTCCTGGTCAATAAAATAATGTCGGTCCTGTTCCTGCCTTTAATCATCATACTTGCATTTGGTGGCACCGACCTGAAAAGCATCGCGCTGGCATTATCTTTCTTATTGTTGATTTTTTTCCTGGGATACAGATTTATAAGATCTTACACCACAATTCGGAACGAATTGAAAATTAGCCAGTTGCATTTCTTACTCTATATTTGCGGCTTCGAAATTTTCCCTGTTTTATTGATTTACAAGCTGTTGATGGAATTGTTCGAAAGAACTTTGTAACTTTGTAGCTTTGCAATCCATAGTGAGAACAAAACATGGTTAAAAACGGGACAAAAATGGCAGAAGGCGCCTCTGCCAAGTCGATCAAAAAAATCCTAATTACCCAGCCAAGGCCAGATTCAGAAAAATCGCCCTATTTTGAATTGGCCAGGAAGCACAATGTCTTGCTGGATTTTTACCCATTTATCAAATTAGAAGGCATCCCCTCCAAGGATTTCAGGAAGCAAAAGATAGATCTCACCCAGTTTAGCGCGGTCGTATTCACCAGCCGTCATGCCATTGATCATTTTTTCCGCACCTGCGAAGAGATGAAGATCAGCGTCTCACAGGACACCAAATATTTCTGTATCACCGAAGCTGTGGCATTATTCCTCCAAAAGTTCATACTTTATAGAAAAAGAAAGGTGTTTTATGGCGCAGACGGCACCAACAAGAGCTTGTTCGATGTGATCAACAAGCATAAAGAGAACGAAAAATTCCTTTATCCCTGCTCCGAAAATCAGCAAGACAACGAGATTATCTGCTGGCTCAAGATCAACAAATGCGAATTTGCCACTCCATTCATGTACAAGACAATCAGTAATGATGTGAAGGAAGTGATCACTAAAGAGGATTATGATGTGATCTGCTTCTTCACACCCAGCGGAGTCAAGAGCCTGCTCGAAAACTTCCCAAAATTCAAACAAAACGGCACCGTGTTCGGTGCCTTCGGAAATAATACTTCAAAGGCTATCGAAGAAGCCGGTCTCACCCTGCACATCAAAGCTCCGGTGCCTGATGCCCCGTCCATGGTGGCGGCCCTTGAGCGATTCCTGAATATTAGTGAAGGGAAAAAGTGAGACTATATCAAAAGTGAGACTATTCAATTAATAGGCCGGAAACTTGGCGCCAAAATTCTCCTGCTTCCAGATTCCTGAAAAAAATAAGCTCCGTACTGACAGGGACAACAAGATTGTCCCTGATATTTATTTGTAAATTCCATCATGCTACAACATTCTAATCGCCTCAGCAGGGAAACCAGTCCCTATCTTCTGCAACATGCGCGCAATCCCGTGGATTGGTATCCCTGGGGAGATGAAGCCCTTGAAAGAGCGAAAAGAGAAGACAAACCCATTCTCATCAGCATTGGATATTCAGCCTGCCATTGGTGTCACGTAATGGAAAGGGAAAGTTTTGAAGATGAGGAGACAGCAGCGGTGATGAATGAACATTTCATAAATATCAAGATCGACCGGGAAGAAAGGCCAGACCTGGACCATATTTATATGGACGCCGTTCAGGCCATTACTGGAAGTGGCGGATGGCCCCTGAATGTTTTCCTCACACCTGAAATAAAGCCATTTTTCGGCGGCACTTATTTTCCTCCGGTCAAATCCTTTAACAGGGCATCCTGGAAAGAAGTGCTCACCGCGATCATCCAATCATTCCGGGAAAGAAGGGCTCAAATCAATGAGCAGGCCGAAAAACTGACCAGCCACCTGGAGCAGGCTAATTCCTTTGGTCAGGAATTCCTTGAAGGGATCCAGCATGATGGGGAATCCTTTTCCACGCATCATTTGAATTTGATATTTGATAATATCATGCAGACAGCCGATGCCGAATGGGGTGGATTTGGCCGGGCGCCTAAATTTCCTCAAACTCTAACCATTGAATGGCTCTTCAGGTATAATCATTTTACAGGCAGGAAAGAAGCATTGGATCAGGCCTTGTTGAGTTTGGACAAGATGATCCATGGCGGAATTTATGACCAGCTTGGAGGCGGATTTGCAAGATATTCCACCGATAAGGAATGGCTGGTTCCTCATTTTGAAAAAATGCTTTATGACAATGCCCTCCTGATCACTGTTCTAAGTGAAGCTTATCAGATTACCAAAAGACAATTGTATGCGGATACCATTCGGGAGACTATCGGATTTGTGAGGCGGGAATTAATGGACCAAAATGGAGGCTTTTATTCGGCGCTGGATGCTGATAGTGAAGGAGTGGAAGGGAAATTTTATGTATGGAGCAGGAATGAGATCGGGGAATTATTGAAAGAGGATGCCGATCTGTTCTGCAGATTTTATGATGTCACGGATAAGGGAAATTGGGAGCATACGAATATCCTGCGGGTCTTAATGCCGCTGGAAAAATTTGCCGTATCAAACAGGATGGATCCTTTGGTATTGGAAGCAAAGCTGAGAGCATGTCGTGAGCTGCTTTTTGCTGAACGGAAAAAAAGGGCTCGGCCATTGTTGGACGATAAGGTGTTGCTTGGATGGAATGCCTTGATGAATTTCGCCTGCAGCAAGGCTTATGCGGCTTTGGGTGATGAGTTGTTCAGGGACCTGGCGAAAAGCAATATGGAATTCATGCTGAAATTCATGTCTGTCGCGGATGGCAATGCGTTTTTCCACAGCTTCAAGGAAGAGCGGGCAAAATTTCCGGCTTTCCTGGATGATTATGCCTGCCTGGTACGAGCCCTGATACACTTGCAGGAGATAACAGGCGATCAGGATTACTTGCTGAGAGCAAAGGGTATTCTGGAATATGTGCAGGAACAATTTTCCGAGGCTGGGACTGGTTTCTTTTTTTACACAGCTGGCAACCAGAAGGATGTAATTGTGCGTAAAAAGGAGGTGTATGATGGGGCCACTCCTTCGGGTAACGCAATCATGGCCTGGAATTTGCAATATTTGTCTTCCGTTTTTGACATAAGAGAATGGAGGAAGCAGTCCCGTCAAATGACCGATTCTCTGGCTCAGATGATAATTAAATATCCCGGCTCCTTTGCTCAGTGGGCAATGGTACTCATGGAACGGGTTTGGGGAGGCAGGGAATTGGTGGTTGTGGGAGATCGGTATATGGCATTGCTTGATGAAATTCTCCGGTATTATATTCCACTAAAGGTTCTGCAATCTTACCCCTTTGACAATGAGGATTTCCCCTTACTAAAACAGCGCTTTACTCATGGAAAGAGCTACCTGTATTGGTGCAGAGATTATTCCTGTCTGACCCCTGTAGAAAATGTCGCAGATTTGTTACAACTCATTGACCAGGAATTGGAAACTTAAAAAAAGACGAGCACAATAACTTATAGGGCATATCGTTTATATTATGCTTGGAGAAGTGATTTCAGGTCGCTAAAAAATTATTAATATTAAATAGGCCGTAAAGATCAAATTAATAATTCATCTATATTTGTCCAAATACCCTTTAACTATTTGTATGAAAATGAAAAGCCTACTACTCAACCTGGTTTTGCTTGCAATGCTGTCGCTGGTATTTGCAAGTTGCGGCAAGCTGGGAAAATCTTCCAAGGGCTTGCCAAACGATGGCCAACTGCACGGAGTAGCACCTGGAGGAAAATACGCCCTGCCTAAGCCGCCAGGGATGATATACATTCCTCAAGGAACCTTCCATATGGGGCCTAGTGATGAAGACATCAACTATGCCTTTACAGCCCGTAACAAACAAGTTTCCATTAATGGTTTCTGGATGGATGCTACGGAAATCACCAACAATGAATACCGCCAATTCACCGATTGGGTTCGCGATTCCATTGCAGGTGAAAAACTGGGATATAAATCAAAAGATGGTAATACGCTCGACTGGAAAAAGATCCAAACTATCAAATGGGGCGATCCCAAAACAGTTGAACAATTGGATGCGATGATTGTTTCTCCTGACAACAGGATCTTTGGCAAGAAGGAAATAGACGCCACCAAATTGATCTATCATTCTGAAACATTCGATTACAAGGAAGCTGCTAAGAGAGAAAATGCCAATAAAATCCGTTCTCAGTTTATCACCCCCAAGAATGTACCTGTTTATCCTGACACGCTGGTTTGGATAAGAGATTTTTCATACTCTTATAATGAACCGATGTCTAAAAGATATTATTCACATCCCGCATTCGGTAATTATCCTGTTGTAGGTGTGAACTGGAAACAAGCCGTTGCTTTCTGTGAATGGAGAACGAAATATTTGAATTCATTTCTGGAGTCAAAGAAGAGGCCCCAGGAATCTGATTTCCGTTTACCCACGGAAGCTGAATGGGAATATGCCGCCCGTGGCGGACGTTCACAAGCTCCTTATCCCTGGGGTGGTTATTACCTGAGGAACAGAAAGGGCTGTCTTCTGGCAAACTTTAAACCGGGCCGCGGTAATTACCCTGAAGACGGTGGTTTCTACACCGTACGCGCTGACGCCTACTGGCCTAATGATTTCGGCCTGTACAATATGGCGGGTAACGTGGCTGAATGGACTTCTTCTCTTTATTACGAAGGAGCTTATAATTTCCAGCACGATATGAATCCTGATATCCGTTGGAATGCGAAAGACAGTGACCCTCCCCGTATGAAACGCAAGGTTATTCGTGGTGGAAGTTGGAAAGATGTAGGTTATTACCTGCAAACGAGCACCCGCAGCTACGAATATCAGGATACTGCAAAATCGTATATAGGTTTCCGTTGTGTGATAGATCTTCCGCCGATGTCCGGGAAACGGAAATAAGGCTAGGCGCCCGATCTTTTTACAAAAATTATTATCCATAACTAACCATGCTTTGTGAAGTGTTGAAGCTTGACAAAGCATGGTATTACCCTCTGAAATCAAAAAAACAAAAACCCTATTTAAAAAACTTCAAAAATTCTCAATTTTATGGCAGGCACAAGTAAATCCACCGAAAGACTTGTTAACATTATTGTATGTACGGGTGCAGCAGTTGTGATCTTCGGCGCATGGGCCAAGATCTTACACAAGTCCTTTGCTGACGTTATGCTCACCGTAGGTCTGTTGACCGAAGCGGCGATCTTCCTCGTATATGCATTCTTACCTCCTCCCGGCCAGGAAATGAAACAACTGGCAGAAGCATTACCCAAACTGGGAACCAGTGGCAATCCCGCGCTGGCATCCATGGACAAAATGCTCCTGGAAGCAGAAATCAATCCGGCGAACCTGAAGCGTTTGAGCGACAACTTTAATCGTTTAGGCAATACCGTTGAAAAGATTTCTGACATTGGTGATGTAACCGCTATCACAGGCGAATACACTGCCAAGACAAAAGAGGCAACGCATGCTCTCGGGCAAATGAAAGAAGCCTATTTGAGCGCCGCCGGTACCGCCAAGACTTTTAATGAAGCCACTCAAAGTACGCAGCAATTTCATCAGCAGGTTCAGACCCTCACGAAGAATCTGTCTTCATTAAACACCATTTACGAATTAGAATTACAGGACACGAACAATCACCTGAAAGCCATGAATAATTTCTACGGCAACCTGGTGCAGGCTTCACAAAGCATGCAGGGAAGCGTGGAAGATGCTAAGAAAACTCAGGAACAGATAGGCTTACTTGCCCGTAACCTGAGCAATCTTAACAATGTTTATGGTAACATGCTCGCAGCAATGCAGGGCAGATAACCGATTCTATTAAGGTGGATTATTTAGTTGCCCGATATAGAAAAACCCTAATTCGTAAATCTTAAATCCTAACAAGTCATGTCGCTACCTAAAGAGCCAAGGCAGAAGATGATCAACATGATGTACCTGGTGTTAACCGCACTGCTGGCACTGAATGTATCTGTAGAAATCATCAATGCTTTCAAGACTGTTAATAACAGCTTGAACATGTCAAATAGCACACTCACTACCGCCTCAGGAAAAGTCTATGAGGCCCTGGAAGCCAGTGTGGAAGATCCTAAAACAAAAGATAAGGCAGAAAAATGGAAGCCCTTAGCCGATAAAGTAAAGATATTGTCTGACGATATCAATACCTATATGGAAGGGCTGAAAAACGAAATGAAAAGAGGCTCAGGTTATAGTCCTGAAAGACACGATACAACAGGCTGGGAACAGAATCTGGAAGCAGCTACCAGGCTCATGGATACCAAGGGTGAAGGAGAAAAATTACGCGCAAGACTGGAAAAATACAAGAAAGACATTCTCGCCATTGACCCTGATATTGCCAAAGAGTTTGCAAACAGTATTCCCATCTCCACGGAAATTCCCAAGTCTGAGGCCGGCAATACCAACCAGGACTGGACCCAGGCTTATTTCCACATGACTCCAACTATTGCCGCTCTCACCATTGTGAGCAAATTTCAGAACGACGTGAAGAACACGGAAAACAAAGTGTCTTCTTTCTGCCTGAAACAAATAGGCGCGGTCAAGATCAATTACGATAAGTTCGTACCTCTGATCGGTACGAATTCCACTTATCTTATGCCAGGTGAAAACATAGAAATTACCGCCGGTTTAGGTGCATTTAACTCAGGAGTGAAGCCGGTTGTAACCATCAACGGACAAAATGTACCGGTAAGTGAATCCGGTGTTGGGGAATTGAAAGCCCCAGCCGGAGCATCAGGACAACATAATATCAATGTTGATATCAAATATGTGGATCCCTCTACCGGGGAAATGAAAACAACTTCAAAAACCATAACTTATGTGGTGGGTCAGGCATCTGGTGTGTCTGTATCTCCCGATAAGATGCTGGTGTTATATGTTGGCGTGGATAACCCATTAACCATCACTGCCGGAGCCGGTAGCGAAAAAGTAAATGCGGGAATCAGCAATGGTTCAATATCCAAACTCAGGGGAAGCAGCTATACGGCTAAACCCTCTTCACCCGGAGAAGCAACGGTGAATGTATTGGTAGAAGGTAAGATGGCGGGAAGGGTTACCTTCCGCGTAAAATACTTGCCTCCTCCTAGTGCAATGGTGGGTACGCTGGAAGGCGGACAGGTTTCCACAGCCCAGTTCAAAGCCATGGGTGGCGTGAGAGCCGTACTGCAAAATTCGGAATTTGACGCGCAATATGAAGTATTGAGCTATACAATCGCCGACCTGAGCAACCCTGATTACAATCCCATTCCTAACAATGGACCACGTTGGATTGGACAAGCTGGAGGACTGGTTAATAACCTGAGACCCGGCAAGAGCGTTTATATCGACAATATCA
This sequence comes from Agriterribacter sp., assembly GCA_041484195.1. Lineage (GTDB taxonomy): Bacteria > Bacteroidota > Bacteroidia > Chitinophagales > Chitinophagaceae > PSRI01. Next base: position 136,138 of record JBGPHC010000001.1, on the reverse strand, counting down.
AGGCCAGGGGCCCTGATGGGAGAACACAATCATTGAAACCGTTATCATTTATCTTAAGATAATAACGAAGAGCATAATAGCGTTTAATTGTTACGAAAACACTTTTGACCATGAAATGGAAATTTGCGAAGTATCTTCTTCTGGTAGTGGCTTTTGGCGCTGTAGTAAACACTGCTGATGCACAGCAGGCGAGGAAGAAAACTACCCGGAAAACGACTACAGTAAAGAAGAAGACTACGGCTAAGAAGACGAAGGCCAGCGTGTCCAACGCAAACCTGACCGTGGCTAAACAAGACACGATGGTGGTGAAAGCTGCAAAGCCAGATCCACTGAAGATGGATACGATCAGGAAATCCCTGCGTAATGACAACGCCGTGGAAAAGAACCTGATCAAAGACCGGGTGCCTTTGCCTTATGAGCATATCCGTGAAGACGATGCCGTTTATAGGGAGAAAGTATGGAGAGAAATAGATATCCACGAAAAAATGAACCTTCCTTTTCGCTATAAGGCCGACGAGGATAACGGTAACCAACGCTTCATCGCAATTTTGCTGAATACGGTAAAAAGCGGGGAAGTGACGGCTTTCGATGCCTCTGTGGACGATAGGTTCACAACCCCGATGACAGTCGAAGCGATCGGAGATAAACTCTCCGGGAAATGTGATACAATCCTGGTTCCCGACATGGTAAAGGATCCTACTCTGGCCAAAGGAATTATGAAGGATTCCGTTGTCTGCGAAGAGTTCAACATGGATGATATCACAAAATTCAGGATCAAGGAAGAATGGGTTTTCGACAAGGAGTCTTCCAGGATGTACACAAGAATCCTTGGTATCGCACCTGTCAAGACCTATTTTGACAGGGTCACCGGAAGAGAAATTGGATCAGCTCCGATATTCTGGGTTTATTATCCCGATATGAGGCCCACACTTGCCAAATTTGAAGTGTATAACGCGAAGAATTTTGGTGCAAGGATGAGTTGGGAAGAACTCTTTGAAAGTCGCTTCTTCTCCAGCTATGTCGTGAAGTCAACACTCGAGAATCCTTATAACCTCTACATCAAAGAGTATATTAAGGATCCGATCCTCAAGTTGTTGGAAAGCGACAATGTAAAAGAAAAGATCTTTAATTACGAACAGGATCTCTGGTCATATTAAGGCCGAACTAACGGTTTATTAAAGGGGATTGATGGAAGCATCAATTCCTTTTTAATTTTCAGGCTACCATCCCCCCCAAAGCATATAACATTAAACTTTAAAAATACCCACATTTCGGTATTGGAATCTGGGTACTCTACATTATCTTTACCACGGTTTTTCATAGGATATTGGATTTTAAAAACGGGGCTGGATTTCTATCCTGGCCCCATTTTTTTGAGGTATATCAATGTCCTGCAAGGAGTAACCAATTCAATCCGAACCGTGAAAATGTCTCCAGACGATCCCAGCCTTGGCGTTCCCAACCTGGGCTGACAACTCTTCCAGGCTGGCTGCGGATACGTTTCTGACGGATTTAAAATCTCTCAGCAATTGATCTGCTGTATGCTTCCCAATCCCCGTAATCCCCTCTAATTCGTTCACAAAACTGCCCTTGCTTCTTTGCTTCCTGTGAAAGCTGATTCCGAATCTATGCACCTCATCTCTGATCTGCCTTATCAGCTTCAAACTATCACTGTCCCAGGGCAATTTCAGGGATTCCTGATCGCCCGGGAAAAAGATTTCCTCTTCATTCTTTGCCAGCCCAATGATGGTCATCCTGCCCTCCAGACCCAGTTCCCTGATGCTTTCCAATGCCGCACTTAACTGGCCCTTACCACCATCAATGATCACCAGTTGCGGAAGCGGCTGACTTTCCATTGTCAAACGCTTATACCTTCGGAAAACCACTTCCTTCATAGTGGCAAAATCATTGATCCCTTCCACGGTTTTTACATTGAAATGCCGGTAATCCTTTTTGCTTGGAACACCGTTCCTGAAACAAACCATGGCCGAAACCGGAAAACTTCCCTGGAAATTGGAATTGTCGAAACATTCAATATGAACCGGTAACACTGGTAATTTCAAATCGGTTTGGAGGAGGAATAATGCTTCCATCCTCTCCGTATCGGTCTTCCCTTCCAAACGCAGCATTTTCTTTTGACGTAATTCCTCCTTGAAATAATTGACATTTTTCTGGGAGAGGTCCAATAGTTTCTTTCTGTCGCCGGCTTTTGGAACGGTTATGGCGATACCCTCCTGAGGATAGGTTATGGCAAAAGGGACGATGATCTCTGTGGCCTGGCTGTTAAACCGGTCGCGCAATTGAGAAACTGCGAACTCCAGCACTTCCTGCTCTGTTTCTTCCAGATGCTTTTCTAATATTATGGTATGGGTTTGAACTATCGTTCCATTTTGAACCATCAGGTAATTCACATAGGCCGATTCACCATCTTCTAAAATGGAGAAAACGTCAAGGTTCCCGAGCCGCTGGTTTACGATAGTGGACTTTGCCCTGTATTCCTGTAAATGTTCAATCTTCTTTCTTATTATTTCGGCTTTTTCAAACTGCAATGCTCCGGCCGCAACTTTCATTTCCTGCCTGAATTGCTGAATCACGGGAGAGAGATTACCCTTCAGGAGATTTTTCAATTGCGTCAATCCTTCATTGTAATCCTCACCAGACTGTAATCCTTCGCAAGGGCCTTTGCAATTGCCCAGATGGTATTCCAGGCACACTTTGAATTTTTTCCTTTGGATATTCTGCTGGGTGAGGTTGAGTTTGCAGGTGCGAAGCTGAATGTTTTGGCGGATGAAGTCCAATAGCTCGCGCACTTTTCTTACTGATGTATAGGGCCCCAGGTATTCGGATCCATCATTGATTTTCCTCCTTGTCAGAAATACCCGGGGAAAGGGTTCATTTTTGATTACGATAAATGGGTAGCTCTTATCGTCTTTGAGATTGATATTAAAGCGGGGCTGAAATTCTTTAATCAGGGCATTTTCCAGGAGGAATGCATCCTGCTCAGAATCCACGATAGTGAATTCGATATAATGGATGCGCTGTACCAGCTCATGGGTCTTATAGTTCGTAAAAGCCTTGTTAAAATAGGAACCGATTCTCTTACGAAGGCTCTTTGCCTTACCCACATAGAGTATTTCCCTTTTCTCGTCAAAGTATTTATAAATGCCCGGCTGCGTGGGAATGGTGGTGGCTATTTGCTGGAATTCTTCCTGTGTCATGATTAGTCCAGGCAAAATTACAGGAAGGACGGAAAACTTTAAGGAACAGTCTTATCCCACACATATTTATCCTCAATGATCCTTTCGGACTGATTGGGTTTTCTTATGATGCTAACTATTTGACAATTACTGTCGGCTTTCCAAATCATTTTCTTTAGAACGGAACTGTCAGGAGAAAGTAATTGTTTTTCCAGGTAAATGTAAATGGGTTTGGTGTCTTCCTGCCTGAGTAAAACAGTTGCTTTCCAAAGTGGCGCTTTTTCATCTTTGGTGGAATAGGTGAGGGTGATGGTGCCAATGGTGGCGTCTATAAATGCGTTCTCTTCATATTTGGGTTTAATAAGGGGGTCATTCAGGTTGGGCTCCAGGAATTCTTCCGCTACTTTTTTGAATTCGGGCTTTTCCATTACTGATGAATCCGTTGCTCCATTCACAGTCGTATAATGAATGACAGCCAATAACGATGTATCAACATATTGAATTTGACCCCTGATATAGTCACTGATAGGATAATAAACTACTTCCTTTTTGGTGTCAGGCTCCGTTGATGAGCCAGCTCCAGACTGGCCACAGCCAAGAATGAACAATAGTATTGAGGCTACGGATCCGGGAATCAGAATTCTTTTCATGGAATGAAAATAGGTAAAGCGGCCAAATGAAATCTAAAACAAAAACGCTGTGATACGATTCCGTATTGCAGCGTTTCTGATCTTATGACACAGCGGATTATCTCAAAGTTTTGCTAATTCCAATCTTGAATCCATAATCAAGCAGGTATTCCTTGATGGGATAATTTTTCTGATAGCTTGATATGAGCTGGTAGCGGAATTGAGGGCCTACACGCCAGGTCACTGGTCCCATATTGTAAGAAATAAATGTCTCTACACCCGCGTTGATATTCCATTTGCGGACCAGGGAAGGATCCTGACCATAATGCTGGAAATCGGTGGAAAGCATGTAGGCATTATTGGTGAGGTTATATGTAGGTTGTATGGTAGATGCAATATTCCAGTGAAATTTCTTGTTCCCCACGATGCTCCATTCAAATCCGATTGGAATTGAAACCTGGAGGTATTGGTTTTGCAACCAGGTGGAACCATAACCATCATAATTCCTGTAATTGGATATGACATTGATCGTATCTGCAAAATACCCGTTGTGCTGAATTCCAAAACTGGCCTTTTCGGGAGTGAAATTATATGCCCTGAGCTGGTAGCGGGTATAATTAAACTGGATGCCTGCCTTAAGCCGGAAGTGGTCACTCAGTTTGTACGCAAGACTGGTCCCGATCTCTGCTCCAAAAGAAGGCTTTTGTGTAACCGCCTTGCTCACTTCGGAAGCATCCTGTTGATTTCCATTGAAAGGAGCATTGTTGGAAAAATAAGTTACATCAGAAACCCCGCCCGTGAGTTTGCGGTAGCTGGCCGTGGGAGAAAAATATACCTGCCATTCCAGTTTCGACTTCTTGGGAAAAACTGCCCATAGTGATTTCCTGGAGGATTTATTTTCGACAGTATTCTCAGTAATGTTTCCGGGTTTGGGCAAAACGGCCGGCATTCTGAATTCAGTTAAGGACTTTCTGTCCAATGATATAATTTCTCTGGTGGGCGAATGCAGTTCCTCATTGAGCGAAGGTTCACTAACGACGACCTGGGATTCTTCAATTCCTGTGCCGGCAATATCAGTAACGGGTTCGCGTGTACTCAACCTGGCAGGGATAGTCGCAATCTTTTCTTTGCCTGAGGAGGGAGCAGCAAGTGTGGAAGAAAGAATAGGAGCCAGGTTGCCGCCCGCTATATTATTTTTCTCAGGAGAAACAGTTCCATGCTTAAGCGTGAGATTTTGAGAATTGGAATTTGTGAAATTGAATAAGGAATAGTCAACTGAAATTCCTACACCCACCAGGAGCAAGGCCATGGCCACATAAGGCCATTTTTTCCTTGGGTGGAGCGACTTATTGATATTGCCCCAAACTTTGTCTGAAGGGTACAGTTTGTACTGATCTGCCTTGTCCCTCAGGAAACTCTCAAATTCGTCCATATGAAATTTTCGCTCCATAGTCAGTTTCCGGTATGTCGATTGATCTAAGGTTAAGCTTCTCGGTTAAGGGTTTACAGCGGCCAACCAATCAACTCTTTCTTTATGCCGTTGTAAAATATGCTTCTTAATCAAAATATCTTCCAGCATGGTTTTCGCCCTCGTATATTGCGACCTGCTCGTACTCTCTTCAATATCCAGCATCACTGAGATCTCTTTATGCGAGTAGCCTTCTATGGCGTAGAGGTTCAGGACCGTCCGGTATCCGAGAGGCAACATCCGGATGCATTCCACCACTTGTTTTGCCTGCACTATGGAAGGAATGGATTCTTCCCTCACCTGGATCCCGCTCGCATGGATGATATCTACACTTTCAGAAAATTTCCTATTTTTCTTAAGGTGATTGATACAGGTATGAACCATAATCTTTCTGATCCATCCTTCCAGGGCGCCCCTGTTCTGAAACTGGCGAATTTGTGTAAAGACCTTAATAAAGCCCTCCTGCAGCATATCCTCTGCATCCTCACGGCTCTTTGCATAACGATAACAGACCGACAACATTTTGGGGCTATATCTATAATATAACTCCTGCTGAGAGGATGCGTCGTTATGCAGACAGCCATTTAGCATCGCTTCTTCGGTCATGAAATCAAAGTTGATTTCACGTAATTTAGACAATTTTTTAATATGGAGTGCTGCCCGATAAGTAAAAATTTTGAGTTATGATAAGGGTAAATGAGTAGCAAAATCGGGCTTCTTTGTACAATCCGGGGTATCTATTTCAAAAGATTTATATGTAGCCGGGATTTGTGAGCCTTCACCAAGGTCTCCAATGACCATTTCGCCTTCGGTAAACCTATGGTGAACGAGGTCGGTACACCTTTCCATTTTAAGTAAATTTTCGGCGTACAAGGTCTGAGGGCGCAGTGACTAATAACTAATGACTTCTCCAAAAACACATCAAACCATCACCGCTTGCCCAATGAGTACTTCCCCGGTCATTTCCTTTGGTATTGGTAACTGCATTAATGTCAAGATGCTGGGAGCAATGTCCGCAAGCTTTCCGCTTTTCAACCTGCCTTTCCATTCTGAATCGATTACAAAAAGAGGAACGGGATTCATGGAATGTGCCGTGTTGGGGCTGCCATCTTCATTGATCATGAAATCTGCATTCCCATGGTCGGCTGTCAGAAAGACCGCATACCCGTTTTCGAGGGCGGCCGATACCACTTTCTGCACGCAGCTATCCACGGTTTCAACCGCTTTTATCACCGCGTTCCAAACTCCGGTATGTCCTACCATATCCGCATTGGCAAAATTGAGACAGATGAAGGAAGCGGATTGTTTTTTAATCTCCGGCAATATTGCTTCGGTGACTTCGTAAGCGCTCATTTCAGGTTTGAGGTCATAGGTGGCCACTTTGGGTGAGGGGATCATGATCCTGCTTTCACCTTCAAAGGGTACTTCGCGGCCACCGCTGAAAAAGAAAGTGACATGTGGATATTTCTCGGTTTCGGCTATCCTTATTTGTTTTAGTTCATGCTGAGCCAGCACATCTCCCAGGGTATTGGCCAGGTTATCATTCTCGAACATAATGTGCACATTCCTGAAAGTCCTGTCATATTCTGTCATGGTGGTGTAGTGCAATTGGAGCGTGTGCATATCAAAATCGGAGTGATCCTCCTGGGAGAGTACCTGCGTGATCTCTCTGCACCGGTCCGTCCGGAAATTAAAGCAAATAACCACATCGCCATCGGAGATTACCGCCTCCGGCTTTCCGCCAACAGTATGGATGATAGGCTTCAGGAATTCATCGGTTACCCCTTCCCGGTAAGAATCTTCAACCGCTTTCAGTACATCATCGGTTGCCTTACCCACTCCTTTTACCATCGCGTCATATGCGAGTTTTACGCGTTCCCAGCGCTTGTCGCGATCCATTGCGTAATACCGCCCTGTTATGCTTGCAATGCTGCCAACAGTTGATTTCAGGTGTTGCTGAAGGGATTTCAGGAACCCGAGTCCGCTCTTCGGGTCGGTATCACGGCCATCTGTAAACGCATGAACGTAAACACGGTCCAAGCCTTCGTTATGGCACAAAGAAGTCATAGTCATCAGGTGATTGATATGCGAATGTACTCCGCCATCACTCACAAGTCCCAACAGGTGCAGGGGTTTGTTGTTATCACGGGCGTACCTGATAGAATCCAAAAGCACTTTATTTTGACTGAATTCACCATCTCTGATAGCTACATTGATTCGCTGCAATTCCTGGTACACGATGCGGCCTGCTCCTAGGTTCAAATGACCTACTTCACTGTTTCCCATCTGCCCTTCGGGAAGCCCCACGGCTTCACCACAGGTTACCAGAGTGGTATTTGGGTACCCGCTGTAAAGTGAGCTTACGAATGGCGTTTTCGCGTTTTGTATGGCATCGCTGGATTTGATCTTCCCCAAACCCCAGCCATCCATGATAATGAGGATAACTTTCTTCCTTTCCATTCTGTAAAGCTACTGTATTTGAGGGATTTAGCCCGATCCTGTTGGGTGATTATATTTTGTTGAAGCAGAGTCATTTCGGGGAATTAACGCATTCTGGCACATTTTTGGGTTATATAATTGCCAGGAGAGCTACTTATGATATGAAAACATTTTTACCCAGAATGCTTATTGCCGCTTTCGCTTTTACCATTGCTTCATTCAGCTATTCAATCGACGATGTGGTAACGGCCATCAAATCGGGAGACGCGAACCAGCTTTCGCAGTATTTCGATAATATGGTTGAAATCACCCTGCACGAAAGGAGCAATTCCTACAGCCGCAGCCAAGCCGAAGTAGTGCTCAAGGATTTTTTCAATTCCTTCGGCGTAAAGAGTTTCAGTATCGTGCACAAAGGATCCAATAGCGGTTCTGAATTCTGCATCGGTAATCTGCAAACCCGAAATGGCGATTTTCGAACCACGATCTTCATGAAGACCCGTGGTGAGAAACAGGTATTGCAGGAAATAAGATTTGAAGAAAAAAACTGACCAGAAACGATTCATCTACATAGGAACGGGCCCCGCATATGGCGGGGTTTTGTTATGCCCCCAAGCGCCGGAGCATTGCTCTAATGGGAACCAATATTTCATTTAGTTTTGCCATCATGCTGAATTTTGAAGAACAAATGAAGCAATTCATCGAAAATGCCTTACGAGAAGATGTGGGTGACGGAGACCATTCTACTTTGAGTTGCATTCCTCCTGGAATGAAAGGCAGGGGCCTTTTGAAAATTAAGGAGGATGGCGTGCTGGCAGGCATGAGGGTTGCCGAAGAGATTTTCAGGTTCCTGGAGCCCGGAGCAGGGTTTTTGCCGCTTAAAAAAGATGGAGAGATCATGTTTGCCGGGGAGCTGGCCTTTGAATTGGAGGCCAGAGTACATACCATTTTGAAAGGCGAGAGACTGGTGTTGAATTGCATGCAGCGCATGAGCGGTATAGCCACGCTGACGCGAAAGTATGTGGATCTGCTGAAACCTTACCATACCAGGGTCCTGGATACCAGGAAGACGACACCCAATTTCCGCATCCTTGAAAAGGAGGCCGTGCGCATCGGCGGCGGATACAATCACAGGATGGGCCTGTACGATATGATCATGCTCAAAGACAATCATATTGATTATTCCAGCGGGCTGGAAAATGCGATTGAGAATGCTTACAGTTATGTGCAAACGAAAAAACCCGGATTGAAAATTGAAGTGGAGACCAGGAACCTGGAAGAAGTGAAAAGGGCTGTGGCTACGGCGAAAGTGGATCGAGTCATGTTCGACAATTTTGAACCTTCACTTATTGTTGAAGCAATGCAGATTGTTCGGAACCGTTGTGAGACGGAAGCCAGTGGGGGTATCAACCTGTCCAATGTCGTCGATTACGCCAGGACCGGCGTTGATTTTGTGAGTGTGGGTGCAATCATTCATCATGCCGTGAGCCTGGATCTGAGCCTGAAGGCGAGCCCGATTTAAAGAATTCCCGGAAGGACCACTCATTCAACTATTACGTAAGCAAATTTTCATCAGACTCAATATGTCTAAAAAGAAGACCAACAAGGATGGGATCATTTATTCTACTGATCCATATTTTTCAACGGAAGAGCCGGTAGGCCAGGGAGAGACTCTCATCCCTCAAAAACAAAGACTTTACATAAGACTGGATCTTAAGCACAGGGCAGGCAAGGCCGTAACGCTAATTGAAGGATTTGAAGGCAGGGAGAATGATCTGCAGGATTTAGGCAAAAAATTGAAAAACTTTTGCGGGAGTGGCGGTTCGGTAAAAGATGGTGTAATCCTGGTACAGGGTGACCAAAGAGATAAATTATCGCAATGGCTGATAAAAAACGGCTATTCCAATTTGAAAAAAATCTAGCCGCATTTCGCGATCAATGATATCAATTTTTTGCGGAGTTGACAATGCATGGGCTCTCTCTTCTTCACATTCAATCTCCGAAGTTATTCCTCAACTATTGTCCCTGCGCCAGGCTATAGGCTCTCTTACCGCCCAACATGTTGAGCAATTCAGAAGAACAGATTTTAAAATTCCCGCTTAGGCTCACATAGAGTCCGATTATATCCTGCTGGTTCAACGGATCTCCATCCAGGCTCTCAAATCGCACATTATACTGATTCACGAGATTGGTATAAACAGATCCCGTAGGCCAGACCTGAGTACCACGGTTGCTGATATTTACGAGTTTGAATTTTACGCCCGCATGGCGCTGACATTTTTTGGCGATGGATTCCGGCTGCTCCTCACTCTCAATGAACATATCAACTCCCACGATTTTCTCTTCTTCCGTTTCCTTGGAAATCATCATCGGGTTTCTGGCCAGTTTGAACATAGTGGGGGTAGCCGGCATATTGGGCAAAATAGGTTTGGCACCCAAAGAAGGTGTCTTTCCGAAATTTGCAATGATTGATTCCGCAAATTCTGTTGTATTGGATGCCGCGATGGATTTGTCACCGAAGTCGCCGGTATGCACGCCACTCTCTAAAGTGTACAAAAGAGCGTTTTCAATGATTGCCGCGTTTTCCATGAATCCCAGATGTCTCAGCATGGATACGCCACTTAGCAGCAACGCGGTGGGGTTGGCGATATTCTTGCCCGCAATGTCGGGAGCCGTTCCATGCACAGCTTCAAATATGCAGATATGATCGCCGATATTGGCGCTGGGAGCGAATCCCAGGCCACCCACCAATCCCGCGCAGAGGTCCGACACGATATCTCCCTGGAGATTGGTCAGCACGATCACATCGAACTCGTTGGGTTTGGTCACGAGCTTCAGGCAGAGGTCATCCACGATCACATCATCTGCACGCAGCTCGGGGTATTCTTTTGCCACTTCATAAAAGCAATCCAGGAACAAACCGTCTGTGATCTTCATGATATTAGCCTTATGCCCGCAGGTAATCCGCCAGGTACCCTTCTTTTTTGCCATTTCGAAGGCATATTTAATCAGTTGCAGGCTTCCGGGTCTGGTGATGAAGCGACGACTTAATGCCACATCCTGAGTGAGCATATGCTCAATTCCACCATATGTGTCTTCAATGTTTTCCCTTACAACCGTTATGTCAATTGCAATGCCGGCCTTGGAGAATACAGTATCCACTCCGTGCAGGGTTTGAAATACCCTTTTATTCGCATAGGTATTCCATGTTTTGCGGGCCGTGACATTTACGCTCTTCACGCCCTTACCCTTTGGTGTTTCCATAGGGCCCTTGAAAAGGATCCCAAGTGTTTCAATAGTAATCTTTGATTCAGGAGTCATCCCATCGGAAAATCCCTTGTCAAATACCCATTTCCCCATTTCAACGAATTCGTATTCGAGAGCCAGTTTGTTGGCCCCGAAAATCTTCAAGACCGCGTCCATGATCTCCGGGCCAATGCCATCCCCCTTGGCAACAGCTATTTTCATATTTGAATGGGTTTAATAATGTTAAACAAACATTTATAATAGTGGAACTGTTGTAATTTGACCGCAAAGTTAGACTTGAATTGGATTGTTTGACCTAATTTATTGACAAATCCTATTTCCTCTAGAGGTTTTTTGTTATTTTTAAAGTAAACTGGCAAGTAATGTCGTCAAAAGTAACAGAAGGTGTAAATGTGACCGTAGAAACATTCTACCAGCCGGACTATAGCAACCCGGTGAGCAGTGAATTTATGTTTGCATATCGCATAACAATTCAAAATGACAACAGCTTTCCGGTGAAACTGCTCAGGCGGCACTGGTTTATTTTTGACAGTAACGGAACGCACCGCGAAGTGGAAGGAGAGGGTGTAGTGGGTGTTCAACCACAGATCAACCCTGGTGAACAATATCAGTACGTCAGCGGCTGTAACCTGCGCACTGAAATGGGAAAAATGTTTGGGACTTATTCCATGGAAAATATCTCGGGTAATAAGCAGTTTGAAGTAAAAATCCCCGTTTTTGAGATGATAGTACCCTTTAAGATGAATTAGAGGCCGGGTATGGCCTTTCTTATTTTCTTACCAGTTCAATTCCTCTTTCCGGACTTCAGATTCCTATCTTAGCACAACCCCAGAGCTCCTCTGCGACCATTACAAAATTTCTTATTTCCCGTTCTTTCTGCTGCATCAGCACCTGGTTCCTTACGAGTCTTGCAAATGCCTGATAACCGCCTGCCATGCATCCTGTTGTGTTAAGGTTAAATTATCCAAATGTTAAAATATTAATGGTGCCGCAGCCGTTTAATGCGTACCTTTGCGCCTCCATCTGTTACATGCAGGAATGTGCGGAAAGACAAGGATTTCTAAAGAGCTTAAACAGGATGGGAATCGTAACAAAATTATCACCGGGTATGTTATTATTAAAGGAGCCGGGCTTAAAATTCTTAAGAAAATGTACAAAGTAATTTTTAACAATAAGAGCAAGGTTTTCTTCAATTCACTGAAGAATAACGTTGACAAGTATTTTGCAGAAAATAATATTAAGAAGACCGGTAATTGGAAGCTATATATCAAGACCGCGGTTTTGATTCCCGCAGCCGTGCTTTTATACCTTGGCCTTTTGTTCCTGCCATTGAATATTTTTTTCGGAGTGGTGCTGAGCGGATTGTTTGGTTTTGTTCTTGCCAGCATTGGCTTTAATGTGATGCACGATGCCTGTCATGGCAGCTATTCCGCACGTTCCTGGGTTAATGAAATGTGGGGTCTTTCGATGAATGCCCTGGGAGGGAACGCTTTCTTATGGAAATTGAAACACAATATCATTCACCATACTTATACTAATGTGGACGGAGTTGACGATGATATCAATAATATGCCTTTCATGAGGGAATGTTCCACCCAACCCTGGAAGCCCATTCATCGGTATCAGCAGTTCTACATGTTTTTCCTATATGGATTTACTTCGCTGTTCCTGCTGTTCATCACCGACTATATCAAATATTTCACAAAAAGGGTTTATACAACTGCTTTGAAACCCATGGATATTAAGGAGCATGTAATTTTCTGGACAACAAAGTCATTATATATTTTAGTCACGATAGTCATCCCGATCCTTGTTGTAGGATGGCAGCCTTGGTTACTTGGCTTCCTGGTGATGCATTTCGTTTTAGGATTGACGCTTGCCGTCGTCTTCCAACTGGCCCATGTTGTGGAACATGCCGAATTTGAAGCAGCAGGTATCGAACCCAAGAAAATAGAGAACGAATGGGCTATTCACCAGGTTAAGACTACGGCCAATTTCGCCGCCGGCAATAAGCTCCTTTCCTGGTTTGTTGGCGGACTAAACTTCCAGATAGAGCACCATTTATTTCCCCGCATCAGTCACGTTCATTATCCCGCAATCAGCAAGATTGTGGAGGACACTTGCAGACAATTCGGAATCAACTACAACTATTTTCCCAGCATGAGAGCCGCGGTAGCATCTCACTTCAGGTTCATGAAGGAACTGGGGGCAAGGCCTTAATGTTCCAGCTTGGTTTCGCTGCTGCGATATCTATTTGGATAATAGCAATCATTAATCTTCACAATAGCCGGAGTCGTTTAGGACAATTTTTATTGATTGTGATTCAATAGCGAATCCGGGCAATTAAATCATCTAAGTACAGATTTTCGAAATCATTTTCGATCTGAATGGTTCAATTTTTACTCCTGGAATAAGCATGACTGACTTTAATGCCTTACCTTGTGGGGTAGTGCGAAGGATAATTCCGAAATATTACTGTTGTTGATTTCAATATAATATTCAAAGCGGGGATTAAATTCCGGAATGCAGATGGTGGAGAGTTTCTGAATTGTATAACCAATCTTTGAGTTTCATGTCTAAACTGACTTTTAATAACAGGCAGAATATTTTTTATAATACGCTGAAATCCGCCGTGGATGAGTATTTCGTGAGGAAAGATATCAGCAGGACGGGTAACTGGAAGCTATACCTGAAAACCATTGTCTTGTTTCCTGTGGCGATTGCGCTCTATTTATCACTGTTGACCTTGCATGTAAATATCTGGTGGGGTATTGGAATGAGCGCAGTTCTTGGATTTACCCTGGCATTCATTGGATTCAACGTGATGCATGATGCCTGTCACGGGAGCTACTCCGGGAGGAAATGGATTAATGAGACATTCAGTCTAACCATGAACGTACTCGGAAGCAATGCCTTTATATGGAAATTAAAGCATAATATCATTCATCATACCTATACTAATATCGACGGCATTGATGACGATATCGTAAAGACACCTGTACTGAGGGAATGTGCCACGCAGAAATGGATGCCCGTGCACCGTTACCAGCAATATTATATTTTCATATTGTATGGGTTCACTTCGTTGATATGGGTTTTTCTCACAGACTATTTGAAATATTTTACGCAAAGGGTGCTGGTAACACCATTCAAGAAAATGGGTTTCAGGGAACATTTTATTTTCTGGATCAGCAAAGTATTATACCTCGTATTTTATGTTGCCATCCCCGTGGCTGCAGTGGGTTGGGGAGCCTGGGCGATTGGATTTCTGGTCATGCACCTCGCTTTGGGATTTACTTTGGCCCTGGTATTCCAGTTAGCTCATGTGGTGGAGCAGGCGGAGTTTGAAGTAGCGGGCCTGGAGCCCAAGAGAATTGAAAACGAATGGGCAATTTTCCAAATAAAGACTACTGCAGATTTTGCGGGAAAGAATAAGATTCTTTCGTGGTTGATCGGCGGCCTGAATTTCCAGGTGGAACACCATTTGTTTCCACGTGTGAGCCATGTTCATTACCCCGCTATTAGTAAGATCGTTAAGGAAACCTGTCAGAAATTCGATTTGCCGTATAATTATTATCCAACCATGACTTCGGCATTGGCTTCACATTACAGGTTGATGAAACAATTGGGCACAAAGCCATCTCCAGATCAAAGTGAAGATTCAGCTTTTCCAAATTCCTAGTCCCTCCGCAAAGAATTTACCTCTCAAATCAGTCTTCCCGGACTCATTTCGGTTTATATTTTGAATCGGTCAATAGCTGTCTGGCGTCGAGCCTGAATAAATCAATGGGATTGGTTTCGGGAAATTTTTCCATGTATGTCATAACAATTTGCCATCCTATGAACAGGCCAATAAACCCGGGAGAATTGTCTCCGAATTCCTGTGTATTGGGTCCCTCTGAAACATAATTTTGAATCCTCGCGTATTCACTATTGTAGAGAAGGTCATTTTGCAGGAAGAAATTCCAAATCAATCCTTCATTGGAATAACATCCGTCCAACTGTTTTTTTGTATAACCTATTTTCATGCTGTCTGCTGTCTCTGGTAACAGGAGCCCGAGCACATAGAGTCGTTTGCCTTTGTCAACCATTTGATCGAGCAATGTTTTTCCCGCTGTCTGATCAGGAAAAATATCGTCAATAATATTCCTCATGCAATTGACCGGGATATATTCAGGTGTGAAGCGCCTGGAAACATAGGAAGGGAATATGGTTTGAGCCGTCTGGCTTTGGTAAAGTGCTGCCGACTGGCCCAGGTGCAATTGCAGTCCGACGGCGAGCGCGTCCCTTGTAATCACATCTCCCAATTTGCCCAGGGGAGTTTCAAATACGGCATCAATCGGTCCGATGAATGTAATTAGTTTTTCGGGCACGTGATATTGCGGGAAATAGTATTTGGTAAATTGAATTCCCCTCTTCAATTCAGCGAGCATTTTCGAAGGATCATTGAATGTTTTGTCAGATGTTTCCTTAACCAGGCGATAATCATGAATGAAAAGACTTATGGCGCTGTCTCGCATGGAGCCGGAATCTGAAACTGGCAGGCCGAGGATATTCTGAATAAAATCTCCCAGGAATATGGGATATTTCTGCTGCAGTTGTGGAAAGGTCTGGGATGGATGAGCGCTGTCAATTGAAAAGAAATCTTGTTCAAACCTTTGCAGCTCCAGCCGAACGGGTATTCCCGAAACATCAGGAACTTGTTTTCGACTCTTGCAACCCGCTAAAGATGCGAGGATTATGCATAGGATTCCCCATTTTTTCATGTTCTCAGAAACGAAGGAAGATTTCATTTGTTGTACGCCTATGCTGCAAGGTTATGTAAAAGTTTTCATTAGTGTAACTTTGCAAAATGAAGATCGCCCTGGCTCAACAAAATTACCATATTGGCAATTTTGAACTGAACACTAAAAAAATCATTTCTGCAATCGAAAGGGCCAGGGAAGCTGGCGCAGACCTGGTGGTCTTTTCGGAGCTCTGCATCTGCGGCTACCCTCCCAGGGATTTCCTGGAATTTAAGGATTTCATTAATAAATGCTATGAATCCATTGACAAGATCAAGCTTCATGCCGATGGTATTGGTGTCATTGTGGGGGCTCCTGCCAGGAATATTATACCCGAAGGAAAGGATCTCTTTAATGCCGCCTGGCTCCTGTACAATAAAGAAGTGAAGGGTAAGGCCTATAAGACTCTATTACCGACTTATGATGTATTTGACGAATACAGGTATTTTGAGCCTGCTTATGATTGGCATGTACTCGAATTCAAAGGCCACCGGATAGCACTGACGATCTGTGAAGACCTCTGGAATCTCGGGGACAATCCGCTCTACCGCATCTGCCCCATGGACCAGTTGATGCAGCAACAACCAGATATCATGATCAATATATCCGCGTCTCCTTTTGATTATGATCATGATGAGGATCGAAAGGAAGTACTTAAGGCTAATGTACTCAAATATAAACTCCCGCTTTTTTATTGCAATACAATTGGTTCCCAGACTGAAATAGTTTTCGATGGAGGCAGCCTCGTTTATGCGGCCAACGGGAGGCTGCTGGATGAAATGAAATATTTTGAAGAGGATTTCAGGCTATTTGACTTTGAACAAATACAGTCTCAACCATCAGAACCGGAGCTGCCGGAAACCCGATTGAAAAAATTCGACCATGAAATGAGGGTCTCGAAGATCAAGGACCCTGAGAAAGTGATTGAATACCTGACGGAAGAAAACAATATCAGGCAAATCCATGATGCACTTGTATTGGGCATACGCGATTATTTCCAAAAAATGTCATTTTCAAAAGCCATCCTGGGCAGCAGCGGGGGCGTTGACAGCGCTGTTACGCTCGCGCTTGCATGCGAAGCCCTGGGTCCGGTAAATGTGAGGTCTGTCCTAATGCCTTCAGAATTCTCCAGCTCACATTCCATAACCGATGCGGAACAATTGAGCAAAAATTTGGGCAACCATTACGATATCATTCCAATCAGGAATATCTATGACTCATTTCTTTTTGCGTTGAAACCTAGTTTTATGGAATTGCCTTTTGGCCCTGCTGAAGAAAATATTCAGAGCCGGGCCAGGGGAACTCTGCTGATGGCCATTGCCAATAAGTTTGGGTATATCCTGCTGAATACTTCGAATAAAAGTGAATTGGCTACAGGTTACGGTACCTTATATGGAGACATGGCGGGAGGGCTCAGTGTACTAGGTGATGTTTACAAGATGCAGGTATATGCACTGGCAAGATTCCTGAACAGGGAAAGAGAAATCATTCCTCAGAATATTATCAGAAAAGAACCATCGGCCGAATTGCGCCCCAATCAAAAAGATACCGACAGCTTGCCGGACTATGCAATCCTGGATAAAATATTGTACCAATACATTGAACGAAGGAAGGGTCCGAAATCAATTATTGATATGGGAATCGATGCGGCCCTGGTATCACGAGTATTGAAATTGGTGAACACCAATGAATACAAACGCAATCAGTTTTGTCCCATCATCAGAGTCAGCTCAAAGGCATTCGGGATTGGCCGAAGGGTTCCTATTGTTGGGAAATATCTCAGTTAATGCAAGGGAGTAATTGAGTCCATAGTCAATGGTCATTGAGTCAATAGGGGCTACCGAGGAAATCTCTGTGTAACAAAAAAATTGCGCCCCTGTTGGTTTAATGCTTGAAAATACTGATATACCTAACGACAACGCCGCCTCCCAGGTCAATATCTTCATATACCACAAGGTGATTGTCATCTAAAGTCAGAATGGTGGCATCGGTGTTATCGGAAAGATCCCCGGCATTAAGAATGGTATCATTTGATTTAAGCTCCCAGGTAAAGCTCACCGTCTGAGGGTCGTTTGCAGCGCACTTGGTAGCACCCTCATCCATGACTCCGGTTCCATTCGAATTGAAAGTGAAAATGTTATCTGATATACAGGCGTCCTGCGGATCATTCTGATCAATCGTTCCATTTTTGTCGGTGTCAAATCCCGAATTATCATATTTCCAGTTCAATTGAGTCAGCAGTTCTGTCTTGGTCTTGGCAGGCTTACTGTCCTTTTTGCTGCAGGCAAAGAAAAGGGGAAATGCAAAGACGCTCAAAGCGAGAAGTGTAAAATTCCTGTTTTTCATAAGAGTCGTTATTTTAATGCTATATAAACGGTTTCAGACTGTCCGAAATTGTATAAAAACTGTTGTTTATATTCCTGTATTATATTCAAATTTAATGAGTTACCAGCCAGATAAGATAAGTTTTTGGGCAGGGTGCAGATTGGTTGTTGTTCAAGAAAATATTTCATGTTTGGGTCCATGATGAAAGCGGAGCCAACATCATGAGATTGAATTGATGATGATCGCGCAACTTTTCCTGATATCTTCTTCGGAAATGTTGAGAGGTGGCGCGATACGCATGCACTTTGGAGCAAACATAAACCAATCGGTCAGCAATCCGCCGGCGATACATTTGTCAATTGCTGATTTATTTTCTTCGAAGCTTTCAAATTCGAGACTGATGAGAAGTCCCATAGAACGGAAAGCTTTTATTTTCGGATGATGCAATAATTCGCGGAATAATTTCTCTTTGCCCGCAACCCCATTCGAAAGATTTTCTTCAATAAGAACTTTCATTCCTGCCAAACCGGCGGCACAGGAAACCGGATGACCTCCGAAAGTGGTGATATGGCCCAAAACAGGGTTCTCAGTGAGCGTTCGCATCAGTTCTATGTCGCTGATAAATGCTCCCAGGGGCATGCCTCCTCCCAATGCTTTGCCAAGCAATACAATATCAGGTACGATATCCCATTGTTCAAATCCCCATAAAGTTCCAGTTCTTCCAAAACCTGCCTGTATTTCATCCAGGACTAATAGGGCTCCGGTATTTTTACATTTTTGCCGAAGCTCCTGCATCCATTCTTTTGTTGGTATTATCACTCCCCGTTCTGCCTGCAGCGTTTCTGCAATCACGCATGCGGTTTTTTGGGTGATATTCGACAAGTCGCTCAACGAATTGTATTCTAAGTGTAGGATATCCGGTAGCAGGGGCCTGAAAGCATTCCTCCAGTATTCATCCCCAATAATGCTCAGCGCGCCTTGTGTTGATCCATGATAAGATTGGTTGAAAGCGATGATTTGCGTGCGGCCGGTAAAGCGCTTTGAAAGTTTCATCGCGCCTTCTGTGGCTTCGGCTCCCGAGTTGGTAAAATATACCGAGTTCAGTGAACTGGGCAGATGATCGCAAAGATATTTGGCATATGCCACCTGCGGGGTCTCAATCAATTCTCCATACACCATCAGGTGAAGGTATTGGTCCACCTGTTTGTTGATGGCCGCAATGACCCTGGGATGGCGATGGCCAATATTGCAGACGCTTATTCCGGAAATCAGGTCGATATATTCCTTTCCTCCTATGTCGCGGATCCGGGATCCTTCTGCCCTCACAATTTCGAGAGCCAGCGGTGCGGGCGAAGTCTGGGCAAGATGCCGGAGGAAAAGCTGGCGTTGATTCATATCATAAATAGTATATTACGAAGTTAACAAGCGCCATAGGAAAATAATGACTGATTTTGGGAATCTTTTGGTGCGGGATCAATCAAATGTCTTTCTCTTGTTTACCCAGATCGACCCGGAATTTTTTTTTCAAGTCGAAGGATTTGCAGCAGTCAAATTCCAAATCGCCTTAAGAACATTCGCCATTTTCTTTGAATTGAAAGGGGTGAGCTCGGGGGAAAGGGAAGCTTGCACGAAGGAGGAGCCCCATGTTTTTCTGCATCATCACCAGACAGCCAGTTTATTCTCGTCCGGGTCAGGTTCTTTTTTTAATTTCACTTTTAGTTTTTCGAACCCGGATTTGGTCGGGTCATTGAAGTACTATATAATCTTCTGTGATGGTGCTTGAAGAATCCGAAAAAAAAGTGAAACAGATTGAGTTGTGGGTTTTGAAATATGTGAAAATTCAGATAGTTTTTTAGAATAGGTTTTTTGAGAAAGATGGAACGATTTGGAACTATAGTTATTGCAGTTTATTAAATAATTACTGTATGTCAATAATATTGCCGGTCAAAGGAGTATGGCCAGAAATGGGTGAAAATTGCTTTATAGCCCCCAATGCGACCGTTGTTGGGGATGTAATCATGGGAAAAGAGTGCAGTATCTGGTTCAATGCTGTGGTCAGGGGAGACGTGAATTCCATCCGTATGGGCGATAGGGTTAATGTGCAGGATGGGGCCGTTATTCACTGTACATACCAAAAGACAAAGGCCATCGTTGGTAATAATGTGAGCATCGGCCATAATGCCATAGTGCATGGATGCACGGTTGATGACAACGTACTGATTGGAATGGGCGCCATTGTGATGGACCATGCAGAGATTGGTACTAATTCCATTATCGCGGCCGGGGCCGTAGTGCTGGAAGGAACCAAATGTGAGCCGGGTTCCATTTATGCTGGAATTCCTGCCAAAAAAGTGAAGGATATTTCTCAGGAATTAATTCATGGGGAGATCAACCGGATCGCCAAAAATTACGTAATGTATAGTGAGTGGTTCAAATCTCCTGCCCCTACAGGCAATTGATATGGAATTGGCGAATCGACGGGAATTTATCATTTGTCATTAAACGCAGCGTCTAAATTAATCGTCAATATATGAAATGGAGATTGGCCAGAATGATTACAGTTTTAGTATTCATGGCTTTTTTGTATGGGTGTTCGCCCAAATATGGTTGCCCCAGTAACGGGAAGAATGTTGGCGCAGAGAGAATACTAAGTGGTGAAAAAGCGCCCAAAGGAAAGCCATTCAGGCAATAGACACTAAAAACCCAAGTATATGACCCTCACCCTACGAAACGATTACGGCTGCACCGAGGCAGTAATCGATGAAAACTGCGGCTTCGATAAATTCTACGGAATAGCCGACGTCCTGATAGAGAAGCTCAAGATTCATTTCACCAACAAGATTGATGATTCTGACACTTCTTACTGGGACTTCAACTTCAGAGGGCACAAGTTGACATTGCATTATAACATTTACGACGGAGTATCTATTTTTCCCGTCAGGTGCAAGGATGCAGTGCCCAAGGATAATGAGGCTGTAAAGGAATTAGTGAAAGTTCTGGAAAATGTGAAATAGCGTTGGTGAGTTCTTATGAAAAACCTTTTTTCTTTTTTTAATGCACTTTTTCTTCAATGGAATCAAGGATGTTACAATAACTTATGTAGCGATCCATATTGATCTTTCCCTCTTCAACTGCAGTCTTTACAGCGCAATCAGGTTCATTCAAATGCAGACAATTATTGAACTGGCAATCTTGAATCAGCACCCTCATCTCCGGAAAATAATGCGATAATTCCTGTCTTGATATATCCACTAAACCAAATTCTCTTATTCCAGGCGTATCAATGATCTTACCTCCTTCGGGCAGATCATACATTTCGGCAAATGTGGTTGTGTGCAAACCCTTGCCGCTCCATCCGCTCACTTCCTGTGTCTTCAATTGTATGGAAGGGAAAATAGTATTGATGAATGAGGACTTACCCACTCCGGAATGGCCACTGATCAGGGTAGTCTTATCCTGCAGCAGTTTTTTCATGGGTTCGGTTCCTTCCAATTCTTTTACACTCATGAGGCAGACCTGGTAACCGATAGTCTCATACATTTCTTTCCATGCTTCATATTTTTCCATCTCTTTTTTCCGGTACAGATCAGCCTTATTAAATACAATAATGGCGGGTACATGATATGCCTCCGAAGTGATGAGAAAGCGATCGATGAAGCCCTGAGAAGTACGGGGTTCCCGGATCGTGCATAGCAAGACTGATTGGTCGATATTGGCGGCGATGATATGATGGTGATGTCTGTTCGAAGGAGCCTGCCGGTTAATGTAGTTGTGCCTGTCGTGGATCAAATTTATGGTGGCGATATTGCTGCCGGGTTCTTCCGGTTCAAATTCCACTACATCTCCTACCGTGACGGGGTTGGTAGAGGTGATATCATCAATCTTCATTTTTCCCCTGATACGGGCCTGGAATGGCTCTCCCTCCGGTGTCTTCACCAGGTACCAACTGCCCGTAGATTTGTACACCAGTCCCTTCATGATCTGCGAAATTAGCAAAACTAATATTAGAAGACAGGGGGTGGAATAAATAGAAGTCGCGGGATCAAGGGAATTTCTTGAATAGGGTCAGACGCATCAATACTTCGAGGAAAATGAATATCATTGCGAATAGGGCCAGCGGATGAAATTTTTCAGTATAGTGCCGGGTAGTCGTGATCTCAATTTTTGTTTTTTCGAGTTGATCTATTTCCTTGTAAATGCTGGTCAGACTTTCATTCCCTTTGGATCGAAAATATTTGCCACCGGTTTCTGAGGCGATTTCCTTCAATAGTTTCTCATCAATATTCACTTTTTCCTGTTGCATCACCACTTCGCCCCCGGCCGTTTCAACGGGTGTGCTGGCATAACCGTCGGAGCCGATTCCGATTGTGTAAACCTTAACGCCCTCGGCCTTGGCGATTTCTTTGGCGGTCTCAGGGTCTATCAGGCCGCCGTTATTTTCTCCATCAGTAAGCAGTATGATCACCCTGCTTTTCGCCTTACTGCTTCTAAGCCTGTCAACACTGGTGGCCAGGCCCGCGCCAATGGCTGTTCCATCTACTATGAAACCTCCGTGCACCTGGTAGATCTGGGCTTTCAATACATCGTGATCGGTCGTGATCGGGCACTGCGTGAAACTTTCTCCGGCAAAAATTACCAGACCGATCCTGTCGGTTGGGCGGTTTTCAACAAAATCCGCTGCCACCTGTTTGGCGGCCTCCAGCCTGTTGGGGTGAAAATCCTGCGCCAGCATGCTTCCACTTACATCGAGGCAAAGCACGATATCCACGCCTTCCCCTTCAGCGTTTTTTTCATCGTAATGGGTTTGCGGCCTGGCCAGGGCGACAATGATGAATACAATCGCTAAAAGCCTGAATACAAATGGCAGGTGTCTCAGTTTACTTTTGAATGAGGAAGTATTGCGAAAACTTTTGAGTGAAGACACCAATACCGCGCCCTGCTGACGGTTGAACCGGCTGATATACCAACCGGCCAGCAATGGGATCATCAGCAGGAGAAATAACACCTGGGGATATGCGAATTCAATATTTTCTAAGTAGTCTCTAAACAAGTTTACAGTTTTTGAGAATCCAGTATTCTAATCGTGCTCTTTATCATTTCAAATGCTTCCTCAGCCTGGGTGTGAGCCGGCTGATATTTGGCGAACTTTACTGCGTCGGCAATCCTGAGGGTTTCTGCGAGCTTACTCAATGTTTCATTTCCCATTTTGTCTGCCAGCAGAATCAGCAGTTCACCGGTAGTACTTTGCATGGCCGGCGTTTGAAACCGCCTCGAAAGGAATTTTTTGAAAATATCAGATAGCCTCGAATAATATGTTTTGAATGCACCCCGCCTGGGCAGACTCTCACTATGCAGTTGTTCCAGCGCAGCCAGTGCTTCCTCCAGGGGAGTAATGGCTGATGCGCCGCCTGCTCTAGCCGCCGATTTCCTGAATGACTTCAACCACAAATAAACCAATAAACCCAGTATCACCAGTGAGAGTACTCCGGCCAGCCAATACCACCAGGATATTTTTTTATCCGGCACGATGATGATCTCGCGGATATCGTGATAGCTGCTGTCTAATAGCTGCACTGGCAATACACCCAGGAATAGTGAATCTGATTTATAAGTTTTTTTCGAAATAGAAACAGTGAACCTTGGTATGACCCATTGACCAGAGTCGAATCCTGTCAGGACGAAGGATTGACGATAAGTGCGGATGCCCGCTTCCTCGGTAGAATCAATCTGGCTTCTGCTGAGCACTTCCAGATGGTGAAAGCTGTCAGGTAAATCATACCATTTGGTCACCGGTCTGGCAGCGGGAGTCTTTATCTCAACCGACAATTGAACCTGCTCGCCCAATAATACCTGGTTACGATCCAGACTGGACTTAATGCTGGTGTTATTTTGCGAAAAAAGAAAAATAGGGGAAATGAATGCGACGAAAAGAATGGAAAGGGTTTTCCGGATTCCTGTTCTTATGATCTCTCTACCTTTCATTTCGGGTCTCAGGCTTTGGGCTTTATTCTTTTCATGAAAAACTTCTGCAACACTTTCACGTAGTCTTCATCCGTCCTTAAATACAGGAGATCGGCGCCCGCCCTGAGGAATGAATTCCTGCAAGCCTCTTCATTCTGAACAAATTGCAGGTGATAGTTATAGCTCACCATTTCATCGTCGGTATCAATCCACTGGGTTTTGCCCGATTCAGCATCCTGAACCTGCAGGAGACCTGTCTTGGGAAGGTCCATATCCATCTTGTCGTATACCTTGATGCCGATTACATCGTGCTTATTACCAGCCACGCGCAGGGCGTCGTCATATTGTTCCACCATGAAATCACTCAGTATGAAGGCGATACTTTTTTGTTTGACGCTGTTATTAAAAAATCGAACTGCCGCATTCAGGTCAGTGCCTTTTCCTTTTGGTTGCGCTGTCAGCAACTGCCTCACGATATACAATGCATGCTCCCGGCCTTTTTTTGGGGGGATATAGAATTCAATTTTATCGCTGAAAAAGATCACTCCTACCTTGTCATTGTTATTGATGGCGGAAAATGCCAATACTGCGCACACTTCTGTGATCAGGTCTTTCTTGCGATGCTGTATGGTTCCAAAAAGGGAACTGGCGCTCACATCCACCAACAACATCACGGTCAATTCCCTTTCTTCTTCGAATAATTTGCTGTAGGGATGCCCCATCCGCGCAGAAACATTCCAGTCAATAAATCTGATATCATCACCCGGGTTATATTCCCGGACTTCTTTGAACGACATGCCTCTGCCTTTAAAGGCCGTATGGTATTCGCCGGCGAACAAGTTGTTGGTGATTTTCTTGCTCTTGATCTCCAGCTCTTTTACTTTTTTCAATATCTCTGCAACGGTAGGCATGTTGGAATTGTGTATTTCATGGTACATTCACCGCCTTCAGAACTTCATCCACCACATTTTCCGAATTGATATTTTCGGCTTCGGCTTCATAAGTGAGCCCAATCCTGTGCCGGATCACGTCTTTGGCGATGCTTCTCACGTCATCCGGAATCACGTAACCTCTCTTATGCAGGAAAGCATGCGCCTTGGCCGCGAGGGCAAGATTTATGGAGGCCCTCGGGGACCCTCCGTATGCGATCAGGGGTTTCAATTTCTCCAGCCTGAATTTTTCGGGGTTGCGGGTAGCGAATACAATGTCCAGAATATAATTTTCAATTTTCTCGTCCATATACACCTGCCTCACCAGGTCTCTTGCCTGCAACACTTCCTGGATGGACACTACCTGTTTTATTTCCGGCAGTCTAAGGCCCTCCAGATTTTGCCTGATAATGAGCAATTCCTCTTCACGTGAAGGATATCCGATCAGCACTTTCAACATAAACCGGTCCACCTGGGCTTCCGGTAAGGTATAAGTGCCTTCCTGGTCAATGGGGTTCTGGGTGGCAAGCACCAGGAATGGTTCATCCAGCTTGAAAGTGCTTTCCCCGATGGTTACCTGCCGTTCCTGCATGGCTTCCAGCAGCGCGCTCTGTACTTTAGCCGGAGCCCGGTTGATTTCGTCAGCCAGAATAAAATTGGCGAAAATGGGCCCTTTGCGAACTACGAATTCATGCTTTTGCTGGTTATAGATCATGGTTCCGATCACATCGGCCGGCAAGAGGTCCGGGGTAAATTGTATGCGGCTGAAATGCGCATTGACTGCCTGCGAAAGAGATTTGATGGACAGTGTCTTGGCCAGACCGGGTACGCCTTCCAGCAGCACGTGCCCATTGCTGAGCAGGCCGATTAGCAGGCGGGTGACCATGTGACGCTGTCCAATGATTATTTTGCCGATCTCATTTTCCAGGCGATCTACAAATGCGGCTGCCGTCTGAATTCTGTCATTCAGTTGTCGAATATCATCAGCGGTTTGTAACATATCTTGGCGATTAGAATATAATGGAAGAAGTAAATGGTAAATACGGGTTGATTAACGATGCAATAATACACTAGCTTCTTGCAAAGGCTTTGCCAAAATACGGAGCGACCTGCTTCTAAAGCATTTTTTTTTTGGAAATGGCTGATAAACCATGCAAACTGGCAATTTTCTATCGATCGGGCGATTCGAATAGGGCCTCCGGCAGGAAAATCAGATCTGCCTGGTGCCGGCATTTATTCTTTATTCCTGCTGTCTATGAATATCGTCACCGGTCCATCATTCAGCAATCTCACTTTCATATCGGCCCCAAATACCCCTTTTTGTATTTTCTTCCCCAGGTCCTTTTCCAATTGGGTTATCATTTTTTCATAAACTATGCTGGCCAGTTCAGGCTTCCTGGCCCGGATATATGAAGGACGATTTCCTTTCCTGGTGGAAGCATGCAGGGTGAATTGGCTGACAAGTAGAATATTTCCATCAATATCTTTAATGGAGATATTCATGACATTATTTTCATCGTTGAATATCCGCAGGTTTACGATCTTCCCACTCATCCAAACAATATCTTCATCCGTATCTACGTCTTCTATTCCCAGGAAAACCAAAAGGCCTTTTTGAATGGATCCCGTAAGTTGACCGTCAACCTCAACGGAAGCTTCGGTCACCCTTTGGATAACGACGCGCATGCTAAGCGATTTTAAAAGATATCTTTAAAGTGAATTTGTAATTTTATAAACGCCTGCAAGGTAAAGGAAGAAGATGGAATCTTGAATTTTCAGTGTATTTCGAGTTGCAAAGGAGCAGCTTGAAATTTTTAGGAGGTGATAATTCAACTGGGAAGAATGAAATTTATTGAGTGATATGATTGATGTCAGCAAAGAAATAATATTCAAGACTGCCCGCAGTGGTGGTAAGGGAGGACAAAACGTGAACAAGGTGGAAACCATGGTGGAAGGATATTTTGATGTTGAAAAATCTGCATTACTGAATGAGGAACAGAAAAGCCTGGTTACACAAAAGCTGGGGAATAAAATCAATGCAGATGGTCTTTTGCTGGGGAAGTCCCAGACTGAAAGAAGTCAATTAGGGAATAAGCGGCAGGTCATAAAAAAAATGAATGAATGGATCAACAAGGCCCTGATTCGGCCGAAAAAGAGAATTGCAAGCAAGCCAACTGTCGCTTCCCGGATCAGGAAGATGGAAGAGAAAAAAATCATATCGCAGAAAAAAGAGAGCAGAAAAAAATTTCGCTCCGACAATAGTTAATCACGCATCATGAAAACCACGATCCTTTTGTTCTGCACCCTGACGGCTTCGATTCATCGGGCGCAGCCTCCGGTTATTGCAGAGGGGGAGACGAATACACTGAGTGTTCGGATTGAATTCAAAACTACCGTTAAGGGTCAGGCTTTGGTTCCTGAACAGACTTACACCAATAGTTTCGGGGAAGATTATAAGATAACCGCGTTCAGGTACTATATCGGTCATATTGAATTGCTTTCCAATATTCATGCCGCCAAGATTGGGAATGACCGGCTCTACAGGCTCTGCGATGCAACCATTCCCACTTCCCGGGTCATTGAATTCTCCGTGCCTTCCGGAAAATATGATGGAATATCATTCCAGTTGGGAGTGGATAGCATAGATAATATCAGTGGCGCTCAGGAAGGGGAACTTGATCCTGCAAAGGGCATGTTTTGGACCTGGAACACGGGCTATTTGATGGCTAAACTGGAAGGCGAATCCGCATTTTCAAATATCCCAACGGGAATGTTTACCTACCATGTTGGCGGATACAAAGGAAAGTACAATACCATCAGGAAAGTCAGTTTGAATTTCAGTCCGGAGCAACATTTGCAGATTGTGAGAACTCATACCATCACCCTGGTGATTGAAGCCGATATTGACAAGTGGTTCGATTCTGCCCATAAGCTTTCCATTGCCGGCAGGGCTTTTGTACACAGTCCGGGTGAATGGGCGGCTTTATATGCCGACAATTGTGCGGCCATGTTCAAACTGTCTTCAATGGAATTCAAATGATGAGGAAAATTATCATAGCCATCTGTGTTTTCATGGGGGCGGGCTTATTTACATTTCATATAAGTGAAAAAGAATTTTTCTCAGGGCATGCATTAATTGCAACGCCCTTGAAATTCAAGATACCCAAAGGATTTCCCCAACCGCAATACAAATTCGAAAACAATCCGCTCACGCAGGAAGGATTTGAATTGGGACGGAAATTGTTTTATGATGGTCGCCTGTCCAAAGATGGTAATTTCCCCTGCGCTTCCTGTCACCAGCAATTCGCCGCCTTTGCCACTTTTGATCATGCATTGAGTCATGGATTCAATGACCAATTCACCACAAGGAATGCTGCGGCTTTATTCAATGTGGCCTGGATGAAGGAATTGCACTGGGATGGAGGGATCAATAACCTGGAGGTGCAGCCACTGGCACCGATAACTGCCGGAAATGAGATGGCCGAAAATATTGACACTGTGATTGCAAAACTTAAGGCGGACCCTGGCTACAGGAGAATGTTCACAAGGGCCTTTGGAGATGGAAGGATCAATTCGCAGAGAATGCTAAAGGCCCTGGCGCAGTTTGTTGCCATGCTGGTATCCGCCAATTCCAAATATGACAAAGTTCAAAAAGGAGAAGCGGTGTTCTCTCCCGCAGAGCGGCAGGGATACACAGTATTCAAGGCCAAATGCGCCTCTTGTCACAAGGAACCTTTGTTCACCGATGATTCCTATCGCAACACGGGAATGCCGGTCAATAACAGGATCAATGATTTTGGGAGAATGGCAATAACCGGGAACCGGGATGACTCCTTAAAATTCAAAGTGCCCAGCCTGAGAAATGTATATCTCACATACCCATACGGACATGACGGGAGATTCTATTCAGTTGGCGCGGTAGTAGATCATTATCGCTTTCGTGTAATTAACGGACCTACCACGGATTCGCTGCTGAGAAATAAGTTAAATATCAGTGATGATGAGAGGTTCAACCTGCTATTATTTCTAAGGACACTAACGGACTCGGGTTTCATTTCCGACAAAAGGTTTTCTGCGCCGGCGCCCTGATACCTATATTTATTCAGGGAGTTCTGATTTCTACTATTCAGCCTTTCGCCGGCCCCGCAATTGTTCCAGTATGCTCTGCTGTTTTGTGATATCGTCTCTTTGCTGCCCCTGTTTGCGGCTGTTATCCACCAGGTTATCTTCCAGTTTCTTTTTTTTCCGCTCGAGGTCAAGTGAATCTGAAACAAGATCATCCAGTTTTTTCTGAGATTTTTTGAGGATATCTTCCTGCGATTTGATATTCAAGTCCAGATAGATGGCTGCTGCCCTGGGTTCCACGCCGGCTATATAATCCCCTGCGCTCCTCAGTATGCTGTTGCCGGCTTCCACGAAATTGCTATAGCCCAGTGAAACCATCACCATCACCTCACTCACATCTTTTTCCTGCCGGCTTTTGCGGTCCACCTTCACATAGAGGTCCAATGATTGTTCGGCCACGGACTTTATTTGTACATTCCTGAAAATGTTCCATCCTCTTGTGGTAGTCCCTTTGAATCCTTCGCGAGCCAATTTTTCATTGATGGCATTTTCAACCACATCCGAAGGGTAAGGGATCAATAGTACAATATCGGCCCTGTCTTTTCCATCGTAGCGGGTGGACCCTTCATGGGCCTGCGGAGATGCATTCAGGGCGAAAACTAATAGAATTGGGGTCAGCAGTAGTTTACTCATATCAGTTAATTTGGTCTAGTGTCAAGTTACATAAAATAAAAATACCCCGCCAACCGTTGCTGTCAGAATCTCATCAAAATTGCATCAATCATCAGGAAGCCCTTATTTTTGACAATCAAACTATCATGGATTGGCAGGCATCAAACAACTAGCAGGACAAACAGTATGGTACGGACTAAGTGGTATTGGTGCGAAGTTTCTGAACTATATTCTTACTCCCTATCTAACGTATAAGCTCAGTGGCGCAAGCTACGGCGATATGACGCTCGTATATTCTGCCATTCCATTCCTCAGTGTGGTATTTACTTATGGCCTTGAAACGGGATATTTCCGATTTATCCAAAATCCTGATCTCAAGCAGGACTTGTATAATACAGCCAGTGTATCCCTTGTCGTAAGTACCATTTTTCTCACCGCGGGACTGCTGCTCTTTGCTTCACCTATTGCCCGCCTGGTAAATGTGGGGTCGCATCCCGAATACATCGTTTGGAGCCTGCTCATCGTGGCATTTGAAACATTGTCAACTTTGCCATTTGCCAAGCTGAGGCAGGAGGGCCGTCCCATCAAATTTGCCTTTGTGAGGATCTCAGGCGTGGTGATCAATATTTCCCTGCTCTATTTCCTGCTTTCCATTTCACCCCGGTTGGCGGCTTCCTATCCCAACAGTGTCTTCACGGTATTATACAATAAGGATTTTGGCGTGGCTTATATTATTCTTGCCAACCTGGTACAGTCAGTAGTTACCTTTTTGTTATTGTGGAAGGAATTCTGGTCCATTCACTGGCATTTTAATACCCGTGTCTGGAAAAAACTGATGCTTTATTCTTTGCCCATGCTCCTAGCAGGCCTCGGAGGAATGGTGAATGAAACACTCGACCGGATCATGTTAGGCTGGTGGGGCATTCCCCCTCCCGGCGGAGACATAAAATTAGAAATCGGAACTTACGGTGCCTGTTATAAATTATCGATTCTCATTACCATTTTTATCCAGGCTTTCCGAATGGGTGCCGAACCCTTTTTCTTTAAGCAGGCAGCCAGCGAAAATCCACAAAAAGTTTATGCCCGGGTAATGAAGTTTTTTGTGATTACCATTTGCGCAATGTTTCTTTTTGTGGTGCTCTACCTGGATATTTGGAAGAATTTCATTCGAAATCCTAAAATGTGGGCCGGTTTGAAAGTCGTTCCCATTCTGCTCCTCGCCAATATGTTTCTCGGCATTTATTACAATCTGTCAATATGGTACAAAATCACAAATAAAACGATGGCGGGCGCATGGATCACGGTGATCGGCGCGTTGATTACCATTGTCATGAATTATGTTTTCATTCCCAGGTTTAGCTATGTGGCCTCCGCCTGGGCAACATTTTCCTGCTATGGAAGCATGATGTTACTTTCGTATGTATGGGGCCAAAAGGAATTTCCGATTCCTTATGCCACGAAAAAATTAGTGGCCTATATCATCCTGGTAGTCCTCATTTATTTTCTTCACCGGGGGCTCACCCATCTATGGAGCAATTCAATATACAGTCTCGGACTGGCTACTATTTTGTTGTTGGGCTTCATAGTTTTTATTTTCAAAGTGGAAAAGAAGGAGTTTAAGAAATTGCCAATAGTGGGAAGATTTGCCAACTAGAGGTCGGGACTCAATTTTCATGCTCTGAGAATAAATGGAACTCGCTGTGACTTGCAAGACCATGCAGTTAATTTCCTTAGTTGCCATGCAGGAATTTCTTGAGAAGCATTAGTGCGGGCCCAAGAGGAATGGATTGTGTTTTTTCTCAAATCCAACCGTGGTAGGGTCACCATGACCAGAATAGATTTTTACATTGTCGGGAAGCACCATTATCTTGCTTTGGATACTATTGATGAGGGTCTGATAGTCCCCCGCGGGAAGGTCGGTGCGGCCAATACTCATTTTGAATAATACATCGCCTCCCAGCAAAAATCCCTGGCTTTCGCAATAAAAGACAATGCTTCCGGGAGAATGGCCGGGCGTGAAGAATACTTTTAACTCATCAGAACCCAACTTAACGGTGTCGCCTTCACGTAAGTAAATACAGTTACCTTTATAATTGTCGAAGGGGAGATTCCACATGAGTCCGGATATTGGAGCATAGTCCAGTAAAGGTTTCTCCTTTTCATGAATATGTAAGATTAATCCGTAGGTTTCGGCAACCCATTTGTTTCCGAACACGTGATCTAAGTGGCAATGTGTATTCAGCAACAATTTAGGTGTTAAGCCTTTGTTTTCAATGAAAGAACTCAATTCATTCTTTTCGGTTTCGGAGTAGCAACCAGGATCTACAATAATGCACTCAAGCTGTTCATTATACAGCAGATAGGTGTTCTCCTGCAAGGGGCTAAATATGAAAACTTTAACAGCTAACATCTTGAATTTTTGTACCTTAAATACGCTAATTTTAATATAAGAATGCACGAAATTATGCGAATCCTCCTGATCAAAGCTCGTTACCCTGCCATACTTTCTTTCTTAATCTGTTTTTCTTTTATGGCAAAAAATGCCGGTGCCCAGGTTAATGCCGTGGAATTTGGCAAGAACAGGGTGCAATACGAGAAATTCAAATGGCGCTATTATCAAACCAAGAACTTCAATGTTTATTTCAGTCAAAATGGATTGGCATTAGGAAAGTATGTGGCCCAGGTGGGGGAAAAGGAATTGCCGGGATTGGAAGATTTTGTGGAATTCCCAACGCAGCGACGCATCAATATTGTGGTGTACAACAATTTCAACGACCTGCAACAGTCTAATATCGGCCTGGGGATAGATTGGCAAAACACCGGCGGAGTCACCAAGCTGGTAAACAATAAGATGATCGTTTATTTCAATGGCGATCATGAGAATCTGAAAAAGCAGATCAGAGAAGGGATCGCGAGAGTATTACTGGAGTCGATGTTGTTTGGAGATGACCTGGGTGAATTTGCCAGCAACCAGGCATTGCTTGACCTCCCAAAATGGCTGACAGACGGGTATATTAAATATGCAGCTGAAAACTGGAGTCCCGAACTGGATGACGAGTTAAAGTCCTCGTTACTGTCGGGTGATTACAGAACATTTTATCAATTCGCATTCGTGAGCCCCGAACTCGCGGGCCATGCTTTCTGGAGATTCATTGCCGACAATTACCGGAAAGACAATGTTACCTACCTCCTATACCTGGCCCGCATATACAAGAGCCTGAATTCCGCGAGCCAGAAGGTTACCAAGAAAAAATTCAAGGACCTGCTTGCCGAATTCATGCAGAAGGAATCCGATAAATATTATAAGGATATAAGAGGAAGGCGCAATGCACCCAAGGGTACCGTGGTTACCGTGGAGGAACTGAAGAATGGAGTTGACTACTATCGTTTCCAGGCCAATCCCAATCCTCGCAACAGCACCTACGCTGTGGTGAGATTCAGGAAAGGGATCTATAGAATAGAACTGGAGGATTTTGGATATAAGAGAAAGATATTGCTGAAGTCAGGCGTCCTCGACAACCAGAATGAGATTAATCCCAATTATCCATTATTGGCCTGGGATCCCAAGGGCTCAAGGCTGGTGGTGGTGTACAGCGAGGAAAATAAGATCAACATGTTTGTGTACGACCTTGTAAACCGTCTCAAATTATTCAAGCAGCAATTGCCCGAAGAGCTCGACCAGATCCTGGATGTAAAATACATGCTGGATATAAACACCCTGCTTTTCAGCGCGGTTAAGAATGGTCATTCGGATATCTTTACTTACAAGATCAAGGAACAAACCCTGGAGCAGGTAACCAACGACGTGTATGATGACCTGGATCCTTCATTTGTAGCCTTTCCAAACAAGACGGGAATCATCTTCTCCAGCAACCGGCCTTCAGCCAATGCGGTAAATTCAGATACCGCATTGCCCTCCAATTACCGGTATAATATTTTCCTGGTGGACAATTGGAACAAGAGTGAATTCAAGCAGATTTCGCAGCTTACCAATATGAAGTACGGGAATGCCCACTTTCCCATGCAATACAACACGAACCACTTTACTTTTGTGAGTGATGAAAAGGGCATTGCCAACAGGTATGCCGGCTTCTTCTCCACGAAGCGGGAGGGGCTTGATACCTTGTATAAGGTCGGGGAAGAGATACTGCGCAATCCCGAACCGTCAGAATTGGATTCAACTCTGAAAGCATGGAACAAAAATGAACCCGATTCAATCGGCTATATATCCATTACCAGCGACTCCGCCTATTCTTTTCCCATCACCAATTATCAGAGTGGCTTGCTGGAGACGCGTATTGCGGGTGACGCTGGCCAGGTAAGTGAAATCAGGCAGGAAGGCAATCTCAAATTCCTCTATAAGTTAAAAGTGAATGAAGATGCGCTGAAGAAAAGAAATGTGAATGTGCGGCCGACTGAATACATGAAAAAAATCATTGACCAGGAAAGGGCGGCAAGAGGAGAGGCCATCATGCTCCAACCTTCGGCCAGTGATACGTCTCAAAACAAGGGGAATATTTTCCAGAATGAATTTGAAAACGAAAAGAAGGATAGCAGTTCAGTGGGAAAAGTATATGATGGAACAGAGATCTATAAGGAAGAAAGCATACTCGATAAGTCGAAGCTATATGATTATGGATTGAAATTCAGCACTGACTATGTCATGGCTGGGTTCAATAATTCCGTGCTTATGACGCGTTGGCAACCCTATGCGGGAGGTGCAGGTCCCATTTATCTCACCAATGGCAGCTCCAATCTGAATGGTATGGTGAGGATGGGCATTTCAGATCTGTTTGAAGATATCAAATTCGTGGGAGGTTTCAGGCTGGGATTCAACCTGGAAGACAAAGACGTTTTGTTCAGCTTCCAGAATCTTCGCAAACGGGTGGACTGGGGACTCAGTTATTACCGTTCGGTGGTGCATGACTATTATGACGTTCAGGGCCTCAGGAACAATTTATTTACAAATATCTATCAGGTAAATTTCGCCTATCCATGGGATAAAGTCAGAAGCATCAGGGCGAGTGTGGCATACCGGAATGACAAGGCTGTTCTGAAAACAGACGCTAATTATCCACCCGCACTCGAGCAGAGCGATATACAATTAAAATATATTCTCTCGCATTTGGAATATGTGCACGACAATACCATCAATCCCGCATTGAATATCTGGCAGGGGCTGAGGTATAAAATGTATGTGGACTGGAATGTCAATCTCACCAAAGCGAATCAGGAAGGCAAATACACATTTAATGTGGGAACTGATATCCGGCATTATCTGCGTATTTACAGGAATTTCATATGGGCCGTGAGAGGCGGAGCTGATTTTTCCTGGGGTAGCCAAAAGATCATTTACTATCTGGGTGGAACGGATAGCTGGATCAGTCCAAAATTCAATTCAGCCAACACGCCTGCGCCAGATCAAACCTATGCATACCAGTCATTGGCAGTTAACCTGCGGGGACTTCCACAAAATGCGGCTAACGGCAATAACGCCATTGTGATCAACAGTGAATTGCGTTTTCCAGTATTCACGACTCTGTTAAACAGGCCCATAAATAATGCATTCCTGCGCAATTTCCAATTGGTCCAGTTTTTTGATTTCGGAAGTGCCTGGAATGGACAGTTCGACAAGCTGAAAAGACCCAGCATTGTATATGGGTCGCCACCTGTGCAGGTACTCATTCAGACCGGGGGAGTCGGTCCTTTTATCGGCGGTTATGGATTTGGTTTGAGAAGTACCCTGCTGAGTTATTTCCTTCGCGTAGACGCGGGCTGGCCCATGCAGGGATTTTTCAGAGGCAAACCCATGTGGTATTTCTCATTGGGACTTGACTTTTAAAAAATTGAGGGCAGGATCTCCGAACGCTGCCTGTCTTATTCTGCCATGGACTCCTTCATTTTTTTGATGGTAAAGTAGCAGGTCATCATCAGGATGGAAAACAAGAATGTGACGCCCCAGGTTCGCAAATTATCCTGAGGATTCATCACTATGAATTTTACATCCTGCAGGATATCATCTGGCTTGGTGACCACATCCCAACTATTCCATCTCAGGTAACGTCCGGCATAGACGCCAAATGCGCAAAGTACCAGGGAGAAGTTTACTAATGGCGCCACCCATTTTTCCCTGAAACGGGAACGCAGGTAATGCTCCACATTCATTAGAGACAAAAAACCCAGCAGGAAACCATTCCAGGAAGCCCAGAATAAAATCACCGTATCATACCAAAGGGGCACAAAAGGCCTCTGGCGGAGATGGAATAAATCGGTGATAATATAGGGTGCATTCGGAAAGAAAAGAAGCCAGGACATCAACAGCAGGTAACGGACCCATGGCCGGAATTGGGGATTATGCCGCAGGAGGATGCTGAAAAAATAGGGTACCCAGGCCAGGAACAGATTCCAGACAATGAAAATAAAGGAAAGGGTACCGGTGTAGATGATCCTGATCGCGACCAGGACAACCGTGAGGCTCAATGACAGCAAGATGACCCGATGCTGTGACCAGATTTTTTTCATGTTACTTGGTGATTTTCAAAAAAGTGAAATGAACTTGTTCAGGAAAATGATGATTCCGATGATCAGGCTGGCAACGGCTGCTAATAGAACTGCTCCTGCGGCAAGGTCTTTAATTGATTTTATTTGAGGATGATACGAATCGCTCACGAGGTCGCATAGTTTTTCAACGGCGCTGTTGATCATTTCGAGGGCAAAAACGGACGCGATGCAAATCAGCACAATGCTCCATTCAATGGAGGAAATATGCAGGCCAAAACCTAAACCTACAGCCACCATCGCGGCTACCAATTGCAACTGTCCGTTTTTTTCCCGGAGAAAGAAACCAGCGATGCCCCGGAGAGCAAATTTTATTGAGTGAATGAATCTCATATAGCTGGATAATTTTTATGATGCTGTCTTTTTTTGCGGCCTGCCCGAGATTTCAAATATTGATCCTTGCCTGGTCTCCGTACCAATCTATCTTTCTGGAGTAATACATTACTACTGCCAGCAATCCAAACAGCCCGATGCTTCCGAAAAGCAGGGCATTGTCCTGCAATTGAATGAGCACGAAAATAAAACCATATAGTATAGATAGCGATGCACCGAACAGAATCGCGATTTTCCAGGTGGAGAACAGGGTCTTGCTATAAAGTGTTATGAGTAATATGGTGGCCGATGCACTGATGAAATAAGCCAACCCAAAACGAAGGTATTCTGAAATGGAAAGCAACAAAGTATAGAATATGCAAAGTGCCAGGCCCATAAGCACATATTGAACCGGATGGATTATTTTTTTTTGCCGGATTTCAATAAAAAAATAGAGTGCGAAACTGAGTGCAATAAACAGAATGGCATATTTTACTGATCTCATGGTTTGAGAATAAGAGTCCACTGGCTGCAGGAGATTGATGCCAAATCCAGACTCAAACACATCATATTTAGCATCTTTCCAGCTTTGAGGATAATTGCGGTTTAGGTGCAACACTTTCCAATCAGCCGTAAATCCTTTGTTGTTGCCTAGCTCGGAATTCACTGGCAGGAAACTGCCCTCAAATGAAGGATTGGACCAGGTGGAAACCAGGTGGACTGAAGTGGTTTTGCCAACTGGAGTGAAATACAATTTTTCTGAACCCTTCAGGTGCAGCTTAAGGGAAAACTTCTGGGGCTTGCCGGAAATTAGTTCCGCTCCAGGCAAGGCGACACCCAATCCATTTGTAACAATTTCATTGGTGGCGCCCGCATTGAAAACAAAATTGCTGTCATTCCACTCCAGGTTCAGTTGGTCTTCAATGCCGCGGAAATCTGACAGGCCCACGCATATATAGGCTTCATTCAACAGCAGATCTTTAGGTGCGATATTTAAACTTTCAGGACTCACTGAAGTAAAATTCCCCGAAATATTGATCTCCGAATTATAGACCACGATCTCGTATATGCTGCGATGCCTGAATTCAGGATATAAGACGCCATTTATGGCCACTTGATCGGGTAAGAAATAGGCGAGCTTCCTGGTACTTGTGATCTTGCCGTCTGTATCTCTGTATTCGAGATAAGGGATAACCATGAAAGGTCCCACAATGGTCTGCGCAGATGCCCATTTGGAACTAATTTCGTTGGCCACTTCATTTTTTCGTGAGCTCCGCTCCTGCACGAGTTGCATCACAAACAGGGTAGGGATCATCAACGCCAGAATCAGAAATCCTACGATGATGCCTTTAATGGTGATCCGGTTGGCAGACCAAAAATTCCCGGTTGTTTTTGTTTCCATATGATTGAGTATTTGAGATTCAGAATTCCTTCTTGTTAAGGATTGTCATATCATCAATTTGGTTTCTTTTTCGCGAAGAGGAAAATCAGCAGGCTATATCCAACCAAAACTGCCATGCACAGAACCCAGCAGATAAAAACCGTGCGAACCAGATTTGCCTCGCGTATTTCAATTTCCCTGAGGGACCTCCCGACCGCTATGAACCTGACCGGGTTCTGGGGGACATTTAGAATCACCATCGCAAATCTTGCATCCTCCCTGGGCTGCCAGGTTATCCGGTCTTCTCCATTCAGTCTTGTGTAGTCGAAGACTCCGGCGGGTAGTTGCAGAGTCCGCTGAGCAAGTGTAGCCGAAGAACGTATCGGCTTTCCGGCCGCATCAAAAAGCAACACAAATGGAGAAAGGCTTTGAGGCAGGTTGATGCTATCATAGTTCCAAAAGGATTCCAGTGACTTTCCCTGTTCCAATTTTTCTTTGATATCCAGTGCCATTTGGATTTGGGGGTCGTTGGCATTGGTGCGATAATTTTGTTGTACGGTAACATAAACTAAGCCGTTGATCATCGTGATCAGTCCGGCGGCCACTAATGGAGTCAATAAGAATTGCAGTTTCATTTTGTTCTCTTTTAAGTTTGAATGAAAATCTCTATCATTTTTAAAAAGTGCTTTGTAATTCAAAGTATAATACCCAAAAAAAATCAACTCATCCATTTTATCATTTGCTCCAGCGCGTCCAGGTGTTGCCTGAAGGCTTTTTCACCCGCCCTGGTAACTGAATAAGTAGTATTGGTCTTTCTGCCGATAAATCCTTTTTGAACTTTGATATACCCATTTTCTTCCAGGTTTTTCAGATGGGATGCCAGGTTACCGTCAGTTACATTCACGATCTCTTTGAGTTGGTTGAAATTCAATTCCTCATTCACCATAAGGGAACTCATGATGCCCAGCCGCACGCGGCTGTCAAAGATTTTATTTAGATTTTCGATCGGATTCTTCATGTTCAATGAGTAGTCATTGGCTTATTGACTGACCCTTTCATATTTCCACCACATCAGGGCGCCGTAAACAATATGCAATATTCCGAAACCAGCGGCCCAAAAATAGATTCCGTATCCGGGGTACCAGCAACTGATGATGCCAAGCATGATATTGCCATAACCCAGCCATCTGACCTCACCCAGTGTATATTTGCTGGCATTCACCAGGGCCAGTCCATAAAATATCAGGCATCCCGGGGCGACCATGCCAAAATACCCCAGTTGAACGAGCTTTAGCAGGTATAGTCCCCCCGCGACCATGGGTAGGGCCACATTCCACAAAAGGCGCCTGGAAGTGATTTCCCAGATAGGTAAATTATTTTTCCTGCTCCGCAGCCATGTGAAAAAAAATGCCACAACCAAAGCAGCCATGAAGGTGACGAGTGCAACCTGGAATAGCTGGCTTTCTATAAATTCCCGGATTGAAATGAAATGTCCCGCTTGCTTTTCGAGAAAAGGAATTCCCCCGCTGTTTTTAATGATGCTCGATCCCCACCAGGCGCCAGCCAATGCGCAAAGGCCGGCGGAAATACCGCTCAATCCGCTCAGGCTGATAAAGCGACTGCTTCGCTCCATCATTTGCTTAATGTCTTTGAGAGTATCTAATCCCTGGTTTTGTTCGCTCATAAAAAGCACTTTGAAATACAAAGTAAATATCCGGAATTGGATTTCGCAAATTTTTTTTGCCGAAGCAATTGTTAAGTTTCATCAAATAATTGCGCCTCCCTGTCCGTTATCCATTGCAGTCTATTTACATTTGCAGTATGTGTTGGAAACCACCTGCTTATCGTGGAATGTTATCCGTTACCCTGCTATTCCTGAGTTGTACAGTATCGTTGGCACAGGGGAAGTACCTGCGGGGAGTCATCCAGGATTCGCACAGCGATGAGAGAATCCCATTCGCGTCTGTAACTTTCAGGAACAGCTCCATTGGCGCCGTCAGCGATTCCGCCGGCAATTTCTCCTTCCATTTCAGTCATTGGCCTTCAGACACTCTGGTAGTCACTTACGTGGGTTATGAGGACTTCAAGATTGGTTTGGATACCCGGCAGGACACGATCCATTTATTGGTGAACCTGGAAAGAGGGAAAAGAAATACGGAAGTGATCGTGAAGAGCAGGATCGGAAGGGGACTGATCCTGTGGAGGAAGATAGTGCGTAACAAACCAAAGAACGACCGGGCCAAATTTGAAAATTACTCCTATGAGTTGTACAACAAGCTGGAAGCAGATATCAATAAAGTAAATAAGGATCGCCTGAGCAGGATTCCAGGGATTCGATCCTTTAAATTTGTCTTCAATAATGTGGACAGTGTATCTGAAAAGGATCCCTTCCTGCCCCTCTATCTCACAGAAGCCATCTCCAACTATTATTATCAAAAAAACCCACTCAGGCGAAGGGAAGTTTTCAAAGCGGTAAAGACCATCGGATTTGAAAATGAAAGTGTGGCAAAGCTATTGGGTGGCATGGACCAGAATGTAAACGTGTATAAGAATTTCATCCCCGTATTTGACCGGGATTTTGTAAGCCCCATCAGCGACAATGGGAGCGCATATTATAATTACCGTGTGCCAGACACTCAATACATCGGAGGCCGGCGTTTTTTCCATTTTGTTTTCAATCCCAAGCACAGAGGAGAAAACACCTTCCAAGGCGACGCGTGGATTGCCGATTCCTCTTTTGCTGTTATGAAAATGAATCTTCGTGTAGCCGAAGGCGCGAACATCAATTTCATTGAAAAACTTGACCTGGTGCAGGAATACCAAT
This sequence comes from Agriterribacter sp., assembly GCA_041484195.1. Lineage (GTDB taxonomy): Bacteria > Bacteroidota > Bacteroidia > Chitinophagales > Chitinophagaceae > PSRI01. Next base: position 95,330 of record JBGPHC010000001.1, on the reverse strand, counting down.
TGGTGAATGATTCGGTATGGTTTCTCGCCAAGGACAAGTTCGTGGCGGATTTTGTGCTACTCGGCAAGAAATTGGGCAATTTTATTGGAAGGAAAACCACCACCTACCGGAATATTGTAATCAATGACAGTTCCGTATTGGATGCATTAAATGAGAATAAGGTCAAGGAGGAAGTCGTCATGCCTCCGGAATCAAAGAATCAATCGGATCAATATTGGTCCCAGGCCAGGCACGAAGACCTCAACCGGAATGAAAAGAATATTTATAAAATGATTGACACCCTGATGGGGTTGCCGCGTTTCAGGCGATTGACGGAATTGGTGAATTTCATAGGCACCGGTTACAGGAATGTGGGTAATTACCAGATAGGGCCCTGGTACAACTGGATCAGCGGCAACCTGTATGAAGGAACCCGCGTTCGATGGGACCTGGGAACCAATAGCGGGTTCAGCAAGAAAATGTATTTTGCCGCCTATCTGGCTTATGGATTTAAAGACGAGAAACTGAAAGGCGAGTTTGAAACATTGTATTTATTCAACAGGTCTCCCAGAAGCCATATTCATGTTTCTTACCTGAACGATATAGATCATGGCCAGGCCTACTATGACGAAGTGGCGTCGGATAATATTTTTGCATTTGCTTTGCGAAAGCCAGGTATTCAATACCGTTATATGAAGCTGAAGCGTGAGAAGGTAGAATATTTCAAAGAATGGGTCAATGGTTTTTCCGTATCTCTGAATGCATCCCACACAAGATATGATCCCGTGCTGAATCTCCCCGATAAGGGAAAATTTCCTTCTGAAAACGGAGGCTATTCGCTGGATAATTTTGAATTGGGCCTGAGAGTCCGTTTCGCCTATCTCGAAAAATTCCTCGAAAACACTTTTTCGCGGATCAGTCTGGGTAGTGATTACCCAATAGTAGAATTGAGGTATTCGCGCGGCATACCCGGTGTTTTCAAGAGCAGCTACCGATATGGTAAACTTCAGGCCAGTATTTCAGACTACCAGAAAATACCACCCTTCGGAAGCTTTTATTATAATGTGTATGGAGGCAGAGTATATGGCACCCTTCCCTATATGTTGCTGGAACTGCACCCTGGAAATAATTATTGGTACTACAATAAATATGCGTTCAACCTGATGACCCGATATGAATACCTGAGCGACCGTTATGCGGGCATCAATATTGAACACAATATCGGTAATGGATTATTCAGGTTAATTCCCATCACGCGCCTGCTGAAGTTCCGCCAATTCTGGAATGCAAAACTGATGTGGGCCGACCTGAGCCAGGCAAACCGGGACTACAATTATGTGAGCGACACTGCCTTTAAGACCCTCAATGGAAAGGCGTATATGGAATTGGGGACCGGCGTTGATAATATTCTCAAGGTATTCCGGCTGGATCTGGTCTGGCGTCTGTTCCCCCGGCTCCCATCTGATAAGAAGTCTGAAAGATTTGGCATTTTCGGAAGCTTCAGGCTTGTTTTCTAGAAATGGCTGCCTGCTCCCGATGAAATAATCTGGTGTACATTGTCATAATTTAGATCCTGATCACCGAATCAATTCTTTTATGGAAATCACTTTGAAACAAGCCCAACTCGAAGTTGACCGTTGGATTTCTACTGTTGGCGTTCGTTATTTCAATGAGCTGACCAACCTTGGAATTTTGATGGAAGAAGTGGGAGAATTAGCCAGGCTGATGGTTAGAACATATGGTGAACAATCATTCAAGGAATCCGACAAAGGCAAGAATCTTGCAGACGAGATGGCGGATGTGCTTTGGGTACTGATATGCCTCGCCAACCAAACCGGCATCGATCTCACCGAGGCCCTTCAGAAAAATTTTGAAAAGAAAAATTCCCGTGACCAGTCAAGGCACCGGGACAACGAAAAATTAAATGATTGACCCGTTAAGGTCCACTGCCCACCTGTAAAATCATACCAGGATACACACAAAATTTGTATTCCCTCCATTATCCAATCCCCTCCAAACGCTTATCTTTGACGGCTATGGCAAGCAATGATAATAACAAATTCCAGGCTGTAATTGCACACGCCAAGGAATACGGATTTGTTTTTCCAAGCAGTGAAATTTATGACGGACTCAGCGCAGTTTATGACTATGGACCCTGGGGTAGTGAACTGAAGAAAAATATTCGCGACTATTGGTGGAAGAACATGACGCAGATGCACGAGAATATCGTAGGCATTGATGCTGCCATATTCATGCATCCCACAACCTGGAAGGCTTCCGGCCATGTGGACAATTTCAGCGATCCCATGATTGATAATAAAGACAGCAAGAAGCGTTATCGCGTGGACCACCTGATTGAGGGCTTCGCAGAAACGCTGCCCGCCGCCGAAGCCAGCGCCTTGCTCGCCCAAATGGATCAATTGCTAGCCACGGAAGATTTTTCCGGCATCAAAAAACTCATTACAGACAATAAGATCAAATGCAGTGTAAGCGGAACGGCTAACTGGACGGACGTACGCCAATTTAACCTGATGTTCAGCACCCAACTGGGTTCAGTAGCCGAAGAATCGGACACGATATATCTGAGGCCTGAAACGGCACAGGGTATTTTTGTCAACTTCCTCAATGTGCAGAAAAGCGCCCGGATGAAAATACCTTTTGGTATCGCTCAGGTAGGTAAAGCCTTCCGGAATGAAATCGTGGCCCGCCAATTCATATTCAGGATGAGGGAATTCGAACAGATGGAAATGCAATTCTTCTGCCGGCCCGGGACCGAACTGGAATGGTATGAATATTGGAAACAGGAAAGGCTGAACTGGCACCTGAGCCTCGGCTTCGATAAAAGCAAATACCGGTTTCATGACCATGTGAAACTGGCTCACTACGCAAATGCAGCCGTGGATATTGAATTTGAATTTCCTTTTGGATTCAAGGAGGTGGAGGGAATTCATTCCCGGACTGATTATGATCTCAGAAGGCATCAGGAATTCAGCGGCAAGAAAATGCAGTACTTCGATCCCGAGATCAACAAGAATTATACTCCCTTTGTGGTTGAGACTTCCATTGGGCTCGACAGGACCTGCCTGGTAGTTCTCAGTGAATCCTATACCGAAGAAATAATTCACAAAGAGAATGGAACGAACGATACAAGGATTGTCATGAAATTCCCGCCCAAAATCGCGCCCATTAAATTGGCCATTCTGCCCTTGTTAAAAAAAGACGGCCTGCCTGAAATAGGAAGGGATATAATGAAGGTTTGCCGGGAGGAGTTCTATTGTTTTTATGAAGAAAAGGATGCCATCGGTAAAAGGTATCGTCGTATGGACGCCATAGGAACGCCGTTCTGCATCACCATTGACCACCAGACCAGGGAAGATCAGACAGTGACGATCCGTTACCGCGACAGTATGGAACAGGAAAGAATCCCTATAGCAAGAGTTAAGGAAATTGTGAAGGAAAAAATTAAATGAAATTTCCCTCTGTCATTGATCAGCCTTTGCCGCTGATCTTTGTTTGCAGCAGCCCCACTATCTCTTTCAGGTAGAAATGCCAGCCCAATAAGGCGCCGGCCTTGGGAATGATATTATCTTCCATAAAATTATCACCCGAAGGCTTAGCCGCAAAAGCGCACGCAAAAGGCTGCACATCCAGCCCCTGCTTCTTGAATATTCTTTTCGCGCGAGGCAGGTGCATGGCGGAAGATATCAATAGAAAAGGGCCCTGCAAATTCAGGGAGTCCAGGATCTTTTTGCTGTAAACCGCATTCTCAAAAGTGTTTCGGCTATTTCTTTCGATATAAATGTCAGAATCGGGAATGCCAATATCCTTCAACTGGTCCTTCAAAAAATCGGCTTCACGGAAATTACGCCTCTGAAAAATGGTGCCGTTTCCACCCGAAATGAGGATTTTTTTTATGTGGCCCGTCTTATACAAGCGGGCAGTTTGTATGAACCGGTCTGAGGCCTCACTGAAATAAGCCTTATCATTTTTCCTGTCATAACTCACCAGACCTCCCAATAAAATGCCAGCAGCATATTGATTCGTCGGGCCCGGCTCAAATCTTTCTTCCTGGTATGCCAGGATGAGTTGGTTTATGACAAAAGGATTTGTGAAGAAAAGGAGCATGATGATCCCAGCTCTGTATAATTTTATCTTTCGTTTTGGATCTTTGGCAAACCATGCCCATAGGAGAATGGCCATGATCCATATCTCGGGGCTCAGAAAATAGTTTACAATTTTGCTAATGATGAACATATTAATTGGATCCACTAACCATAAAGTTCCTGGTGAATTGATTTTCTGTCGTAACCCAATGCCAAGATCCTTTGTTTGGCTTCATCAATCATATTTTTCCAACCACAAAGGAAAAACGCGGATGGTTTTTTGTACTGAGTCAATTCCTCGTAAATGGAATGGACATAACCAGTATGTCCTTCCCACTCTTCACGTGAAAGGGTGGGCAAATAATGAAAATCAGGAACCAGGGTGGTCAATCTTTGCATTTCTTCATAGTACAGGAGGTTGGCTTTTTTCCGGCACCCGAATATGAGATAGATATCCTGGTGTGGTGTATTATGAATGTTGATGTAATTGATCATGCTTCGGAATGGCGCGATGCCCGTACCGGTACAGATCAGGTAAATGTCTTTGTCCAGCTTTTCTGGCAAAGTGAAAACGCCCAACGCTCCTCTTAAAATGAGCTCGGTGCCAACCGAACAGTAATTGAAGAGATAGTTTGTACCTGCTCCTCCCTCCAACAGGACAATCACCAGTTCAAAAACATTGGTTCCATTGGGCCAGGATGCAATAGAATAGCTTCTCCAACGCTTGCTGGCCTGCTCGTGAATGGGGAGATCCAGCGTAACAAATTGCCCCGGTGTAAAATCGAATTTTTCCAATTCAGGTATTTCAATCAAAAAGCGCCTGGTTTGATCAGCTTCATGCTCTATGCTTCTGATGATTCCCTTTCGCCATGGTAATAAAGCCATTGACCTAAATTTTAAGTAATATACAAAACGGGGTTGAGTGTGGAAATTAATTGTAATGGATGCAAATACTCAGACTACAAACACAGCATCTGCCTGGTTCCTGGCAGTATTGCCGGGGCAAGAAAAAAGCGAAGCCGGATGACTTCGCCGTGAATCGCCAAATTAATGGCAAGCAATCGTGCGTTTGACGTTTAAGTTTTGGCAACGGTAGTAAACCGCTGCATTTTTGATGAGTAATAATACAATTTTTTATTACAATTTTAACTTTCCGGTAAAAAAACTTTATTTATTTCTTATGGCGCGGCTCATATTTGGTTATGGTCCGAAACATAGATAGAACGATCTTGATTTATGACAATGATATTAGACAGAATTGATATACATTACGCATAATTATAGACTAAAGGAGAATGGAAGGTTTTGAGTGTTATCTTTGCAGCCCCGATTAATGGAGTTCTACTGCAAGAGTACACCCAGAGCGATTAGTATAAAAGATGAATCTGAATCTGTTGTTGGAAGGGTATTTGAAAGATCCCCGCATTTTCCAGATTGCGGACAGGATTCTATTGTCTGAACCCCAGCGACTCTATCTAAAAGACCTACACGGAAGCGCTTCCCAATTTGCCGTAGCCGCAGTATTCCATCATGAGCACACCTCAAGTCTCAATCACCTGATCATACTAAATGACGCCGAAGAAGCCGCTTATTTCCACAATACCCTGGAAAATCTCACAAAAGCACTTGACCTATTCTATTTCCCATCTTCATTCAAGAATAGGAAGAATTTCCATTTATTGAATAGCAGCCATGTGATGCTGAGGACCGAAGCACTCACCAAACTTAGCGAAGGCGGAAATAAGAAATTAATCGTCACCTATCCCGACGCTCTTTTCGAAAAGGTGGTGATGCGCAAATCCATTTCCTCCAGAATGATCCGGATCAAAGCCGGAGATACAATTCAGGTAGATGAAATTTTGGGCCGTTTTGTTGACTATGGATTTGAGCGTACCGATTTTGTTTATGCACCGGGCCAGTTCGCACTGCGGGGAGGCATTCTCGACATTTATTCCTTCGGCAATGAAAAACCCTACAGGGTTGAATTATTCGGGAATGACGTTGACAGCATAAGAATCTTTGATCCCGAAACCCAGCTCAGTGAAAGAAAGCTCCTGCAGGTAACCATCATTCCCAATGTGGAGACCCAATTTGATGCGGATGAGAAGATTTCCCTGCTGGATTTCCTCCCCGAAAATACCGTGGTTTGGGTCCAGGATTGGGACCTGGTCAGAGAAAAACTTGTTGGGCTCGAAGAAGACCTGGAAATATACCTCAGGTCCCTGGCGGCAGGCGGCCATCAGAAGGATGAAGAAGAAGACAGGCTGGAAACAAGAGAAGCAACCGAAGAAGATTTCCTGCATGCTTCACAAATAGAAGAACAATTAAATTCCAGGCACATCATTGAATTTGGATATACACCCCATTTTGGAGGCTTCGAAATATCATTTCATACGCAGGAACAGCCTGCTTTTAACAGGCAATTCAACCTGCTGATCAAGGACCTCAAATCCTGGGAAGCGAAAAAGTTTAATGTTTACCTTTTTGCCGACAACCCGCGCCAACTGGAGCGGGTGCACAGCATTTTTTCGGACCTGCAAGCCGAAATTCAATTCACACCTATTCCTGTTTCAATACACGCGGGCTTCATTGATCACGACCTGAAACTTATTTGCTACACCGATCATCAGATATTTCAACGGTACCACAAATACAGTATAAAACAGGCATACAATAAAAACAAGGCACTCACCCTGCGTTCGCTGCGGGAATTGCAATCGGGAGATTATGTTACCCATATGGATCATGGGGTTGGTATCTATAGTGGTCTTCAAAAGATTGAAGTGAATGGAAAATGGCAGGAGGCCATCAGGATCATTTACAAGGATAATGATATCCTTTATGTGAATATCAATTCCCTGCATAAAATTGCCAAATACACCGGGAAAGAGGGCAGCTCACCCAGAATCAACAAGCTTGGCAGTGACGCCTGGCAAAGGCTGAAAGAAAAGACAAAGACAAAAGTTAAGGAGATCGCGTTTGACCTGATAAGACTCTATGCGCAACGAAAGGCACAGCCAGGCTTTGCGCACAGCCCCGATAACTATCTGCAAACAGAACTGGAAGCATCCTTCATATATGAGGATACACCCGATCAGAGCAAGGCCACGGCGGATGTCAAGAAAGACATGGAATCTCCGCATCCAATGGACCGGCTGATATGCGGAGATGTGGGATTTGGAAAAACAGAAGTGGCCATCCGCGCTTCCTTCAAAACCTGCTGCGACAATAAGCAGGCTGCCATATTAGTTCCCACTACCATTCTTGCATTCCAACATTATAAAACCTTCAGCGATCGGCTCAAGGATTTTCCTGTTACCGTAGATTATGTGAACCGGTTTAAGTCCGCCAAAGAAAAAAAAGATACACTCAAGAGATTGGAAGAGGGAAAGATTGACATTATTATCGGCACCCATGCCATGATCGGGAAGGATGTAAAATTCAAGGACCTGGGTGTATTGGTCATTGATGAAGAACAGAAATTCGGAGTGGGTCACAAGGAGAAAATCAAAACACTCAAGACAAATGTGGATTGCCTGACCTTAACTGCAACACCAATTCCCCGTACCCTGCAATTCAGCCTGATGGGGGCCAGGGACCTCAGTATCATCAATACCCCTCCGCCCAACCGCCAACCGATTCAAACCGAGGTGATGGTTTTCAATGAAGACATAATCAGGGATGCGATATATTATGAAACGGAAAGAGGCGGACAGGTATTCTTCATTCACAACCGGGTACTGGGACTGAGTGAAGTGGCGGAAATGATTCAGGGTATCTGCCCCGATCTGAGTATTGGTTTCGCACATGGCCAATTGGAAGGACATATACTGGAAAAAAGAATCCTTGATTTCATAGATCGCAAATATGATGTACTCGTGTCCACCAATATCGTCGAGAGCGGGGTGGATATTCCAAATGTGAACACCATTATTGTCAACAATGCCCACCAGTTCGGACTAAGTGATTTGCACCAGTTGAGGGGGCGTGCAGGCAGGAGCAATAGAAAAGCATTTTGTTATTTATTGGCACCTCCCATGAGCACCTTGCCAAATGATTCAAGAAAACGCCTGCAAACACTGGAGCAGCATAGTGATCTGGGAAGTGGATTCCAGATTGCCATGCGTGACCTGGATATACGGGGAGCCGGAAATCTATTGGGTGGCGAGCAGAGCGGCTTCATGGCTGAAATCGGTTTTGAGATGTACCAGAAAATACTGGACGAAGCAATCCGGGAACTTAAAAGGACATCTTTCAGGGATGTGTTTAAAGAAGAGATTCGGCAACAGGAAGATTATGTGCAGGACTGCACGATAGACACCGACCTTGAAATTCTGATACCCGATTATTATGTAGAGAATATCAATGAAAGGCTATCATTATACACCCGTCTGGACAATTGCGACTCGGAAGAAGAATTGCTCCAATTTCACATGGAACTCACTGATCGCTTTGGACCCATACCTCTTCAGGTGGAAGACCTTTTCGCCACCGTGCGATGCCGGAAACTGGCGGTGGATTTGGGCTTTGAAAAAATGGTTTTGAAAGGCGGGAAGCTTCGCTGTTATTTTGTCAATAATCCCGATTCTCCTTATTTCGAATCTGCCACTTTCAACAATATCCTCAGCTTTATTCAGACTCAAACCAATAAGGCTCGTCTCAAGCAACTTGCCCGCAATTTCCTCCTCATCCACGACGATATTGGCAGTATGGATCAGCTCTATCAATTCCTTTCACGTATGCAACGACAAGTCAATAAAGAAGCGTTGGCAAAATCATGACCTCAGATTATGAAATATCTGAGCTTTAGTCTATATTTCATAACTAAAACGATTGCATATGGAACAACAGAATAGTTTTCTCGGCACCGATGCCCAGCCAGCCACACCCCCAACAAGCGATGAGAAAACCCTGGCCGTTTTGGCACATGTCCTCACATTGGTTTCATCTTTCATAGCTCCACTCATCATCTACCTTATTAAGAAAGATGAATCATCCTATGTGGCATACCATGCCAAAGAATCCCTGAATTTCCAAATAACCTTATTCCTTGCCTGGATCGTTTGTTTTATTTTGATATTTGTCGTCATCGGGATTTTCCTGCTCTGGGCTCTTGGAATAGCCGCACTAATACTTGTAATTGTGGCTTGCATCAGGGCCAGTGAAGGGAAATTGTACAAGTATCCGTTCTGTATCCGGTTGATCAAATAATTCTGCAGCGATTTTCGAAAGCATTCATCGATCTCCGGAAAAAGGGAGTTTAATTTACTGTACCATAGCAGGCAAATAATTCATTTAGCAAGTCAGGTCTCAGAGCCTGACTTTTATTTTATAAGGGTTACAGTTCCTTTTCTGGCAACAAGATTTCCCATATAATCCTTTCCTTCAATCATCCACACATAGGTTCCGGTTGTCTGTTGTTTTCCATTCACCGTGCCATCCCATCCTTGCCTGGGATCGGTTGAATTGTACACAAGCTGACCGAACCTGCTATATACTCTGAAGAAATGAATCTGGGTCATGCCGATGGCTACAAAATGAAAAACATCATTCTTCCCGTCGCCATTGGGTGTAAATGCGCCGGGAACATAAAATGCGGGTCCCTTAAATACCTTAATATTAATCGTATCGAAACTCGAACATCCCACATTGGAAGACGCGGTGAGAACAAAGGAGGCGTCTTCCGTTAATATTGCAACCGGATCAGATATATTCGGATCACTAAGCCCCAAAGCAGGTGACCATTGATACAAATCCCCCCCAGCGGCATGCAATTGCAACGGCTGACTGATCGCGATCACGGTATCATTGCCTGCAAAGGCATTGGTTTGATAAACAGTTGCAATACGTGATAAGGTATCTGAATAGCAACCGTTGGCTGCCAGGGCAAAAAGCTGCACAGGGAATTCTCCACCATTCAGGTACACATGATCGATAGTGGATGAATTGTCGGCGCTGCCATCCCCGAGGTTCCAGAACCATTCCTGCACGGGCAAGGCCGCCTTAATATTAATAGCCTGGAAATGGGTCGTATCTCTCAGGCAAACATCCGCGAAGCTCATGTCTATATCGGGCTTGGAATTGACTACTACATTTTCCGGAACCGTATCGGAAACACAACCTTCTTTTGATTTTACAACCAACGAAACCTGGTTATTGCCTGCGGGCAGAACCTGCTGCAGGCCCGGGTTGTTCATATAAATATCAGTGCTGGCATTGATTGTCCATACCCATTCATTCAGTGTTCCATATTGCACCGTAGAATTGTCAATAAATAGCACCGGTTTATTCTCACAGAAAGGAGGAGGCCCCGTTCCGAAATTTGCTACCGGCTTTGATCCCATCACGATTTGCTGGCGGAATGTATCGGAAAGACAACCATTATTACCCAGGATATTCAGCTTTACATTGTAGACTCCCGGCGCCGGATAATTATGGGCAGAAGGGTTCTTAACAGAATCAATGGAACCGTCTCCAAAATCCCAGAACCATTTTACAATGCTTCCAAATGAAGTGGAATTATCCTGAAATTGGATTGGCGTCGGGTAGCAGGTCATTTGTCCGGAAGCGAGTGCGAATCCGGGATTCAGAGAAGTACAGAATCGCTGGTTGTTCCTTGCGCCTCCTGTAGATCCGGTGAATCCCCAAAATACGTTCGGATCTCCGTTGAAAACTTTGCTTACCAGGTCAATCGTGGCAGACACTCTGTCAACGCCATCAATCTGGGCCAGGAGATATTGAGTGACAGGGTCCCATGCAATTCTGAAGACATGCCATTGGCAATCCTCAATATTGTCGCTGTTAGCCAATGCCGTAACAGGGCCTGCGATATTGTTGGAGCTATTATGATTTAAATCGCCATTCAGTTGGATGGCAATATGATCAAATGCCGGATCCCCATAAAGTTCCGCTCCGGTGTTGTTTTGCCAGGTATCAATGGTTACGCCCACGGAAGGACTTATTCCTACCAGTCCAAGTCCGCCTCCGCTGCTCCCAATGCTGGTACTAATCGGTTGCAAAACAAAAGCGATGCCGTCCGCGCCATCTGCATCATGGCAACCCAGGAATACATTGAAGTGAAAGTCAAAAGGCTGGGTGAGATCGATTTTATAAATATTCCATACGGATCCTGATTGCGTAAATGCATCCTTAGTGAGGGTATAACAATTGCAATTGTCCTGTGATGCATTCCCATTGATATGATATGGATTACTGGTTTGCCCAAAAGTTCCGTTTACGTAAAAACTCAGAACCAGCCAATATGGTACGGTTGAAATAATTCGTCTTAAATATGGATGCAGCACGGCTTTGAAAATTTCGGAAAACAGTAATTGTGGTTCCTGGTACAGGATGATTGGCTATGGGAAAGAAAAGGAAAATTACCATCAAAAAATGAAATAACCATAGGAAAGTTCATGGGTCTTCGCTCCCTGAGTCAGGATGGTTTGGGTTAGATGATTTGCCGTTCTCCATCTAGCTTTTCGCATTTGAGTCAGCAAGTTGGAACTTTGAATTGAAAAAAAATCGTTTTATCCTCTGACCGCTGACAGGGTTCCTGCAAAAAAAAGACTCCCTTCGAAAAAGGAGTCTTTTAATATTTTCTTAGAGCTTTCGAATTACCAACCTTGTTTTGCCGTACCTGCTTTGATGGCAGCCAGTGCCTTGGCTTCACCCAGGAGGGTCGTGAGTTTGTTGCCTTTCCCATCATGGCCTTGTGCCATATAGGCGCCTTTTGCTGTTTTGGTGACCACTGCGTCCAAAATCGGCACATTCTTTTCTTTCGTCTTCACATTGTAAGCAGTGAGCATTGCACTGTCAGTCATAGATGTATTTTTTTGGTTAGTAATATATTCAATCAGGATCCTGTAAGACTTACGTCTTGCAATTAGAAGTTAAGGTAACAAATAATATTAACAGCGATTCCGTTTTTTTGCCGGTCAATTCCCCGCAGTTTCTTCATGTGAAAGCTGGGAATTACACATCGAGGTTGGCATATTTCGCATGACTTTCTATGAATTCTCTTCGGGGAGCCACTTCATCACCCATCAGCATGCTGAAGATGCGGTCTGCTTCGGCCGCACTTTCAATGGTAACCTGCTTCAGGGTCCTGGTTGCAGGATTCATGGTGGTCATCCACAATTGTTCGGCATTCATTTCACCCAGGCCTTTATATCGCTGAACGGTTACACTGTCATCTTTTCCGCCACCGATTTTTTCAACCAGCAATTTCCGGAGTTCTTCATTCCAGGCATAAGCCTGTTCCTTTCCTTTTTTTACGAGGTAAAGTGGGGGCTGGGCGATATACACATAGCCCTGCTCCACCAATTCTTTCATATAGCGGAATATGAAGGTCAGGATAAGCGTGGCAATATGACTTCCATCCACGTCGGCATCGGTCATGATGATCAGTTTATGATAGCGCAGCTTGGATGTGTTGAGTGCTTTAGGATCATCGGGCGTTCCTATTTTCACGCCCAGCGCAGTGAACATATTGCGGATTTCCTCATTGTCGTAGATCTTGTGCTCCATCGCTTTTTCTACGTTCAGGATTTTTCCGCGCAGTGGGAGAATGGCCTGGAATGATCTGTCACGACCCTGTTTGGCTGTACCACCCGCTGAATCTCCTTCTACGAGATAGAGCTCACATTTTTCAGGATCTCTTTCTGAGCAGTCAGCCAGTTTCCCGGGCAAGCCTCCGCCGGTTAATACAGTTTTACGTTGAACCAGTTCTCTCGCCTTGCGGGCCGCGGCTCTTGCCTGCGCAGCAAGGATCACTTTGTTCATGATATTCTTGGCTTCCCTGGGATTTTCTTCAAGGTAGGCTTCCAGCATCCTGGATACTGTGCTATCCACAATGCCCATCACTTCGCTATTTCCCAGTTTAGTTTTGGTCTGGCCTTCAAACTGCGGTTCAGGAACTTTTACCGAGATGATGGCACTCAGCCCCTCACGGAAATCGTCACCTTCTATTTCCACTTTCGCTTTTTCGAAGAATCCCTGTTTATCCCCATAGGATTTGAAGACCCTCGTGATGGCCCGCCTGAATCCGGCGACATGTGTGCCACCTTCAATGGTATTGATATTATTTACGTAAGAAAAAATATGTTCACTGTATGAATCATTATAGGTCATGGCAACGTCAACAGCCACATTACTGGCTGCGTCGAGGCCATCCACATGAATCACATTTGGAATTAGCGGGTTGCGTTTTCCGTTTTTATCCAGCATTTCCACAAACTCAACAATGCCGCCTTCGCTGAAAAAAACTTTGGTATAGGTACTGCCATCGTCATCCTTTTCCCGAAAGTCATTCAATACTATTTTAATGCCCTTATTCAGGAATGACAATTCTCTTAGTCGTCCTTCCAGGATGTCTTTATTGTAAACTGTTGCGGCAAAAATAGCTTCATCGGCCCAGAACCTGATATAGGTACCCATTTTGTCGGTTATAGCTATTTCGCGTACCGGGTATTGAGGTATTCCCAGCCGGTATTCCTGTTCAAATGATTTTCCATCCCTGTTGATGCGCACCTGCAATTTCGAACTCAATGCGTTCACCACGCTTATGCCCACTCCGTGCAATCCTCCTGATACTTTATAAGTATTCTTGTCGAATTTTCCTCCTGCGTGCAGCACTGTCATCACCACTTCCAGTGCACTTCTTTTTTCCTTGGTATGCATGCCGGTTGGAATTCCCCTTCCGTCATCATCCACACTTACGGAATTGTCTTCATGAATGGTTACCGTAATATTCTTGCAATATCCGGCCAAAGCTTCGTCAATGGAATTGTCAACTACCTCATAAACCAGGTGGTGCATCCCTTTCACTCCAATGTCGCCAATATACATCGCCGGACGCTTCCTGACCGCTTCAAGCCCTTCCAAAATCTGAATACTGTCGGCACCATAGCCATTGGATGGAGAGGTCATGGGTTCTTGCGTTTCTGTGCTCATACGATCGTTCTAATCCGCTTTTTTTTGTTCAAAAACTATATTCTGCAAATGTACTGAAATTAAGGCTTCCGGGCAATTTAAAGACCGGTTTTTTAGGGCTGTTTTAGAGGAAAAAAGGATGTGGAAATATGACTGGAATATGACGGTATTTCTGAATATATTACCGCAGTTTTGTGACTCCTGTAACGGGAATATCCATTTGTTAAAACATTGCTTCGCTTTGAGGATTTGGTGTTTCAAATAAATGCTCAAGGTTTAAACATTGTATATTTGTCTTTTGTATGTTGCAACCCCCTGACATATTATCCCTGGCTCAAAAGCATCCCATGATGCAGGAGGAACTGAAGCTGCTGCATGAAAAAGAGCGCCAGATCCCGGGTTCTATCCAGTATTCAATCCGTCGGTACCAGCGACTTCCACAATGGAATATCGAAGACGTTGGAATGATGGTCTATCATTACAAAAAAAATGAATCTTCCTCCAATTATATTGAGGTCAGGTTTTGCCTGTCGGGAAATATGTACTGCCGCGAAAAGGAAACCGAATGCAATTATTGCAGGCTTGGACTTTCACGAAATTGCCCTGAAAAGACCGACAGCATCGACGTGTTGAATTTCAGATTTTCAGCGACCCATCTCGCTCAGTATGTAAAGGGAAAAAAGCAGGACAGTTTCACGGATGAAATCCTCAATTTCAAACACCCTTCTTCATTTTCCAAGATGCTGCCTCTATGCAGCCGCACCCGACTGGTTCTGGAAAGCCTGCTGAATAACAATTATACTGATAGCTTCGAAAATATCTATATCAACGCCCAGACCCAGATGCTACTCTTGTATTCCCTGGAATGCATGCTGGGCGATCGGGAAGAAGGATTTAGCTGTAAATTCCTGGCCAATGACGCGGACCGTGAAAAAATCCTTAAAGCCAGAGAAATACTTTTGGAACATATTGGCGAGCCGGTTACCATAAAGGAACTGAGCCGCAAGGTGGCGATCAATGAATGTTACCTGAAAAAGGGATTCAAAGAAATGTTTGGCGCCACCATCTTCGATTTCTACCAGAGCCAGCGCATGGAACATGCCCGCTACCTGCTATATGAAAAAGGCATGAGTGTAACAGAAGTCTCCATGATGCTCGGCTATTCCTCCATTTCACATTTTTCCACCGCATTCAAGAAACACACGGGTCTCAAACCCTGCGAACTATTGTTCCGCCCCTGATTTTTCATGACCTGGGTTTTTTGACTGTCTGATCCATGTCACATATTTGTGTGATTTTGCGTTGAATTGCCGCAAATAGACAGTTTATGACAAAGTTCTGACCGAGGCATCCCTTACACCTATTACTTTCGTACTATGTAATTATGGATACGCAAAGCTCATATGATATTTGCAGCGGACTGGATCAGTTTACCATCATCGGAGTGAATTATCACAAAGCCGATACAGCTACCAGAGGCGCATTTGCCATTACGGAGGAATCATATCAGCATGTGGTGGATCTGGCCAGGCAAAAAGGCCTGACAGATCTGATCGTTCTTTCAACCTGCAACCGCACAGAACTCTACGGCATTACTTCACCAAACAGCGTGATGGAGATTTTATGCGGGGCCACGCAGAATCCGGTTTCATATTTTGAAAAGCATGGATACGTGATGAGCGGAATGGAAGCCGTGCAACATCTTTTTAAAGTGGCTGCTGGCTTGGATTCACAAATCATCGGTGATTATGAAATACTAATGCAGTTGAAACTGGCTGCAAGAACTGCAAGGGAAAATAAGCTCCTTGGATCTTTATTGGACAGGCTGGTGAATTTTGCCCTTCAGTCTTCCAAAAGAATAAAGACAGAAACCAAATTGAGCAGTGGCACCGTTTCCGTTGCCTTTGCCGCGATCGAAGTGATCCGGGAAAAGATGCCGGATATCCAAAACAGGAATATACTGTTGGTGGGGGCTGGTAAATTCGGGCAGAATGTAGCCAGGAACATACATGAATATTTTCCAGGAGCCAATATCTGTATTACGAACCGCACTTTTGAAATAGCAGAATCATTTGCGGCTATGCATAATATGCAGTGCGCCCCTTATGAATCATTGCCAAACCTTGTCAATGGAGCCGACGTGCTTATTGTGAGTACTGCTTCGGATGAATATACCGTCGTTCCTCGATTTTTTTCAACTGGCAAACAGCGTTTGGTGCTGGACCTTTCGGTTCCGGGGAATGTGGACCCTGCGGTTAAAGAAATTCAAGGCCTTGAGCTGATGGACGTAGATGAGATTTCCACCATCCTGGATACGACACTTGCCATGAGGCAGGGCGAAATACCCAAAGCAACAGCCATACTTAATGAAACGATAGGGGAATTTGTTGAATGGCATAAAATGTTTCTACACCGTCATTTCCTGCTGACAGTCAAATCAAAATTATATGAACTCAGCCAGGAGCAGGAACCAGTGCTTTCGCAAGCTGTTTCCTCTCCCAGTGAAATGACGGAAGCCCGCATACAGAAGGCCGTTAATTTTTTGGCCGTTGACCTTCGTTCAAGAACTGCCAAGGGGTGCCAGTACATAAATACACTCAGCCATTATCTGCAAACAAATTAGCGCCATGAGCAGGATTGTGAAAATCGGTACTAGGGAGAGCGAATTGGCAGTCTGGCAGGCGACTTCAGTGCAAACACTAATCCGGGAAAAAAATATAATTGCTGATTTGGTCCGTATCAGGAGCGAAGGTGATATTGACCTGGCTACGCCCCTCTATGAAATGGGTGTGCAGGGAATTTTTACCCGGGCATTGGATATTGCCCTTTTGAATCGTGAAATTGATCTTGCCGTGCATTCCTATAAGGATGTGCCCACTCAATTTCCGAAAGCAATCGTAAAGGCGGCAGTGCTGAAAAGAGCTTCCCACAAAGACATACTGGTTCATAAAGGGGATACCGGATTCCTGCAGGATCGCCATTCAATCGCCACGATTGCTACAAGCAGCATCAGGCGAAAAGCGCAGTGGCTGCACCGTTATCCCAACCATACTGTTGAAAATCTCAGAGGAAATGTGAATACCCGGCTCAGGAAACTGGCGGAGAATGATTGGCAGGGAGCCATTTTTGCAGCTGCGGGATTGGAGCGCATTGGTTTAAGACCTGCTCAAAGCATCGACCTGGACTGGATGTTACCGGCTCCTGCGCAGGGTGCCATCATTGTGCTTTGTAGGGAAGAGGACAAGGAATTGCAGGAAACCTGCAAGACGATCAATGACCCGGATACTGAAATATGCACCCACATCGAAAGGGATTTTCTGAGAACTCTTATGGGTGGATGTTCAACGCCCATCAGTGCACTGGCCCAAATCAGCGGCCAGGAAATTGTTTTCAGAGCCAATATCGTATCACCCGACGGGAAAATGAAATTGGAGACGGAGAAAATACTCCCTTACAGCGATGGCCTGGAATTGGGGAAGATTGCGGGCGCGGAGATTTTGGAGAGAGCCGGAGCGGCTCTGCAGGAATGGTTCAGGATGCCGGCCAGTTAACTGCCAGCACTACACGAAAATGTCGGATTTGTTTCATATACTCAGCACCAGGAAACTCAATTCTTCCGCCATCCGGCGGGCGAGGGAAGATGGTTTTGAAATCCGTGAATCGGAATTCATAAGGATTCAGCCCAGGCTGGACAAAAACATTGTTGAGAATTTTGAAAATTTAAGCGAGCAGGGGAAGAGTGTGCTCATGATCTTTACCAGCGCCAATGCTGTCTATGCCCTTTCTGAGATTTTTGAATCCTGCTCTGAAGGCAGAATGCAACACCTTTTTGATTTGACAGGTAATTGGAAGATCGCATGCCTGGCAGGGAGAACGGCGGCAGCGGTGAGAGAGCTTTTTCCCACGACTGGGATTCTTGCAATGGGGGATGACGCTGCGGGGCTGGCCCGTGAAATTATCAGCGGGTATGAGCCTGGCACAGAGTTAGTCTTTTGTTGCGGTAACCAGCGCAGGTCTGAACTTCCGGAACTGATAGCCGACCGGGGCTGGCATTTGCATGAAATGGTACTCTATGAAACACTTGCCAGCGCCGTGAAATTAGATGAGTCATTTGATGGCATACTCTTTTTCAGTCCCAGTGCCGTTCACAGCTTTTTCTCCCTCAATGAACTCCCTGCAGGTACAGTTTGTTTTGCCATCGGTGATACCACGGCATCGGCTATACGCCGGCATTCAGGAGCCCTGATGGTGGTGAGCAGCGAGGCTTCGCAGGAACAAATATTGGAAACGGTGAAATCATATTTTTTGAAGAACGATGAATTTGAGAGGAAGGAAGGATGAATACTAGGCCGAAGGCAATTCTCTCTATTCCTCCTTTATAATTTTATTTATTAATTTTTTGAGATGTTGAAGAACGATCTACTCTTGCGGGTATTGAATGGCCTGGAAACCGAAAGACCACCGGTATGGATGATGCGCCAGGCAGGACGATATCTGCCCGACTATACGAAGCTCAGGGCCAAATATGATTTTTTTACGCGGATTCAAACTCCGGAGTTGGCTTGTGCGATTACTCTGCAGCCAGTGGATCAGGTAGGTGTGGATGCTGCGATTATTTTTTCAGACATACTGGTCATCCCTCAGGCCATGGGCATGGAAGTGCTGATGGAAGAAGGAAAAGGGCCGCTGCTGCCTCAAACCATCCATACCCTTGAAGATATTGAGGCGCTGAATATCGAAGGTGTGGAAGAAAGGCTATCCTATGTGATGAAGGCCATTGCACTCACCAAAAAAGAATTAAATGATCGTGTGCCTCTGATCGGCTTCGCGGGCGCACCGTGGACATTGCTATGCTATATGGTGGAAGGAAAGGGCAGCAAGAGTTTCGACAAGGCAAGACAATTTTGTATCACCCGCCCGGCTATGGCACATGCTCTCCTGCAAAAGATCACAGATATAACCATACCATACCTGCGGGCACAGATCCATGCAGGAGCCGACCTGGTGCAGGTATTTGACAGTTGGAGCGGATTACTGGCACCGGCTGAATTTGAAACCTTCGCCCAGCCCTACCTGTTACAAATACTCCGGGCCATAAAACAGGATGCCCCCGTGATTCTCTTCCCCAAAGGCAGTTGGTATGCTTTGCCGGAATTGAGTCGAAGCGGGGTCTCGGCCATCGGGTTGGACTGGTGCATTGATCCGGGCATGGCACGGCAAATGACTGGAAACAGGGTGGTGCTACAGGGGAATTTTGATCCGGTTAAATTATTATTGCCCATCCCCGAAATCAAGAAAGCCGTGAAGGAAATGATCGATGCATTCGGGCCCCGTCAATATATAGCAAACCTGGGGCACGGAATATTGCCAAATGTGCCGGTAGATCATGCCAGGGCATTTGTGGAATCAGTCAAAGAATATTCACTTGTAAAATCCTGATCGCCGGGGATTTTGCAGGCTTTGGGCCGGCGAAAAATTTTTGTCAATTTGGATATGTCTATCAGGGAAGAATGGATAAACTACGTTCATGCACTTCAGGATCGCATCTGTTCTTCTCTCGAAGAGATCGACGGCGGGGCCGGATTTTCTGAAGATATCTGGCAGCGGCCGGAGGGCGGCGGAGGCAGGAGCAGGGTGATAGCGGAGGGCGGTGTTTTTGAAAAAGCAGGAGTGAACACATCCGTGGTATTTGGAGAAGTAACGGCACCCATGCGCGAGCAATTGAAAATGGACGGATCCCGATGGTTCGCATGTGGCTTATCGTTAGTGATCCATCCCCGGAATCCTTTTGTACCCACGGTACATTGCAATTACCGCATATTTGAATTATTCGACGCGGAACAAAAACTGCTTGACCGTTGGTTTGGCGGAGGCACCGATCTTACGCCTTACTACCTGCGGGAAGAAGACGCCATTCATTTTCACGGTGTTTACAAAAAGACCTGCGATGAATTTGATCCTTCCTTTTATCACCGATTTAAAAAAGAATGTGATGATTATTTTGTAAACCGGCATCGGAACGGGGAGCGAAGGGGAATAGGCGGAATTTTTTATGACTACCAACGGCCCTCGGTAAAACAGGATGCCCGGTTCTGGATCGGATTTTCAAAAAAATGCGGGGATGCATTCATACCGGCTTATATTCCCATTGTTAGAAAAAGGAAGGATGAGCCTTATGGAGACGAACATAGAAAATGGCAGGAGATCCGCCGTGGCCGTTATGTGGAGTTCAACCTGGTATATGACCGGGGAACGATTTTTGGACTAAAGTCCAATGGAAGGACGGAAAGCATTCTCATGAGTCTTCCGCCCACCGCGAGGTTCGAATATAATTATCAGCCCGCTGAAGGAAGTCCCGAAGATCAATTGCAACAGGTATGCCTTCATCCGAGGGAATGGGTTTGACCAATATTTGCATGGCTGATTGAAATGAGATTTTTCAAAGGATGATAATAAGTTTTTCTGGCGGAGTAGGGATGCATATTAACTTTGGGGTTTGATTTCCGCCACCTTGGTAAATGAAAATGCTAAGATCTATATAAGGCTGATGAGAATTGTAACCAGCCGGAAATGAACAGAGCCAAAAGTTGGGGCATCGGGAATAGGTACAAAATTTATGATTGAATAATAAGATCAATATGTATATACTGAGGAGAAATCGGATACTTCGCCGCACACCGGCAATTCGGGCCATGGTGGCAGAGACAAATCTCACACCAAATGATTTCATAGTACCGCTATTCATTACCGAAGGGAACCAGGTGGAGGAAGAAATTGCTTCCATGCCAGGCTATTATCGGAGAAGCATTGACAATACTGTGAAAGAGGTAAAAGAATTGTGGGGTCTGGGATTGAAGTCGGTCCTGCTCTTCGTGAAATGCGATGATGCATTGAAAGATAATGCGGGGACGGAGGCGCTGAATAAGAATGGCCTGATGCAAAGAAGCATTAAGGCGATCAAGGAAGCATTGCCTGAAATAGTAGTGATGACCGATGTGGCACTCGATCCTTATTCGTCATTTGGACACGATGGAATTGTGGAGGGGAAGGAGATCGTGAATGATAAGACCGTAGAACTGCTTGCGAAAATGAGCCTGAGCCATGCCATGGCTGGCGCCGATTTTGTTGCGCCAAGTGATATGATGGATGGTCGCATATTGGCTATTAGAGAAATACTGGAACAGAATGGTCTCAGCCAGACGGGGATCATGAGTTATAGCGCCAAATATGCTTCCTGCTTTTACGGTCCATTCCGCGATGCATTGGATAGCGCTCCGGGTTTTGGAGACAAGAAAACTTACCAGATGAATTATGCCAACAGGTTGGAAGCCATAAAAGAAACCCTGATGGATATTGAAGAAGGCGCCGACATTGTAATGGTGAAACCCGCCATGGCTTATCTGGATATTATCCGCGAGGTGAAGAATGCGGTGGAAGTGCCCGTAAGCGCCTATCATGTAAGTGGTGAATACTCCATGATCAAGGCGGCTGCGAAGATGGGATGGCTGGATGAAGGAAAGGCAATTTTGGAAAGCCTTACTGCCATCAAAAGAGCAGGCGCGGATTTGATTGCTACTTATTTCGCGAAAGACGTGGTGAAATTATTATCCTGAAAAAACCATTTCCCTTCCAGAACAATTTATGAATTACAGTTTACATAAAAGTGAAGCGTTGTTTTCGCGGGCACAGAAATCCATTCCGGGCGGAGTGAATTCTCCGGTGAGGGCTTTCAAGAGTGTGGGCGGAACGCCCGTCTTCATTGAAAGAGCTAAAGGAGCTTATTTGTTTGATGCTGACGGAAACCAATATATTGATTTTGTCAATTCCTGGGGCCCCATGATACTGGGTCATGCTTATGAACCGGTAATAAAAGCCATACAAAGAAAAGTGGAGGATTCAACTTCATTCGGGGCTCCTACTGAACTCGAAGTAGAAATGGCGGAACTGATCATAGGGATGGTGCCAAACGTGGATCAGATAAGAATGGTGAACAGTGGAACCGAGGCCTGCATGAGCGCCATTCGATTGGCCAGAGGATACACCGGAAGAAATAAGATCATCAAATTCGAAGGCTGCTACCACGGTCATGCGGATGCTTTTTTGGTGAAGGCGGGAAGCGGACTGGCTACATTCAATATTCAATCGGTGCCGGGTGTCACGGCCGCCGTCGCGAATGATACACTAACGGCCCCCTATAATGATATTTCCGCGGTAGAAAAGCTGGTGGATCTGAATCCGGGAGGAATCGCCGCGATCATTGTTGAACCGGTAGCTGGAAATATGGGCTGTATTCCGCCGCAACCCGGCTTCCTGGAAGGCCTGAGAAAAATATGTTCATCGGAGGGGATCATATTCATTATGGATGAAGTGATGACGGGATTTCGTTTAAGCCCTGGCGGTGCGCAGCAATGGCTCTCGGTGAATGCAGACCTGCTGACTTATGGGAAGGTGATTGGCGGCGGCATGCCAGTGGGAGCTTTTGCGGGAAGAAAGGAAATCATGGAGCAGGTTGCTCCGGTTGGTAAAGTGTACCAGGCAGGCACTTTGAGTGGAAATCCCCTGGCCATGATCGCGGGTTTTACACTTTTAAAAACGCTCAGAGATAACCCTGCAATCTATGATGAACTCGACAAGAAATGCAAATATCTGGCGACAGGCCTCCATGAAGTATTCACTCAGAAAGGATTAGCCCATCGGATCAATCGTGCCGGGAGCATGATCAGCGTTCACTTCAGCGAAAATGAGGTCACTGATTTTGCATCGGCATCGAAAGCGGATATTCCATTATTCAATAATTTCTTTCATCACCTATTGAAACATGGCGTATATTTACCTGCATCCGCATTTGAGAGTTGGTTTTTGAGCAACGCCCTTTCCTATCAAGACCTGGACCGTACTATTGAGGCTGCGTCCCGTTTTTGATCCATCATATCAGAAAAGGTCACAACTGGTGACCTTTTGTGTTTTACACCAGATACCAAAATTATTATCAGATACAAACTTAGTTTTGCAAAGATTTTCATCTTATGAACAATGCTATAAGCAGGGCCATTCTGCTGACCAACCTGGGTTCTCCTTCATCCACTGAAATAAAGGATGTGAAGCGATTTCTCGATGAGTTCCTGATGGACAAAAGGGTGATAGACTATCCCTGGTTATTCAGGTTTCTGCTGGTAAAAGGGATCATAATACCGGCCCGCGTGTCCAATTCTGCCGAAGCTTATAAGACCGTTTGGACGAAAGAAGGTTCTCCATTGGTTGTGATCACCGAGCAATTGAGGGATTCTCTGCAGCAACAGGTATCGGAACCAGTGGAAATTGCAATGCGTTATGGAGTTCCATCGCCTGAAGATGCATACAATTCCCTGATAAGAAAATATTCTGGATTGCAGGAAGTGTTGCTTCTACCCCTGTATCCGCATTATGCTATGAGCAGCTATGAAACAGCGATAGTATATGCGAAAGAGATCCATGCGAAAAACAATTATCCATTCAGACTGAAAATCCTAAAGCCTTTTTATGATGATGAATATTATCTTGACGCGATGGTAGAAAACATGCGTCCATATCTGAAACAGGAATATGATCATATACTTTTCAGTTATCATGGTATTCCGGAAAGGCATATTCGCAAGTCAGACATTACAGGAAATCATTGTTTGAGAGACGCTGCTTGTTGTGAAACAAATTCCCCTGCTCATACCCATTGCTACAGACATCAATGCCTGCTTACCACAAAAAAAATTGTTGAGAAAGCCGGCATCGATCCCAAAGCATTCAGTGTCTCCTTCCAGTCGCGTATTGGAAAACATTGGCTGACTCCGTACACTGATATCCGCTTGCAACAGATGCCTGGCGAAGGGATTAAGAAATTGTTCGTGATCTGCCCCGCATTTGTGAGTGACTGTCTCGAAACCCTGGAAGAAATCGCCATGCGTGGCAAAGAGATATTTCTGAAGGCCGGAGGTGAAGCTTTCGAAATGATACCCTGTATGAACACGCATCCCTCCTGGGTAAATGCACTTGCAAAATGGGTGAAAGAATACAGAGAAGGTAATAGGGATATGTTGTGGGAAGACCATGAGACCCGACAGAAACAGCTATCATATTCTGATCGCTGACGGTAAGAAAACCATTCGGATGAAGATTCAGGCAAGAAATCGGTACTGCAAACCATTCCATCAAGAATCAACTGCTCTATGTATACCTATATCAAAGCGCTTCATATCATATTTGTCGTGACCTGGTTCGCGGGACTCTTCTACATCGCCAGGTTATTCGTTTATAACCGTGAAGCACAGGACAAGATGGAACCGGAAAAAAGCATACTACAAATGCAATACCGGGTCATGATAAAGAGATTGTGGATAGGAATTACATGGCCCTCGGCAATTCTCACTTTGATTCTGGGACTCTGGATATTGCGGCTCTATCCAGGCTGGCCGGCCTGGCTGATAATAAAATTGATCTTTGTATTGGGTTTATACCTTTATCATTTCTCGCTGCAATATATTTACAGGCAACAAATGCAAGGCCGGTTCAACTACAATTCTCAGCAATTACGGATCTGGAATGAAGTGGCGACGGTTTTCCTGGTGGCGATTGTAATGCTGGTGGTAGTTAAAGAAAATATGAGTTGGGCCTGGGGCCTGGGAGGATTGGTTGTTTTTGTGGTATTACTGATGATTGCCATCCGAATTTATAAAACCATCCGCTCCCCGAAAAAATAGCGACGCCCTAGTATTGGATCGATGCAGTAGATCAGGTCTCAATAAGATCCTTGTTCCCCAACTGGTGTCTTCGTTTTGATGAATTCCGGAACATTTCACTTCGGGGTCCGCAGCATTAATTTCCAATTGAAATGCAACCATGTATCGAATAGAAAAGCTATTCCCTTTTGCGTAAATTGATTTCCCTTTCCCGAAAGGTTAACAGTGTCTATTCGGCTTTCTTTGCTGGCTGACAAAATGAAAACAAGGCTATGAAGAAAGTTACATGTTTAGTAATTGCATGCAGTTGTGCCGCGACATTATTTGCGCAACAATATACACCTGCCCAGGAATTAGTCCTCAAAACAGGAGAGGATTCCCTGAATGCGGGGCTCTCAAAAGCAAAGACAGTCATTTCAGGTTATGGAAGCGCCTTTTATCAAAGGGATTTTAATGAACAGAAATCCCGGGCCACTTTAGAAAGAGTGGTTCTGTTTGTGGGCCATCAATTCAATTCTAAAATTTCTTTTTTTAGTGAAATGGAATTGGAGAACGCTAAAGTGGCGGCAGGTGAGGGAAGCGGATTTGATGCAGAAATTTCTATGGAACAGGCATTCCTGAAATTTGATCTCAATCCACGCCAATACTTCGTGGCAGGATTGTTCACACCCCGAATCGGGATACTCAATGAAAATCATTTGCCGGTGAATTTTAACGGCGTGGAGCGCCCGATCGTGGAACAGTTGTTGATCCCTGCAACCTGGAGGGAATTGGGCTTGGGCTTCTACGGTAGACCGGGAAACCTCCCATTGAATTATAGTGTCGCGTTGATTACAGGACTCAATTCCGCCGGTTTCGAACATGGCTCAGGAATCAGGGGAGGCAGGGGAGAAGGTGCTAACGTATCAGCCAATAACCTGGCTCTTACGGCTTCTGTTCAATATTTCCTGAATAATTTCAGGTTCCAGGTTTCGGGATATGCCGGTGGAACCAATGGCCTCAACAAGAGACAGAGCGATAGCCTCGAATTAAGTTCCGGCGCTTTTGCCTTACCGTTATACCTGACAGAAGCCAATGTGCAGTGGAGCGGGAACGGGTTTTCTGCCAAAGGCCTGGCCAGCTTCATCTCATTTCCCGATGCATCCAGCCTCAACCGGGCCTATGCAAGCAATATTTCCCGAAACAGGTACGGGGCATACGCCGAACTGGCTTACAATTTGTTTGAGAACTCCAAATCCCTGAAGGGCCAGGAATTGAATTTGTTCGCCCGCTATGAAATACTGGACCTGAATCAACAAATTCCTAAAAACGGCATCTACGACGGGAAGGTGAAGCAGGAGAACTTAATTGTAGGGCTGAGCTATTTGCCCATACACAATGTGGTGATCAAAACCGACCTGAGGATATTGCATACAGGCCCGGAAAATCCTGCCCTGGTAGTGAATCCGAGTCCGGTTGCAATACCATATAAGCAGGGCAATTCATTTTTTAATCTTGGTATCGGTTATTCATTCTAGCGACAATGCAAAGGAGAGATTTTATATTGGACAGTTGCAGGGCCTGTCTGTTGGCGGCTGCAGTTTCAACGGGACTATCGGGTTTATCCTCCTGCAGCCCATCCTATGCAGTATTCAAGACCGATATCCATGACAATAAATTGGAATTGCCGCTGAGCCTGTTCGAAAAGGATGTTTTCCAGGTAGTCAGGCCCGCTCATTTCAATTATGAAATAGCAGTTCAGAAAAATCCCGATAACAGTTACAAGGCGCTACTTCTTAAATGCACACACCAGGCAAACCAATTGACCCCCACAGGCAGAGGATATACCTGCAGTCTCCATGGCAGTCATTTTGATAAGGATGGCAATGTAACCAAAGGCCCGGCAGAACAAAAGCTCAGGGAATTGCAAACCGAATTGGTGCCAGGCAACCTCGTTGTTTATCTTTAAATCATTCATTTCATGAATAGGCTTTCCATACTGTTCTTTTCTATTGCTATTATTCTGAACCTTTCCTGCAGAAAGAATGATGGTAATACCTCAACTGATTTCGAAGGACTGAAAGACCGGGCCCTTATGGATTTCGTAAACGTGGTGGCATTGCCTGGTTACGAAGAATTGAAGACGAAGGCAGCTACGCTGAACAGTAAGGTTACTGCCTTCGATGCGAATACCACAGACACTAATCTGCTGGCTGCGCGTGAAGCCTGGAAGGGGCTCCGCGCCACCTGGGAAAGATGTGAAGGATTTCTGTTCGGGCCCGTGGAGGATGATGAATATGATCCTGAAACAGATACCTGGCCGGTGAGCTTTAACGACCTGGACTCGCTCATGAACAGCAGTAATCCCCTGGGTGTTTCCGACATTGAAGCACTTTCACAACGTTCTCTCAAGGGATATCACCCCATGGAGTATATCCTATGGGGTAAGAACGGTGCCCAAACCGCTGCCTCTATTAATGCAAGGCAGAAACAATATTTGACCAGCCTGTCGCTGCATCTGAAATCACAAGCAGAAAAATTATATGATAGTTGGGCGCCTGGTGGCGGCAACTATGGTCAATACATTTTGAATGCAGGGAAAGGCAGTTCACTGTATCCCAAAAAGCAAGACGCGTTCACAAGCATCCTGGAGGGCCTGCTGGCCATTTGTGAAGAGGTTGGGGAAGGTAAAATGCTGGAGCCATTTGATGCGCAGGATCCAGCTATCGTTGAATCCCCCTTCAGTGGGAATTCGGTTACGGACTTCAAGAATAATATCACCGGGGCTTTCAATGCATACGAAGGGAAATTCAATGATGATGGCGTAGGATTGAGCGAGCTGGTGAGAGCTAGGAATATTTCCCTGGACAATGAACTGAAGCAAAATTTTAATGCCGCAATCAATTCCTTCAATAATATTACTGTGCCCTACGAAAAAGCCATATTAGAGCAGAGGATCCAATGCCGCCAGACTATGGATGCGATCAGTGAGCTTTCGGCTACACTTGATGGTAAGCTAAGGACCTTCATTATGCAAAATATTATAGATTGATCTGATTCATTAATAATAGCAGTGTGATGGATATCAGATGTGTTAAGAAATTCAATCCGGAGTCAGTATGATGAGAGTAAAAAAAATGTACTGGATAGTGGCCATCCTGGTAGGGCCGGCTCTCTTCATGATGTGCCGGAAGCCTGGATTGTTCCAGGACTCCGGTTTTGATCCCCGCTTATCAGGCGGAGAAGCTTCGGTATTTGACGAAACCAGTAAGGCATTCGGTCACCAGGTATCAGGATTGAACGAACGCGATGAACAGGTGCATGAATTGGGAGATGGGGCGATAGGAGCAACATTTGTCACGGCTCCCGCACCCGTCAATCCGGGGCTGGGACCTGTATTCAGCAATGTATCCTGCATTTCCTGCCACCATAATGATGGAAAGGGAAGCCCCACAGCGGGTTTGGTGAATTCCTCCCTGCTCCTTCGCTTAAGCATTACCGGTACTGATGAATTTGGAGGGACTAAGGCCGTGGAGGGATTTGGAACCCAGTTACAGGACCTCGCAGTTTTCGGAGTGCAACCTGAAGCGAAGATTGAAATTGGCTATACGGAACAAGCATTCAGTTTTCCCGATGGAGAAACGGTCAGCCTCCGGGAACCAACTTATAATTTAGTCAGTCCTTATAAAGCTTTACCAGGGAATCTCCTGATTTCTCCACGTATGGCACCGCCTTTTTTTGGCCTGGGCCTTCTGCAAAATATTCCTGAAGCCACAATCCTTTCATTTACGGACGAAAATGACCGGGACGGAGACGGAATAAGCGGAAGACCCAACTATGTATATGATCCCGTGCAAAAGAAAATGATGCTGGGACGATTTGGCCTGAAGGCAAATGTAGCCACCCTGCTGACCCAAGTAGCTGGCGCCTATAACCAGGATATGGGTGTAACAAATTATGTGTTCCCGCAGGAAAGCAGTTGGGGGCAAACTCAACTGGATGCATTACACGACGATCCGGAATTGCCCGACAGCATCCTGAACGCGGCAGTATTCTACATTAAAACACTTGCAGTGCCTGCCAGGAGAAATGTCCTGGACCCGGTGGCCAGGCAGGGAGAAAATATTTTCACACAAATACAATGTGCGGCTTGCCACAAACCAACCATGCAGACAGGCATTGATCTAACATTGAAGACCATCAGCAATCAAAGAATTCATCCATATACTGATTTGCTGCTTCATGATATGGGGGATGGACTTGCAGATGGCCGGCCCGATTTCCAGGCAAATGAAAGAGAATGGAAGACACCGGCTTTGTGGGGAATCGGCCTGTTCGAAAAAACCAATGGCGTTCCCTTCTACTTGCACGACGGAAGGGCGAGGACCCTGGAAGAAGCCATCCTCTGGCACGAAGGAGAAGCCGAAAACGCTAAACAGAAATTTGTTCAATTGCCTTCTTCTGAGAGGAAGGCGCTTATCAAATTCCTGAAATCATTGTAGATATTAAGGAATTGCATCATCTGCAAAAGGGAAAGCCTCCCACTTGTAAGACTTCCATGATCTTCGGGGAGTAAATCCGTGCCGGTATATAATAAGTGAAGGGAGCATGATTGCTCCCCTCGATCCCTAATCCCTAAACCCTGGAAAAAATTTATCAATATGGGTTGTGATGGTATAGTTGGTTTTTCATCTTACTAAATCTCTCTCACGCAATACGCACCGGGCATGAGCCTGGCAGAACCATTGGCCTGCCTGCCAAATGGAAATGACCCTGGTGAGGGTAGATGCCCGAATTGCGACTTCCTGAATTGTTTGAATAAAACTCCGGTTGGATGCTATATGATATGTTCAACGTGGTTTTCATGGCTATTGATTGAAAAATTCTACATGAATCATTACACGGAATAATTTCCAGAAACTATGCCAAAGCCGGAAAATGTGGAAAACTAAGAGTTAAAATTATTAACGATTTTTTTCAGATCAAATCTGGGTCTGGCTGGCATTTTCTGATGTTGAATATCCGAAAATGCATGCCTGTGAATTATCTCTCTTTGTCGGCAATTCCTCTTTTAATTCAGTAACTTCGCTCCCATTTTTTAGGAAATATGGCAGCTAAATACAGGGAATATAATCAGCTCAACTTACCGGCAATAGAAAAGGAAGTTCTCTCATTATGGATTGATAATCATGCATTTGAAAAGAGTGTGAGCCTGCGTGATGGCGCAGCTCCTTTCGTATTTTATGAAGGTCCTCCGAGCGCCAACGGTTTGCCTGGCATTCATCATGTCATATCCAGATCTTTGAAAGATCTGGTCTGCAGATACAAAACGATGAAAGGATTCCAGGTGAAACGGAAAGCAGGATGGGATACTCATGGTCTTCCGGTAGAACTGGGTGTTGAAAAAATGCTGGGCATCACAAAGGAAGATATTGGAAAGAAAATATCTGTAGAAGAATATAATGCCACCTGCCGTCGTGAAGTATTAAAATACAAAGACAAGTGGGACGAATTGACTACCAAAATGGGCTATTGGGTTGATCTCGAGCACCCATATATCACATTCCGGAATGAATATATTGAGAGCCTTTGGTGGAGCCTGAAAGAACTGTACAACAGGGATTTATTATATGAGAGCGTAAGTATTCAGCCCTATTCTCCCGCGGCAGGAACCGGCCTAAGTTCTCATGAACTTAACCAACCTGGAACCTATAAAATGGTGAAGGATACCAGTTGTGTGGCCATGTTTAAAGCGGTGAAAAATGATAAGTCGGCTTTTCTATTCGACGCGGCGGGTACAGATCAGGTATTCTTCATGGCCTGGACCACAACACCCTGGACTCTTCCCTCAAACCTGGGTCTGGCTGTGGGGCCGAATATTGATTATATACTCGTAAAGACATTTAATCCTTATTCCGGCAAGCCATGCTCGGTCATATTGGCCAAATCTCTCCTTCATCATTACTTTCCTGAAAATATCGACGAATGGAAGGAAGGAGAAAACCAGCAACTCTACGATGCCATCACCAATTGGCTGGTGAGGGGCTCGGATGAAATGCTTATCGGAGATCATAACCCCCGCCTCAAGGCTGATTTCGAACAGCTCATCAGAAAAAAGCAATTGCCATACAAAATCATTTCAGAATTCAAAGGCAGGAAATTAGAAGAAATCCGTTATGAGCAGCTCATGCCCTTCCAATCGAACAGTCCTAAAAATTCCGGAGGTGATCCTTTCAGAATCCTGCTGGGTGATTTTGTAACCATCGAAGAAGGCACGGGCATCGTGCATATGGCACCGGCCTTTGGTGCAGACGACTATAAGGTTGGAAAAAAATATGGAATCGGCATCCTGGTGATGGTGGACAAGACCGGGAAATTCGTGGATGGCCTTGGAGAATTCAGCAATCGCTATGTAAAGAATTATACAGACGATCCTAATTATGTTGACGTAAATGTTGATATATGTGTGAAGTTGAAGAAGGAGAACCGGGCCTTCAGGATTGAAAAATATGAACACAACTATCCCCATTGCTGGCGTACAGACAAACCGGTTCTGTATTATCCGCTGGACGCATGGTTTGTTAAGACGACTGCCATGAAGGACAGGATGGTGGAATTGAATAAGAAGATCAACTGGAAACCCAAATCAACCGGTGAAGGGCGATTTGGAAACTGGCTTGAAAATATGGTTGATTGGAATCTCAGTCGCAGCCGATTCTGGGGAACCCCGCTTCCCATTTGGAAAACGGATGATGGATCGGAGGAAAAATGTATTGGTTCCATTGCGGAGTTTTTTGAAGAAATTCAGAAGGCGAATAAAAAACTGGGGCTCAATCAACCCACGATCCGCGAAGGACTTGATCTGCATAAGCCATTTGTGGACATGGTGGTACTCGTATCATCGAAGGGTCAACCCATGAAGAGGGTGCCCGACCTGATTGATGTATGGTTCGACAGCGGCGCCATGCCTTATGCCCAGTGGCATTTTCCATTTGAGAACCAGGAAATATTCGCACAAAATTATCCGGCAGATTTTATCGCGGAAGGAGTGGACCAGACCCGGGGTTGGTTTTATACCCTGCATGCATTAGGATCCCTGCTGAAAGAATCCATACAGGAGGCATTGAAGAAAGCCGGAGTCAAAATAGTTGGTGATCCCGACCAACGTTATCCGGGTCTCGCTTATAAAACCTGCGTCTCCAATGGTTTGGTATTAGACAAGAACGGCAATAAAATGAGCAAAAGGCTGGGCAATGTAGTGGATCCATTCAAAACCATTGGCCAATTCGGCGCGGATGCTACAAGGTGGTACCTCATCACAAATGCTTCTCCATGGGACAGTCTGAAATTCGACCTTGAAGGAATTCGCGAAGTGCAACGCAAATTCTTCGGTACTCTTTTTAATACTTATCAGTTCTTTATCTTATATGCCAATGTGGATGGATTTTCATTCCGTGAAACTTATGTTCCGGCGAATCAAAGGCCCGAGATTGACAGGTGGATACTTTCGTCATTGAATAGCCTGGTGAAGAAAGTGAATGAATTCATGGATGAATATGAACCAACTGCCGCTGGAAGAGCCATTGAAGATTTCATGGACGAAGAGTTGAGCAATTGGTATGTTCGTCTTTGCCGTCGCCGTTTCTGGAAAGGAGAATATGAACACGACAAGATCTGCGCTTATCAAACCCTTTATGAATGCCTTGAAACCATAACGAGGCTGATGGCTCCCATTTCACCATTCTTCAGTGATAGTCTGTTCACCAATCTGAATGCGGTTTCCAAACGCCACCAGGTGGAGTCGGTGCATCATGCTGATTTTCCATTGCCACAGGAATCCCAGATCGATATTGCGCTGGAAGAAAGGATGCGAAGGGCACAGGATATTAGCTCCCTCATTCTATCGTTGCGCAAGAAAGTGAATATTAAAGTTCGACAGCCATTGCAGAAGGTCCTGATTCCGGTACTCAGTCCCGAAATGAAGAGACAGATTGAATCTGTTGAAGACCTGATCAAAACTGAAGTGAATGTAAAACAACTCGAATACATCACGGAAGAAGATAGCTTCATCAAGAAGAAAATCAAGCCTAATTATGTCGCCCTGGGAAAGAAATTGGGTTCTAAAATGAAGGCTGTGGCCGAAATCATCAGCGGAATGAGCCAGGAAGATATTGCAAAACTGGAAACCGAGGGTTCCATCAGCCTCCTGGTAGGATCTGAACCCGTGGTCATATTCCGGAATGAAGTGGAGATTCAAAGCGAGGATATTCCAGGCTGGATGGTGGCAAATAAAGGCGACCTGACGGTGGCTCTGGACATTTCGGTTACACCTGAATTGCTGCGTGAAGGAAATGCCAGGGAATTGGTAAATAGAATCCAGAAGATCCGCAAGGACAGTGGGTTTGACCTCACTGACCGGATATTGGTAAAGCTGTCAGAAAATGAAACCCTGAAACCTAGCATCACTCAATTTAATGACTATATTTGCGCGGAAATTTTGGCAGACAATATCGAATTAGTACCCAATATTGCCGATGGCACCGAAATTGAAGTAAATGATATACCTTTAAAAGTATTTGTTACCAAAAAAGCATAAAAGCATGGCAACCAATAAGAAAGCGCCAAAAAAAGCGGCTCCTAAAAAGGCTGCAAAGCCCGTGAAAAAGGCTGTTGCTGCTAAAAAGTCGGCTCCCAAAAAACTGGCCAAACCTTCCAAGCCAGCCAGGAAAGTTGTTGCCAAGCCTGCAAAAAAAGCCGAAGCCAGGAAGCCTGCCGTGAAGAAGCCAAGTAAGCCGGTTGCCCAAAAACCAATACCAGCAAAAAAGGTCGAAATCGCCAAAAAGATTGAGAAGCATATTCATAAAGATGAAAAATATGTCCATAAATATGAACCGGCCTCCGTGCACAAATTTCCCGAAATCAAGAAAGTGGTGAAAGACCATGGGAAACCAGAACCCAAGAGGGAAATCAAACCCATTGTATTACCTAAATTAACTACCACGGCTGCCAGAAAATATGAACCTGATTTTACAAAATCCGTTCTCGATCAGCCTGAAAACAATCAAAGTGGACCCAGTATGAGATACAGTGATTCGGAACTTGTGGAATTTAAGGATTTGATCCTGCGGAAACTCGAAGCAGCGAAGAAGGAATTGGCTTATTTGCAGGGGCTTATCACCAGGAAGGATGATATGGGCGGAGACGAGAGTGAGAACAGGTATATGACCATGGAAGATGGAAGCATCAGCATGGAAAGGGAACAGCTTAGCCAGATGGCCAGCAGGCAAATACAATATATCGATCATTTGGAAAAAGCTCTCATGCGTATAGAAAACAAGACTTATGGTATCTGTCGTGTAACGGGCAAACTGATTGACAAGGCCAGATTACGTGCCGTGCCCCACGCTACGCTGAGCATCGAAGCCAAAATGGGCTATGCAAAAAATCCCAATGTGCAATAATAGTCGCAGCCACTAAATATCTAACGGCCGTCCAGTGTAAGCGGACGGTTTTTTATTTTTATATTATGCAAACCAAATACTTACTGCTGATGATGCTGACAGCAGTTACGGGTTCCATTCTACCAATCCAGGCGGGTATCAATTCAAGGCTCTCACGAGTAGGGGGAGGTCCCGTGATCGCTGCCTTCATATCTTTCCTGACAGGCACGCTGGTGCTGGCTTTATATATTTTTATTACAAGGAGGGGAAATTTCCAATGGACGGGACTCAAGTCTGCTCCGCTATGGCTGTTCACGGGCGGATTGATTGGCGCATTCTATGTAGCTATAATCACTTTCATCGTGCCTTTATTGGGCACTACCCTCAGTTTTGCGCTGGTGATTGCCGGGCAACTATTGGCAGCCGTTATTATTGATCATTTCGGCTGGCTGGGAATGGCAACCAGGGAAATTAATGCTGGCAGGATTATCGGAGTGCTGCTGCTCATAGCCGGTGTTGTGCTTATCAGAAAATATTAGTTTGGGAACTGACTGATATCTTGCTCAAAATCTCATTTTACTTCCTGCATTTCCACCAGTCTGTGGTACATGCCCCTGGATTTCAATAACTGATCGTGGGTTCCCCTTTCAACAATTTCGCCTTTTTGCAGAACGATGATCTCATCCGCATGCCTCACTGTGGAAAGGCGATGGGCAATAACGATGGAAGTCCTGTCCTCCATGAGCCGGTTGATGGCATCCTGTACCAGCCTTTCGCTTTCTGTATCGAGAGAAGATGTGGCTTCATCAAGGATGAGTATAGGAGGATTCTTGAGTACGGCTCTTGCAATAGTCAGACGCTGTCTTTCCCCACCACTTAATTTGCTACCCCTGTCGCCGATATTGGACTGGTAGCCCTTTTC
This sequence comes from Agriterribacter sp., assembly GCA_041484195.1. Taxonomy (GTDB): domain Bacteria; phylum Bacteroidota; class Bacteroidia; order Chitinophagales; family Chitinophagaceae; genus PSRI01. The sequence goes on along the minus strand of JBGPHC010000001.1, from coordinate 60,265 downwards.
TTTCTGCATGATAAAGTCATGTGCATTCGCGATCCTTGCTGCTCTCTCAATTTCCTGCAAAGACGCGCCGGGCTGTCCCAATGCAATATTATTGGCAATAGTATCATTGAAGAGTATGGGTTCCTGAGTCACAATACCCATCAGGGCACGGAGCCCTTTGAGCGAATAATTCCTGATATTCTTTCCATCAATCAGTAACTCACCCGAGCTCACATCGTGAAAGCGGGGAACGAGGTCGGCGAGAGTTGATTTACCAGAGCCCGAAGATCCGACAATAGCAATGGTATTTCCTTTTTCAATACTAAGATTGATATTCTTCAGGATGGTTGCCTCCCCGTAATTAAAACCAACGTTGATGAATAAGATATTCTTTTCAAATTTCTTAATAGGAACAGGATTTGGTATTTCCTGTATGGCTTCCTGCTCCCGGATAAGGCTCTGGATTCTTTCAATGCTGGCTGCTCCCCTGCGGATATTGTAAGAAGCTGCGCTGAGCGATTTCAATGGATTAATGATCTGGGTAAATACGGCGATATATGCGAGGAAATCTGTACCACTCAGGGAAAATTGGCTTTTGAGTACCAGCCTTCCGCCATAATACAGCACACAGCAAACAGCTGCTACACCCAGCAATTCAGATACAGGCGAAGCCATATCCCTCCTGCGATTGGCCTTATTCTTAATATGCAGGAGTTCTTCATTGGCATCATCGAATTTCTGCAATTGCTGGGCTTCGGCATTGAAGCCTTTTACCACCCGCATGCCGCCGAGTGTTTCATCAATGATGGAAAGAATTGAGCTCAGTTTTTCCTGTACCCTGGTAGAAACTCTTTTCAGGGAACGCCCGATGCGCCCGATTATGAGACCGGATACCGGCAAAAAAATCATGAGGAATATGGATAGCTCGGGACTCGTACTAATCATATATGCCAGAAACACTATGATGGTGATGGGTTCCCTGAAAAATGACTCCAGAAAACTCACCGTGCTGAATTCCACATCCTGCAGGTCATTGGTGAGGCGGCTCATGATGTCACCTTTACGCTGTTCATTGAAATAGCCGATAGGCAGATTGAGGATCTTTTGAAACATGTCTGAACGCATATCATTCAAAATCCTGTTACGGATTGGATTGAGTACGTACATGGCCAGGTAGAAGAACAGGTTTTTCAATATGACTGCTATAACCACGACAATGCATATCAAACCCAATGCTTTTATTTTTCCCTCGTCCGAATCCGTCATGGTCCTCACCAGGTTCTTGAATTGGTCCAGCGTGCCAGTCAGGAAATTTGTCTTTGCAGGTATATTCCTGATTCCACTATCCACATTGAAGATGAGCATGAGAAAGGGGCTCAGCAAAGTGAGTGAGATCAGGGAAAATATGGTGGACAGCACATTGAAGGTGAAATAAGCGAATACTAACTTAGGATAGCGTTTTATGTATTTAAAAATAGTGCCGAGGCTTTTCATTTATGTAGCAATAGATTATTAAGAGTAATTAAGGCGCAAAGTAACTAAATTTACAGCCACTAAAAACTAATGGCATGCAGGAAGGGAAAAGACAAAAACAGGTGGCCGGGCTCTTGTTTGAAGAGTTGAACGTAATCTTTCAGCGCCTTGGGCTCACGATGGTTGATGGAGGCATGGTTTCAATTGCATCGGTAAAGATTACGCCCGATTTATTGGAAGCCAGAATTTATCTCAGTTTTTTCCAGGTAAAGAGTCCCAATGAAGCCCTCCGTAAAATTGAAGACAGGTCCTGGGAGATCAAGAAAGAACTCACAGCCAGAATAAAACACCAATTGCGCAGGATGCCAGAATTGAAATTTTTTCTTGATGATACCCTCGAGCACGCCTTCAGAATGGAGGATCTGTTGAGAAAGATCCAGGAAGGGAAACCCGACAACCCGAAAAATGATTAACTTTTAGCTCAACTTTAATTCTTCAACATTGTACTTCCTTTTTGCCTGGAGATATTTCAAAGCCAAAAAGTCAACCAACGCCATCAATATCATTTCATGGGTAAGCGTCACGGCCATTACTTTTGCCACGGCTTCCCTCCTGGTACTCTGGAGCGCTTTCAATGGATTTGAAGGCCTTGTAAAATCTCTTTATTCCACATTTTATACGGATCTCAAGATAACACCGGCAAGCGGCAAGACTCTTCAACTATCCCGCACACAATTGAACCAGCTCAATATGATCGCCGGTGTAAAGAGCATTTCGCTGGTTGCGGAAGAAAAGGCGCTGATCAGGAATGGAGATATCAGCGCGATGATTCAACTCAAAGGAGTGGACTCAAATTATACAGAGGTCACAACCGTAAATAAGAACCTGGTGAGAGGCAGATTCTTGCTGGGGGATGTTGACCAGCCGGGGGCGGTAATGGGTGTAGGCGTGGAAAATGCAATTGGTGTGATGAGTGACAGGAGCATCGGAAGCCTGGTAGTGGATCTCCCCCGGAAAGGTGTAAGCGACCTGAATGATCCTCTGTCATCTTTCAGCGAAGGCAAACTCATTCCTACCGGCGCATTCGCCATTCAGCAGGAATTCGACAACAGGTATGTCCTGACAAACCTGGATTTTGTAAAACAGAGTATGCGATTTGGGAAGGATGAGTATAGCAGCGCCGAAATAGCTTTGACGGCGGCCAGTATGGAAAAGCCTGTGAAACAACAAATGGAAAGCATTTTGGGAAAAGGATACCAGGTGCTCACCCAATATGAACAGAATAAGAGCCTGTACAAGGTAATGTCACTGGAAAAATTGGCGATCTATGTGATTTTTATTTTGATATTGGTAGTAGCCATGTTCAACCTGGTGGGTGCACTGACCATGCTGGTCATGGAAAAACAAAAGGATATCCAGGTCTTGCAGGCCCTGGGAGCTTCAAAAGGTACCATCCAAAAAATATTTTTGAGTGAAGGCACGATCCTGGCTGCGCTGGGCCTGGGAATGGGAATTGTGATCGCATCACTGCTTGTTTACGCGCAAATTCATTTCAAACTGGTTCCGCTGGAAGGAACTTCATTTGTCATAGACTATTACCCCGTGAAGATGAAGGCTGTGGATTTAATGACGGTTTCGGTAACAGTAATGCTGATTGCTTTGCTGGCATCCTGGATACCCTCCGCACGAGCCGCCAATCAGCCTTTTGAGTTGAGAAATTAACCCCTGATTGAAATAGAATCAAAGTGCAGGAAACTGCGGATACGAAGCTGCAACTGAATGATTTCTCCTGGGCTTGAAAAAATCGTCTGATTTAGTACCAACTACTGGAATCTGGCCAGAGTACAGGGCAGCGCAAAGTGCGGTTATTCCAGGGCGTTGGGCATCGGTATTTCTGATTCTGATAAAATCAATAATCGCCAATCGTTTCGGGTAATTGGGCGAGTGCTTTTTGCAATTGTTCGTCGTTGGGTGCTATACCATGCCATTCGTGGTGGCCTTCCATAAAATCCACGCCTTTTCCCATTACGGTATGCATCATAATGCCAACGGGACTGCCTTTTCCTGTCATGTCCCTGGCCTCATTGAGTGTTGCTACCAGCGCATCCATATCATTCCCGTCTGTTTCAAGGGTGGTCCATCCAAATGCCTCAAATTTTCTTCTGATATCGCCCAGGTTCATCACCACCCTGGTAGGTCCGTCAATCTGTTGTCCGTTCCAGTCGATGGTTGATATCAGGTTGTCCACATTACGGTGTGCCGCAAACATGATTGATTCCCATACCTGACCCTCATCAAGTTCGCCGTCCCCATGCAAAGAATATACTAAACGGCTGTCCTTATTCAGCCTCTTGGCCAGGGCGGCGCCAATGGCAACACTCATGCCCTGTCCCAGCGAGCCTGATGCAACGCGTATCCCCGGCAGGTGCTCGTGTGTAGCCGGGTGGCCCTGCAAACGCGAATTGAGTTTGCGGAAAGTATGAAGTTCACTTAAGGGAAAATAACCTGATCTGGCAAGGGTACTATAAAAAACAGGAGATATATGGCCGTTTGAAAGGAAGAAAATATCTTCATTGATACCATCCATATTGAATTTTGGATCATGTTTCATTATCTGGAAATAGAGCGCGGTAAAGAAATCTGCGCATCCCAGTGATCCGCCCGGGTGTCCACTCTGGGCCTCATGCACCATCCTGACAATATCCCTTCTGATTTGCGAAGCCATTTTTTTTAGATCTGTCATAGCCCTTTTTTATTGAGGAGGCAAAGCTAATTTAAAGTTGTGGATTATCGCCTCACATTAAACAAAAGCAAATATTTGAAAAAATTGTGCATAAATTTAATCTGGAATACTAACATGCTTCGCCAACCGTTATTATTTAATAGGCGTACAATAGTGATGTGTTAATCATAAGTTATTGAATAATAGAAATGTATTAAGCTTGATGGTTCATGGCGATATCTCTATTTTTGCATCTCTAAACGGGGCTTGATGGATAAGATTTTACTTGCAACCGCATTGGCATTTATCATTACTTATACGTCCATTCCGGTCATCATCAATGTTTCCGTCATTAAGAAATTGTTTGATGAACCCAATGCCAGGAAAAGCCATTCAAATCCCATTCCTTCGCTGGGAGGCCTTGGAATATTTGCAGGATTGATCATGGCCTGCCTGATGACAATCTCTTTCGATTCCGCCGTTGAGTTCCAATATTTTTTCGCCGCTTGTCTGGTGATATTTTTCCTGGGTTTGAAAGATGATATTCTGGTGCTCACCGCATTGAAAAAATTCATCGGGCAAATTATAGCCGCATTCATAATAATCTACAAGGGCGGCATCATCATCAAGAGTATGCACGGACTTTTTGGTGTGCATGAATTGCCCGAAGTTTTTAGTTTGGCATTAACTTATTTCACTGTGATCGTCATCATCAATTCATTTAACCTGATTGATGGTGTTGACGGACTTGCCGGTAGTCTGGGTTTATTCACTTCACTGGTATTCGGAATCTATTTTTATTTGGTAGGCCATCTGGCTTACTCAACTTTTGCATTCGCACTCGCCGGGGCTTTACTGGCTTTTTTGATATTCAACCATTCTCCTGCTCGCATATTCATGGGCGATACGGGATCACTTTTGATTGGAATGGCTAATGCCATCCTGGTTATCCATTTTATCAATGTGGCGGACAGTCCGGGAACTCCATTCCCAATTGATGCTGCTCCTGCTGTGGGCGTGGCGATACTCATTGTTCCGCTTTATGATACACTCAGGGTCTTTGCCATACGCATATTCAATCGCCGTTCTCCCTTCAGTCCCGACCGCAACCATGTACATCACCTTCTGCTGGACAGGGGTATGAGCCATACGGCAACCACTTTTACTTTGGTATCCGTTAATATATCACTAGCAGTCGCCGCATATTACCTGAGCTATATTGGAGTCAATTATCTCTTCGCATTGCTGGTTGGGGTGGCATCGGCTGGAATCGGACTACTGTATTTCACCAGACCCAAACCAAAACTATTCCTGGCCGAAGAGGACGAATTGTCCGGCCGCCAGGTTCAGTCCAAGGTTATGCCTTTGAATCCCAATAAGTCAGTGGCTGAACAGAACTGATTATTGTTGAATTCTTTTTTATCCTGCCATTCGTTAGTTTTGCAACGCATCCAATTTTTTTTCTATGACAGAAGAATTATCCAGTATTAGCCAGGAGGCCGAAGCCTCCATGGAAAGAGCTATCGGCCACCTTGAAGTGGAATTGGGGAAAATAAGAGCAGGCAGGGCCAATCCCCAAATGTTGGACGGTTTAGTGGTAGATTATTATGGATCACCAACACCAATAAGTCAGGTGGGTAATATTTCAGTGGTGGATGTCCGCACAATCACCATCCAGCCTTGGGAGAAGAATATGCTTCAGCCTATTGAGAAGTCGATTATTGCGGCCAATATAGGTGTAACGCCCCAAAATGATGGCGTAATCATCCGGATTTTCCTGCCTCCCCTTACTGAAGAGAGGAGAAGGGACCTGGTGAAGAAAGTACATAATGAAGGCGAACATTCCAAAGTAGCCATTCGAAATATCAGGAGAGACGCCATCGAGCAGATCAAGAAATTGCAGAAAAGCGGCCTGAGTGAAGATGTGGCCAAAGACACAGAGAAATCCATTCAATTGACTACTGATAAATACACTGCTGTCGTGGAAAAACATCTTGCCGCGAAAGAAAAAGAAATCATGTCGGTCTGAACAGCTTATTCTTAATAAGGATAATTTTACACCCATTGACACTTTACCAATCCCAAGAGTGAATTGGAGACAGGCGCTTTCATTCGTGTTGAATCGCATGAGATTGGTGAGCCGGGAGTTCCGGCAAGTCCTACCCTAGTCATATAATCGTATCCACAATCAAAAACCTATTCAGCATTCTCCGTATGAAACGGAGCCTGCCTGACAGCGGCCTGGAATAATTGGCCATGTGAATTATCGCATTTAACTCAAGAGGACCCGGAACAACTATTCAGCCTGTCAAAAATGATCTAATTTGCAAATAGGTGTAATCTTATTTAATAACCAAAATCAATTCGACATGGGATTCATGAAAGATTTCAGAGACTTCGCCATGAAAGGTAATATAGTTGACCTGGCTGTTGCAGTGATCATTGGAGCAGCATTTGGTGCAATTATTTCCTCCCTGGTTGATGATGTAATTACTCCACTATTATTGACCCCGGCTTTGAAGGCTGCACACGCAGAAGATTTGGACAAACTGATGTGGGGTTCGGTGAAATATGGCAAATTCCTGTCCGCCATTATTAAATTTGCCGTCATTGCGCTTGTCTTGTTCATCATTATAAAGGGTTTGAATAAAGCCCTCAAAAAGAAAGCTGCGGTGCCGGCCGGACCCTCTTCAACCGATAAATTGCTTATGGAGATCAGGGATGAATTGAAAAAATAATTTTCCCGGATCTGCCTGCGATTTAATCTTATCTATTCATATTCATGTACTGCTTTGTTGACTGACTGCGACAACAGGGAGGCATATTATTTTTAAATTTGCAAAAAAACCTGCAATGAAAAAGACTCTGGTAACCATGCTGATGGTCGCTGCTGCCGGATATGCTTTTGCGCAAGACCCAACAGTGAAAGAACTAAAAGAAGCCGCTGGCAAAGAAATCAAAAAAGATCCCAATGATACAATTCCCAAACTATGGAAACTGGGAGGATTGGTCAACGCCAATTTGAATCAGACTGCTTTGAGTAATTGGGCAGCGGGAGGCGACAAATCCTCATTGTCGTTGAACAGCTTGGTGAGCCTGTATGCTTATTATACCAAGGGCAAACATTCCTGGGACAATACACTCGATCTCGCTTATGGTATCGTAAGCACCACAAGTCTCGGTAACCGAAAGGCCAACGACCGGATAGATTTTCTTTCCAAATACGGATACAGGATTAGTCCGAAAAACTGGTATGTTACAGGGTTGTTTAATTTCAGATCACAGTTTGCAAAAGGTTTTTCTTACCCGGATAATAATTCCAAGGTACTGACCTCGGATTTTATGGCTCCGGCCTATATTTTGGTATCGCCAGGCATCAGTTATCAACCCAGTGACAATTTCTCGATTTTCCTTTCACCCATCACGGCACGGTGGACCATTGTGAATAATGATTCTCTCTCCGCTGCGGGGGCATACGGCGTTGATCCTGGCAAGAAAGCAAAACTGGAAATTGGTGCTTTTGCCTCGGTGAATTATAAAAAGAAGATCAGCGAATCGGCCTCCTACCAGGGTCGCCTTGACCTGTTTTCAAATTACAGGCATAAACCGGCTAATATTGACTTGTATATGACTAATATACTCCTGGTGAAAGTCACCAAAGTGATTGCGATTAATTTTAATGTTGACCTGATTTATGACGATGACGCCAAGACAGTAAAATCCGACGGAACTCCCGGCGGACCCAAATTGCAAATCAAGGAATTCATGGGCATTGGACTGGCCTATAGTTTTAAGAATTGAATCAACAGATTTCAATACATTTGCCCAGGTGCCGGATCGTTCAACATTCCCGGCCCTTCTATCCTAAAATCGCGGATTTGTGAATACGGAATCTTACCAAATAAAGACCTCTCAGTTCGAAGGCCCATTTGACCTCCTGCTTTTTTTTATAGAGCGCGACGAACTGGATATTTATGATATCCAGATCACAAGAATCATCAATGACTTTTTGGATTTTATTCATAAGGCCGATGAATTGAATATTGAACTTAGCAGTGAGTTCATACTATTTATTTCCACCCTGATGCGCATCAAGGCACGCATGTTACTGCCGCGCAAAGAACTCGATGAAGCCGGTAATGAAATTGACCCACGCCAGGAATTGATTGACAAGATTCTTGAGTATAAGCGTTTCAAAGAAGCTTCTGCGAAAATGGCCGAAATGGAAGCTACCCGCATGCTCATGATTAAAAGAGGCAATATCCAGAAAGAACTTTCACGGATTGGTGAAGATGCAGGCGAAGGCACGGAGATTCAGACGGTCACCATGTTCAAGCTGATGAAGGCCTTTGAACGGTCCATGCAAAAGCTATACGACAGGAACCATCGGCCCCAGCATGTGGTTTATAACTACAATTATACAATGGAAGACAGCAGGACCTATATGCTGGACCTGGTGAAAAGAGAAAGGACTCTATCCATTGAAAAGATATTTGAACTCTGTGAAAACAGGATACATGCCATTTTCTTATTTCTTTCCATGCTCGAATTAGTGCAGCAAAAATATATGACGATCCTTACCGGCGAAGGACGAAATAATTTTTTGGTTGAATGGAATGAAAATTGGGAACAGGAAAGTTCCGAATTCCAGGCCGAACCCAAAGAATAAAAAAACCCGCCAGTTGGCATGGACGGGGCATGAAAAATTCCGGCGAATAGATAATCAACCTCTCTTCTGAGCATCGTGCTTTTGACGATAGATGGCTCTGCTGGACCTGTTTTCCTCCCTGTTTAATTTCGCTCTCTCTTTCTTCGTTACTTTTCCATCTGATTTCGCCACTTTCTTATCATGTCGAATTTTGGCTTCCCGGGCTTCCAGGTGCCGGGTTTCTTTCGGCGTCAATTCTCCTTTCTTAACTCCCCCGGCTATCCTTTCCTGTTGGTTTACCTGCCGCTTGGTAACCCCGGGGGTCTTGGTTTGGGAAAAACCGCTGGCTGCGATACAGATGAATGCCATAGATAAGACAGAAATTGAAATGAACTTTTTCATATTGATGGGATTTACATAATGAATTAATAAGGAATCAGACATGGAGGGCATTGAAAGGTTTAAGAGCCCCGGCAGATATTTCAACGGGACTCAGTTTCATAAATTGCTCAGACTCTTATCCCTGACAATAATGACTCAATTGAATTATCAATTGTCAATTAGATCCCATCAAAAAACACCAAGGATGTCAACGGGTAAGATGGCGCTGGCTGATAGGAGTATTGCTATATGAGATGACTATTGGCGCTATAGATTTCCGAATATGCTAAAATATTTTGCGGGTATTTCCGTAACTGCCCAATTTGGCATAGAGGTGATTTCTATTTCAAGCGCAGTTCTCTAGTCAATTCCAAAAGAAAACAAGGTTGCGTCTCCACCCGTGCCTCCCAATCCCATCAGTGTAAATGCGTATTCCCCCTTGGGCAGGTGTTTGTCAACCACCAACTCCCAATAACCCTCTCTTATTCTTTTCATGCTGATGCTATATTTATCGCTCGAAGTGGACTTATGGTTACTGAAAGGCAAAGCACCCCCGCTCTTCTGCAAAAGGACTTTTCTTACTCCCTTTTCAACATTCACTTTGTATAAGGTGATCATATTGGTAGGATCCGTCATGGAGCGCATTTCGCTCATCATGGAAGGATCGACTCCGTTTGCTCGCATTATAGAGTCGGATCGCTGATTTGCACCAGATGGTGAAGCTCCCGTGGAGAAAACAAATGAAATATTATTGGCTTCATTAACCCTTACGCCTGACTTCGAACCTTCCAAATCATAACCACTTTCCGAACCCCCCATGCCTCCCATTTTGGTCTTGGTTTCCATTTTGGAAGTTCCCTTTTCCAGCCTTATTAATTTATTATTGCCCTTATCCAGGAAATAAACCTCATTCTTAAATTCCGGTTCAGGATAATTCAGGTTGGCGGCCTGTCCATGAATCACCATTGAGATGCCGCAAAATAAGAATGTCACTATTAAATTTTCTTTCATTGCGATTGTTTTTGATTTACCTAATTATAAGCACAGGCCGCCGGTTTGCGCATTGCTATTCAAATAGTCACCTTTCAGCTTCTTCCGAGGGTGCGACCACAATCCTGTAAACTTCATATCCATAGATAGTCAGCAAAAGAAAAACTGCAAGAGTTATTTTTTTAATGAATCCCATTAATGTACCCGGCGGACTCATAATTTTTTGAAGCCGCATTTTTCAACCCTACACGAAAACTACTTTTTATATGAGCGCCAGTCAATAGAACAAAAGTTAGGAGACCCGATGACAATAAAGTACTGCTGTATTTGTGTTGGGGCAGGGGCCATCATGCAAGACCATGCCCTTCCCCACATTAAATTGATTCGAGCAGGAATCGGTTATGATATTTCTGCCAGGATTTTTTTTGCCTTGATTGGAGGTGGACAGAGGCGGGCGCTGGTTTTAGATTTTCATCTTCAAAACTTGAAACCGGCATACACCTGCAAGACATTGTTTTTAATATCTATGCCGCTGACATCGGGAATAAAACCAGGTATTGGCATGCCGGTTCCACCAGATTGATCTTTGTACATGCTGTTCAGGCTGATATTATAGCGGGCTCCAATATAGAATATCCTGACCGGATTGATCTGAACGCCTCCCGCAAAACCATATTGGAATTTGTTATAATAGTCCAGCATCTTGCCATAAGGATTCCCGGAAGATGGCTGAGAACTGTCGGCCTTACCACTCAAGAGGAAGGCCATTTGAAAGCCGAAATCAATTTCGAAAAATCTGCTAATATTGATTGTCATGAGCTGTGGCAGCAGGAGATAGTTGAGTTTAACTGAGCCGGTGGTACTGTTGGTGCTGTAATCATACCCTTGTCTCGAAAAGATGAATTCGGTCCGGTAACCCAGTATGCCTTTCGAAGGGGGGGCAAAGAATGCGCCAACCATGAATCCCGTTGAACTCTTTGCGCTGATCTGGCTTGCATTGGTAATATTGGAGAAATTTATTCCCGTTTTTATGCCCAGGCCAATCTGTTGTTTTTGGGGTTTTTTTTCTTTCTTGGTTTGTTGTTCATTGGAAGGTGTGGTTTGCTGGGCCACAGTTGAAAGGAACAAGGCGAAAGCAGCCAGGAGGAATACTATCTTTTTCATAATCGAGTTTTAATATATCAAGGTTGAATGAAAATGAAAATACACACTAAAATCCTGTTTTGAAATACCACTATGAGGGTAGCAAATCTCGAAGGGCACTGGATTTCATTGAGTGCCTGGTTCAGACCATCAAATATTTCTATGACTGAATTGGATCAATCGCTTTTCTTCCAATCCACGGCAAAGGCAAAAACCGTAAATTCCTGTAGAGACATATTATTTACCCAGACAAATCCATATTCCCCCGCTTCCAGCGGATTCGAAAACATGATCATATAATTGACTGGCCCAATTTTCTTGACGCTCAGGCCTACGGAATTGCTTTTTTCATCTGCCTTGGAATTGAGTATTCCTCCATTTGAGCTGATTACCACTTCCCGTTTTTCGCCATTAACAGAAAATTTATACAATTTGATAAAGGAAGTCAGATCAATTTCATCACCATTGGTTTTTAGTATGAATTCAATATTTTTTGAGGAATTGAACCTGATTTTGGACGACCCACCTTCCATAGTAAAAAATTGTTTGGCGCCTCCCAGGCCCAGGGTCTTCTTTTTTGAATTCATCCTGGCAGTGGTATTTTCCAGTTTGATGAGCCTGTTGGCATCAATATCATAATAGTATGGCTGATTGATGAATTCAGGAACCGGCAAAATGAGCTTAGGTCTGGGTGGGGGAATTTGTTTTTTGGGAGGAGTGGTTTTGCTACTCGCCTGAAGCTTTGTGCTATCCGACAAAGCCGTAGTCTGAGCAAGGAGCTTTGAATGAATCCCACAGGTACACACAAGCGCAATTAGTACAAGACATTTCGAATTCATACCATAAAATTTATTCGAACTTATGGATTTTGGATCCTTCTTGCAATAGAACAAAAGTTGATAATGGAATAACTAAAGTTAGAAGGAACCTAAAAATTCATTGCGGGAGAATATTTCCTGAATCACGCCGGGGGAAAGTTGAGAAAATTTTTTGTGATGGTTGGCTTTGAGCAATACTCCCGGAGAATGAATATTTGTTTAGTGCTTGCCAAACGCCTTATTGATCGCTTCGGTGCGGTTTTGAACATGGAGTTTCTCGTATATTTTATGGATGTGTTGTCGCACGGTGCCGGTGCTGATGGCAAGTTTATCCGCAATTTCTTTGTAGAGCAGTCCCCTGGCGAGGAATTGAAGTATTTCATTTTCCCTGGATGACAATGACAGATTATTGGTTGGTACAGTTTCCTTCTGCTGAAAACTGCTTACCAGTTTTCGCGCGATATTGCTGCTCATGGGGGAACCACCCTGGTAGAGTTCCTTGAGGGACTCTATGATTTGGATGAGCCCCGTGTTTTTTAAGAGGTAGCCTGATGCGCCGGCCTTAAGGGCCTCGAAGACTTTTTCATCATTTTCATAAACAGTGAACATCATGAATTGAGAGCGACTGGATTTTTCTTTGAGATGAGCGATGCATTCAATCCCATTCATTCCCGGAAGATTGATATCCATGATAACAATATCAGGTTGCAGCCGGGGAATTGCGCCGAGGGCTTCTTCAGCCGATTTGAAAGTGTCCAGGACTTTGAAATCAGGGCTCAACGCCAGGAAATTCTTCAGGCCATCTCTCACTTCATCCAGGTCTTCCACTATGGTTAGTGTAATGGGCATCGTTTTGTCAAAATAAACTGATTTATTCCGGTTTTCAATATAACATAAGTTAGACGGCCATTCGATTTTCCTGAAAATGCAGATTTGAACTGAATTTCCCAATTTGGGAACTTTTTCATATTTGTTTCTAAACTTTTCCTGTCGCGGGTAATAGATAAGAAAATACTGCGCGAATTTTGGGAGGAACATCCTGATTGCGAATAACTGTTAAAAGCATGGTTTCAAGAGGCAATTCAGAGTGAATGGAAAAGGCCAGGCGAAATCATAGAAGAATATCCAGGTGCTGGCATCCAGGGTGAAAACGGGGTAGTGTTTAATATCAAAGGGAATCATTACAGGTTAATCATAAAGCTAAACTACTATTATCAAATGGTGTGGATTCGTTTTATTATGACCCATGCCCCAACCAGTAAATTCAGATTGGGTATTGGGATAAGCAATCGTGAATGGCTTATGATCCAGGCACCACCCTCGGGGACTTCCACTACAATAGCGCGACCAAGACCGCGACGGATTATGCCTACGATGGGAATGGAAATCTATCCGCAGATAATAATAAAGCCATCTCCAACATTGTGTACAATCACCTGAACCTGCCTACGCAAATCACGGTAACGGGAAACGGAAGCATTGTTTTCACTTGTGACGCTGCCGGAAACAAATTGAAGAAAGTAACAACTGACAATAGTACCGCGGGCAAAACGATTACGACTACCACGAATTATATGGGTGGACTGGTATATGAAAGCCGCACAACCGTTCCATCAGATCCCAATAAGCCGGATTATATAGATATTCTACAATTCATACCACTGGAGGAGGGCAGGATCAGGTTCATACCAATTCAGGGTGCCAACCCCGCAAGATTTGAATACGATTATTTCATCAAGGACCATCTGGGAAATGTGCGAATAGTATTGACCGAGGAGGCTCAAACCGACCAGTATCCGGCAGCTACCATGGAAACCGCCAACAGAACGACCGAACAATTATATTATGGCCCCAACCCCCTTTCAAGTGTAGAAGCGCCTAAGCCTTCAGGATTTGATGCTGATGGCAATAACCAGAAAGTAGCCCGACTGAACTATTCAGACCCGGCAAGGCGCATTGGTCCCAATATCCTGTTGAAAGTGAGGGCTACCGACAAGATAAGCATATCCATGTATGGATTTTACAAGTCAGTCGGGCAAAATAATAGTAACAATAGTATTGCCTCAGAAATGGTAACCGGTCTCGTCGCCACATTTGGGGGTGCCTCTTCCGGAATGGATCCAACAGGAAAATATACGATTGGCCAGCGCAATACCAATTCATTTACCTCGGGAGGATATCCTGGGATCAGCAATTTGAAAAGCAGTGATCCTAATACGAATGCGTCCAAGCCAAAAGCCTATTTAAACTGCCTGCCTGCCGAAGCTTCGGCGCAGGCAGGGATCCTCTTTGATGAACAGTTTCACATGGTGGCCAGCAGCAGTGGTAACCGCCAGGTAAATATGTCTGCAGATGCCCCGGCTATTCAAATGGCGCAGGGTAATATTGTAATGAACTCAAATGGTTATATTTATCTATATCTGTCGAACGAAAGTCCGATTGATGTGCCTGCCTGCCGAAACGCAGTGCAGGCAGGTTCTTTGATAATTTGCAGGTAACTCATATAAGGGGGCCACTGCTGGAAGAAACGCATTATTATCCATTTGGACTTACCATGGCGGGGATCAGTTCGAAGGCGTTGAAGACTAATTACGTTGAGAATAAGTATAAGTTCGGTGGGAAGGAAATGCAGAGCAAAGAGTTCAGTGACGGAAGCGGCTTAGAGCTTTACGATTTTGCTGCAAGAAATTTTGATCCGCAAATTGCAAGATGGTGGAGCAATGATCCCAAGGCTGATAAATCAGTTTGGTTATCTCCTTACAATTACTGTCTAAATAATCCGATTAAGTTTTTTGACCCTGATGGTAAGTTTCCTTGGCCGGTTCATATTCGCTCTTTTATTTCTACGTCAACAACAGGAGGCGGTTTATTTAGAGGTGATGGGCGTGGAGCATCTACATCAACTAATCCAAGTGTAGCGAGCTCCAGAGTTCGCTCAACATCCACAGTAGATCCGGCAAAAGGAACAATTACAAAACCAGATGCAAAGAGTGACCCTACAGTATTTTTTGGAACTGGTGTTTCTGGAATGCCAGGATACCTACCTCCTAAAGTAGATGTTGGGAAGCCTACTGCTTCTATTACTAATCAAAAGATATCAGATGGTAATATTTCTCTGGATTTTAGTCATTCAGGAAAAGATCCGATAACTCCACAAGCTGTTACACCTGCGTTAGATGTACATGCAGGTTTAAATTTTAAAGAAGATGACAAGAAAGGAACCTTAACCATCTCCGGTTTATTTACGGGGGACAAATTTCCAAGTACTGAGGCGTTCATTACAGACCAGTCAGGTAAGATACAACTTTTTTTGGGTGCGAAAAAAGAAGATGAAGGAATAACGGATTTGTACGGAGATAATAAAGAAAATCTTTTCTCAGTAAATATCGTTGTAACCTTTGATGCTAAAGGAAATTTCACAGGCGTAAAACAAGGTGACAAAGCTTATACTGTTGCCGAATGGAATAAAAAAGTACAAGCTGAATTTAATAAGAAATGAAAATAGCCATGTTCATATCATTGATAATGTCTTTAATGTTATACAGCTGTAATAGCGGCGATAAAGAAGTGCTTATATTGCCTAAAAATTATAGTGGTTATATTGTAATTATATATAACCAAGAAAATGGTGTCCCGGCTAAATACAAAGATGGGAAACGTATTTATGAAATACCACCAGATGGCATTTTAAAAACTCAATTTAAAGGTAATTATGGACTAAGAGAGTTTACAGAATATTATTTTGAGCAAGCAAATCCTAATAATAAAATACCCTCCTATGCAGAATTTAATAAAATACCTCCAAACGTAATAGTAGGTCTTATAGGTGCAAATGGTAATGCAAATAAAGACTATGAAGGGAAACAAACAGTCGAGTATTCATTGTATTATATAGGCACAAAAGCCGATATAGAAAAAGCAATGGAACAAGCTGAAAAGTTAGATATTGTAAGTTTAGTTCAATGAAATCTTTATGCTCTCAACAAAGCCCCCCGCTTGCGCGAGTATGTTTGCTTCTTTTGAATGCTAGCCCCTAGCTGTCGCTAGTATTTTCTAAAAAACGAATTCTAGCGAGAGTGTTTCGGAACGGATGTTGATGCATCGCTTGTATAATGCCGGTCGAACGACTCGGGCTTTTTAGAAACGTGATTTTTTTTGGAAAATAAGACTCATAAATTACCAGTTTTTCATTTAATTTTCATTGTAAAATGTCTCATGGAAAATTATGGCATGAGTAGTTCTCTGTGCCTGATAACTTTAGTGGATTTATCATGCCGAGCCTTCACAATAGCTATAAGAGATACTTATATAATTTCTGATTGCATCGAATAATTCGAAAGGGCGCTGGAATAACGAGAAAACCTTGTCACTAATCCGTCGCTAATTCCTCTCAAACCCACGCCAGATGCGGCAAAGAATATTCTGTATTGGGAAGTAGGTCAACGCCAGCAAACTCATTGTAATGGTGCGTGCAGACACGCACCAAGGGGGAACTTCATTTATGCATTGCAGTAAACCGGCCGAAGCTTGTGCCCCCCTTTACAGTAAGAATTTCTTAGGAGGAATGTCAATACTTGTTGGCTGGGTATTTTGAATAATCATCTTCTATTTTGATAAATTTGAGAGCGGGAATAGGCCATACTGAATACGCACCAGGAGGGAAGTGATTTGGAATGGTTCGTGCCCGCACGACCCACGGCGAAGAAATATTCCTCAACTTTATGAGGGTATTGGAGCAGCCAGGATCACAGTTGTGCCATTGTCTTTCCTGATGCTGAAACTCCCACCTATTTCTTTCATCCTTCTTTCCATATTGGCCAGGCCATTTGCAAATGGCCGCATATTGAAGGGGTCATAGCCTATGCCATCATCATGGATAATTATTTCCAGTTTATGATTAATCTTCATTGTTATATCTACGGAACCGGCCTGGGAATGTTTTACGATATTATGCAGGGCCTCTTTGACTGCGAGGTACACGTTGCGACGGAGCTCTCCGCTCACAAAACTGGTTGGAAAAGTTTCAGGCGATGAAAAATTGCAACGCAGACCGCTTTGAGTCAGGTACTCGGCTGCATAAGCCCGGGTATATGCAAGGAGATCACTCAATGAATCGTTCTTCTCATTCAAGGCCCAAACGATCTCACCCATTTTGGAAATCATTTCATTTGAATATTTTCTGATTGATGCAATATCTTCTGCCACCGATTGATTCTGTTGTTTCTTGAGCCCGATGGTTTCGCTGAGGAACTTGATCCTGGAAAGGCCGGCTCCGAGGTCATCGTGCATATCCGTGGCTATACGGGTTCGCTCTTTTTCAATGGCCTGCTGCTTTTCAAACTCCACGCGGTGTTGCCTGATTCTGTTTGCCAGGTATGCCTTCACCAGAATCCATCCTATTAATATAAGGGCGAGGATAACGGCAATCCTGAACCATACAGTTTGCCAGAAAGCCTTGGAAATGATTAATGCAAGGCTTGTTTCAAAAGGACTTACTGTGCCATTGGTTTCAATTACCCTTAGCCGAAATACATATTTTCCGGGAGGAATCTTGGAATAGCGGGTAAACCGCTCTTTAGTCCTGATCCAGTTCTCGTCATAATTATCCAACTTATAGGCAAAGCTGCATTCCAGCGCATGCTGATAGGCGATGGGTGAAAAATCGAAAGAAAAAGTATTCTGGCGGTAGGAGAGATTGATGGACGACACCTCTTGCGGATTGGCCACCCTGGTTGCCGGCGTATCGTTGATATAGATTTTCACGAGTTGGGCCAGGGGTGGATAGATAGTGTCTTCCTGTTTACCAGGATCGAAGGATACAAGACCATTGGTAGTTCCGGCAATGAATTTCCCCGCCGGAGTCTGAAGCAGGGCCGATTGAATGAATTCGTCTGCCGGTAAACCATCTTCAACGGTGTACCTGCGGCCTTCTCTTCTGAGGGTATCATAACAATACAATCCGTTATCTCCTGAGATCCACAGTTTATTTCTGTTGATGAACATGCCACTGATATTCGAAAATGGCATTGTCCTGTCGATTGGGTATTCCCGCAGTTTCCAGTCCGGTAGCCCAATGGTAAATAAGCCATTGTTAGTGGAGAGATAAATAATATTTCTGGCACTGTTTTCCACAAACTGACCCACATCGTAAGACAGATCAATTGTCTTGAAGAGCTTGTAGCCCATAAGCGTATCCGCCCGTGCTAGCACATATAGGTTACTGGCCTTGTCCTTCACATAAATATTTTTTCGGCTGTCCTCATAAATGAAATCGAAACTGATAAAGGGAAGCCTGTTTAATTCGCTGAATGGCGCTACGATCCAATTTCCATTTTCGCGATGCATGCGATACAGCCCTGCGAATGTTGAGAATAAAAGCGAACCATCATGCAAGCGAATCATATTGACCGTCCAGTTACTGCCAAATAATTGATCTGACAAGGGCCGGTATGGCACCTGCCTCATTTGATTGGTGATAGTGTTATAATTAAAGAGGCCACGGTCAGTCATGCACCATGCGGTATGATTTGAATCAAATAATAACTGGTAAATTGATCCTACAAAATTCCGGCTGCCAGGCAAAGCTGGTTGGCGATGTTCCTGAATGTTGAGAGAAGTATCCAATAGCCATAAGCCCTGAACGTCTTTTAATATGCACCAGATATTCCTATACTGATCTGATCCTATCCACTGAATTCCATTATTCACTTTCCATTTAGCGGTTTCATCTTTAGAAAGAAATTTTGAAAAGAAATTGGTACCCACATTGGTGTAACTCACACCGTTTCCGTAACTGCCGCACCAGATATTTCCTGAATGATCAAAATACAGCGATACCATATTGTCGCTGCAAATGCTGAAAGGATCCAATGGAGAGCTTTTGAAATGATCCACAAACTTCCGGCTCTTCATATCGAATGTGTAGATTCCGCTTCCACCCGTGCCGATCCAAAGCAATCCCTGTGGAGAAAGCGCTGCATGCCTCAGCTGGACTACTGGTTCAGTGCCATACTTATTGTATAAGTTGTAACGACCTGTTTTGGGGTTGAGAGCGCAAAGTCCCACGGTGGTGGAAAGCCAGATAGCGGTATCGTTTTCGGGAAACACATGAAAAATCTGGAGAGGATCCTCCTTCGGCGCCTCTTCATTTTTTGAAAAGAATTGGTCCTGCCTGATCAGTTGACGGTCTCTGAAAACATAGTGCCGAGTACCTACACTCAGGTAGGTCCATATATGCACGGTTTGAGTGGCTTTATCTAACCAAAGGACTCCATCAACCGCTTCTGTGTGAGCGAGGATTTCAGAAGTCCTGGTGAGAGTATTGAATATCCTGATGGATTTGGATTCTGTTTCAATAATCCATAATTCATGAGGTTTGGTGAATCCGAGTGGCACGGTGAATGCGTCCCTGGTTTTACCATCGGCCATGGCCATGGCAAAATGAGTGAAATTATTATCTCTTCTATTGTACAGGTCAATTCCGTTGCCATTGCCAATCCATACCTGCTGGTTTGAATCTTCCAATATCCGGGTAATGAAATTATTCGAAATCGATTTCGCGTCATTCCCAATATTTCTGAAATTTGCCGTCCTCGCTCCATCAAAGCGCGTGAGTCCATTTCGGGTGCCCAGCCACACATAACCATGACTGTCGTGCAGGAAATGATAGACTACATTTTGGGCAAGGCCATTTTGCGTATTGAGTTGTTTGAAATTATACCTTGGGTTGAAATTCTGACCGAAAAAATCTTTTGGCAGAGCAACCTGGAGAAGGAGGAGTACAAATATGACGGCAGGTTTGGGCATATTGAGCTTACCTTACTAAATATATACATTTGATGACAGTCCAGCTATAGTAATGTATATATAGATTGCCGGAAATGGAAGGACCGGCAAGGTTGGATGGTTATTCAAACATCGAATCCAAATCTAGCACAGCCAATGGAGCTAATCAATATAACTTAAGTTAGGCGGCCTTCTCTGTTCACAGACTAAAACCAATCTTTATGGTATATGGGTTTCCTCTTCAGTCCGAATGAAAAATCTGGAAAGAAAAGTATTTGCAGAAAGGAAATAGTCAACCTGGTGGCAATTCTTGAATGGAACTTTGATCGACTGATCAGGACATCAGGTTTATTTTGATCTTGTCCTGCATCATTTGTCTGACAGTACCTGCAATTGATTCCGCGTCAAAATAACATTCGGCATACAATTGTCTGGGGCTGCCATGTTCAACTATACGATCCGGTATGCCCATGATTTTCACAGTTGCACTGTAATTATGCTTCGCCATGAATTCCAGAACAGCCGATCCAAACCCGCCCACCACGGTTCCGTCTTCCACTGTAATGATCTTATCAAATTTGCTGAATACTTCATGGAGCAATTCTTCATCGAGCGGTTTAACGAATCGCATATCGTAATGAGCAGGCGACAAGCCATCAGATTTGAGATCTCGGATTGCGGAAGCCGCGAAATTTCCAGGATGTCCCAAAGAAAGAATGACGATATCATGGCCCTCTCTGAGTTTGCGTCCCTTTCCAATAGGAATTTCCTGGAATGCGGTCTTCCACTCCGGCATTACGCCTTCACCACGTGGGTAGCGTATGGCAATGGGATGTTGGGTAGATTCCAGTTGGGCGGTGTACATGAGGTTGCGCAGCTCGGCTTCGTTCATGGGCGCGCTCACGATCATGTTTGGAATACAACGCATGTAGGCGATATCGTAAGCGCCATGATGGGTGGGTCCGTCTTCTCCCACGAGTCCGGCCCTGTCCAGGCAAAAAATAATCGGCAGGTCCTGAATGGCGACGTCATGAATCACCTGGTCGTAAGCCCTTTGCATGAAGGTGGAGTAGATATTGCAAAATACCTTCAGGCCCTGGGTGGCCATGCCTGCGCTTAGAGATACGGCATGTTGTTCGCATATGCCCACGTCAAAAGCCCGGTCAGGCATTTTATCCATCATGAATTTGAGGGAGGAGCCGCTGGGCATTGCAGGAGTTATTCCGAATATCTTTTCATTTTTTTCAGCCAGTTCCAAGATGGTATGGCCAAAAACATCCTGGTATTTCGGAGGTTGAGGAGTTTCAAATTTCTTCTTATAAATTTCTCCTGTGATCTTGTCAAACAAACCGGGAGCATGCCAGCGGGTCTGGTCTTTTTCAGCCAGCGAATATCCTTTACCCTTCACCGTGAGTATATGCAATAGTTTGGGGCCCGGCATATTTTTCAGGTCCTGCATGGTGTCAACCAGTTTGGTGATATTGTGTCCGTCTATCGGACCAAAATACCTGAGGTTCAAAGATTCGAAGAGGTTGCTGCTCTTGTTCACAAAACCTTTAATACTGTGTTCCAGCTTGCTTACCATGTCGCGGGTAAATCTCTTGCCAACGGGCAGCTTACCCAGCGCGTTCCAGATTTCGTCTTTAAGCTTATTGTAGGTATGCGATGTGGTAATGTCAGTAAGATATTCCTTGAGAGCTCCCACATTGGGATCAATGCTCATGCAATTGTCGTTCAAAATAATCAGCAGATCTGTGTCGGCCACACCCGCGTGGTTCATGCCTTCAAAGGCAATACCGGCGGCCAGGGCTCCATCACCGATGATGGCTACGGCCTTTCGGTCGGTCTCACCCTTATATTTTGCAGCCATCGCCATGCCCAATGCGGCCGAAATGGAAGTAGAAGAATGACCTACTCCAAAACTGTCGAATTCACTTTCAGACCTCTTGGGGAATCCACTGATACCTTTATATTTCCGATTGGTAACAAAATTGTCGCGGCGGCCGCTTAAAATTTTATGACCATAGGCCTGATGGCCTACATCCCATACCAACTGATCATAAGGAGTATTGAAAACATAATGAAGGGCGACGGTCAATTCTACCACACCCAGGCTTGCCGCAAAATGGCCTCCATGTACGCTTACCACGTCGATGATATATTGACGCAATTCATCACTCACCTGGTGCAACTGCTCACGGCTTAATTGTTTGAGGTCGGCGGAACTGTCGATCTGGCTCAGGAGTGGCCCGGGTTTAATATCCATGATATCTCCAAATTAAAGGCGTAAAATTAGGATTTTCTGCATGGAAGGACTTCAACCATTTTTTTTGGATTGAATTAATCGTAGTAGACTCAAAAGATATTGATTCTGAAATAGTTATACAATAGTTACCAGAAGCCTTCACCGTTAGGGTACGTATTTCACCACTAATACAATCAAAATTTTGATGAGATGAGGAATTGTTTAGATTTGAGGCATGTTGCCAAAGATCTCAAAATACTGGTGGTACCAGCTTTGCGGCTGGTTTGTGTTTGCATTGGTCAGCCTTTTCTTTGCTTACACCTATGGTTATCCCATTTCAGAAAAATTAATTTTCAAACTCATTCTTTTAGTGGCACTCGGTATCGCCGCTACGCATAGCCTTCGTCTTATAATTCTACGTAGAAACTGGCTCTCGCTGCCGATGGAAAAAGTGGTTCCCCGCTTATTTGTATGCCTGGTGATCACCAGTTTCATATTTACCTTCCTGCTCTTATCATTGACTGAAATCCTGAGCTTGTCTGAGAACGACAAGAAAGTGCCCTTTCTCAACCGTCTCTTATTCCGTAGCATTGACAACACTTCTTTCCTTATGCTTTGGGTGCTGATCTATTACGCTTACCATTATTTTCAGAAAATCAGGAGACAGGAAGTGGACACTTTGAGACTACAATCATTGGTGAAGGAGTTGGAACTGAAAACCATCAAGTCTCATATCAATCCACATTTTATTTTTAATTCCCTCAATAGTATCAGGGCGCTGGTGGACGAAAATCCTATAAGGGCCAGAAACGCCATTACCGAATTGAGCAATATTTTGAGGAGCAGCATGCAGGCCGAGATGCTGGAAACGGTGTCACTGGAAAAGGAATTGAATATAGTGAAGGATTACCTGGCACTGGAACAAATGCGTTTTGAAGAAAGACTGAAGGTGGATTTTGAGATTGACGAAGATACCCTTGATCAGCCGATTCCACCGATGATGTTGCAAACATTGGTTGAAAATGCAATTAAGCATGGTATCAGCAAACAAATAAACGGCGGCACCGTGAAGATCATTTCTGATTTTACGGAACACCATCACGAAATCATTATCCGCAATAGTGGTTACTTGAATGGTAGCAAAAGCAGCCATGGATTTGGATTGCAGAGCACCCGTGACAGGTTGAGCCTGCTCTTTGGGGAAAAAGCTAAATTTGAAATTAAGGACATTGGGGGCAATATGGTAGAAGCTAAAGTAATATTGCCCATTGAGTCGAAATAATCTATATCGGTTGGGAAAGAAATGGTCTGGTAGATTATGTGCATGCATGAGAATTCGCTTCCCTCTGGAATCCGATATCGCATCAATGATTTGTTTATAAAGATCCCAGGGTATAAAATCACAAAACATGACTAAGAAAGCTATCATTATTGATGATGAAAGATTGGCGAGGAATGAATTGAGGAAATTATTGCAGGATTATCCTGAAATAGAAGTGGTTGCCGAGGCATCCAACGCAAGTGAAGGCATAGAGAAAATAGAAAGCATGCTTCCTGATCTGGTTTTTCTGGATATACAGATGCCAGGAAAAACAGGATTCGACATGCTGACAGAACTGGACAGAATTCCAGCAGTTATTTTCACCACCGCTTATGACGAGCATGCCCTGAAGGCCTTTGAGGTGAATGCATTGGATTATTTGCTGAAACCCGTGGAGCCTAAAAGACTCGCAGACGCTATACATAAACTGGAACATCTGGAAGATAAGGAAACAGGAATTCCTTCGGGTTTACCGATCGTCAACAGGGGCACCCTGGGTGAGAATGACCAGGTTTTTGTGAAGGATGGGGAGCGCTGCTGGTTTGTAAAATTGAACGAAATAAGATTATTTGAAAGTGTGGGGAATTATGCCAAGGTCTATTTTAGCACACACAAACCGCTAATCCTGAAATCCCTGAATGCCCTTGAAGAAAGACTGGATGAGAAAGTGTTCTTTCGCGCTAATCGGAAGCATATAGTAAACCTGCGGATGATTGAAAGAGTGGAACCTTATTTTAATGGAGGTTTGCTGCTTGAGATCAAAGGAGGAGAAAAAATTGAAGTGAGCAGGAGGCAGGCAGTAAAATTTAAAGAAATGATGAGTTTGTGAAAAGGATTGAAAGGCAGTAGGCTGATTAGAAGCAGGGTATCCTTATTATGCGAAAAACTTAGGGAATTAACTGATATCTTTTATAAAACGCCCATAATTCAAATTCTTGTCTGCTGCCGAAACGGCTATCCGGAACTTCATCAACGGATTATTACTAAATTACTCACCAGTTCCATATTTACCAACATGCAGAAAACATTCTTGTCTGTACTGACATTCCTATTAGTATTTTCTTCCAAGGCACAGCAAATCGAAACGACCATTGATTCGATGGAAGTGCGTCGGATTGAAAAGACCCTATCTTCCGATGATATGCAGGGCCGCAAAACATTTTCCCCGGGTATTGAAAAAGCTGCGGATTTTATTGCCGCTGAATTTAAAAAAGCCGACTTGCAAATGGTAGATCCCTCTGGCAGCTATTTCCAGGAATTTACTATGGTGAAACCAAAATTGCTGAGCGCGAAGGCGACATTCGATGGTGTGGAAATAGGCGCCGATAAGATCATTGCTTTCTCCTCTCAGGAAGTTCTCAGTTTAACGGAAAAGTCAGGCTACGAGACCGTGAAAATATCTGCAGGCGATACACTAATAAGAAAGGCTTTCCGCTTAATCAGCGCTAAGCGGAATTATCTAGTGCTGGTAGATACCAGCCAGGCCGCGAATTTCTCCAGGCTATCACGATTTATGGGCGCCAGTTTCAGGTCTGATAAGAGAGTGTTATTCATCCTCACAGACAAGAGCCCTGATTCCTATTCAATCGAGGTCCGCCAGGAAATCACCGAACAGCATCTCAAGAATGTGGTAGGAATTCTTCCGGGCAAGTCCAGGAAGGACGAATACGTGATCTTTTCGGGGCATTATGATCATCTTGGAATTGGCAGAGCCAACGAAAACCAGGATTCAATTTTTAACGGGGCCAATGATGATGCCGCGGGCACCACGGCCGTTATTATGCTGGCTAAATACTTCAGCGCTCTTCATAATAATGAACGCACGATAGTTTTCGCCGCTTTTACTGCCGAAGAAATAGGAGGCTATGGCTCAAGCTATTTTTCCCGCCAGTTCGATCCTTCAAAAGTGATGGCCATGTTCAATATAGAAATGATAGGCACGGAAAGCAAATGGGGTGTCAATTCCGCTTATTTGACCGGATATGAAAAATCAGACATGGGCATGATTCTTGAAAAAAACCTCGAGGGAAGCCAATTCAAATTTTATCCCGATCCATATCCCGAACAGCAACTATTCTACAGGTCAGACAATGCCACTCTGGCGAGGCTCGGCGTACCGGCGCATACCATCTCCACTTCCAAAATGGATTCGGAAAAATATTATCATACCCAGGAGGACGAATTTGAAACCCTCGATATTAAGAATATGACAGAGATCATCAAGGCGATCGCGATCAGTTCAAGATCAATTGTCGCGGGCAAGGACACACCCACAAGGGTTGACACCACGCAACTCAGGTAGATCGATGCTCATTCTTCCCGGATAGAATAACTGTGTTTAGACTGGCTGATTTTGATTCTTGCACGGAGTAGGAAGGCGACTAATTCCACGGATTCAGGATAAGCAGATCTCAATTGAATTTAGCCAGCACCAGTCCCATTTCCTCTTTAATTTTTTCAGTAGCTAAATTTCCCAGGCTGCCCTCATGTGTATGCTGTAATTTTTTGCGGTAGTCAAAATGGAATTCGCCTTTCTCAATCTGATTCCCTACCAGCTTGTACGCTTCGCGGAAGGGAATTCCTTTGTTGACGAGTTCATTCACCGCTTCCACGCTAAACAAATATCTGTATTTCTCGTCGTCCAGGATTTTGTCTTTCACTATGATGTTTGAAATCATTAACCTGGCCATTTGCATGCAGGCTTCCAGTTCTCCGAATGCGGGGAAGAGGATTTCCTTGGTGAGTTGCAAATCGCGGTGGTAGCCCGATGGAAGGTTATTTAGAACTATGGTCAATTCATTTGGAATGGATTGAATGCGGTTGCATTTAGCCCGGATGAGTTCAAACACATCGGGATTCTTTTTGTGTGGCATGATGCTGCTGCCGGTGGTCAGTTCCGGTGGAAAGGAAATGAATGCGAAATTCTGACTGAGGTATAGGCAACAGTCCATCGCCAGTTTGCTAAGGGTTGCGGCTACGGTGCTCAATGCCATCGCCGTGATCTTCTCGGTCTTCCCCCTGGTCATTTGTGCATACGCCGAATTATAGTTCAGGGTTCTGAAATTCAGCAATTCCGTAGTCAATTTCCGGTTCAAGGGGAATGAAGATCCGTAGCCGGCGCCACTCCCGAGCGGGTTCTTATTGGCAATTTGAAAAGCCGCGGCAAGGACCTCTGCATCATCAACTAAACCTTCAGCATAAGCGCCAAACCAGAGACCGAATGAAGAAGGCATAGCAATCTGGAGATGTGTATAGCCCGGCAATAATTTGTCTTTGTATTTTTCACTCTGGGCTATCAGCAAATCGAATAGTTCTTTCACTTCAGACTTGATGTGAAGTATTGCTGCCCGCAGGTAGAGTTTTATATCGAGGGCCACCTGGTCGTTACGGCTTCTTCCACTGTGAATTTTTTTGCCGGCTTCGCCGATGCGCTGCGTGAGCAGTAATTCCACCTGGGAATGTACATCTTCTACTCCTTCTTCAATCTTAAACCGGCCCTGCCTGATCTCCGTGAGTATCTCCTGCAATCCATGAATCGCCGCATTTGTTTCAGAGGCCGTCATCAACCCCGTCTCGCCCAGCATGGTCACGTGCGCGATAGAGCCTTGCACGTCATATTCAGCCAGAACCATATCGAATTCCTTATCACGACCTATCGTGAATTTTTCGATGAGTTCATTGACTGAGGAATTGTCTTTTTGCCAGAGTTTCATTTGTAATTTATTTGCCCATGTTCGCGAAAAGCCAGGGTGGCTGCTGACTCATTTCAGCATTTCATTTAATAATTGAATATACAATTCAATCCCCTCTTTGATTTCATGAATATAAATAAATTCGTCTGCCGTATGGCTTCTTGCCGAGTCCCCGGGTCCTATCTTCAAAGCCGGAAAGGGCATAAGCGCCTTGTCGGATGTAGTAGGAGACCCATAATAACGCTTACCCAGTTTCAAGCCTGCCTTCACAATGGGATGATCAATTGGTATGGCGGTGGATCTCATTCGAAGGCTTCTGGGATGTGTGGCGGATTCCACATGGCTTCTCACAATATTCAGGATTTCCTCAAAGCCATAGAGCTCGTTCACTCGAACATCTACCACAAAACTGCACTGAGATGGCACTACATTATGAGCTTTGTTCTCAGTTTGTATCACCGTGACACTCATTTTAATCGGCCCGAGCAAATCAGACACCCGTGGAAATTTAAATGAGCTAAACCATGCGATATCCTTCATTGCTTTGTAGATAGCGTTTTCGCCTTCTTCCCGGGCCGCATGTCCGGCCTTTCCATCGGCAACGCAGTCCAATACCAGCAATCCTTTTTCCGCAACCGCCATTTGCATTTGCGTTGGTTCCCCCACGATCCCGAATGAAATCCCCTTCGATCCGCATGCAAGAATAAAAGATTCATTTTTCAGGAGGGCCTCAATTCCTTCATGACCCGATATTTCTTCCTCTGCTGTGCCGGCAAAGACGAGATTGTATTTCAATCTTTCCTGATCATAATAATAAAGGAATGCAGCCAGCAAAGCCACGAATGCTCCGCCCGCGTCATTACTGCCCAACCCAAATAATTGACCCTGGCGTTCCAGGGGATTAAAAGGATCCATCGTATAAGCCTTATTGGGCCGTACCGTATCATGATGGGAATTCAGGAGGATGGTTGGCAGGCGGTCGTCAAAAAACTTATTCCGTGCATACACATTGTTTCTGATCCGGTAATGTTCAATGCCTCTCCTGGCTAAGAAGCGGCATATACTCCCTGCGGACTGATCTTCTTCCCTGCTGAATGATGGAATAGAGATCAGATCTTTGAGCAGATCAACAGCCCCTGTCTGTAATTCGATAATTTTATTTTGGTCCATGGATTCGATCAATTGGGGTACGGCAATGCTCAGGTGTTCCGGGAATTAATCCTGATGGTAGTGCCGGCATCGCCCTTGATTAAACTCTGTAATTCTTCCGCGTTGCCGATAATCACCTTCTGAATGTTGTGGTTCAAAGCCTCGAATGCATTGTCCAATTTTGGAATCATGCCTTCAAAAATGCGATGATTTTCTTTAAGCTTCCTATAGTTGGCAGGGTCCAATTCACGAATCACACTGTTATCGTCATTGATGTCAAGCAAAACACCTTTTTTTTCAAAAGTGTAAATAAGGGTCACGTCAAATTCCTTCCCTAATGCCTTTGCTATTTCCTGGGCAATAGTATCGGCATTAGTATTCAACAGTTGTCCTTTTTGGTTGTGAGTAATGGGCGAAACAACCACGGTAAATTTATTTTCCAGCAGGGTCTTCAGCAGTGAAACCCGGACGGAATCCACGTCTCCGGCAAACCCATAATCAATGTCAGGATGCTGTCTCTTATGCGCCAGCACCAGGTTCCCATCCGCGCCGCAGAGTCCAATGGCATCACAGTTATTGGCTTGCAGGAGGGCGACGATATTTTTGTTGATATAGCCCGCGTAAACCATCGTGACAATCTTTAGTGTTTCCGCATCGGTGATCCTTCTACCTTCCAGCATCTTTTGCGCCACGCCCAATTGCCCGGCCATTTTGGTGGCCATTTTGCCGCCACCGTGTACCAATATTTTTTTTGCTTTCACGGCTGCGAACTCCGAAAGGAAGTTTGACAGTCTCATATCATTGTCTATGATATCGCCCCCAATCTTTATGACGTATATGGGTTCCATTTTCGCTTTCAGATTTTCGGGTCAAGGATCTCAGAAAGAACAGCCTGTGCCGCCCAAACCCTGTTAGAGGCTTCTTCGGTGACGAGGCTGTTGAGCCCATCCAGAATCTCATCGCTCAATTCCACATTTCTTCTAACTGGTAAGCAATGCATGACCTTGGCCTGGTTGGTGAGTTTCAATTTTTCATTGGTGAGCATCCATTCCGGATCATTGCAATAGATTTTTCCATAGTCTTCATAAGTGCTCCAGTTTTTCACATACACAAAGTCCGCATCTTTCAATGCCTGATCCTGATGATGGGTTACGGTGGCTTCGCCCACAAAGCGGCTGTCCAGTTCATAATCTTCGGGGTGTGTGATCATAAAGTCCGCCCGGCCCCAGGCATTGATCCACTGAGCGAAACTATTAGCCACGCATTGTGGCAGGGGTTTCACATGCGGCGCCCAGGTGAGCACGATCTTTGGCCTTCTTTTTTCCTTATAATTTTCTGAAATGGTGATGATATCGGTAAGACTCTGCAAGGGATGCAGGGTCGCGCTTTCAAGGCTCACGACAGGAATGCCGGCGTATTTGATAAATTGCTTGATAAAAAGTTCGCTGTAGTCGTCTTCACGGTTCTTCAGTGAGGGGAATGTACGAATGGCAAGTATGTCGAAATATCTTCCCATAATGGGAGCCGCGTCCTTCACATGTTCTACAGTACTCCCACTCATGATGGCCTCCTCCTCAAATTCCAATGCCCAACCTTCCTGTCCCACATTGAAAACGATGGCATCCATGCCCAGGTTTTGAGCCGCTATCTGAGTACTGAGTCGGGTGCGCATGCTGGGATTCAGGAACAGGCATCCAATTCTCTTATGCAGGCCAAGAGAACTGTCCCGGAATGGGTCAGCTTTATATTGCAATGCCTTTGCTACTAGAGCGTCAATATTGCCGGCGTCATGAACCGAAATGAAATTTTTCATGGTATAATAATGCTAATTGCTATATACTTTCTCTCTGACTAAAGACTAACTGAAGTGAAACCTGAAATTATACTTCAGGCCTTCTCGCGGGTGTCCGCGGTAAGGGTCTCCCTATTGAGCTCTTCATGCAGGGCTTCCAGGAATTCGTCTGCATCTTTTTTCCTCAATGCCAATGAGGGCAAGAGGCGGATGGTATTGGGTTTTGATTCCCCGGTGAAGACATGATGGTTCCACAATAAATTCTTACGTAATTCCTTGAATTCTTCGGGAAGATCAAATCCTATCATCAAACCCCGTCCCCTCACATTTTTCAATTGATCAATCTTTTTCAATTCTTCAATCAAATAGGCGCCGATGCGTTCCGCATTTTGGATCAACGCTTCCGCTTCAATAATCTCCAAGACAGCCAATGCGGCCGCACAAGCCAGGTGATTGCCACCAAAAGTGGTGCCCAGCATGAAATGTTTGGGTTTTATATGTGGAGCGATGATGATGCCTCCTATCGGGAAGCCGTTGCCCATCCCTTTTGCCATGCTGTATATATCGGCGCTCACACCCGAATAATCATGCGAAAAGAATTTACCAGTTCTACCATAACCACATTGAACACTATCGGCAATGAACACCGCTCCATACTTATCGCAAAGACTCCGGATCTGGCGCAGAAAGCCATCACTGGCCACATGTATGCCGCCAACGCCCTGGATGCCTTCAATAATCACGGATGAAATCTCATTTCCCTGCTCCTTGAAACAGGCTTCCAAGGCCTCTTCATCGTTCAATGGGAGAAAGATCACATGATCGGTCTGATTAACGGGCGCGCGCAAAGCGGGATTGTCAGAGACTGCCACGGCCAGGGAAGTGCGTCCATGAAATGCTTTCCTGAACGCGACTATTTTTTTCCTGCCATTGTGAAATGAAGCTAGCTTTAGCGCGTTCTCATTGGCTTCGGCGCCGGAATTGCATAAGAATAATTGATAGTCGTCTCTGCCGGAGATTTTTCCAAGTTTCGAAGCCAATTCTTCCTGCAAGGGTATTCTCACCGAATTGGAATAGAACCCCAGCTTTTCCAGTTGTTCTTCCAGGCGCTTCACATAGTGTGGATGCGAATGACCCACCGAGATCACCGCGTGCCCGCCATAGAGGTCGAGATATTGCTGGCCCTTATCATCCCAAACATAGGATCCTTTACCTTTTACGATGGTAATATCATTGATGGGGTATACGTCAAATAATTTCATAAAAATGAGGTTGAAAATATGCTTATTGATCTTCTATTTTTTTGGTTTCGCATTTCCATAACTGGGGAATCAATTTTTTCACCCTTGAGAAACACTTGTCTGCCTCCTGATTAGAACCCTGTTGCCTTCAGCCTCAGGCCCGAGCACTCATTTAAGCCGAACATGAGATTCATATTTTGTACTGCCTGCCCGCTGGCTCCTTTCAATAAATTGTCGAGAATAGAATGCACTACCAGTTTGCTGCCAACTTTTTCCACCTGAACAATGCACTTATTGGTATTGACCACCTGTTTCAGATAAATGGGTTCGGCACTCAGGAATATGAAGGGATGATCTTCATAGAATTCTTTGTATAGTTCAATGAGATCCTTTTCTTCCCAATTGCAACTCATCTGTGAACTGATGAAAATTCCTCTGGCAAAATCGCCCCTCCATGGAATGAAATTGATCTTTGTTTCGCCGTTTGTATTTGTTGTGGCGGAGAATGAAGGCTGCAAATGTTGCAGGGTTTCCACAATTTCTTTGAGGTGCTGGTGCCTGAGTGTCTTATAAGCCTGAATATTGTTTACCCTCCAACTGAAATGTCCCGTTTGACTGAGACTCTGGCCTGCACCGGTAGATCCGGTTATTCCTGTGGTATAGACTTCATCTAATAATCCCGCTTTGGCCAGCGGCAATAATCCCAGCACAATGCTGCTGGCAAAACATCCCGGGTTGGCAATATAATCAGCCTTTCTGATGGCCTCCCGGTTCAATTCAGGCAGACCATAAACAAAATCATGGGTTTCAGATCCCGGGTAGATGTTATTAGAGGTCAGGCGAAAGTCCTGGGAAAGATCTATGAGTTTAACACCTTTAAGTGTAGAGAGATGACCCTCCAGGAATTTTCTTGCTTCTCCATGACCCACACAGAGAAAGACAACATCGATATTCCCGCTCAATTCGCCGGTGAATTTAAGGTCTGTATCTCCCAGCAGATCCTGATGCACATTTGACAGCGCGTTGCCGGCATTGCTCTTGCTATGCACAAAAGCAATCTCCACCTGTGGGTGATGGATCAGCAGCCTGATCAATTCACCCCCGGTATATCCCGCTCCTCCTACGATCCCGGCTTTCAGTTTTGACATATTATTTCATTTTTGTTCTTCAATATTGATTCTGTCATCGGTAGCCGGAGGCTGCGACACCAGGAGAAATTCAAGGTCGGTATCCGATTCATTCAGGATGCGATGCTTCGTGCCCATTTCTACCAGAATGCCTTCCTGAGCCCCCAAAATTTTTCGGGTCTGGCCCAATTCAAAGATTGCTTCTCCCTGCAGTATGAAAAAAAACTGGTTCGATTGTCTATGGAAATGCTTCTCTTCTGCAGTATGAGAAGGCATCCGCTCCAACTTAATACTAAGTTCATTCATGAGAACAAGGTTCCAGCAATCGCAGTTATCGCCCCAATGGTAGTGATCAAGCGCTTGATTTTTTGAAACTATGTTCATGATCCTGTTTCATTCACTTTATGGTAAATCGCCGTTTGATTCCCGAAGATCTTTGCAAATCCTTTTACATCCTCGCCGCTCCAACCCTTGTTCATTTCACCATAGGAACCGAATTTACTGCTCATGAGATCGTGTTTGCTTTCTATGCCGGTAATGGTAAACCGATATGGTTGAAGGGTCACAAATACTTTTCCCGTTACGGTGGCCTGGGTATCTTCGAGGAATTTTTCAATGTTTCTCATGGTCGGATCCAACATCTGACCTTCGTGCAGCCAGTTTCCATACCAATTGCTTAGCTGATCTTTCCAAAACAGTTGCCATTTGGTGAGCGTATGCTTTTCAAGCAGGTGATGCGCTTTGATGATGATCAAGGGAGCTGCTGCTTCAAATCCTACACGGCCTTTTATTCCAATGACAGTGTCTCCTACGTGTATATCCCTTCCCGCTCCATAGGGTTGTGCAATAGCCTGAAGCCATTGAATCGCCTCTACCGGATGGGAAAATGATTGACCGTTAATAGCTGACAATTCGCCTTTCTCAAATTCCAATTCCAGGTTGCGGGGAACCGTTTCCGTTACCGGCGTGGGCCAGGCTTCTTCCGGCAGGTAACCTTTTGAAAGCAGGGTCTCTTTGCCGCCAACCGAAGTGCCCCACAAGCCCTTATTGATGCTGTATTGCGCCTTGGCGAAATTCATGTCCACGCCATTTTCTTTCAGGAATTCAATTTCCTGTTCCCGGCTCAGGCGAAGGTCGCGGATGGGCGTGAGTATTTCAACGCCGGGCAGCATACTCTGGAAAACCATGTCGAACCGAACCTGGTCATTGCCGGCACCCGTGCTGCCATGTGCCACGTAAGAAGCGCCAGTCTGCTGCACGTGCTTTGCCACTGCTATGGCCTGCACCATTCTTTCTGCGCTTACACTTAAGGGATAGGTTGCATTCTTGAGAACGTTTCCAAATATGAGATACTTGATGCAGGATTCATAATATTCCCGTGTTACGTCAACGCTGGTGAAGGAACTCACTCCCAATTGCTTTGCACGCTCTCCGATCTTCCTGATTTCTTCTTCGCTGAAGCCACCGGTGTTCACGGTAATCGCATGTACTTCCAGGCCCTTGATCTTGCGAAGATAAATGGCACAATAGGTTGTATCCAATCCACCGCTATAAGCCAATACAGCTTTGTTGTTCATTTTTTGATTCTGATTTATTGTTAAGGGTCAGGGCGGCAACTTTGTGCGGATGGACCGCTAAAAAAACAGGCCGAACAGAGTAAAGATTTTCTTTCGTTCGCCGTTACCATCCTTCTCTTTTTTCATGAATGGTTTTAATAATTTCCATTTCTTTATGCGCATGAATCGTTCATAAAGTTTGGAGTGTTGCTGAAAATCCTTGCTGGTCTCCTCCGGCTCGAAGTGATCCTTGGGATCATATAACATGGCGGTGCAAAAGCAATTTTTTCTTTCTTTGCTCATCAGGATATCGTAGTTCACACAACTTTTGCATCCGGCCCAGAAGGCTTCATCCTGCGTGAGTTCGGAATAGGTTACCGGCTCATATCCTAACTCGGAATTGATTTTCATGACGGCCAGCCCTGTTGTGAGGCCGAATAATTTGGAATCCGGATATTTTTGCCTGCTCAGGTCAAATATCTTTCTTTTGATGGCCCTTGCCAGGCCGCCTTTTCTGAAGGCGGGCGCTACGATCAGGCCGGAATTGGCAACATATTCTCCATGGCTCCAGGTTTCGATATAGCAGAAGCCAGCCCAGATTCCATCCTGGTTGAAGGCGATAACAGCCTTGCCTTCTCTCATCTTTTCCTGTATGTATTCGGGTGATCTTTTGGCAATTCCTGTACCGCGGGCCATGGCAGAGGAAGCCATCTCGTCGCAAATGATCTGCGCAAAATTCAGATGCGATTCATTGGCTACCAGTATTTGAAATTGAGGAGAAGTTTCCATCGTAAATAAAGCTTAAATGTAAGAGTGAAATCGCAATGACAACAGGCATTGCCGCTTTGAAATCGGTTCCGCGATCTGGCGGAACATCATAGCTCCATTTGGAAAGAGGACACTATGGTCATAGTGCATCAACGTCGTACCCTTACGGGAATTGGGCGACGGAAAAAAACTGCTCCCGGGAGAACAGGAAAAACCCCACGCAATGAGGCCGGAGAGCCTACATCAGCGATTACTATGTGGAGATTTTTTTGCATTTGTTATATGATGTTCTGAGTGTGCAAAGGTTTAACCTTGCAAAGAAACTAATTTTCTTCAATTCGGGCCTCTTTTTTTATGTAAAATTTTGCTAATCGTCCCATTGCGGGGATAGGCGACCGATGGTGAAACATCCTGGCAGGCAAAAACCCTGAGTTCATTGGCCATCCGGGAGCGGCCCCGGAGGGGACTTCACTAAGGGAATATTCGCTGACTGTTTGCCCGGATTTTTGGATGGAAGTTTGAAAACGATTTTAGAAAATGAATATTTCATTGTCAGATTGGAAGTACCAGAGGATGGAGCGAATCAACGTTGGATCAGGCTGGGAGCGGCATGTATGGCCTCACTCATTTCTTTGATGAGCGTGATATCTTTTTCGATGGCATTCCCAACAACTATAAGATCGGCCCCGGCCTTGCAGTTTCGATAGGCTTTTTCGGGATCGGTAATGCCTCCTCCTACTACCAGAGGAACCTCAATATGCCTTGCAACCAATTCGATCATACTTTCTGTAACAGCTTTTTTGGCACCACTGCCCGAATCAAGATAGATGAGTTTCATGCCAAGCATCTCACCGGCCATGGCCGTACACATGGCAATCTCATTTTTGTCGGATGGAATGGGAGCAGCATTGCTGATATAAGACACCGTGGTCGGAACACCACCGTCCACCACCATATAACCCGTGGAAATGATCTCAAGTCCTGTTTGTTTCACAAATGGAGCCGAAACCACATGCTGACCGATGAGCAGTTCAGCATTCCTGCCTGAAATAAGAGATAGATACAGGAGGGCGTCGGAATATTTTGATACCTGTGATGGACTGCCTGGAAATAATATGACAGGGATATTGCAATTTTCCTTGATTTGCTTCACCACTTCGTCGAGATGATTGGTGATGATGAGGCTGCCGCCTACCAATAGATAATCCACCGCCGCTTCCGTAGTCAGGCGAACCAATTCATCGACCTTTTCCGCATTCACCTTGTCAGGATCGATGAGCACGGCAAATGACTTTTGCCCCCTGGCTTTCTTTTCGGTCAATGATTGATAGACGCGGTTAGTCATCCCTTTCTATATTGGTACTATTGCAAAAATGCAAAAACTTTTTGTCTTCGGGCAGTTTAAATACATAATAAGCAATTTGAGTTTACGGATGCATGACAAATGATAAAAGTTGAATGCAGATTGGCCTTGAGTTCCGGCCCGGCATTTTGTAAAAATGGATGGTATTTCATGAGTAAATCAAGCCGGTTTATCTGCCATTTTCTGCCCGTTCAGAACCGGAATAGAATTGAATTCTGAAAAAGGAAGGACCTTCCCGATTTTTCTTTCACAGCCCTGCTGCGCTTAATGTGTAACGTAATTAAGCGAACCCATCGAAATCTTTTGAAATGCAGTGCTGAAGTGGTTATTAAAATTCCCGTGGGGGTGAAAATCGATTCGAAAAAGTGAGAGTATAAAATTTTTGCCGACTTCCAAATTTTTTTTTTCATTTTCTGTGCAAAAAATGAAAAATGAGGTCTGTATTGTAATAGCTCACTTATCCACAAGGTGTTAATATCTAAGAGTATGATAGAACAATAAAGGCAGATATTTTCGTAGTCTTACGATGCTTCGTAACAATTAATTAATGCGGCCAAAACTATTTCTAAATTCCAATAATAATTTAACTTTTTTAGATATGTCAAATAATCAGCACGCCGGCCTGCAGTTCAAACGTCACTTCACCAGGGAAGGAGTAAATGTGTTTGATTTGTTTGAGTACGATTACCGTGTTTCGGTAATTCGCAATCCCAATGGAGAAGTAGTGTTTGAAATGAACAATGTGGAAGTGCCCAAAAAATGGAGCCAGATCGCCACTGATATCCTGGCCCAGAAATATTTCCGGAAAGCCGGGGTGCTCCAGCCAGATGGCTCTTTGGGAAGAGAGACTTCCGCCAGGCAGGTGGCGCATAGGATGGCCAATTGCTGGAAATTATGGGGTCTGCGCAATGGATATTTTGCTTCGGGGCAGGACGCGGATATATTTTATGATGAAGTTGTTTATTGCATCCTGAACCAGGCCTGCGTTCCCAACAGCCCTCAATGGTTTAATACCGGTTTGTTTGAAACCTATAGTATTAAGGGCAAACCCCAGGGCCATTATTATGTTGATCCTGCGGATGGCCAGTTAAAAAAATCCACTTCGGCTTATGAGCGACCCCAGCCCCACGCCTGTTTCATTCTGAGTGTGGAAGATGATCTTGTAAATGACGGAGGCATCATGGACCTCTGGGTAAGGGAGGCTCGTATATTCAAATACGGCAGCGGTGTCGGTACCAATTATTCGAATATAAGAGGTGAAGGGGAGAGATTAAGCGGAGGAGGCACTTCTTCGGGTCTGATGAGCTTTTTAAAGATTGGAGATCGTGCGGCAGGAGCAATCAAGAGCGGAGGCACAACCAGGCGCGCGGCCAAAATGGTCTGCCTGGACCTCGACCATCCCGAAGTGATGGAATTCATCAACTGGAAAATGGAAGAAGAAAACAAAGTGGCGGCATTGATCAATGCAGGCTATTCTTCCGACTATGAAGGCGACGCATACAGAACGGTGAGTGGACAAAACTCCAATAACTCCATACGCATACCCAACGAATTTTTCGAGCGATTGGGAAAAGGCGAAGACTGGGAACTAAAGGCCCGTACGGATGGCCGTGTCATGAAAAGGATACCGGCCAAAGAGGTGTGGAACCAGATTGCTTATGCAGCGTGGCGTTGTGCAGACCCGGGTACCCAATATGATACCACCATCAACGAGTGGCATACTTGCCCTAAAGGTGGACGTATCCGGGCCTCCAACCCTTGCAGCGAGTATATGTTCCTCGACAATACAGCATGCAATCTTGCATCCGTTAATCTGCGCTGTTTCCATGATGACAATACAAATTTGTTTGATGTAGAGGGATTCGAATATACGGTGCGTCTTTGGACCACTGTGCTCGAAATATCGGTTCTCATGGCTCAATTCCCATCCAAAGAAGTGGCACAATTGTCTTATGATTACCGTACTCTCGGGCTGGGTTATGCGAACCTTGGCAGCATGCTAATGGTGAGCGGCATACCCTATGACAGTGAGGAAGCAAGGGGAATTGCCGGCGCTATCACCGCAATAATGACGGGGATCGCCTACAAGACTTCCGCCGAGTTGGCTGCGACTCTGGGCACCTTTCCCAGATATGAAGAGAACCGCGAGGATATGTTACGCGTCATGCGCAATCATCGCCTCGCCGCTTATGATGCAGATGAATATGAAGGATTGCAAATCAAACCTCAGGGCTTACACACTAAATATTGCCCCGATTATTTATTGAAAGCGGCCTGCAATGCCTGGGACGAAGCGGTTGAGATGGGAGAAAGACATGGCTATCGTAACGCACAAACCACCGTGATCGCCCCTACCGGCACCATTGGTTTGGTAATGGATTGCGACACCACAGGCGTTGAACCCGATTTCGCACTGGTGAAATTCAAAAAATTGAGTGGTGGCGGATATTTCAAAATCATCAACCAGTCTGTACCCCAGGCCTTGAGGAATCTGGGCCATAATGAAAAAGATATTGACTCAATTGTAAAGTATGTGGTTGGCTCCGCAAGCTTTGCAGGAGCCCCCTTCATCAACCCCCAAAGGCTAAGAGAAAAAGGATTTATCGCTGAAGAAATCAAGAAATTGGAAAATGCCGTGGCATCGGCATTCGAGATCAACTTTGTGTTCAACAAGTATTCTCTGGGAGAAGCCTGCCTGGAGAGACTGGGCTACACGCCTGAACAGTACAACGATTGGAATTTCAATCTCCTTGAAGAATTGGGATTCTCGCAGAAGGAAATTGAAGCCGCAAATAATTATATCTGCGGAACCATGACAATTGAAGGGGCGCCCTTTCTGAAAGAGGAACATTATGCTGTATTCGATTGCGCCAATAAATGTGGTAAAAGAGGTGTAAGGTTCATCCATCCACAGGGTCATATTCGCATGATGTCAGCGGCTCAGCCATTTATCAGCGGCGCCATTTCCAAAACAATCAACCTGACTCATGAAGCCAGCGTGGAAGAGATCGCGGATTGCTATTTGCTTAGCTGGAAACTGGGTCTGAAAGCATGTGCCCTTTACCGGGATGGGTCTAAACTCAGTCAACCCCTCAGTAACAAGAGCGATTCCAAAAAAACCAAAGACGATTCGGAAGATGCAGGAAAAGGCAATAGCAGGGACAGCCAACTGATAGATATGGCCAAGCTCACGGTGGATGAATTGCTTGATGAGCTGCAAAAACGTATGCAGGAATCTACTGACACAAAGCTCAAGCGCCAGTTGTCCAGGATTGTGGAAAGAAAAACATTGCCAGCCAAGCGTCGGGGATTCACTCAAAAAGCAAAGATCAACGGACAGGCCATCTTTCTGCGAACCGGCGAATATTCTGATGGCACGTTGGGCGAGATATTCATTGACCTGGCCAAGGAAGGATCCACATTGCGCAGCCTGATGAATTGTTTCGCGATTTCTGTTTCGGTGGGTTTGCAATATGGGGTACCACTCGAAGAATTTGTAGAAAAATTCGTGTTCACCAAATTTGAACCCGCGGGCATGGTAGAACATCCTAATATCAAGAGTACCACTTCCATTGTTGATTTCGTGTTCCGTTGCCTCGCTTATGAATATTTGGGCAGGACGGACCTGGTACATGTGCTGGACAAGCCCGAGCTGAGTAATATGGGTAATGACGACTGGGATGATGTTCCTACAGGACTGGAATATGCAAGCAAGACGCCGGAGTTGAGTGCTTTGCGGGTAGTGGCGGCGCCAACATCTCCCAATAGCGGCTCTGCGTCACAGCCCTTCAAGGCTCAGAGAACCGGCACAACAGCGAATGTACTGAGTGAACATCTGAAAGGAATGCAAAGTGATGCACCCGCTTGTAATACGTGCGGACATATAACAGTGCGCAGTGGTACCTGCTACAAATGCCTGAATTGTGGAAATAGCATGGGTTGCAGTTAAGTATCCGGCGCTACCATAGTCAACCCGGAGCCCCCCGGATCCAGGTGGCCGAGCAGGAAAGACTATGGTAGTTTCCAAAAATTTTGCTTAGGACGGTTAGGATTATAAAACCTACGAATCCGTCCCGATTCTTCGGGATGGATTTTTTTTACGCCGTTACCCATGGCGGCGAAATGGCTTGAAACCCTTGTGTGGAGAGGGTTTTAGCCGATCCTCGGTTTTTTTTCGGCGGGTTCGGTGAATCGCCTGATTTCTCCGATTTTTGACAAAAACCCGCGAAATCGGCAATAATACAGAAAAACGGCTCCATTAATTTCATTTCTCTGAACCGCGTATTTTCTTTACAGTCTAAATCGTACACAATGAAAAAATTAATTGCTGCATTTTTGTTTATCCTTTTTCTGTCGTCATGCGCTCAATCCATTACTCCTTACCAGGCTGCCAACGGGGGGTATAAAAGATGCAGAAGCTTACGGTAAGGGTTACCGTAAAAATTGTAATTGTCACTCAGCCTGCATTGGACGCGGGCAGGATCAAAAAAACGAGGTATTGCTGAAATCTTTGCCATAAGTGCAAAAAAATAAATGAAGGCTTACGATATCCGGTCACCTGAATCAGGAACCTGGTCGTAAGCCTTCCGGTTTTAAGCAGTGCACCAAACCCCAACGCCTATTTCTTATCGCTCCCAATTTTTCTCTTCATCAATATCCTGGCTTCATGCAGCTCATCGCTATTGGGGAATACATCTTTGGGCAGGAGGAAAAAACTACGACTGTCAAAATAGAGATGAAAAAATTGAGGTGATTCTATCAATTGGCTGAATTCCCTCCAGGCCCAGCTTTTATTTCCTTTGGGGTGTTCGATATAAAAATGATTCTCTTCCAAGGATACTTTGAACTTGTCTTTGAAAGTGGCAGATTTTCTATAAATGGTTGCCGGCAGGAGCCACCAGAAAGTGATCATGATGGAGAACCATAAAAAGGAGCTGATCAGAAAGGCGAGCGGCGTTATTTTATGGAAATAGAGCAGGCCCGCGGAAATCAGGGCAAATACGTTCACCAGAATGATCATCAACCGGATCTCCCTGCGTGTAATGAAATGATAGCGCAGCGCCTGCAATACCTGGGGCTTTTTATAAGTTACGATCACTTGCATGAAGTGAAGATAAAAAATCTATTGAGGCGAAGTTGAGCTGGCAGGTAGAAAATGGATCCGGAACAATGTATCAGCGAAGCTTTTTCAGCATTACATAGTGGGGAATGGTCACTTCCATGAATTCATCACCGGAGATATAGTAGCCGAATTTTTCATAAAAGCCAACGGCGGTCTTGCGGGCATGCATCATCATCATCCTGTAGCCAATGTCGCGGGCCACATTTTCTGCAAAACTCACCAGGGAGGCGCCTATCCCTTTATGTTGGAGCGTACTCGGAACCGCCATCTGGCGCAAGCGGCAGGTAGTTGAATCCATCCGGGTGATCAAACAACAACCAATGAGTTTCTCGTCATCAAAAGCGCCAATAAGAACATCTTCCTTTTCCTCTTCCAATTCTTCTTCTTCAAAATGCAGTCCTAAAGGTCTCCTGAGGATATCATTCCTCAAATTGACCATTTGCAGGTACTCTTTGGTTCCGTGATCGATGATTTTGAGCGCCATGCCGTTAGTTTAGGAATAGTGAGAATACTAAAAATACAAAAAATGCCGAATAAGGGCCCCGGTCGGTCCGGTGGCAAAACGAATGACCTGAAAATACAATAAATGAACCGGATCAAATAAAGAGATACAGCCGATCAATCTACGGAGGGTATTGCTCATTGTGAGCAGATTGATGGATTCATGCACCAGGCCCCCCAAGGCAAGGTGTTGGAATAAGCCCAAAACCCCATGCCGTACAACTTTGGCCGGATAATAACAAAGGCTGACAACAGTTCAAAATAAATCCCGGTTTTTATATTTACGGGTGTTTTCAACTCAAATGCGATTTGGTATTGTTTTTATTCCAAAAACTATATTTTTGCACCCAGTATTAACCAAATTTTACAACCATGTCTGACATTGCAACAAGAGTTAAGAAGATTATTGTTGATAAAC
The DNA here is from genome assembly GCA_041484195.1 of Agriterribacter sp. Taxonomy (GTDB): domain Bacteria; phylum Bacteroidota; class Bacteroidia; order Chitinophagales; family Chitinophagaceae; genus PSRI01. The sequence continues at coordinate 18,031 of JBGPHC010000001.1, read as the reverse complement.
TGGGAGTTGATGAAGCTGAAGTAACCCCCGAAGCGTCTTTCACCAATGATCTGGGTGCCGACTCATTAGACACCGTAGAACTCATCATGGAATTCGAAAAGGAATTCAATATCTCGATCCCGGATGAGCAGGCTGAAACTATTACTACCGTAGGTCAGGCTGTTGCTTACCTGGAAGAGCATGCCAAGTAACTCTTCCATTTCTTGCATCGCAGGTAAAGTTGTTTATGAATCTAAAAAGAGTTGTTGTAACCGGAATAGGTGCGCTGACACCATTGGGTAATTCTGTGCCAGCGTATTGGCAGGGATTGGTTAATGGCGTATCGGGAGCTGATATGATTACGCTATTCGACACCTCCAAATTCAAAACCAGGTTTGCCTGCGAAGTCAAGAACTTTGACCCCACTCAATTCCTCGACAAAAAAGAATCCCGAAAATTAGACCGATTCACGCAGATTGCCCTGGTATGCAGCGACCAGGCTGTTCAGGATACGGGTATCAGCAAAGAAAATGTGGATCCGGATCGTGTTGGAGTGATTTTTTCCAGTGGCATTGGAGGTCTGACCACCTTTCAAAATGAGGTCATGGATTTTGCCAAAGGTGATGGCACACCACGATTCAATCCTTTCTTTATCCCCAAAATGATACTGGATATTGCGGCCGGCCAGATTTCAATGCGATATGGGTTCCGGGGTCCAAATTTTGCCGTGGTCTCTGCTTGCGCTTCCTCCACACATGCCATTATGGAAAGTTTTAACCTTATTCGTTTGGGTAAGGCTGATATCATTCTGGCTGGTGGCAGTGAAAGTGTGATCAGCGAAGCGGGTGTTGGGGGCTTCAATGCCATGAGGGCCCTGAGCGAAAGGAATGACGATCCCAAAACCGCATCGAGGCCTTTTGACAAAGACAGAGATGGATTCGTGATGGGAGAAGGAGCCGGCATGCTGGTGCTGGAAGAATTAGAGCATGCCAAGGCCCGCGGGGCCAAAATCATATGTGAAATTGCGGGAGCCGGTGCCACTGCCGATGCTTACCATATTACGGCGCCACATCCTGAAGGACTAGGGGCCAAACGCGTAATGATGGCAACCCTTGAAGACGCCGAAATGAAACCAGGAGATATCGACTATATTAATGTGCACGGCACTTCTACCCCGCTGGGCGATATCGCCGAAGTGAAGGCGATTCAGTCGGTATTCGGAGAACATGCATACAAACTAAATATCAGCTCCACCAAATCAATGACCGGACATCTGCTGGGCGCCGCCGTAGTAATAGAAGCAATTGCCTGCGTGCTGGCAGTCAGTAACGATATTGTACCCCCAACCATTAACCATTTCACAGATGATCCCGAATTGGACCCTAAATTGAATTTCACGTTCGATAAGGCGCAAAAACGCATAGTTCGGGCTGCATTGAGCAATACATTCGGATTTGGCGGCCATAATGCCTCGGTTATCGTAAAAAAATATTCTGCCTGATATTTTCGTTATTATCAATATACTTGGTGACACTCTCTGGGAGTTCAGCTAAATTTACATTTTACTCCATAAACCTTATGGTCTATTGTTAGTGCGGTATTTCATTCAATATCTTGGGATTGACAAAACCGATCGATCTTTCTACAAGCAGTTGTGCAATGTACTTGGTTTTGCACCTGGCAACCATTCTCTGTATAAGACAGCACTCAGTCATCGCTCCGTTAAAGAAAGCGCCGATGAAAATAATGAACGCCTGGAATATCTGGGTGACGCCATCCTGAGCGGCATCGTGGCTGATTACCTCTTCAAACGCTATCCTTATAAAGGCGAAGGCTTTCTCACAGAAATGCGGAGCAAAATGGTGAATCGCCAGACCCTGAATGATATCGCGGTAAAAATGGGGATGAAAAAAATCACTTTTTACAATAAGAGCGACGGCTCCCTCAAGGCAAGCCAGATATTCGGCAATACCCTGGAGGCAGTAATTGGAGCAATTTACCTGGATAAAGGTTTTGGCTGGACTAAACAATGGGTACTGAAGCGTGTCATCATTCCGCATATGTTTATTGATGACCTTGAAAATCTTGAGATCAATCACAAGAACAAACTCTATGGCTGGGCCAACAAGAATGGCAAGAACCTGGAATTTGAAACGCTGGAAGAAAGATTTGAAAATGGCCGGAGACTTTTTACCGTAGGCGCGGTGGTGGATGGGGAATTAATTGCGGAAGGTAAAGCATTTAATAAAAAAGACGCCAGCCAGATCGCAGCCCAGATAGCAGTTGACAAATTGGGCCTGAGCAAAGCTGAGGAATGAGTCAATAAGTATCAGGCCCATTCTCTAAACGCAATTATGTTGCCTCACTGTTTTTTTCCATACACAATTCAATCAACACTCCGTTTGTGCTTTTGGGATGCAGAAAACATATTAATTTATTGTCTGCTCCTGGCTTGGGGCTCTTATTCAATAAAACAAATCCTTCACCTGCCAGGCGCTCCATTTCGGCTTCTATGTCTTCCACTTCAAAGGCGATATGATGAATTCCCTCACCCTTTTTTTTAATGAATTTCGCAATCGCACCATCTTCTGTCAGGCTTTCCAGTAGTTCTATCTTGGTTTCGCCCTTCCTGAAGAATGCCGTATTCACGTTTTCAGAAACAAGTTCCTCAGTCTTGTAACAAGCGCTGTTCAAGAGCTTCTCAAATAAGGGAATGGAACGGGAAAGATTTTCAACGGCTATTCCAATGTGTTCTATCTTAACCATATAAATAAATTCTGACTGATTAGCTGTCTGTTGTTTTCCTGAATGCCAGAGCCGAGGCCTGCAAGAGACCGTTAAATATATAATCAATATTCCTAATTGGGTTAATTTTGCCGCTGGCTTTGCCTGGCCTGGATGAGGGCTCAGAATTGAAATATGCTGAAATTACCTATTTACCTCGACAACAATGCTACCACCCCGGTGGATCCGCGGGTACTGGAAGCAATGCTGCCATATTTCAACCAAAATTTTGGGAATGCTGCCAGTCACAACCATAGTTTTGGCTGGATAGCTGAAGAAGCTGTTGACCTGGCAAGGGAGCAGGTGGCAGGATTAGTCGGCGCCGAACCCAAAGAGATCATCTTCACTGCCGGCGCAACCGAAAGCGATAACCTCGCCTTGAAAGGCATTTATGAATCCTATCTTGGGAAGGGAAACCATATCATTACCTGCACTACTGAGCACAAAGCAGTCCTGGATACTTGCAAGCATCTGGAAAATCTGGGTGCCGAAATAACTTATCTGGGAGTAAATAAGGAGGGGCTGATTGACCTCCGTGAACTTGAATCAGCCATCAAATCCAATACCATACTGGTAGCAATTATGTATGCTAATAATGAAATTGGCACCATCCAGCCTATTCCGGAAATTAGCGCGATCACAAGAAGACATGAAGTGCTTTTTTTTACCGATGCTACTCAGGCGGTTGGGAAGGTACCCGTGAACGTGAACCAGGACGGAATTGACCTCATGGCCTTCTCTGCACACAAGATTTATGGACCCAAGGGTACAGGCGCATTGTATGTTAGAAGAAAGAATCCTAGGGTGAAATTGATAGCTCAAATGGATGGTGGGGGACATGAGAGAGGGATGCGAAGCGGCACTTTGAATGTTCCGGGCATTGTTGGATTAGGTAAGGCCTGCGAATTGTGCGGGTTTGAGATGGATGCAGAATCCAATCGCCAGGGTGGTTTGAGGGACCGGCTCGAAAGCGCCATATTACAGGTTGAAGAGACTTATCTCAACGGATCTCCGGCATGTCGTTTGCCACATGTTTCCAATATATCTTTCAAGTACATTGACTCGGAAGCATTGATGATCGGACTCAACAAGAATATGGCCCTGTCAACTGGTTCGGCTTGCACATCTGCCAGTATGGAACCATCCCATGTGCTCAAGGCCCTGGGAGTTGGAGATGGGCTTGCACGCAGTTCGATACGATTCAGTCTTGGGCGCTTCAACACGGAAGAAGAAATAGTCTATGTTGCTGAGCAGGTTTCAGATACAGTGAAAAGACTCCGGGAATTGAGCCCGCTTTGGGAAATGTATAAAGAAGGAATGGATCCGGATCTTGTGGAATGGAAACATCATTGATAGCAGTGTTGATTCTAAAATGGTCCGGGAGGTTAGTCCCGGGCCCGGGAAGCCGCCATGAGAGTAAAAATTACGTATTTAATATTTAATTTGTCTGCAGGATGGAGCCTTGGCCTTCAAATGCAGGCGGTAATCAAAAAAAATAAAAAATGATATTCATAAGTGACAAAGCCCGTGAAAAGGTTAAACACCTCATGAAGGAAGCCCATATCGAAAACACGAATGATTATTTTCTTCGTGTATCCGTAGTGGGTGGTGGATGTTCGGGATTGAGCTACAAACTTGATTTCGACAACGAATCAAAACCCATGGACCAGGTTTTTGAGGACAATGGCATGAAAGTGGTTACTGATCTGAAGAGTTTTCTTTATCTCTGCAATACCACGCTCGATTTCAGCGACGGACTCAATGGGAAGGGATTTTATTTCAGCAATCCCAACGCTTCCCGTACCTGTGGTTGCGGAGAAAGTTTCGCGGTGTAGCAGGCAAAAGATTTTCTTGTAGCCTCTTTCACTCAGAAAGAGGCTTTTTTTGGATTCTATGAAAAGGAGATGCGCCGCCCATGCCCGCTGGCAAGAGAGTATATGTAATATCTGAGCACTCGTTCCACCTCGAAATTTGTTCAGCCTTAGGCCAATGAATTTTTTAGAAACGAAAATGAAATAATCCGGCTCTCTCATTTCCTCATGATCATTCTCCAGTTGGAAAATACTGCCACCCTCAATTCAGTTCGTCAATTGAATTGATCTATGATAATTTCACGATCCTGATATAGGCCATTCTAAGGCATTTTGCCGCCTTCATACAGAGACTGACAACCCCCCCCTGGTGATAATGAAGGTCAGGGGCTTAATGTAGGCTAAAGCCGACTTATAAAGACATCCCTGAATGGTTACAGCAAGAAATTAATTACAGAATGCCTATTCAGACCTCTCTTTTACTTTGGGCAATGGAGGAGGAGGTGGCGGCGGAGCGGGCTTGTGTACCCGTGGTGCGATAGGCGCAGGTTTTTGAGCAACCATTCTTGGAGGCGGCGGAGGCGGAACGAGCTTTACCGTATTTTGAGCAGTGGGAGCTGCCTTGAGCGGTGGAACCAGTTTCGCCGGTGGTGGCGGCGGAGGCGGAGGCGTAGTTGGCTTCGCTTTCAGCACGGGAGGCGGAGGTGGAACAGCCGGTCTTTCCTTTTCGATTTTCGGGACAACCTTTGGAGGTGGAGGGGGAGCCGCAGGTTCAATTTGGGCATTTACCTGACCGGCAAAAAACAATAATACCATTGGGAATAATCTGTTCACCCTGTTCATAGTCTATTTTTTAATTCAATAGGATGCCGGGGCATGATTATTCCATAAAAAGCCCCGCCATTGGCGGGGCAGATTTGCAGTTGGTTTTGGGGCTATAATCAAAACTTTATGAATCTCTCAATAATGTGGTGCCATGAATTCCAGGCTTCAATGAAATAAATCCCGGTAGGTAAGTCTCGTAGGTCAAGGTCAATTGTGCTAACTGACCCGGTTGGAACTGTTCTTATGACTGAGCCGCTACTATTGACAATCCGCATTCCATAAATGCTGCTTTGGGCTGGGAATTTTATACATAATTTATCCCTGGTTGGGTTAGGGAATACCATTATGCCGGAAGTATATTTAAAATTGACCTGAATGGTTTTCGAATAATAAACTTGCCTGTCGGCATCCAGAACCTGAAGCCTGTAATAATTCGACCCATCGAAAGGATTTCCATCACTCCACTCATAATCAGTAGCATGGCCACTGTTTCCGGTTCTCAGGATTTGAAAAGGCTTAAAATAACGGCCATCATGACTTTTTTCCAGGGCAAACTGATAGATGTTCTCAATTCCCGCCGTCTTCCATTTAAGTAAAATGGCTTGCTGTTTTACAATTGCCTTCCAGTCAATCAAAACAAGGGGAAGTGGGTTGGCAGGATAGGCACTCGCGCTGGCCAGTGAAAAAAATCCAAATTCAGTTAGAGTATTGCTGGTAACAGAGCCATTGGATCCTGCGGTTCCGGAACTGACGCTGACGCCTTCGTCAGTCCAATAAGATCCATCAAACCTGGCCAGCCTCAAAGCCGAAATGTCGCTGACTCCCCCGCTATTCGGGTCATAGAAACTAAGCTCGATTTCCGCGGAGCCCGAAGCGCTGATATTCCAGTATTCAATACCACTTATATGATCAATGCCCGTGGCCAAACTGGCGCTGATTAGACCTGGATCTTCCCGAAAATATTCAATTGTAAAATCACCTGATGCGTTATGGAGAAAGACCGGCCTCAGTTTGCCATTTTTGCCAACCGGGATTCCAATGATTGAAGCCGGACTGATTCCGGTCCATTTGACGGGCCCCTCAATATAACTCTGGTCACATCCACAGTTCAGGTATGGAAGATTGTTATAATCGTGGTCACAACTCAGCAGGGATGCCGTTGATGAAAGTGTAATGATACTGGAATTGGAACTGTTGATCCTTCCCTTGCGCAATTCCAATACTCCATTGACCAATAAGGGCCTGTCCAAAATAGACTGTTCATTATTTGCCCATAGGTTTTGTATGGTAATGGATCCGCTTCCTCCTCCGGAGCCGATATGCTGCACCGCACCCGCGAGTTCTACCCGGTTGGTAGTCGTCATGGTTCCGAGAGTAAGCGATGCGGCTCCGTTGCAGATAATATCGCCCTGAATTTTTACGAGTCCATTGCTGGGAATTGGGCTGAATGAAAAATTGAATCCATTTAAGCGAAGATCATTTAGAATAGTCCAGTCATTGTTCAATGTAATATTATAAGAAGTATTCGCGGCGATTTCCAAATTCCCGTAAACCCTCCCCGCGAGGGACATGGCTGTACTCACCTGGTGGATATAAAGGCTGCCCGACTGAAAATTGATGACAGTAGCGGGCTGTGCCGCGCCAAAAGGATTGCCACCTGCCTTATTATGATAGGTTGAGCCCGATTGAAATATTACAGAATTGAGTCGCGTGCTGCCAAATGCATTGCCCGTGAATCCCGAATTGCTGGCAAATACCGATCCGTTTCTGAAGAACAGGGAAGCCGGATCATTGGTCAAAAGCCTATGGGCCGAACCCGCGACTTTGATCCTTCCATCAACTATGCCGGAAGAACCGCCCATAATGTCCAATACAATGGGATTATTTCCTTCGAGATCCAATTCAGACCCCTGCTCTACCAGCAGATGTGGAGCGGCCACTGAAGGATTACCAATGAGAATATTTGAAGAGGCGGCGGCATTCAGGATGATGCTTGCATTATTATGCAGCCAGATCCTCCCCACGGTTTCCGAAGCCGGCATGTCGGTTACCGATGCGCTGAAATTAAATTCAAGGATATCATTCGCAGCGATACTATTTCTTGCAGGCTCCCAACTGCCAGGATCATTCCAGGCGCCGGCCGGCACATTCCATATATATGTTTGCTGACTGAGAGCCAAACCCGGCACGAGAATGCCGGCAACCCATAGTAGTTTTTTTATCCGCTTCATTTTCCTCGATTTTCTTTCGCACAGGAATAAAACTATTATTACATGGCAATTGAAAGTTAATCAATATTTTTAGGCCTCATATCTTGCAATCCTGTTTTTGGTGGATTTTCTATAATTAAGAACGTGTTTAACCCATGTGGTCAATTTGTAAAAAGGAACTCGGGCAGTTTTTCAGTAGTCTCACAGGTTGTATGGCAATAGTAATATTTCTCTTGCTCAACGGACTCTTTCTATTTGTATTTCCTGATACCAGCATCTTTGATTTTGGATATGCCACCCTTGACAAATTTTTCGATCTGGCGCCCTGGATACTGTTATTACTTATCCCGGCTATAACTATGCGCAGTTTTGCGGACGAATTCAAATCGGGCACCTATGAAATTCTCGTCACCAAACCTCTGAGCAGAGAGCAGATCATCCTGGGTAAATATTTCGCGAGTATGATCGTAGTGTTGATTGCGTTGCTGCCTACGGTTGTGTATATTTTCACCATCAGGAATTTGTCAACCGGAGGCATTGACGGAAGCGGAATCCTCGGTTCCTATATTGGGCTGATCCTGCTGGCTTCTTCATTTGCCGCCATTGGCATCTGTTGCAGCAGTATCAGCAATAATCCTGTTGTGGCCTTCTTATTGAGCGCGTTCCTATGCTTTCTTTTTTACAGCGCTTTCGACGCCATCAGCCGACTACCGGCCTTGCAGGCGGGGGCAGATTATTATGTGGAAATGCTGGGGATCGATTTTCATTACCGCAATATCAGCAAAGGTGCGGTGGATAGCAGGGATACTGTTTATTTCCTGAGTTTCATATTCTTCTTTCTTTTTCTAACCGATAAAAATCTGGCGCGACGACAGCCGGCACTATGAAAAGATTGTTACGATTGAAATATGGTTGGATATATCTCCTGGCAGCACTGCTAGTCATTAATTTCATCGCGTCTGTCTGGCATGGCAGAATAGATCTTACCGCCGAAAAACGTTTCACGCTGTCACCTGCCACCAGGGACCTGCTGCGAGGACTGAATGAGAATGTGAAGATCACAGTATTCATGGAAGGAAATCTTCCGGCAGGATTCAGAAAACTTTCAAACAGCGCACGCGGGATGCTGGAGGAATTCAGGGAAATCAGTGGAAATAAAATTCAATTTACATTCAGGAGTCCCGGCAAGGGCCTCAATGATTCATCAAAGGCCGCGCTGGCGGATTCGCTGAGCCGGATGGGTATCAACCCAACTAACGTAAAGGCGCAGGCTAAGGAGGGGGAAGGAGAGGAACAGCGTCTCGTATATCCGGGAGCCATCCTGGAATACAAGGATCGGCTCATGGGTGTGGATTTTCTCCAGGGGCAGAGCGCCATCGATGGTATCAATTCCCTGAATAATGCAGAAGCATTACTTGAATACAAATTTGCCGGCTCTATCGCCAAAATAATCCAGGACAGCGTTCCTGTAATAGGATACCTTTCAGGCAATGGTGAGCCCGTAAATTTTGAAGTGTATGATCTTATCCAAAGAAACCTGAAGCAAAATTATGGCTTCGGCATCATCCCCATCGACAGTGTGCACACGATACCTTCCGCGTTCGGCGCTATGCTAATCGTGAAGCCCATTCAAAAATTTAGTGAAAGTCAGAAATTAAAAATAGACCAGTACATAATGCATGGAGGTCGGGTTCTCTGGTTCATTGACAACCTCTATGCCAGCCTGGACAGCCTCCAAAGAAGCCAGGGTGATTTTGTGGCATTCGATATGGGATTGAACCTGGAGGACCAGTTATTTAAATACGGTGTTCGGATTAACCAGGACCTGGTGCAGGATCTCAATTGCACACAGATACCCTCTGTGGTCGGCATGGTTGGGGATAAGCCGCAGATCCAGTTATTGCCCTGGCCATATTTTCCACTTCTGGCCAGCCCCAATGATAATCCAATCTCTAAAAACCTGGATTATATATTGTCGCAATTTCCCCAGTCCATTGATACGGTTAAAGCCTCCGGCATCCGGAAAACAATCTTATTGGCAAGTTCCCGGGAATCAAGAATATTGCCGGCCCCGGCAAAAGTGGAATGGAATAGCGTGAGATCTGAGGAAGACCTGAAGACATTTAACAGATCAGACATTCCCATCGCGGTATTGCTCGAAGGCAAATTCAATTCCCTATTCGCCAATCGGATTTCTTCCAACTTCGCCGATACTATGGCCAGAGTTTATGGTAAACCCTTCCTCGCAAGTTCTGAAAAAGAAGGCAAAATGATTGTGGTGTCGGATGCGGATATCGTGACCAATTCCATTTCGCAGGACAAGGGGCCGCTCGCAATGGGACAAAACGCTTATACTATGTATCAATACGCCAACAGGGATTTCCTTTTGAATGCTCTTGAATATATGGTAGGTAACCCGGGCATTCTTGAAACCAGGTCAAAAAGTTACGCGCTTCGCCTGCTCGACAAGAAGAAACTGGAATCGGGCAGGACTTATTGGCAATTCATAAATATTCTGCTTCCTTCAATAATTATCATCCTGCTTACCCTTATATATGCATGGGCCAGGAGAAAGAAATACCAGGGCTGAACGAGGGTCCTGCTTCGTCTTCCTCACATTGAGATACATCCGCTTAGGCACAATGTCTTATCTTTGGCGCCCTAAAAAGATTCAATGACGGTAACCGAAGTGACATATCTCACCTTCGTAGTGGTTTTAGTATTGGCGTTGATAATTGATCTGGGTCTGCTCAGTAAGAAGCATTCCATCATAAGCATACGGAAAGCATTAATTCAAACATTGTTTTGGGTAGGACTTTCCGTCGCCTTCTGCATTTTCCTTTTTTTTGAAAAAAGCCCGGTAGTGGCCACCAAATATTTCACAGCCTACCTGATGGAATGGTCGCTCAGCATCGACAATATTTTTGTCTTCATCCTCATTTTTGTCTATTTCAAAGTGGATGAATTCGATACCGCCCGAGCCTTGCTTGTGGGCATCCTGCTGGCCATTGTTCTCAGGGTCATTTTCATTGCAATCGGGATTGAATTGATAGAAAGGTTTCATTGGCTATTATATATTTTTGGGGCCTTCCTGCTTTACACGGGTTTCAAACTCTTCTTTAAGAAAGACGAAGAAGAATTCGATCCGGGCGATAGCAAGATTTACAGGCTCATCCGCAAGTATCTAAGGGTTTCTTCCGTGGAACCCAAGGGGCGATTTTTCTTCAGGCGGCAAGGCCGTATCTTTCTAACAACCCTTTCACTGGTAGTGCTGATGCTGGCATTTGTGGATATTGTTTTTGCAATGGATTCCATTCCTACCGTTGTTTCACTGGTTCGGGAAAAGGCCAGCAAATCTTTCAGCGAGGATGATATACTCGTGATCTATTCTTCCAATATTTTCGCAGTGCTTGGTCTTCGCTCCCTGTTTTTTCTGCTCAAGGGCGCAGTCAACAAGTTCGACTATCTGCAACAGGGAATCGCCGTGGTGCTTGCTTTTATTGGTGTGAAGATGCTGATCGAATTCTTTGACATCCATATTTCGATCTATATTTCGCTGGTGGTAATTGTAGTCTGCCTGCTGGTTTCTATCTTGTATTCCATTTACCACCAGAGGCCCGGACTGACGGGTGAAATAGATGAAAGCGCCATTAAAAAAGGAAATGGAAAATAATAGCAGGTACTACACTGTTAAAACGATCGCTGATGTCACAGGCGGGACACTCTTCCATGGCGCTCCCGGCGCAATCATTGATCACCTGGTGACGGATAGCAGAAGAATTATTTTCCCCGGATCATCTCTTTTCTTTGCCCTCCCTGGTCCACGACGTAATGGGCAGGAATTCATTCCCGATCTCTATCAGCGTGGCGTCAGGTATTTCGTGGTTCAAACCCAACCTGCAGGAAATGATTTTACCGACGCCGGATTCATTGTTGTGCCTGAGGTGCTGGAGGCATTGCAGGCATTGGCGGCCTGGCATAGAAAGCAATTTCAAATTCCCGTTATCGGCATCACAGGCAGTAATGGAAAAACGATCGTAAAAGAATGGCTGAATCAATTACTGGAAGAAGATTTCAATATTGTACGCAGCCCACGGAGCTATAATTCCCAGATAGGTGTGCCCTTGAGTGTATGGCAGATAAGGCCGGAACATTCACTGGGAATATTTGAAGCGGGCATTTCCATGCCGGGCGAAATGGAAAAACTGGAACCTGTGATTCAACCCACCCTGGGCGTTTTCACAAACCTGGGAGAAGCTCACCAGGAGGGGTTTTCAGGCTTCCGGCAAAAAGCCATTGAAAAATTCAGGCTTTTCAGGAACTGCACTAAACTCGTTTATTGCAAAGACAATATCAGTGATTGGCTTGATTTGGAGGGATCGGAAAAATCATTATTACGTGGCGATATCGAATTGTTTACCTGGAGCAGAACCGGCCCCGCGCGCCTGCAGATTCTGAAAGAGCAAAGGCAGGAACATGGAACTATCATTGTAGGACTGTATCACGAAAAGGAATTCAGAATCACAATTCCCTTTCAGGACCGGGCATCAGTTGACAATGCCATCACCTGCTGCTGCGTGTTGCTGGCCATGGGGTTTGATACGGACAGGGTTTCTGAAAGAATGAAATTCATCCGGCCTGTCGGCATGCGTTTGGAATTGAAACGCGGGATCAATAATTGTTCGGTTATTAATGACAGTTATAGCGCCGACCTCAGTTCCCTGAATATCGCCCTTGATTTCCTGGTGCAACAGCGGCAGCACCGGACGCATACAGTAATCCTTTCTGATTTCCTTCAAACAGGGATTGACGAAAAGGAATTGTACGAACAGGTAGCATCGGCACTTCGGCAAAGAGGAATAAACCGGATGATTGGTGTCGGAACCCGGATTTCGGCGCATCGTGAGATTCTTGATTCAGCTGTTGAACAAACGGCTTTCTTCCTGTCCACTCAGGATTTGATTACCCGTTTTCAGCCCTCCCAATTCCGTGATGAAGCCATCCTGGTTAAGGGAGCCAGGGTATTTGAATTTGAACAGGTCAGCCGCCTGCTGGAGCAAAAGGTCCATCAAACGGTTTTAGAAATCAACCTTTCTAACCTGGTTCATAATCTGAAACAATACCAGCGATGCCTGAAATCATCCACAAAAATCATGGCGATGGTAAAGGCATTTTCCTATGGCAGCGGATCCTACGAAATCGCCAATATCCTCCAGTTCCATAAAATTGATTACCTGGCCGTGGCCTATGCCGACGAAGGAATAGAATTGCGAAAGGCCGGAATCACATTACCCATCGCGGTCATGAATCCTGAAGAAAACAGTTTTGGTGCTCTACTGGATCATAATCTGGAGCCCGCAATATTCTCAAAGGGATTGTTGCTGGCATTTGAGAAATTCCTGAAATCGGAGGCCATCCCTGAATTCCCGATCCATATAAAGATCGATAGCGGCATGCATAGGCTGGGATTCGAGTTGCACGAAGTGGACGGCCTCGCCCAAAGACTCTCCGGAAATAATTGGTTCAAGGTGCAGTCTGTTTTCAGCCATCTGGCAGCCAGCGAGGATCCCGCGCAGGACGAGTTCACCAGGAAACAGGCCGGCATTTTATTGGAAGCCTGCAGGAAATTGGAAACTTCGCTTAACTATACATTCATGAAGCATATCGCCAATTCGGCGGCAATTGTCCGTCATCCGGAGCTTCAATTCGATATGGTGAGATTGGGTATCGGACTCTATGGCGTTGACAGCGCCGCATCGGGGCAACTTGAATTGAAAGAAATGGCTACTCTTAAGACGACAATTGCGCAGATCAGGGAACTCAAAGCCGGGGAAACGATCGGCTATGGGAGGCAGGGATTGATCACCCGCGATTCCCGAATAGCCACTATACGGATAGGTTATGCAGACGGATTCAGGCGCAACCTGGGTAATGGCGTAGGCAATGTGCTGGTTCGCGGAAAGTTGGCTCCGGTATTGGGCCAAATCGCCATGGATATGGCAATGATAGACATTACGGGTATCATGGACCTTTCGGAAGGTGACGAAGTATTGATCTTTGGCGAGGGACTTTCCATTACCCGACTAGCCCAATGGGCCCAAACGATCCCATATGAAATCATGACAGGAATTTCACAGCGGGTACAAAGAGTATATTTTGAAGAATAGAGATTCGGAAAGACTCAACAATCATGATCACCACTTGGGGAAGCTGTTAAATATTTTAGAAGATTGACAGGACCCCATCCCGGCCAACCGACCCGAATCCAAGCCTCTGGGGTTTTACTTATATTTGCGGATAAACCATTTCGAAGTGAAGTTCAGACATGTATTATTATTGACTTTCTTGATTTTGTTAGTAGATCAGACTCTTAAAATCTGGATCAAGACTCATTTCTATATCGGGCAGGAAAGATATGTCCTCGGTTCCTGGTTCAGGTTGCATTTTATAGAGAATGAAGGAATGGCTTACGGATGGAAATTTGGAGGGAATTGGGGGAAGATGATCCTGACTCTGTTCAGACTCTTCGCCGTGGTTTTTGGTACCTATTATATCCAACGAATCATCAGGCAGGGCTATAACAAATGGTTCATTGTTTGCGCCACATTGATCTATGCCGGAGCAATCGGCAACCTGATTGACAGCATGTTTTATGGGTTGATTTTTGATAACAGCGATCCCTTCATGCAAAACGTTTCCAGGCTACTTCCTCCCGGAGGGGGATATGCGGGCTTTCTCCACGGTAAAGTGGTGGATATGTTGTATTTCCCCATCATCAGCAATGCGCATTTCCCAACCTGGTTTCCCATTTGGGGCGGTGAGGAATTCGAATTTTTCAGGCCGGTATTCAACGTGGCGGATGCTTCAATATCAATTGGCGTGATCGCAATTCTTGTTTTTCAAAAGCGATTTTTTGAGAAGAAAAATCAGGAATCGCACCCAACTATTGAGACCAATTCCACCGTAAATGATGAAGTCCAGGTCTTATAAATGAAACCGTGTACTCAAAAAATTACCATGATCCGACCGGCAAGGCTTTTAACAGTTTTAACCATCGCCCTTTTTTTTACCGCCTGTAAAAAGGAAATGAGTGCGGAAAATGGCGGCATCACTGGCGGCCCCACTTCACCTCCGCTGGGAGATAACTGCCGGGTGGAAAAAATCTCGTCCATAGACTCCACGTCAGGCATCGGCCTTTCCTCGCTGTCAACCCAATTTGGCACCAATGATCTCGCAACAAAGACGGAATTATTTGACAGCCTCAGTAATTCCCTGACTTATGCGGCTAATTTTACTTACGCCAGCGATACCATCCGGATCAACGATAAGGAATATTTTCTGGTAGATCCTTCTGTAAGGATTAAGGAATTCAATACGCTTGCCGACCCTACCGACCCCAATTCCGTGAAATTAGTTTTCAAATACTATTACGATGCTGGTGGGTATCTTATCAAGAAGGAAATTTACCAGGAAAGCATAACCGTTCCTATCACTGTCAATTACACCTGGACCAACGGAAACCTCACGGCCATTGAAGCAAATGTGGCGGGACAATTGAAGGTATTGAATGGTGAACTGGAATATTATACAGATAAAACAGCGAAGAACTTTGTATATATTATCCCTGAAGCATACGAGTTGTCGCCTTATATATTGGCTCTAAATGTCGGCAACAAGTCTAAAAACCTGCCAAAGAAAGTGGTGATGAGACTGTATGATAACTCGGGCAATATCTCTCATACTTACACCACAGCATTCTCCAATTTTAAATTTACCGCTGACGGGTATGTGAATGAGTTGTATGCTTCCGGCGACAATATTGACGGGATACAACTCTATGGACTCACTAAATTCAGCTATAGGTGTAAATAATACCGGTAATGGCTTTTCAATCGATAATCAAAAACCCTCCGCGATGGAGGGTTTTTGTTAAGGTGCTGTTGAAGAGATTGTGAATTCTTCAACAAGCTCTGTTGTCTGGGTATGGATTAAATGACCATGAAAAGACATGGTCATAGGGCACTCTTCAAAAAGTACTGGCTCAAGCGCCCAATACTGCCTGAATCAATCTGGAGTTTATCTCCTGTACCGTGATCCGGCTCTCTATTGTTTCATCAATTTCCGGTTGATGCTGGTTTCTCCATAGTCTATTTTTAGGATATAGATCCCCTTGCTCAGGTTTTCAGTATGGGTCATTTCAAAATTGTTTAACCCTTTTGAAAGGCGGGGCTGTTTTTTCAGGATGAGTTTTCCGTAAGCGTCATACAAACGAAATAGCACCTGTCCATCTTCCGGCATGAAGAGTTCCGTCCTTATGCTATTGGAGAATGGATTGATCACGGACCTCAGCTCAAATTCCAGTTTGTCATTGCTTAGAACAATAATGCGGCTGTACTGGTCCCTGGTTGAATTGTTCATGCGCAGCCTGTAAAATGTTTTTCCTGAAACAGGCCTTGGGTCAGAAAAGCTATAATTTCCTGAGGATTGGCCCTGATTGAATGAACCCTGAATCTGACCAATCGCCGAAAAATTGCTGCCGTCATCACTTCTTTCAACAGTATAAATGATTTTTTCGGTCTCATTCTCCGATGCCCATTGCAGAAGGGCACGGTCGTTCTGAATATGCCCGGTAAATTGAACCAGTTCAACGCTGAGTATGGTGCATTGTTTAATATCCAAGGTGATGATACCGGTGGAATTGCTGAAAGAGCAATTAGGATCACCGAGATTGGGTACCGTGGTTGCCACTACCAGCCTGTATTTATTGCCGCTGTCAGATGTATTTCCCAGGAATGGAGGATAAGCAACCGTGTATTCATAATCCGATCCATTGAAGACCGGGGAGCCCGTACCACTGATACCGGCATCATTGTAAGTCGCCCCATTGTCGGTGCTCTTCTGCCATTTGAATTGAGTATAGTTATTAAAAAACGAATTCACTTTAACGGAAAAACTCACAGGATTTCCCACGCAACCGGAAAAGACCGGTGAAGGAGTGAAATTGAGATTGGGATAGCAGGTTGACAAAATGATATCATCCATTGCCCAGTCATTCCCGCCTCCTCCTGGTGCATTGTTACGGATCGTCAAAACGCAGGAAGTCTGTAAAGGTCCCGTAAGAAAATTGAATCCTTTCTTAACCCAGGATCCCGAATAGGCGAGATCCCCCGTGGTGAGATAGTCAACACCGTCTATTTGAAATGTAAGATTGGGTCTCACACCCGCGGAGTCATTCCAGGGTGGAGGCAAATAACCGGCTGAAGTAGCGCCCCTGCCATTGGAATCGCAGGCGCATTTCCTACACACATTCCTGAACCAGGCAGAAAATTCGTAGTAGGTATTTGGACAAAGTCCCGAAACACTTTGTTGAATAGTAGGGTTAGTTGCGTAGTTCGCATTCAGCAACAGCATATATCCCCCAGGCGTGCCAGGTGCGGTTGGAGGGTTGCCCAATATAGGGCTGAGAGCGCCTGTATGGTCGCCGATTATATCCCATACCCTGAATACTCTTGAGGTCGGATTTGCCAGATCCGGAACAGGAGTGTTTGGATTGGTGCTACCGTTAGCGCTGCTATTGTTGACAATGGTATAAGTGCTGTCGTTAGGAACGTTGGCGTTGATGCCCACGAATGGATAATTGGGAACAATGGCCGATGAGCTTCTCACTTGCGTGATACCGGAACCAAATGTGCCATTATTGTCAATGATTACATTCGCGCCGGTAAGGTTTGGACAAAGACCCTGGTCTCTGTACAGCATCATTGGAAATGGAGAAAAAGTTGTTTGCCCCGCAACGCCGTCAGTATATCGGAAAGCGCCCGCATTGATTGTGAGCAGGGTTCCATAGGGCATGGCAACGGAGATTCTCACTCTGAAAACCACCATGGTGATGCAGGTGCTGAGATAGAAAGAGGGCTTGTCAGTGTTTTTTACGGTGCCGCCTCCAAGAGGAGCAATCCCTGTATTGCTGCAAATGCCCGGAGTCTTACCGACATTAATCCTGATAGTCTTCGTGAGGAAATCATACATACCGCCATCATCGCCTGAACCATCAGTGAAGGATTTATAAACCAAGCCTTCATTGGTCAATATTTTCAGGGTTCCGGCTAAATAAGTTGTATTGGCTGGAATTGTATCGTTATACCGGACCTCAGTAATGGTTTTGGCAATATTGCCATTGGCAAGTGTCGCACGGATTTCAAGTGTGTCTCCAGGCCTGAAAGTTCCCCCGGCGTTCCCCCTGGAAACATTGATATAACTCTTACCAAATTTCAATTGCGCAAGAACAAATTTCGGGAAGAGAAGGACGCAACAATAAGCTGATAGGATAATTAATACGGGTACAATTTTTTTCATAGCATGGATTTTGCATTTTCAATCTTTCTTCAAGGCTTTAGCATCCATGTTCGGTAAAGTGAAATT